>NZ_JAYXBK010000020.1:0-95769 GCF_036016995.1 Paraburkholderia sp. MPAMCS5
CCCAAGACCCGCAAACCCGCACCCTATGTCGAAGGCGCGGTAGCCCGCGCCCATCACAGTACCGCTCGCCTGCTTAAACGCGCCAAAGGCGGGACATCTTGATCAAGACCTTGAAAGGGCTGGGTCTAAAACCCTCATCATGTCGTCGCTGACTTACCTGCTTTCCAAACGAACGACCCTCTACGCAGAGGTTGACCGCACCCGATACGCCGGCACGGAAATAGCGAACGGGCAAAACAACCAGTTCGGCGTCGGTGCCGGCCTCAGCGTGCGGTTCTGAAATCAGCGAATTGCAAACAGACTAACGTCGTGCCCATGGTGGGCGTGACTGACGGAGCAACGATCATGCGCATTCTCGATTCCCACTTCCACTGGTGGCCTCGTTCGGTGTTCGAGGCGCTCTGCAAGCGCGATGGCTTCCCGCGCGCGGAGCCGAACGGCAAGGGCGGCTACACGTATTGGCGTCAGGAAGGCGGAAGCGCGCGCTTTAATCTCGGTGAGGAATGGTTCGACCTCGACAAGCAGATCGCGCACATGGACACGCTCGGCTATGAGGTCGACGTGCTCTGCTCAATTGGACCGTTCTCGCTGCATTTCTCCGATCTGCCGGTCCAGGAGGGCCGCGAAGCAGCGATGCTGTGGAACGCAGAAATGGCCGGCGCGCAACGACGCTATCCGGGCCGGCTATGGGCAAGCGCCGCGGTGCCGCTGCGCGATACTGACATCGCGATCGAAGTGGTCGATCATGCGATCGGCGAGCTGGGCCTCGTGGGCGTGAATTTGCCCGGTAGTGTCGGCTCGGTCGATCGGATCGACGCCGAGCGGCTCGAACCGTTCTACGCGCACATCGAAAAACTCGGCGTGCCGCTGTTCCTGCATCCTACCGATTCCATCTTCCCGGACATCCTGGATGGCTATGACGGCGCGCTTTATTTGAGCCTCGGTCGTGTCGTGGACGTCAGTGTGTCTGCCTGCCGGCTGGTGCTGTCGGGTCTCATGGAGCGCCATCCAGACCTGAAGGTGATCATGTCGCACACAGGCGGCGCGCTGCCGTATCAAGCAGGGCGGATGGACAAGAATTCGAAGCGGGCCAATTTGCCGAAGCCGCCCAGCACCTACATCAAGCGCATGTACACCGATACGGTGTCCCCGCACGAAATGGGGATTCGCTACGCGATCGAGTTCTACGGCGCGGACCATGTGATGTACGGCAGCGACTATCCGTGCTGGGACCCGGCGACCGCAGTGCAGCTATTCAACGAAGTCGGCCTCTCGAAAGAAGACCAGGAAAAAATTTTCTACGGCAATGCGCGAAACCTGTTCGGCTTGCCGGCCGCTAACTGAGGTTGCTATGCCCGAGCGACACATGATCGATCTAGAAGCGCTAATCGACCAAAGCAGGCTGAGCCGCTTTCAGGTCTTCGTCGCGGTGCTGTGCGCGGCGGTGCTGCTGGTGGATGGCTTCGACACGATGGCCATTGGCTTTGTCGCGCCCGCGTTGATCAAGGCGTGGCACATCAATCGCGCTGCCATGACGCCGGTGTTCGCCGCCGGCCAGGTCGGCCTCATGCTCGGCTCAATGGTCGTGGGTCCGCTAGCAGACCGTTACGGGCGCCGGCCGGTGATGATCTTCAGTTGCTTCGCGTTCGGCCTGCTCTCGCTTGCGACGATGTCGGCCACCTCGATCGGTCAACTGGCGGTGCTGCGGTTCCTGACGGGCTTCGGCCTGGGCGGCGGGATGCCCAATGCGCTGGCGCTCACGAGCGAGTACATGCCGTCGCGGGTCCGCGTGACCGCGACGATGGTCATGTTCTGCGGCTTCTCACTCGGCGCGGCGCTGGGCGGCTGGGCGGTCGCGCAACTGATCGCGCAGCACGGCTGGCAGGCGGTCTTCCTGATCGGCGGCGTTGTCCCGCTAGTGCTTTCGGTCGCGCTCGCGCTGCTGTTGCCTGAATCGATGCGCTACTTCGCGGCGGCCGGGACACACCCGGAACGCCTCAGGCGCTACGTGTCCCGCATCGCGCCCCATGCCGACCCCGAGCGCCGCGCCACGTATGTGATCGCGGAGAAGAAGGCGAAGGGCTTCGTGGTTCGCGAGCTTTTCAACGACGGCCGCACGCGCCTGACGTTGCTGTTGTGGACCATCACGTTCATGGTGCTGCTCGACCTCAATCTGCTGTCGAACTGGATGTCGGTGATCCTGCACGATTCCGGTTTGCGTCTGGAGACAGCGGCGACGGTCACGATCGGCTATCAGATCGGCGGCGCGTTCGGCAATCTGTTGCTCGGCCGCCTGGTCGATCGTTGGTCGCCGTTTCTGGTGCTGGCCGGCACTTATGTGATTGCCTTCATCGGCATCGTGTCGCTCGGTTTCGCGGGCACGAACGTCGTGCTGCTCTGCGCGCTGATCTTCCTCGTCGGGTTCTGCGTGATTGGCGGGGTAGGCGCGTCCGACGCGCTGGTCGCAACGTGCTACCCGACAGGAATGCGCGTGACCGGTCTCGGCTGGGTGATCGGCGTGGGCCGTCTCGGGGCGGTGATCGGGCCCACACTCGGAGGCCTTTCGCTCACCATGGGGGCGAGCGCGACGAGCTTCTTTGCGATCGGTGCATTGCCCATGCTGGGCGCGGCCTCGGCGGCATGGGCCATTCACGTCAATGCGCGCCAGATGCAGCCGACGACGTCATCCATGCGCGGCGTCTGACAGTGCGGCTCGCGACGTAAGCCGCGCCCGCGTGCCGGTGGCCGTGGCGCGATCAGCTGGGGAGGCTTTCGGCCTGCCGCACCATGTCGATGAGCCGGTCGATTTCCGGCATGCTGGATTTGGGATTGCGCACGTAATGCAGCGTTAGGTGCATTGGCGCGACGTCCACGTCGAGTTCGACGATCGTGCCGGCGGCAATATCCTTCTGCACCGAGCGCCGCAGTGAGCACGCGATGCCGATTCCCGCCATGACCATGTTGCGCACCATGCTCATTTCCTGCGCCTGGGACGCGACGTTCGGCTCGGCGAGCCCTGCCGCGCGCAACATGCTCGCGATGGTGCGACCGAAATACGACGTGTCGTACGCGACGATGAACGGGTACTGCGCGAGCGTTTCGATCGGAATATCGGCTTCGTTCGCGAGCGGATGATCGGGCGATCCAATGAACGCCAACCGATAACGGCCAAGCGGCTCGGCATCCAGCCGTGGCACCTTGCCGTTGCTCAATAGAAAGCCCAGGTCGACCTGACCGCGCGAGCACAGCGAATGGACTTCCTCGAACGTGCCGGCAAGCGCAACCAGTTCGATTTGCGGAAATGCCGTCGAAAATTCACCGAGCGCTTTTGAAAGCAGCGAATCGGCCGCGAAGCGTTGTGCGGCGAAACGCAGCTTGCGTTTGCTTTTCTTCAGATTCGCGGAGATTGCGGTGGTGCGTTCGAGCGTTTCGAGCGCATAGCTATAAAACGCGCGGCCCGCGGTGGTCAATTGCGGACTCACACCGGGATGACGTTCGAACAACGGACTGCCGAGCTTCGCTTCGAGTTCGCGTATATGCACGCTGACAGAAGGTTGAGAAATGTTGAGCGTTGCCGCTGCTGCACCGAAGCCACCTGAATCGACTACCGCTACGAATACCTGCAGCCCACGCAATGTTACCGGCAACATCTTGTTTGTCTCCGTCAACGCATAACCCATAGCGATACTACTATGAATACATAGGTCGCTGGTGGATTGCTTGCGCTAATCGATGTCCCTTAAATTGGATTCACAGAACAAGAAAGGAAAAGGAGACGCACACACCGTTGACCATTCCCGTTCTGCAGCACGGTCGGCACCGATTGCATGACATATCGGACAGCTAATTGAAAACTGAATCCATGGAATAAGCGATGAATCAAGTAGGTGTGGACATAGGCGGCACATTCACGGACCTGGTGGGCTATCGGGAAGGCGAGCTGTTGCTCGCGAAAACCTTGACCACGCCGTCCAACCCCACGCAGGGCGTCGCGACGGCGCTCGAACTGGCCGGTTCGAAGCTGGACGAGTTGGACGAGTTCCTGCACGGCTCGACAATGGCGATCAACACGGTGCTGGAGCGCAAGGGCGCGGCCACCGCACTGATTACAACCGAGGGCTTTCGCGACGTCTACGAGATCGGGCGCGGCAACCGTCCGCAAGCGTTCGACATTCATTTCCATCGTCCGGAGCCGCTGATTCCGCGCGAGTTGCGGTTCGAGGTGCGTGAGCGCCTGAACGCGAAGGGCGATGTGCTCACGCCGCTCGACGAGGACGCGGTGCGCAAGCTCGGCGCTGCGCTGGTCGCGCAAGGCATCGAGTCGGTCGCGATCTGCTTTCTGCACGCCTATGCCAATCCGCAGCATGAACTGGCGGCGGGCGAGGTCCTGCGTGCCGCGTATCCGGATCTGTTCGTGACGTTGTCGCACGAAATCCTGCGCGAGTTCCGCGAATACGAGCGCACGTCGACCACCGCTTTGAACGCCTACGTCGGCCCGCGCGTGCGGCGCTATCTGCACACGTTGAAGTCGCACCTCGACGAACGCGGCTTCCGTGGCGGCATCCAGATCATGCGTTCGAACGGTGGCAGCATGTCGCTCGCCCACGCGGCGGTCGAGCCGGTCTCGATGATGGAATCCGGTCCGGTGGCCGGCATGATCGGCGCCGGGCACGTCGCGAAGCTGCTCGGCATCCGTCAGGCGATCGGCTTCGACATGGGCGGCACGACCGCTAAGGCGACGCTGATCACCGAAGGCATTCCGGCGATCGAAGACGGCTACTACATTGGCGGCTATGCCACCGGGCAGCCGATGCAACTGCCGGTCGTGTCGATTGTTGAAGTGGGCACGGGTGGCGGCAGCATCGCGTGGCGCGACAAGTCGGGCGGTCTGCATGTCGGCCCGCAAAGCGCGGGCGCGGCGCCCGGCCCGGTCTGCTATAGCCGTGGCGGCGTCGAACCGACCATTACCGACGCGAACGTCGTGCTGGGCCGCCTCAATCCAGGCCGCTTTCTCGGCGGCGGGATGGCGCTCGACGTCGAAGGCGCGAAGCGGGCGCTCGACCAGTACGTCGGCGAGGGGCTCGACCTGAGCGCGAACGAAGCCGCAATGGGCGTCGTGCGAATTGCGGACTCAGCCATGGCGCTTGCGGTGCGCGCGGTGTCCGTCCGCAAGGGCGTCGATCCGCGCGACACGACCATGATTGCCTTCGGCGGCGCGGGCCCGGTCCACGCGGCGGCGCTGTGCAAGGAAATCTATATCCCGACGCTCGTCATTCCGAAGCTCCCCGGCAGCTTCTCGGCGATGGGCATGCTGCTCGCGCCGTGGCGCCAGGATCTGGTGCGCACACTCGTCGGCGTGCTTGGCAAGCTCGATGAGCAAACCGTGATCGCCGGGTTCGACGAGCTTACCCAAGCCGCGAAGCGGCAACTGCACGACGACGGACTCGACGTCGATCACGCGAACTTCGAATTCGCGGTTGATCTGCGCTATCGCGGTCAGGAGCACAGCATCACGGTGCCGTTGAGCGGTCCCGATGCGCTGTCGAGCACGAACACCGCGATGCGCGAGCGCTTCGACGAACTTCACGACCAGCGCTATGGGCACTCGGCGGCTGGCGAAATCATCGAAGTCGTGAATCTGCGGCTTACCGCTCTGGTGGGCCGTGGCGATGCCATCGACAGCTTCATCAGCGCGCCGTTCGAGGCTGAGGAGGAACGCCCCGAGCAGCGGCGCGACGTGACGTTTGACGACCCGCAGCAGCCGCTGGGCGCGCGCATTCTATGGCGTCCGTCGCTGGCGCCGGGCTTCGAGGTGGAAGGGCCCGCGGTGATCGAGGAACCGCATTCGACCACGGTCATTTTCCCCGGCGACGTCGCCCGCATTACCGAACACGGCCACATGGTGGTGTCCATCAAACTGCCCGAAGGAAATCAGCAATGAGCAAGAAGCAAACACGTCCCGGCGTGGACCCGATTACCCTGGAAGTCGTCAGCAATTCTCTGATCGCCTACGCGGAGGAGATGGCGCTCGCGCTGTGCAAGTCCGCTTACAACATGATGATTTATGAGGTTCGCGATTTCTGCTGCGGCCTCATCGACACCGAAGGCCGGATGATCTGCCAGAACGAAGGCGGCTTGCCCATCTTTCTCGCCGACCTGGGCATCGCCGTGAAGGACGGTATCGACCGCTTCGGGCTCGACGGTTTCGCCCCCGGCGACGTGGTCATCATGAATCACGCGGGCGTCTGCGGTCAGCATCTGAACAACGTCGTCGTGTATACGCCGTGCTTCTTCGAAGGCAAGGTTGTCGCGTTCGCGGCGAACCGCGCGCACTGGGCGGACGTCGGTGGTCTGCGGACAGGCTTCGGCAACGTGCAGACGTACGAGATCTTCCACGAAGGCATCCAGATGCGTTCGATCAAGATCTACGAGGCCGGCCGCCGCAACGAAGGCGTATGGCAGATGATCTCCGATAACATCCGCTTCCCCGAAGCGTCGCTCGGCGATCTGCGCGCGCAGATCGCGGCGTGCCAGCTGGGCGGGCGCCGTCTCGCCGAACTGTATGGCCGCTATTCGGTGCAGACCGTCAGTGACTGCATTGCGGCGTCGTGGGACCAGGCCGAGGCGCAGGCGCGCGCAGTCGTCGAAAGCATTCCCGATGGCGTCTACACGGCCGAGTCGCGGCTCGATAGCGACGGGCGTCGTCTCGACGTGCCGTTGCGTGTGAAGGTCACGGTGATCGTCGAAGGCTCGCATCTGACGATCGACTATTCCGACATGAACGAGCAGGTGCCGGGGCCGCTGAATTCGGGCTACTCGGGCGGCTTGTCGGCGGCGCGCGTCGCCTTCAAGTGCATCACGATGCCGCATGCGCCGGTGAACGAAGGCTGCTTCCGCGCGCTCACGCTCATTTCGCCGGAAGGCACGATGCTCAATGCGCGTCCGCCGGCGGCGCTCGGGCTGTGGAGCATTGCATTGCCGACGGTAATCGACACGCTGCTGCGCGCGCTCTCGCAAGCGCTGCCCGATTTCGTGCCGGCCGCGCACAAGGGCGACATGGGCGGCTGCTCCTTCTACGGTCAACGTGAGGAAAACGGCGAGCGCTACGTGCTGATGAACATCTTCGGCGGCGGCTGGGGCGGCCGGGCGACGGAAGACGGCGCGTCGGCATCGGTGTCCATCTGCCAGGGCGACGTGCGCAACACGCCGGTCGAGTTGCAGGAAATCCGCTATCCATTCCTCGTCGAATGTCACCAGCTACGCGAGGACAGCGGCGGCGCGGGCGAACATCGCGGCGGCCTCGGCGTGGTGCTGCGCTATCGCGCGCTGCAGAAGAGCACGGTGAACGTCAATCTCGAACGCATCATCGAACCGCCCTGGGGCGTGAAGGGCGGCAAGTCGGGTGCGAGCAACGCGGCATTGATCCGGCGTCATGACGGAGCGGAGCGCTCGGTGACCAAGGAAAGCAACATCGGGTTGTCCGCGGGCGACACCATCACGTTCTGGACGGCGGGCGGCGGCGGCTACGGCGATGTGCGCGAGCGTTCGCGCGAACGGATCGAGGCGGATATTCAGAAGGGCTACGTGACGCCGGACGGTGCATCTCGCGATTACGGCGTGCAAATGACGCCGGAGGAAACCGTGTCATGAGCGCTCAACTTCATCAGGAACGTTCCGGTCGTCTGCGTGAGGAGATGGCCAACGCGGGACTCGACTTGCTGGTTGTGCCGGGCGACGTGTGGCACAGCGATTACCTGCGCTACGCGCTCGATGTGACGCCGATGGAAGGTCAGGTGATCGCGTGCATTCAGCGCGACGGGCCGTCCCGGCTGTTCGTCGACAGCCCGGCCGAAGCGGCCCGCCTCGCCGCCGAGCAACCGGCTGTCGAAGTGTCGTGGTCAAGCGGGCCGCTCGCCGAAACCGAGGCGTGGCTTGCGGCGCGCGGCGCCGTCAAGGCGGCGATCGTCGCGCCGGGCGCCGCACCGACGCGGCTCGCTCGCGGCCCGCTTGGCGCGACGATCGCGGCGACAACCGCGTGGTTCGATCGGCTGATGGTCAACAAGAGCGCGGCGGAGGCGCAAGCCGTGGTGCGCGCCTGCGCGCTGGCCGATGCCGGCTACGAAGTGTTCCGCGAGGCGGCCCGCATCGGGTGCAGCGAATACGAGCTGATTGCCGCAGTCGAGGGATGGTTCCGCTCACAGGGCTGTCCGGAGAACTTCGTCATTCTGGGCAGCGGCGGGCGGGAAGTGCGCGGGATGCATCCGCCCGGCGAGCGGCGGATCGAAGCCGGCGATCTCGTGACCACCGAGCTGACGCCGTGCGTCGACGGCTACTACGCGCAGATCTGCCGCACGCTCGTGGTGGGCGAGCCGAGCGAGGCCCAGTTGCGCGCGTATGCGGTCTATCAGGAAGCCCTCGCGGCGGGAATTGCCGCGGTGCGTCCGGGCGCGACGCATGGCGACGTCGCGCGCGCGCAGAACGACGTCTTCCGCCGTCACGGTCTGGGTGACTACGTGACGTCGGCCTATACGCGGGTACGCGGCCACGGCGTGGGCCTCTTTGTCGACGGGCCGCATGTGCTGGAGACAGTCGAACTCGTGCTGGAGCCGGACATGACGCTGATCGTGCATCCGAACACCTATCACCCGGAAGTCGGCTACATGGTGCTCGGCGATATGGTCCGCGTGACGGAACACGGCTGCGAGGTGCTGACGAAGACGCCTCGCGATCTGTTCAGCGTGCCGGCCTGACCGCCCTATATAGACAGGAGACGAATCGATGCGCCGAGGTTTAATCAGCTGGTCGCGGGACGAGGTTCCGCAAGCAGTACTCGAAGCCCGGGTAGGGCGGCTGCAGCAAGCGATGCGCGGGCAAGGGCTGGATGCCGTGCTGGCCTATACGTCGTTCGCGCAGCCCGCGCCGGTGCAGTGGCTGACGCACTTCGTGCCGTACTGGAGCGAGGGGCTCGCCGTGGTGTTTGCGCAAGGCGCGCCAGCGTTGCTGGCCGCCCTGACAGCACGCGTGCATCCATGGATACGCGAGGTGTCGCATGTCGCGGAGGTCGTCTCGGCGCCGCGTCTTGGCGAGAGCGCGGCTGCGTTTCTGCGCGAGCGCCTGGCCGCGAAGCCGAAGGTCGGCGTAATCGGTCTGGATGGGTTGCCGTGGTCGGTGGGCGAGCCGTTGATCCATGCGGTGGGCGCGGAGAGCCTCGTCGATGTGACCGCGCTTTACGCCGACTTGCGTCAACAGGCGGATTCCGCCGAATTCGATCTCGCGAAGCGCGCAAGCGCCATCGGTGAGGTCGCCCTGCGCGCAATTCCTGCGGGCGCGACGCGCGCATCGGAAGTGCTCGCGGCGGTCGAAGCGTCGGCGCGCCGCGCCGGAGCCGAGGAAGTGCTGCTGCGGATCGCGCCGGATTTCACGCGTAACGCGACGCTGCTGCGCATGGAAGGCGATGCGCCATTGGGTGAGCGTTACGCGGTGGAATTGTCGGTCGCGTATAAGGGCAGTTGGGTGCGCGTGAACCGCTGCGTGGCGCTGCATGGCGCTCCGTCGTCATGGCAAGCCGCGGCGCAGTGGCTGACAAAGGCCGCGTTGTCCATTTCCGCTGGCCGGTCAACGCCGTCGTTCGACGCGCTTCCCGATGGCGGCAAGCTGAGCGCCTGGACGCTTGAGTCTTGTGTCGGTGTCCATCCGCTGTCCGTCGTGGCCGCGCAGGATCGGCCGCCAGTCAACGCGTCGTCCGAGGGCGGCGTCGCTGTGTTGACGGTCGAACTGGCGCTCCCTGACGGACCATGGCGTGACAGCGTGGGGCTCGTGGTCGGCGCGGCGGGCGGTCATGCGACGCTGCTCGCAACATGAGCAGGCCGTCTATGTCCTCGCTCATCGAGCGACTCGCTGACTTTGCGGCGACGGCATCGAGCGAATCGCATCGCGACGCGATCGGCCTGCAACTCGCGGATTCGGCTATCGCGTTGCTGGCGGGTGCGGCGACGCCGGAAGGCCGCGCGATCCAGCGGTTCGTCGCGAACGCCGACGGCGGCGGCCTTGCTGCGTCGGCCAGTCTCGCCGCGACGATGCGCTTGACCGAGGTCGACGATATTCACCGGCAGAGCGCAGTGACGCCAAGCGCGATCGTGGTGCCGACCGCACTCGCGCTTCGTGCGTCGTGCGTACCGCACGCAAGCCCGTCGTCGTTCACGGACGCGCTTTTCGTCGGCGAGGAACTGTCGATTCGCCTCGCTTGCGCGCTGGGCGGCGTGTCATTGCTCGCGCGCGGTTCGTGGCCAAGCTATGTGGTCGCGCCGCTGGGCGCGGCGGCGACGGCGGGCCGCCTGCTCGGCCTATCGCGCGATCGGATGTGCCATGCGCTCGCGCTGGCCGCCGCGCAGACGCCGCCGCCGATAGGCCGTACTGCCGGACGCCGCCCCGGTCGCTGGCTGCTATTCGGCCAGGCGGTGCGAGCCGGCTGCGTCGCGGCGCTCGCCGCGGCCGATGGATTCGATGGCGACGTCGGCTTGCTGAATGACGCGTGGCTGCGCGCCATCGGCGGCGCAGACGCAAATGCGGGCTGGCTTGCCACGTACGAGGGCGAGATGCCCGCGCGTCTATTGATCAGCACGAAGCCTCATTGCGCGGCGAAGCAGGTGCTCGCGGCGGTTCAGGGCCTGAAGGCGTTGCTTGCAGAGGGCGTCGATCCGGCGAGTGTGGAGTCGGTTGAGATTGCGGTGCCGTCGGCGTACGCGGCGATGATCGATCGCGAACCGCCTGAAGCCGGCCGCCTCGCGAGCCTGCTGAGCGTGCGCGGGCAATTGGCGCTCGCCGCATTACGGCCTGCCTCGCTCGACGATGTCGCGCGCGAGCGCCTGGAATGGACGCCGGACCTGGTGGCCTTTGCCGCGCGCGTGTGTGTCACGTCCGATGCGTCGCTCGACAGCCTCTACCCGGTCAAGTGGCCAGCCCGCGTCCGGATTCGCGCGGCGGGACGCGTGCGTGAAATCACCGTGGAAGACAGCCTCGGCGATCCGGCGCAGCGCTCGAACTTCCACGCGATTGCCGACAAGGCCATACGCATGCTCGGAGAAGCGCATCCCGCGCTCGGCTTGATCGAGACGGCGCGGCGAGCGGCCACGCAACAGACAGACCTCGATGCGTTGTGCGGTTATTTTCAGCCTGAGGCGCCGGGTCATAGGGCGTTGCCTATGCACGCATAGCGTAATGGTCAATTGCCACTCTCAGATTGGGCCCGCTAACGTGTCCCCGTCCGCGCTTCGCGCGGCGGGCTCTTTCGCGAGCACCGAATGCATAAGCAAAAAGACATTGGAGACGACAACATGAACGCGACGACGGAACTCAACGTCGGCATGCTACTTGGCAATCAGCCGCTGCGCTGGCTGCACATCTTGATCGTCGCGGTGCTGGCCGCGACGATGGTGATCGACGGCTACGACATCTTCATGATCGGGCTCATTCTTCCTGCGTTGTCGCACGGGCTCAACGTACATCCGGCTGCACTGACGCAGGTATTCGTGCTTCAACAACTGGCGTTGCTGATCGGCACGCTCGTGTCCGGTCCGATGCTGGACCGCTTCGGCCGGCGGCGCGTGCTGCTGGTTGCGATGCCGGTATTCGCGCTGCTGACGATGGCGACGTCTCAGGTGCGGACGGTGTTGGAACTCGACGTGATGCGCTTTGCGGCGGCGCTGTTCTTCAGCGCGGTGATTCCGGCGACGATTACCCTCGCGAACGAGTTCGCGCCGGCCCGCTATCGGTCAGCGGCGGTGTCGGTGGTGTTCTGCGGGTACGCGGGTGGGAATCTGATCGGCGCGAGCGTGCAGGCGTGGATACTCCCGTTCGGCTGGCAGGCGGCGTTCTGGGTCGGCGGTTTGCTGCCGCTGGTGCTGGTCGGCTGCCTGTGGCTGTGGCTGCCCGAGTCGCTGCAATTCCTGACCATGCGCAATCCGACCGATCCGGGAATCGGCAAGACGCTGCGGCGGTTCGACCCGTCGTTCCAGATTGCATCGGGCCAGCGCTTCGTCGTGAGCGGCAAGCCGGAGCGCATGCCCAGGTTTTCCCCGAAGCTGCTGTTCACAAATGGTCGCGTGACGATCACGTTGCTGCTGTGGGTCGCGTACCTGGCCACGGGCATCTTCAGTTACATCAATAATTCGTGGACCACGACGCTGTTGCATCTGACACGCCACATGCCGATGGTCCATATCGCGCAACTGATGGCGATGAGCGCGCTCGCCGGCGTGATCGGCACGGCGAGCAGCGGTTTCGTGATGGACCGCTTCGGCGCGGCGCGAGTGTTGCCGACGTATCTGGCGGCTGCCGCCCTGACGGTCGCCATCGTCGCAACGATGGATATCTATTCGATATGGGCGCCGTTTGCTTTCGCGATGCTCGGCTTTCTGTACAACAGCAGCTGGGGCGCGTTGAATGCGTTTTGCGCGACCGTCTCGCCGACCGAGATCCGTGCGACCAGCGTGGCTTGGGCGCACGGCGCGTCGAAGTTGGGCGGCATGATCGGCCCGGCGATCGGCGGCGCGATGGTCCGCGCGCAATGGGATTTCACACCGATCTTTCTGGTGGCGGCGGGGTTCGAACTGGCGTCGGCGGCGGCCGTGCTGTTGCTGGTCACGCGCCGGCGGCCGTCGCCAGTGCAGGCGCGGGCCTGACCCGACACTTGACTGTCGGCCGGAGCGAATCCGAACCGCGTTTCCGTGGACGCAAGCGGCTTCTGTGTCGAACCCTGAAAGACAAAACGCCCGATGCAGTGCACCGGGCGTTTCTGGGTTTAACAACTGTCAACCTGTTCCGTGACGGGAGTATTGACTTGACGATCGGCCCGCGCCGTATGAGTCAGTTGCCGCGCAGAGGTGAATTTCGGACCCGTGAAGTTCGACACCGAATTCAAACTTCACCGTTGCCGGCAAATCGTGCCCCGCACGGACTTGCGATCAAACCAACCCGGTCGTGTAATAAACCGCGATCACGAAGAAAACCGCCAGCGTCTTGATCACCGTCACCGCGAAGATGTCGCGATACGACTGACGGTGCGTCAATCCGGTCACCGCCAGCAGCGTGATCACCGCGCCGTTGTGCGGCAGCGTGTCCATGCCGCCGCTTGCCATGGCGACCACGCGGTGCAGCACTTCCATCGGAATATGCGCGGCCTCGGCGCCCTTGATGAACACGTCCGACATGGCCGCAAGCGCGATGCTCATGCCGCCGGAAGCCGAACCGGTAATGCCCGCCAGCGAGCTGACCGACACGGCGGCATTCACGAGCGGATTGGGAATGCTCTTGAGCGCATCGCCCACCACCAGAAAGCCCGGCAATGCGGCAATCACGCCGCCGAAACCATATTCCGACGCGGTATTCAGCGACGCCAGCAGCGCGCCTGCCACAGCAGCCTTGGTGCCGACCGCAAAGCGCTCGCGCACGCGGCCGAACGCCGTGACGAGCACCATGACGATGCCGAGCAGCAGCGCGCCTTCCACGGCCCAGATCGCCACGACGGTTTTGATCGTCGTGGTGAGCGGCGTGTGGACGCCCGGCAGGATGTCCGGCGTGACGGTGTACGACGCGCCATAGGCGTTCGGAATCCAGCGCGTCAGCACGAAGTTCGCGACGCCGACGAGCACGAGCGGCGCGATAGCGAGCAGCGGATGCGGCAATTGCTTCGACTCCACGCGCTCCGGCTCGTTGACCAGTTCCGTGCCGTAGCCCTCGCCGGTCGCCATGGCCGCGCGGCGGCGCCATTCCAGATACGTCAGGCCGACGATGATGATGAAGACCGAGCCGATCACGCCGAGCGCGGGCGCGGCCCACGACGTCGTCTTGAAGAACGTGGTCGGAATGATGTTCTGGATCTGCGGCGTGCCCGGCAGCGAATCCATGGTGAACGAGAATGCGCCGAGCGCGATGGCGCCGGGCATCAGGCGCTTCGGAATATTGCTCTGGCGATACAGCTCGGCGGCGAACGGATAGACCGCGAACACCACCACGAACAGCGAGACGCCGCCATAGGTGAGCAGCGCGCACACGGCGACGATCACCGCGTTCGCGCGCGAGCGGCCGATGTAGCGAATCGCGGCGGCGACGATCGACTCCGAAAAACCGGACAGTTCGATCACCTTGCCGAACACGGCGCCGAGCAGGAACACTGGGAAGTAAAGCTTGACGAAGCCGACCATCTTCTCCATGAAGATGCCGGTGAAAACCGGCGCGACGGCGGCGGGATCGACGAGAAGAACCGCGCCGAGCGCGGCGATCGGCGCGAACAGAATCACGCTGTAGCCGCGATACGCGGCGAACATCAGAAACGCCAGCGCGGCGAGGACGATGACAAAGGACATTGAGTCTCCAGAAGCTTGGTTTGTTCTACGTGTACGCCGTCCCTGGGAGGGCGACGGCACGGCGCCCCATATGCAGTTTCCATGCCATGCCGCCCGGCAACGGCCCGCGTATTGATTCGACGGGCTCAAGCGGGCAAAAGCCCAGGAACGCCAAGGCGCCGATTGTACCCAAACGTCTCAAAATGGCGACGCAAATCGTGCGAAGTTTGCGATTTCCGAGGTTAAACCCTTATGGAATAAGCCTGTTGGCGATCTCGTCGTTGAGATAAGATCGTCTCCAATAAGAGACAGCGACGTATAGAACGATAGCCGGAGACAGCGACAAGATGATGAACGACTGGGCGGGCCTGCCCGCCACTTACGACGACGTGCTACGTCGCGCGATGGACTCGCTCTTCCGCACTTTCGAAAACTTCAGCGAAGGCACGTTTATCGTCGATGCCGAGGCGCGCGTCGTCTGGATCAACAAGCGCTATGCCGCGCGTTTCGGTTTCGCGGACCCCGAGCAGGCAATTGGCCGCGACTGCGAAGCGGTGATCCCGAACAGCCTGATGCGCGAGGTCGTGAAAACCGGCAAGCCGATTTTGCTCGACATTCTCGAAACGGATCGCGAGCCGCTCGTCGTCACCCGTTTGCCGGTGAAGGACGACGCCGGGGAAACCGTCGGCGCCGTCGGCTTCGCGCTGTTCGACGAGCTGAAGGCGCTGACGCCGCTTTTTTCGCACTACTCGCGCGTGCAGGAAGAACTGATCGCGACGCGCCAGTCGCTCGCGCAGGCGCGCCGCGCTAAATACACGTTCGGCAGTTTTGTCGGCACGAGCGCGGCCAGTCTCGAAGTGAAGCGCCAGGCGCGCCGCGCGGCGCAACTGCAATCGCCGGTTCTGCTGCTCGGCGAAACCGGCACCGGCAAGGAACTGCTCGCGCACGCGATCCACGGCGGCTCGGCGCGCGCGAACCAGCCGCTCGTGACCGTCAACGTCGCGGCGATTCCGGACGCCTTGCTCGAAGTGGAGTTTTTCGGCGCGGCGCCAGGCGCGTATACCGGCGCGGACCGCAAAGGGCGCGTCGGCAAATTCGAGCTGGCGAACGGCGGCACGCTTTTTCTCGACGAGATCGGCGATATGCCGCTGCCTTTGCAGGGCAAGTTGCTGCGCGTGTTGCAGGACAAGGAGTTCGAGCCGCTCGGCTCGAACCGGATCGTGCGCGCGGACGTGCGGATCATCGCGGCGACATCGGCGGATCTGCCCGCGCTCGTCGCGGCGGGCCGCTTTCGCGCGGACCTGTTCTATCGCCTGAATGTGCTGACGATCCACGCGCCGCCGCTGCGCGAGCGCGCCTCCGACATCGAGGCGCTTGCCTACGCAATGCTCGAGGACCTGACGACGCAGGCGCGCGGCGGCAGTCACTTCGAATTGCAGGACGACGCGCTGCGCTTACTGTGCTCTTACAGATGGCCCGGCAATGTGCGCGAGTTGCGCAACACGCTGGAGCGCGCCGTCATGCTGTCCGATAGCGAGCGGATCGACGCGCGTTCGCTTGCGCCGTTTATCGGTTCGGGGCAAAGCGGTGTGCTTGCCGCGAACGTGAGCGCGCCGGGCGCCGTGCCGCAGCCGGTTTCGTCGACCACCGCGAGCGCCGAGGCGCAGCCGTTGTCGTGGAGCGAGGCGATGGCGGCGTTCGAAAAGCGCTTTCTCAGCGACGCGCTGCGCGCCAACGGCGGCCGTGTAATCGAAGCGGCCGCGCAGATCGGCATGGGCCGCGCGACGCTCTATAAAAAGATCGCGGCATACGGCATCGACGTGTGACGTGTGAGAACACTCCGTTTGCATCGAGTGACGCAGCGTAATAACCGCGTGGCACAATCGCGTGATCCAAAAACAAGATGTGATCGGGGTTTGAAATGAACCGGAGTTTCTCTTTCTTCGCGCGGATTGTATGCGCCGTGCTGACCGTCGGCGCGGGCGTAGCGCTGAACGGTTGCAGCAGCAGTGCGCCGCTGTTCCTGTCGGACGGCCGCCCGACCACGCTGGTTCAATGTCCCGCAGGTTCCGACTCGTGCGCGCAGCAGGCCACGGCTGGCTGCGGCGGCGCATTCGATGCAGTCCGTCAATCCACGAGCGGCGGCACGCTCAGCCTGATCTACGCCTGTCGCGCAAAGTGACGGCGCGCGGCCGCGCATGAGCGCGGCGGCTACAGCATTAAAACTTTCTTCCTTCCGTGCGCGGCTTCTCGACAAGCCGCGCATAACGCATTGTGTTTGCGCTTTTTTAATAAGCGCACGACCGTTATATATTCGCGCGTAATGCTGTTTTGTAAGGGACAGTCGATATGCGCGACAGTTAAAAACGCACACACGGATTTATTCCGGACGGATCGACATTCATAAAGCGTCAGCGGATTTTTTTGCACGGAAGCGAAGTCGGTGCGCCAGGTAACGGAACCCGGATTCCCCACGCAGTAATCTGTTTCCACGGTTCGCTAGCGCATGCGACCAGCAGCTTTTGCCGGCAGAGGAGGCCATGCGGCAGAAGCCAGGAATAAGTTGCCGACCAACGAAAAATGGCGCTCAAAGAGCGGCACCTAGCTGTGCTTTCCATCGCGTTTCGATTTGAGTCAACAAGCATTCCGGGGAAAAAAATGAACCACCAGCAACTGGAAAAAGATATCCAGCATCTCGAACACATCATCTCCCACATTTCCGCAGAAGACCGAATACCGCTGTCTTATTGGCGTAATCGGCTCGATTCGGTTTCCGGCGCGGTTCGTATGCCGACTCAGGTCAACCGCATCAAACGTCTCAATGCCGCGCTCGCGGCTCTGGAAGAGCGATTAAAAGCGTGACGCGCGATGCCCGCCGCGGCGCATGGTCGAGGATCATTGCGCCCGCGAGCCGCGGTCGAAGCGCTCATCGGCATGATGCTGATTCAGCGCCGTTTCCCACGGCCGTGGATGTCGAGCGCCGCGTGTACGATGCCATTGACGATTGACGGCGCAAGCCGCGCAACGACGGCTTACTATCCGGTGTTTTATTCATCTGGTAGCGTCCGCACTTCAGTTCGCCAAAATCAATGGAGCATCCGTCATGGCCTCTTACAAGCAGTTGACCGCTCAGCTCGAAAAGCTTCACAAGGAAGTTGCGGCGGCTCGCGAAAAAGAAATCGCCGAAGCGATTGCCGACATCAAACAGAAAATTGCCGAATACGACTTGACGGCCGAGGAACTGGGTTTTGCGAGCACGCGCACGGCGGCGCGCAAGACCGCGTCGGTCGCGAAGTATCGAAATCCGAAGACCGGCGAGACGTGGAGCGGGCGCGGCCGCTCGCCGGCATGGCTCGCGGGCAAGAATCGCGAGCGCTTTCTGATCGAAGACTAAGGCTCGGTGTTTGGCGCGCGTCGCCCAGTCAGCAACGTGAATCGACTGCGGTGATGCCGCGCGCCGCTTCTCCCGCACCGCGAGACAAGTCCCGAAAACGCTCACCTTTCGTGTGACTCCGCCGCGCGCGCCATCTCTTCGCGGTGGCGGCGCGGGCGATGCCGCGTTGTTTCGGTGAGCCTGGTGTTGTCGCGGCGCGCACCTCGATCAGGGTGAGCGCGAGCAATGCGCCGCCTCTCACCCTTTCCTTCGAAACCCGCGCCAGCCTTTGCTGGCGGGCGTTCCCAGGCTGTGCGAAGAATCGTCCGAGCGGCCGCGAACGCCGATCCGCGCACAGCCGCCAGCAATCGATGTCTGCCCGACATCGCGCCGCAGGTGCGATAGCGACTTCGCGCGCGCTCACCTTTCGCTGTCCTGCGCGACGCCTCATCGCGTGTCCCGAAAACGCTCACCTTTGCGCGCGCCTCGTGGCCTGGTCACTTGCCGCTTCTGGCTGGCGCGCGGCCCGCGCCCCGCGTCGTCCGGACAAACCCGGAGTTGAGTTCGCCTCATACCCCGGATCAAAACTCATCGATACAGGGTCGCGCATGCCGAACGCCACAATCGGTCATCCCTTCCACTCGACGGAAAAACCATGAGCGTATCGACGGACAAGCAACTCTTTATCGGCGAAGGATTCGAAGGCCCGGGCGTCAACCTCGCGCACATCAACGTGCTGGTCGGCCCGCGCAACGGTCCGGCAGGCCAGGCCTTCGCCACGGCGCTGGCGACACCGTCGGCAGGGCACGCGCCGTTCGTCGTGATCGCGCGGCCGGGCGTGCCGACCAAGCCGTTGACGCTCTATGTGAACAAGGCGCAGATCGGCAGCGAGTTCCACGGCAACGCGACCTGGGGCGCATCGCAAGCCGGCATTGCGAAGGCCGTGGCGGAATCGCTTGAGAACGGCACGCTGCCGCCCGAAGCGGAGAACGAGTGGGTGGTCGTGTCGGCGAATTGGGTCAACCCGGCCACCAACGACCTCGACGCTGTTTTCGACAACAACTACCGCGCGTGCAGGAGCGCGATTCTCGCGGCCATGAAGGGCCTGCCGCATCGCGATGACGTGTTCGCCGCCGCGCGCGACGTCTCGAATCCGTTCTACACCCCCAAACAACGCTGATTGCGGCCTTCACCGCACGCAGCGAAATCCGGTCTGCAAGGAGACAGGTTTCATGGAATACATTCGCCTCGGCCAATCCGGCCTGAAGGTTTCGCGTCTGTGCCTCGGCACGATGAATATGGGCACGCCGCAATGGAAACCCTGGATTTTCGACGAAGCGCGCAGCGAGCCGATCGTGCGTCATGCGCTGGAGGCGGGCGTGAATTTTATCGACCTCGCCGATTTCTATTCGACGGGCGTCGGCGAAGAAGTGGTGGGCCGCATTCTGAAGCGCCTCGCGCGCCGCGAGGAAATCGTGGTGACCACGAAAGTCGGCTACGACATGGGCGCGTATCAGAACGCGGGCGGCCATTCGCGCAAGCACATCATGGACGGCATCGACGCGTCGCTCACGCGCCTCGGCATGGACTATGTCGATCTCTACATGCTGCATTTCTTCGACGTGAATACGCCGGTCGAAGAAACGATGAGCGCGCTGAACGACATCGTGCGCGCGGGCAAGGCGCGCTATATCGGCGTATCGACCATGTACACGTGGCAGTTCGCGAAGATCATGCAGGTCTGCGAACGCAACGGCTGGCATAAGCCGGTCAACATGCAGTTGCAGCTGAATCTCGCGTATCGCGAGGAAGCGCGCGAAATGATTCCGTACTGCCAGGATCAGGGCGTCGGCGTGTCGGTGTTCAGTCCGCTCGCGCGCGGGTTGCTCACGAGCGACGCTCATTCGACGCGCAATCAGACCGACTTCTTCACCTCGCAAATGTACGGCGATGCGGTGTCGCGCGAGATCGCGGCGTCGGTCGCGCGCGTGGCCGCGCGACGCGGCGTGTCGGCCGCGCAGATCGCGCAGGCGTGGGTGCTCCGGCATGCGGGCGTGGCGAGCATGCTGGTCGGCGCGGACACGCCGGCGCAGTTCGACAGCGCGGTCGCCGCGCTCGGCACGACGCTTTCCGACGAAGAGCTGTTCGAGCTTGAACGCAACTACACGCCGTGCGACCTGATCAACGACTACACGGCGGGCAAGCGCATCGACCGCGAGCCGCGACTGGCGCAAGGCGCGTTCGTCGATCATCTGGAGAAAGCCGCATGAACGAATTTCTGCGGAGCGGGCATTACATCGGCGGCGAATGGTACGAAAGCGCGGGCACGTATCCCGTGCTCAATCCCGCGACGGGCGAAGTGATCGCGCAAGTCGCCAGGGGCGGCGCGGCCGAAACAAAGGAAGCCATCGCCGCCGCCGAACGCGCGTTGCCCGCCTGGCGATCATTGACGGCGAAAGAGCGCGGCGCGCGCGTGAAGCGTTGGGGCGAGTTGATGCTCGAACATCGCGAAGCGCTCGCCGAACTGTTGACGCTCGAACAAGGCAAGCCGCTTGCCGAAGCGCGCGGCGAAGTGGGCTACGCGGCGAGCTTTTTCGAATGGTTCGCCGAGGAGGCGAAGCGCGCATATGGCGACGTGATTCCGAGCCCGAATCCGCATGCGCGAATCATCGTGACGCGCGAACCGGTCGGCGTGGTCGCGGCCATCACGCCATGGAATTTCCCGCTCGCGATGATCACGCGCAAGGCCGGGCCCGCGCTCGCGGCCGGTTGCACGATGGTGCTGAAGCCATCGGAGGAAACGCCGTTGTCAGCGTTTGCGCTGGCCGTGCTCGCCGGCAAGGCCGGCATTCCGGCGGGCGTGTTCAACATCGTTTCCGGCGATGCGGTTGCGATTGGCGGCGCGCTGACTGAATCCGACGTCGTACGCAAGCTTTCGTTCACCGGCTCCACGCGAGTCGGCAAGCTGCTCGCGAAGCAGTCGGCGGATACGTTGAAGAAGCTCTCGCTCGAACTCGGCGGCAATGCGCCGTTCATCGTATTCGACGACGCCGACCTCGACGCCGCCGTGCAGGGCGCGATGGCCTCAAAGTTTCGCAACACTGGGCAGACGTGCGTGTGCGTCAATCGCTTCTACGTGCAGGACGGCATTTACGAGGCGTTCACGGCGGCGCTCGCGCAGGCGGTGCGCAAGATGCGCGTGGGCGACGCGTTGCAAGGCGATGTCGAACAAGGTCCGCTCATCAATCAGGCCGCGTTGAAGAAAGTCGAAACGCACGTCGCCGATGCTTTGCAAAAGGGCGCCAAGGTGTTGACCGGCGCAAAGCCGCATTCGCTGGGCGGCACTTTTTATGAGCCGACGGTTCTCGCCGATGCATCGAGTTCCATGCTGATCGCGCACGAAGAGACCTTCGGACCGGTGGCCGCGTGCTTTCGCTTCAAGACCGAAGAGGAAGCGGTTGCCGCTGCCAACGCGACGCCGTTCGGGTTGTCGGCGTATTTCTACACGCGCGATCTGGCGCGCGCGTGGCGTGTCGGCGAGGTGCTGGAAAGCGGCATGGTGGGTATCAACGAAGGAATTTTGTCTACCGAGGTCGCGCCCTTTGGCGGTGTCAAGCAGTCGGGTCTTGGGCGTGAAGGGTCGAAGTATGGAATCGAGGAGTACATGGAAATGAAGTATCTGATGATGGGCGGCCTGGAGGCGAGTGGTGGGGCGTGAATAAGTGCTTTTGCATGGGCCCAGAGTAAGTGCTTTTGCATGGGCCCAGAGTAAGTGCTTTGCATGGGCCCAGAGTAAGCGCTAAAGCGCCAACTCTGGCCGACAGCTAAAGCGCCAGCGCCAGTCGACAGCTTTGCATGGGAGACAACATGAATAATCAGGATATCCAGGTAAGTACCTTAAACATCACTCCAACTTTCGCAGCCGCCTCGCCACCCGCGCACGGCCCCGTTCCTATCGACGACGTCCCGATCAACGCGTTCCACGTCAAGATCGCCGGGCTCACTTTCGGTGCGCATTTCACAGAAGGATTCGCGCTCGGCACCATCGGCTACGCGCTCGCCGCGATGAATCGTCAAATGCCGCTCGACGCTTTCTGGATGGGCATGATCGGCAGTTCCGCGCTAATGGGCATTTTTCTCGGCAGCCTCGTGTTCGGCTGGCTGTCGGATCGGCTCGGCCGGCAAAAGATTTTTCTGACGAGCTTCCTCATCATCACCGTCGCGGCGTTTGCGCAATTCTATGTGCGCTCGCCTTTCGAATTGTGCCTGCTGCGCGTGCTGATCGGCTTCGGCATGGGCGGCGATTTCGCCGTGGGTCACGCGATCCTCGCGGAATTCTCGCCGCGCAAACATCGCGGGACATTGCTCGGCTCGTTCAGCGTCGTATGGACGATCGGCTATGTGGTCGCGAACGTGCTCGGCATGCATTACGCCGATGCCGCGCCCGACGCGTGGCGCTGGCTGCTTGCGTCGGCGGGCGTGCCGGCGGCGGTCGTCCTTGTGCTGCGGATGGGCACGCCGGAGTCGCCGCGGTGGCTGCTCGGCAAGGGCCGGGTCGCGGAAGCGAAGGCGGTCGTCGTCAAGCACTTCGGCGAAAACGTCACGCTCGACGGCGCGTACGACGAACACGCGCAAACGGCAGGCGGCTTCATGCGTCTATTCGAGAAAGACCTGATCCGCCGGACTATTTTTAACTGCGCGTTTTTCGTGTGCCTAGTCATTCCGTATTTCGCGATCTACACGTTCTTGCCGACCATCCTGAAGGCGATTCATTTGAACAACGATTCAGGCGCGGATTTTCTGCTGAACGGCTTTCTCGTGCTGGGCGCGTTGATCGGCATCTGGCTCACGATTAAATTGCCGCGTCGTCAGTTTTTGATCGGGTCTTTCGCGGTGACCTGCGTGTCGCTGATTGCGTTGAGCCTGCTGCCGGAGTCGGCGACGCTCGCCATGATCGTCGCGTTCGGGATTTTCACGCTGACGATGTCGGCCTTCTCGAACCTCGTCGGCGTGTTTCCGCCCGAGTGCTTTCCCACCGAAGTCCGCGCGTGCGGCGTCGGCCTCGCGATTGCGTGCAGCCGTCTCGGTTCGGCAGTCGGCACGTTTATGCTGCCGCTCGGCATTGTGAGCTTCGGCTTTCACGTCACCATGATGGTGCTCGCAGCGGTGCTGCTGGTAGGCATGATCGTGTCAATCGCGTGGGCGCCCGAAACGAAGCATTTGACGCTGAACGAAGCAAGCGGCGGCTAGTCAAGCTGTACTTTAAAAAACCCGCTACCTCGGAAACGAGGTAGCGGGTTTTGCGTTTTTATTCAGACGGGTTCAGATGCTTCAAAATTAATCTGATGGCGATATATTCAAAATAGGAATGATCTTAGATATTTCATATTCCAAAATCAATAACATGGATTTGTGCTTGGGCGACGCGCCATAACGCTCCGAAAGTCACGGGGAGGTTCGAGCATTCGAGGCAATCCCCTTAATTTCTAATAGCAGGAACAAAACCATGAAATCAATTCTTTCCGCAATCGCGATCGCCAGTGGCGGCGTGATGGCTCTTGCGTCGCTTGGCGCACATGCAGCGGACGGCACCATCACTTTCATCGGCACGGTTTCGGACACAACCTGTTCGATCAACGGCACGGCATCGGGCACATCGGCGGATAAGTCGGTCACGCTTGCACCGGTCCCTACCGGTTCTCTTGCGGCGGCGGGCGCCGTTGCCGGCACTTCCAGCCCGACCGACCTGCAACTGAGCCTGACGGGTTGCAGCGGCGCGGCTACCAAGGCGATTGCTCATTTCGAAAACGGCCCCACGGTCGACCAGTCGAACGGCTATCTGAAGAATAGCGGCGGGACGGCAGGCAACGTCGAAATTCGTCTTCTGAACGCACAGATGCAACCGATCAACGTCACGACGAATTCGAACAACCAGCTTGCCACGAACGCCGCGACGATAACCGGCGGCGCGGCAACCCTGCAGTACTTCGCACAGTACTACGCGACTGGCGCTGCACAAGCCGGCACGGTCAACACGTCGGTCCAATACACGATGCAGTATCAATAAGTGAAGGCCCGAGGCGTTCGCAACCGCGTGGGCCTTTATCCACGCATTTTTCTCAGGTTGTCCGGAAGGGATTCGTGATGAAGCTGCTCAAGGAAATGACGACGGCAATCGGTCTTGCATGTGCATTGCTGGCTGGCGGCGCACATGCAAGCGTGACGATCGGTGGAACGCGCGTGGTGTATCCGCTCGAGGAGCGTGAAGTCACGGTCAAGCTGGACAACGACAGCAACGCGCCTTCGCTCGTGCAAGTGTGGATCGACGACGGTGACGCGAACGCCAAGCCGAGCGAGGTGAAAGTGCCTTTCGTCATTACGCCGCCGATTTTCCGCATGGACCCGAAAAAGGCTCAAATGCTGCGGGTCATGTACGCGGGCGAAGCGTTGCCTCAGGACCGCGAGTCGGTTTATTGGTTGAACGTGCTGGATATTCCGCCGAAGGCCGCTGACTCGGCGGGCGTCAATACGCTGAAACTGGCTTATCGCACGCGCATCAAGGTGTTCGCGCGTCCGGGCAAGCTCCCCGGCAAACCTGAAGATGCGCCCGCGCAACTGACATGGAAAATGGCTGCGTCGCCGGATGGCAAAGGCGAGGCCGTGAGCGTTTCCAATCCGACGCCGTACTACGTCTCTTTCAGTGAGGTCGAGGTCGAAAGCGGCGGGCGTTCCTTCAGGAATGAGCAAGGCGGCATGGTTGCGCCGCATGGGTCGTTGGTCTTGTCGATTCCGAAGATGAACAAGGTCGTCGCGGGTTCGAAGGTCCACTACACCGCAATCAATGACTACGGCGGTCCTATCAATGGAGATGCCGCGCTAGGTCAATAAGCGCCGGCATTGGTCAGTCTGGCGGGACAACTCCGCCCTCAGTCAAGTCCAGTCAAGTCCACTCAAGTCCAGCACGTGCGTTGCATAGGCAACGCACAGGGATGACGCATGCCTGTTTCGGGCACATCGCAAATCAGTCAGAACATGAACGTCCGACTCCGTCACAAGCTGTCTGCACGCACCTCGGAAGTCTCCGGTGCAATCCGGCTGACTCCGGCCGCCACGATTGTCATGCTGGCATTTGCGGTATTGGGCGCAGTCCAGCAGACAAGCGCGCAGGCAACGGAAATGTCGGGCGCCGACGCCGCAGTGGAATTCGACACGACTTTTCTGCGGACCGATTCCAAAGAGACAGTGGACGTCTCGCGTTTCGCACGAGGCAACCCGGTTTCGGAAGGCGTGTATTCCGTCGATGTGGTTCTTAACGGCATTCGTGTGGCGCGTCACGATGTGCGCTTCGTCGCCGCCGCGGGCGCGAATGGCGCGCGTCCGTGTTTTAGTCGTGCGATGTTGGAGACACTTGGGATCGATTTTTCGAAGATTGCCGCTAACGGCGGACCACAAACGACCGTGGAGCCGGCGCGATGCATCGACGTTGCATCGGCGATTCCCGACGCTACAGCAGACTTCGACTTTGAAGAGCAAAAGATTTCCCTCAGCGTGCCGCAAAAGTATCTGAAAAACGCGGCGCGCGGTTACGTGCCGCCGGAGATGTGGCAAGAGGGCGTCAATGCGGGTTTCGTGAGCTATAACGCAAACACGTATCAGAGCTTCGCTCGGGGCGTTGAATCGCATCAGAACTATCTGGGATTGAATGCGGGCGTGAACCTGGGCGCGTGGCATTTCCGTCACCAATCGTCGGTATCGCAGCAAAGCCAGGGCTCTCATTTCGACAACATTGCGAGCTACGTTCAGCACGACATCACCGCGCTGAAGTCGCAAGTGACACTCGGCGATGGCTATACGACCGGCGATGTGTTCGACAGCGTGCCGTTCCGCGGCGCCCAACTCGCCACCGACGACCGCATGCTGCCCGAGTCGCTGCGAGGCTATGCGCCGGTGGTGCGAGGTACGGCTGAATCGAACGCGCGCGTGACCGTCCGGCAGAACGGACAGGTCATTTACGAAACCAACGTGTCGCCGGGGCCATTCGAAATCACCGACCTGTATGCGACCGGCTATGGCGGCAACCTCGACGTGACCATCACCGAAGCCGATGGCCGCACGAAGACGTTCTCGGTGCCCTACGCTTGCGTCGCCCAGTCGCTGCGTCCGGGCACCACCCGTTTTTCGGTTACTGCAGGAGAGCTTCGGACCTCCACGCTCGACACGAAGCCGAAATTCACGCAGTTCACCGTGCAACGCGGCCTGACGAACCTGGTGACTGCCTACGGCGGCGCCGGAGTCGCCAACGGCTATATCACTGCGGACTTCGGCGCCGCGTTGAATACGACGCTGGGCGCATTCTCGGCAGACGTGACTGCCGCGCAGACGCAGGTGCCGAATCAGGGCACATCTCGCGGCACGAGCTGGCGCATCGGCTACAGCAAATTTATCGACCCAACCGACACAAACATTGCAGTCGCCGCGTATCGCTATTCGACGGCGGGCTATATGAATCTGTCGGATGCCGCGACCGTGCGCGATCTCGCCATGCGAGGTGGCGATCCGAATTCTGTCTATCGGGAACGCAACCGTTTCCAGGTGACGCTCAACCAGAACTTCAAGGAACACGGCACGGTGTTTTTAAACGCTTCCGCCCAGCAATACTGGAATCGCAGCGGCAACGATGTGTTTTACCAGGCTGGTTACAGCAACAGCTTCAAATACGGCACGTACAGCATTAGCGCAGGCCGCATGCGAGGCGCGGACGGCTCGATGTCCAATCAGGTGATGCTGAGCACGACGCTTCCGCTCGGCCATAGCCAGCATTCTCCGCTGATGTCGACCAACCTCTCCAGTTCCGGCGGAAGCACGAACGCGCAGATGAACCTGGGCGGCTCACTCGGCGAAAGCAACCAGTATTCGTACAACGCGTACGGTTCGTACGGCGCCGGCAACGGCCACAGCATGGCGACAGCGGGCGTGAGCGGTACTTATCGCGCGCCGTATGCGCAGTTGACCGGCGCGGCGAGCACGGGCACAGGTTCGAGCCAGGTGTCGGCCGGTATCAGCGGGTCGGTCGTCGCACATTCGGGCGGCATGATTTTCTCGCAGACGGTCGGCGACACCTTCGGCATCGTCGAGGCGCCGGGCGCGGCGGGCGCAAATGTAATCAGCGCGCCGGGTGTGAAGGTGAACAGCCGTGGCTATGCAGTGGTGCCGTATTTGACGCCGTATGGCGTGAACACGGTCGACATCGACCCGAAAGGAACATCGACCGACGTGGAGTTTCAATCGACCTCCGAGCAGGCGGTTCCGCGCCTCGGTTCGGTCGTGATGATCAGGTACAAGACGGTCAATGGACGCGCGGCGCTGATTCGCGCGCCGCAATTGGGCGACAAGCCGCTGCCGTTCGGTGCGGATGTCATCGATGGAAGTGGACGCAATGTCGGGGTGGTCGCGCAGGACAGCCGGATTTTCGCACGCGGGCTGGATGACTTGGGGACGCTGCGGGTCAAGTGGGGTTCCGATGCGGCGGCGGAGTGTCGCATCGACTATAGGCTGCCGAAAAGAGCGGACAGTGGCGGCGGTGCATATACCTCGATGCAGGCGCACTGCGTGAGCGACATTGCGCCGATCCAGACGGCCGGCACGGCAAGTATGTCCGCGATAACGAAGTAAGGACGAAGAGATGAACAGGTTCAGAATTGCGCAATGCAACGTGATGAGCGACGCCATTTCCTCTTGCATGGCGCGCGCGGGCTCCAGATTCGCCCGGAAGTTTTCCGTGGCCCGATTTCTGATTTGACACAACCGAAAGCCCGCAGGCGGGTGCCGAGTCACTTAATGCTTAACCGCGCCAGCGCGTTGCCGGTGGAAAATCCCATGCTGTCTGCGTGAAGAGATAGGCAAATGTTCAGAGTTTTATCGTGGATGAAAAAGTTTGTGGCGTTCGTCGTGCTCGCATGCATATGCAATGCTGCGGCAGCCCGCTATAACGACTGCTCGGCGCCGTTGCCGATGTCGGTGAATATTCACAATTGCACAATGAATCCCGGAGAAAACTGGTATTTGACTTTGCTTTCCTCCTCCTTTTCCGCCGTCGCCGGTTACAGCGATGCCTGTACGACTGTAGGGATGGGCGCGGGAGTGCGCTTTCGGATTCGCAACGCGGCGGGTACCACCAACGGGTAAGGTCCATGCGACCTCGCTTGCCGCCGTTGGAGTCGCTAACGACAAATAAAATGTGAATATGATGATCAATTTCGTAGCGATAAGGCGTTGGTTCTTGCGATCGCTTGTCCTTGTCATGCTGGCGAGTGGTTGGTCCGCGTCGGCTAGAGCGGACTGCCCCACGGCAGCGTTGCCTAAAACGTTTACATTCGGGTCGATAGCCGCTTCCGCTTCACTGCCAATCGGCGCCATCATCCCTGGCACTGTCCAGTCCTTCACGCTCAGCGGAAAATGTGCCGGTTCAAATACCTGGAACCAACCCATTGTTGTTTGTCCGCCTGGGCAAAACACGTTGGTGAGCGGGACAGTCGATGTCTACAGTGCGGGTTTGCCTGGCGTCGGGATGCGAATGCGTAACGCCAGCGGCACGCCACTTACAGGAACGGGCGCGTGTGGCACGACCTCGTCGCTCGGCAACACCGGTGCGGACGGGAGTTTCAATGTCGCCGGTACCATTGAACTCGTCAAAACGGGCACGATTTCGGGGGGAACCATCCAGCCTACAGCCAGTGGAGGTATTTACTACAGCGGAGTACTCAATACCGGCGTACCTCTGAATAACTCGAGCAATACGTTGAGCATAGCCAGTGGCACTCCCGTGCGGCAAGTTACCTGCTCGGTCTCGTCGCTAAGTGCGAATCAAACCATTCCAATGGCAACGGTGAACCCCTCAATGTTTCCTGGTTCAGGCTCCGTCGCGGCGAAAACGCCGTTTTCAATTGCGCTGATCTGCGATGCCAATGTAGGCGTGGCTGTCACATTTGTTTCGGCTACGGGCAATTCGGGCATTGCCTCGGTGCTGGCTTCAGGTGGAACGGCAACAGGGGTCGGTGTGCAACTGTTGAATGCTTCCGGGGCGCCGATCACTTTGGGAGATCCACTCCAACTGACATCCGGCACCGTGGCCAATCCAACTTTCAATTTTTTCGCGCAATATTGGCGGCTGGGCTCGGCTCCGGTGACATCTGGGTCGGTCAATGCGTCAACCATCTTCACAATGAGTTATCAATAGCGGGGGCTGCGCCACTCTGTTGGAGGCAACTCGCCAAGGCTTGCAGCGACTCGACTGCCGCTCTGCCCTCACATGCGTTTGGTGCTTTCCCACAGGTCGTGGCCATGACGTGTATCATTCGTTCCCTGCGCTGTTCTGCGCTGGCGATTATCCGCATTGTCGAACGCTCGTTCCCGACCTGTTTCCGACGCGGCCCGGTTGCCATAGTGATGCGGGCTCCCGGCCCGAGTCCCGCAGCTCGACGCCGCCGCGCCACGCGTGGCAGCCCGGAGGCCAGCCGCCTCCGAAGACCGCCGAACCCCTATCCGTGACCGCCAGACCCGATGTCAGTCTCCGAACTCAAACGCCGCCGCACTTTTGCGGTCATTTCCCACCCGGACGCGGGTAAAACCACGCTGACCGAAAAGTTGCTGCTGTTTTCGGGCGCGATTCAGATCGCCGGCACCGTGAAGGGCCGCAAGAGCAACCGCTACGCCACGTCCGACTGGATGGAGATCGAAAAGCAGCGGGGCATTTCCGTCGCCAGCTCGGTGATGCAGTTCGAGTACGGCGACGCCGTCATCAATCTGCTCGACACACCGGGTCACGAAGACTTTTCCGAAGACACCTATCGCGTGCTCACCGCGGTCGACGCCGCCGTGATGGTGATCGACGGCGCGAACGGCGTCGAAGCGCAAACGCTGAAGCTGCTCGAAGTCTGCCGCAGCCGCAAGACGCCGATCGTCACGTTCATCAACAAGCTCGACCGCGAAGTGCGCGAGCCGCTCGAACTGCTCGACGAAATCGAGCAGCATCTGGGCGTGGCGGCGGTGCCGTTCACGTGGCCGATCGGCATGGGCAAGGAATTCCAGGGCGTCTACGACATCCAGCGCGATCAGGTTCGCGTGTTCCGCGCGGGCCAGGACACGGCCGGCGGCGCGGTGGAAACGGTGCAGGGCCTGAGCGATGAGGAAGGCGAGCGCCGCTTCGGCCATAGCTGGGTCCGCGCGAAGGAAGAAATCGACCTGATCACCGGCGCGACGCCCGACTTCGACCGCGAGCAGTTCCTCGCCGGCCAGCAGTCGCCCGTGCTGTTCGGCTCGGCGATCAATAACTTCGGCGTGAAGGAAATTCTCGACGCGCTGGTCGATCTGGCGCCGCCGCCGTCCATGCGCATGACGGTGCAGCGTCCGGTGCTGCCCGACGAGCCGAAGTTCACCGGCGTCGTGTTCAAGGTTCAGGCGAACATGGACCTCGCGCACCGCGACCGCGTGGCGTTCATCCGCGTCTGTTCGGGGCGTTTCGAGCGCGGCATGGCGGTGAAGGTGACGCGTTCGAACAAGACGTTCCGCGCCAATAACGTGGTGACGTTCCTGTCGCAGCGCCGCGAGACCGTGAGCGAGGCGTATCCGGGCGACATCATCGGTATTCCGAATCATGGCACGCTGAGTCTCGGCGATACGCTGACCGAAGGCGAAGCGCTGCAGTTCGTCGGCCTGCCGTTCTTCGCGCCGGAAATTTTTCAGACCGTCGAAGTGGTCGATCCGATGCGCGCCAAACAGCTTGGCGAGGCGCTCAAGCAGCTCGGCGAAGAAGGCGCGATTCAGGTGTTCCGTCCGGAAGTGGGCGGCTTGATGATTCTCGGCGCGGTCGGCCAACTCCAATTCGAAGTGGTGTCGCACCGTCTGTCGACCGAATACAAGGTCGATGTGCGCATGGCGCCCGCGCGTTATCGCATGTCCCGCTGGGTGACGTGTGATGACGCCGCCGAACTGCGCCGCTTCACCGATTCCTACGCCGCGCGCATCGCGCTCGACGCCTCCGACGCGCCCACCTATCTCGCCTCGCACGTGTCCGAGATCGAAGTCGCGCAAAAGGCGTGGCCGAAAATCGTGTTCAACGAGTTGCGCGAGCATTCGGGCGCGCCGTTCAAGAAGGCGATGTAAGCCGCGAGGCCAGAAACCCGCGAGCGCGTTTGGCTCGAGGTGTCCGCTGAAATCGACAAAAAGCCGCGTGTCATGCACGCGGCTTTTTCGTTGTGGCGCGGCTCGCGAGCAGGCGCGCAGCGGCGTTCAGTTCATCTTCAGCACTTCCTCGCGCAGCCAGCCCGCGAACGCCTGCACATACTCCAGGCCTGCGTGCGACGGCGCGACGTCGAGCCAATAGCCGAACGGACCGGCCACCTCGACGTCCGAAAATTGTGCGAGGCTGCCGTCCGCCAGTTCCTCGACAATCATGTTCCGGTCGACGATGGCCAGTCCCGCGCCCTTGCGCGCCGCGCGAATCGCCTGTTCGAGCGTCGAAAATTCGATGCCGTTTTCCGCATAGCGCGCGGGCAGGCCCGCCGTGGCGAGCCAGTTCGGCCAGAGGTCGAGCCGCGCGTCGTTGTGCAGCACATGAAGCGCGGGCAGATGTTCGAGCAGCCTGTCGAGCGGTTCGCCGAGCAGCTTCGGCGCGCCGACGAGCGCGTGGCGCTCGGTGATCAGCAGTTCGGAATGCCCGGCCGGCAGCGCGTGCCGGCCAAAGCGAATGGTGCAATGGCAGTCCCCGGTCGGCTCGGTGCGGATCGACAGTTCGACGTCGGGCATTTCGTCCGCCAGCGAACCGAGCCGCGGCGAGAACCATTGCGTCGCGAAAGTCGGCGGCACGGCCACCACGAGTCGGCGGCGGCCTTTTGCGGCAGTGATCTGACGGAAGCCGCGCTCGATCGTGTCGAACGCGTCTGACAGACAAGGCAGAAATTGCAGCCCGGCTGCCGTCAGGCGAATGCCTTTGTGATCACGCTCGAAAAGCTTCGCGCCGAGCGATTCCTCCAGCAGCTTGATTTGCCGGCTGACGGCGCCTTGCGTCACGCACAGCGCGCTCGCCGCACGGTTGAAGCTCATGTGGCGCGCGGTCTCTTCGAAAAAGCGCAACGCGATCAGCGAGGGCAAGCGTCGCATACATCACCTTCTGTTTCTTTGATCGTCCGGGGCAGGGCGGTTTCGCGCCGCGCGCAAAGCGCCTGCAATTGTCGCATCGAAGCGCGTCGTTTTTGCCTAAGCGCGCTAAAAAAATCCCGGCGCGCGGTGGCCCGGATCCAGTGTGGGGCGAGACGCGCCGCGCGCATGCCCGCCACGCGCCGCACCGCGCGATGGCCGCACTTCGCCTATCCTGACGAAGATGCGCGCGTGCACGTCCGAGCGGCGCGCCCCTTCATTCGCGGAGTGCCTGTGACCGTTCGCAATCTCGACGCGTTGTTTCGACCGAAATCCGTCGCTGTGATCGGCGCCTCCGAGCGGCCGGGCAGCACCGGCGCGATGGTGTGGTCGCGCCTGCTGGAAGGCGGCTTCGACGGCCCGCTGTGGCCGGTCAATCCCAAGTACCGCACGCTGAGCGGGCACACGGTGATCGGCGATGCCGGCGACTTGCCGCAAGCGCCGAGCGTCGCGCTGATCTGCACGCCGCCCGACACCTGGCCTTCCATCATTCACAAGCTCGGCGGGCTGGGGACGCGCGCGGCGATCATCGTCGGCGAGACGCGCTCGGAACACGACCGGCTCGCGTTGCGGCACGCGCTCTCGGCGGCGCGGCCGCATCTGTTGCGCATTGTCGGGCCGGGCAGTCTCGGCGTCGTGTCGCCGGCGCTGCGCGCGCATCTCGGCGCGCCGTCGTGCACGGTGAAGGCGGGCGGCGTCGCGTGGGTGTCGCAGTCGAACGCGCTGACCAACGCGGTGCTCGGCTGGGCGCACGCGCGCGGGCTCGGCTTTTCGCACGCGGTCGCGCTGGGCGGCGAGGCCGACGTCGATGCGGGCGACGTGCTCGACTATCTCGCGAGCGACCCCGGCACGCGCGCGATCCTGCTCGAACTCGACAGCGTGCGGGCGGCGCGCAAGTTCATGTCGGCGGCTCGCGCGGCGGCGCGCAACAAGCCGGTGCTCGCGCTGCGCTCGGGCCGCGCCGATCCCGCCGACGCGCTTTACACCGCCGCGTTCCGCCGCGCGGGCATGGTGCGCGTCGACGCGCTCGACGACCTGCTCGACGAAATCGAGACGCTCGGCGTGGGCCGCGTGGCAGCGGGCGCGACGGCGACGCTCATCACAAGCGACAGCGGCCTCGCGACGCTCGCGTGCGACGCCTTCGCGGCGGCCGGCGATACGCTCGCGGTGTGGCCTGACGAGGCGTCGGAGGCGTTGCGGCAAGCGCTGCCGCACGCGGTCGGCGGCAATCCGCTGCGACTCGGCGACGACGCGCGTCCCGAGCACTTCGGCACGGCGCTCAGGCTGCTCGCCGAACATCGCGGCACCGGCACGGCGTTCGTGGTCCACGCGTCCACGCATGGCGCGCCGGTCGGCGAGGTCGCGCAGGCGCTGATCGCGAACCAGCGGTTCGCGTATCGCGGCTTGCTCGCGTGCTTCTTCGGCGGCGTGGATGCCGCCACGCGCGACGCCTTGCACGCGCAAGGCATTCCGGTTCACACGACGCCGCAGCGGCTCGCGCGCGCATTTGCGCGTCTCGTCGATTACCGGATGGGGCGCGAATTGCTGATGCAGACGCCGGAGAGCTTGCCGGCTGAGATCCCCGATGCAATCGACGCCGCACAGGCGCAGGCGCGCGCGGCGTTGGCCGCAGGTGAGCACCAGCTAACCGGCGAAGCGGCGGCCCGCCTGCTGACTCGGTTTGGACTTCAGGTCGAGGGCGAAGCGGGCGGCGCGCAGGAGGCCGCGACGTGCGAAGCCGCCCAGGCGGGTGCGCTGGCGGGACGCCCGAGCGCGGAAAAAACGCGAGGGCAGCAAGAAAGCGCGTTCGCTTCGGAAGCGGAGCGTCAGGCGCCGCCGCCGCGATCCGGTTGCATGGATGCGGGCGCCGAAGCGGGCACTACGTCATCGGCCAGGCCTATCGTCGGTATCGCGGTCGCTCTTCACGACGACGATAATTTTGGCCCTGTGTTCCGCTTCACGGCGCCATCCGCGGACGGCGTCTCCGAGCCGTTGCGCGTGTACGGCCTGCCGCCGCTGAACCCGGTTCTCGCGCGCGACATCGTGACGCGTTCGCCGTACGCGCGGCTCGTCGCGCCCGAGCCGGTGCTGGCCGCGCTCACGGCGCTGTCGCAGGCGGTGTGCGACGTGAAGGAAATCGTCGGGCTGTCATTGACGCTCAACGTGTACCGCGACCACGTCGCGGTGCTTGACGCGGTCGTCGGCATCGCACCGACGCGCAGCCGTCTGGCCATCGTGCCGTATCCGCGCCGTTTCGAAGAGACGCTCGACTGGCAAGGGCTGCGCGTGACCGTGCGACCGATTCGCCCGGAAGACGAGGCCGCGCATCACGACTTCGCCGAGGCCATGACACCCGAGGATCTGCGCTTGCGCTTCTTCGGCGCGGTGGGCAGCTTCGACCACTCGCAGCTCGCGCGGATGACGCAGATCGACTATGACCGCGAAATGGCGCTGATCGCAGCCGTGCAGGACGAGAATGGCGTGTCGCGCACACTTGGCGTGGTGCGCGCGGTCGCGGACCCGGACAACGAAACGGCGGAGTTCGCGGTTGCCGTGCGCTCGGATCAGAAGGGCCGGCGGCTCGGGCAGTTGCTGACCGACCGGATCATCCGATATGCGCGAGCGCGTGGCACGCATTGGCTGACCGGCGAGGCGCTGCGTGAGAACACGGCGATGATCGCGCTCGCCAGATCGAGTGGCTTCACGATTGTGCCGACAGAAGATCCGGCAGTGGTGGGGTTTCGGATGGCACTGGATGAGCCTGGCGAGTGCAAAGGGCCGTCTGTCCGATGAAGAAAGCAGCCCTGTGTTCAGACGTTTCCACACGTTCTTCGAGCGGGCCGCGCTTCATGCAGACCAAAGCGGGCGAAGACGGAGATACCCGCTTGGGGCGTGTGTCCTACGACATCCTCACGGGTTTAGGCGCGAGTCGCGCCGGTATCGCGTACTCGCATGTGGACTACAAACTTGGCGAAGCCTTCGCGGGTTTGGGCACGGGCTCGGCCAACGTGGTCAGCATTTACGGGGTGAGCCCCGTGATTCGCTCAGGCACCGTCAATCTCGACTTGGGCGCCAGTCCCAACTTCAAACGGTCCAGCGACGACAAGTTCGACGACATTCTTCGCACCGGCGAGCGCAGCGTCGTCGCCTCGGTGCGTGCCGACGGCATCGTGCCAGGACAAATCAACGAGCGCCGAAACGTTATTCAATACGGCGCGGTGGTGAGTCGCGGCACGTCGAAGCAGAATGAATTCGACTACTCGGGCAGCGTTCCCACGTTGAACGGGCGACGGTTCGACTTCTACAAGGCTGAGCCGTCGCTCGCTTACGTGCAGGCCATCACACCGACCATTCGAGCGTCCGTTCAGATGTGCGGTCAATGGGCGAGCCGCGGTCTCGATAGTTCGGAGCGGCTCGGACTCGGTGGTCCATCGGCGGTACGCGCTTATGATCAGAACGCGGCGTCGGTTGACGACGGAATCATTCTTTCCGTCGCCGCAAGCAAGTCTTTGAGCAGTTTGCCCGGCGCATCCATGCAGATTTTCTACGACGATGCACGAGGGAGAACGCGCGGAGACGGCCCGATACCAGGCGGCAGCGTCAGACTGCAGGGTTACGGGATTGGCGCAAGTTACAGCGGCAAGCGTGTGTCCGCGCAACTAAGCTATGCAATGCGAGCCGGGCATGCTCCGGCGCACACGGCTCGTCAGCAGACGTGGGTCACGGTATCCACCACGTTTTAAAATCTATTGAGAGTACATGTCGTGGTCCGGCCGCAAATCATTCGACTATCTCGAAGGCGGCATCTCCAGTAGTTCATTGTTCGCCGGCGTTTTTACTTCACGCGGCCAACTTCTCCGCTGCGGCCTCGACCTGTGCGCGCGTCACCGCCAACTCTTCCAGCCACGCATCCGCATACACCGCGCCGGTCTCGCGCTCCAGACGCGCAATCGTTGCCGCGCAACGGTTCGCGTCCTTCGGCGTCGCGATAAACGACTTCACCGATTCGCCCGCCTTGAACGCGTCGAACAGCGGCACGCGAATCTCGTCCGGCAGCGCGCGCGTCGTCCATTGATACGGCTTGCCGTTGAAGGTGAATTGCGGCGGCAGCACACGCTCCTTCTTGGCCGCCGGAATCAGGCCATAGGTACGCGCCGCTTCGCCAATTTGCTCCTGCGAAAAGAGTTCGTCGGGGCTGATGTCGAATTGCTGAATGTAGTTTTCGATGCTTTGCATCGCCGCCGCGCGGTCGTCGCGGCGCTTCTGCGCATGAGCGACGATGTCGCGCAGTTCGTCGGCTTCATCCGGTGTGATCGTGAAGCTCGACTGCTTCTGCTGAAGTTCGGAAAAACGCTGGAATTCGGAATCGGACAGAAGTTTCGCCATTGCTTGTCGATGAGCGCGCACGAATGATGTCATGCGGCGTGGTTTTTTGAGAGGGCCGCCATTCTAAACCATGTGCGCGAGCGGCCCGCTTCACACCCCACTTTGAATCACACCGCTGTCTCGCGAAACATCGAAAGCGCCTCGACCGTGTCGCGCAGCAGCGCGGTCGCCGCTTCGAGCGTCGGCGCGACGTATTCGTCGATACGCCGCAAATACGGGCACGTGAGCGCCGCGATCGCGTGGCCCGACGGTCCCTGAACCGGAAACGTGAGGTCGGTCACGCCGAACGTCTGCTGGCTGTCCTTCTGCGAAAAACCTGCCGCGCGAATCCGCTCGCACACCTGTTCGAGCGCGTCGCGATCAATCGTTACCTCGCCCTTGACCTTGGTGTGCTCGGCAAGCATCTGCGCGCGCTGCTCGATGCTTTGAAACGCGAGCATCACGCGGCCGGACCCGGTGTCGATCAGACCGACTCGCGAACCGAGCCGCACCGACATGCCCCACGTGCCCGGTCCGTCCACTTGTGCGATCACGAGCAGATTGCCGCGGTCGTACACGGCAAGATGACACGATTGCTCGGCAGTATCGGCGAAACGTTGCATGAGCGGCAACGCTTCGGCGATGAGCCGGTTCATCGGCGGATGACGATGCGCGAGCGCATACAACTTCAGACTCAACGAATAACGGTCGCCGCCCTTCGAGCGCACCACGTATTGCCGCGCGACGAGCCGTTCGAGCATCCGGTACATCTCGCTCGCGTTGCGCCCGAGCAGCTTGGTGATTTCGGCGCGCGTCAGTCCTTCTTTCTGCTCGGCGAGCAGTTCGAGGATGTCGAGGCCTTTGTCGAGTGCGGGCGCGCGGTAACGGTCGGCATCGTCTTTGTCTTCTGCGTCCATCGTGAGCGAATTCCGTGAGCTGTTTCTCAATATGTGGCGCTTGAGTGTAAGTGGCGCAGCCGGTCTAGTGCGAGCCGGCGCGTCCAGGGAAAACACGGACGCTCCATGCGGCGCGCATTCCTTGACTTCAAAAAGTCCGTATATGAATAATACGTTCATTGGTGAATGAGCGGACGCCAATACGCGACAAAAGTGCAGAGAAAGCAGAATCGCCATGATTGTGCGCGCCGACAACCACGCAAGGCGAGAAGGCGTGCAAGTACATCGGCGATCACGTGAAGTCGCGCACGGTCGTGCAGACCATGTCGCACCTCGCAAGCGGCGAAGACCAGAACCGATGCAGCGCCCATGCCGTGCTCACGCCACGGCCTCACGGAGAAATCATTTGACCAGCGGCCTCACCATGCCAACCGATCCGCGTCTGATCCTGCTCAGTCCCGCCGACAACTGCCTGATCGCGGCGGCGCGTCTCGACGCGGGCACGCAACTCGACATAGAGGGCGAATGCGTCACGCTCACGCAAACCATCGAACTCGGTCACAAGGTGGCGCGCCACGAACTCGCGAATGGCGAGAAGGTGCTGCGCTACGGCGCGGTGATCGGCCACGTGACGCAGCCGGTGCGGCGCGGCGCGCATCTGCATACGCACAACCTCGAAAGCGATTACCTGCCGACTTACACGCACGACGCGGGTCATCAATTCGTCCATCACTGATTTGCGCACAACGACGCGGCCTCGCGCCGCTCTGGAACGATCATGACTGACACTCCCGTAGCAACTGCCGACACAGAGCTGCCGATGCTGCAAGGCTACCCGCGCGGCGACGGCCGTAAAGGCATCCGCAATGTGGTCGCGGTGGCGTACCTGGTCGAATGTGCGCATCACGTGGCGCGCGAGATCGTCACGCAGTTTCGCGAGCCGCTCGACGCGTTCGGCGACCCCGGCGACCCGGCCGACGGGCGCGAGCCGCCGGTGCACCTGATCGGCTTTCCCGGCTGCTATCCGAACGAATACGCCGAGAAGATGCTGGAGCGGCTCGCCACGCATCCGAACGTCGGCGCGGTGCTGCTCGTCTCGCTGGGATGCGAGAGCATGAACAAGCACTATCTCGCCGATGTCGTGCGCGCAAGCGGCCGGCCCGTCGAAGTGCTGACGATCCAGGAAAAGGGCGGCACGCGCAGCACGATTCAATATGGCGTGGATTGGGTTCGCGGCGCGCGCGAGCAATTGGCCGCGCAACAGAAAGTGCCGATGGCGCTGAGCGAGCTGGTGATCGGCACGATTTGCGGCGGCTCGGACGGCACGAGCGGCATCACGGCGAATCCGGCGGTGGGCCGCGCCTTCGATCATCTGATCGACGCGGGCGCGACCTGCCTCTTCGAGGAAACCGGCGAACTCGTGGGCTGCGAGTTTCACATGAAGACGCGCGCGGCGCGGCCGGAACTCGGCGATGCGATTGTCGAGTGCGTTGCGAAGGCTGCTCGCTATTACTCGATTCTCGGCCACGGCAGTTTTGCGGTCGGCAATGCGGACGGCGGCCTCACCACGCAAGAAGAAAAATCGCTAGGCGCCTACGCGAAAAGCGGCGCGTCGCCCATTGCGGGCATCATCAAGCCGGGCGATATTCCGCCGGCCGGCGGTCTGTATCTGCTCGATGTCGTGCCCGACGGCGAACCGCGTTTCGGCTTTCCGAACATTAGCGACAACGCGGAAATCGGCGAGCTGATTGCGTGCGGCGCGCATGTGATTCTGTTCACGACCGGACGCGGTTCCGTGGTCGGCTCGGCGATCTCGCCGGTCATCAAGGTGTGCGCGAATCCGGCCACGTATCGCAATCTCGCCGGCGACATGGACGTGGACGCGGGCCGCATTCTCGAAGGCCGCGGCACGCTCGACGAAGTGGGCCGCGAAGTATTCGAACAAACGTTGGCCGTGTCGCAAGGCACGGCGTCGAAGTCCGAGATGTTGGGTCATCAGGAATTCATTCTGACGTACAAGAGCTTCGAGCCGGTCGGGCCCGCGTGCCTGCCGTCGCGCGCCGCGCCGCCGCTGCGCGCGATGGCGGTCGAGCCGCACTGAGCGCCGGTTTGCGATGTGATAGAAAGATTGTCCGACAGCAGTGACTGGCAGGAGACGCGTCAATGACCGCAACGAACGGTTCGAAGATCCGGCAGCGCCGCCGCATTGGCCGCGGCGCGGGCCGCGATTCGCTGGAAGTCACCGGGCTGAGCCTCGGCACGGCGCCGCTCGGCGGCCTGTATCGCGATCTGTCCGACGAAGAAGCGCATGCCACCGTCGCCGCCGCATGGGACGCGGGCGTCCGCTATTTCGACACCGCGCCGCACTACGGCAACACCAAAGCGGAGCATCGTCTGGGCGATGCACTGCGCCGCTATCCGCGCGGCGAGTATGTGCTGTCGACCAAAGTGGGCCGCCGTTTCGTGCCGCGCACCACGCCCTTCGAGGACAAGGAAGGCTGGCAAAACCCGCTGCCCTTCGAGGCGATTTACGACTACACGCACGACGGCATTCTGCGTTCGTTCGAAGACAGCCAGCAGCGCCTCGGTATCGTCGAGATCGACATTCTGCTGGTTCACGACATTGGCCGCGTGACGCACGGCGAGAACAATCCTCACTACTGGCGGCAACTGACCGAAGGCGGCGGCTTTCGCGCGCTGGACGATCTGCGCTCGGCGGGCGCAATCAAGGCCGTGGGGCTCGGCGTCAACGAAGGCGCGGTCATCCTCGACGCGATGGCCGAGTTCGATATCGATTGCGCGTTGCTTGCAGGCCGTTATACGCTCCTCGAACAGACGACTCTCGACGACCTCCTGCCGGCATGCGTGCAGCGCGGCGTCAGCATCCTGTTGGGCGGCGCGTTCAACTCGGGCATCCTGGCGCGCGGCGTCGAAGGCGATCTGAAATTTAACTACGGCGAGGCGCCGCGCGAAGTCATCGAGCGCGTTGCGCGGCTGGAGGCGGTGTGCCGCGATTACGGCGTGCCGCTCGCCGCCGCCGCCTTGCAGTTTCCGTATGCGCATCCGGCGGTCGCCACCGTGCTGACCGGCGCGCGCAGTGTCGACGAATTGTGCGAGAACGCCGCGTCGTTCGAGCAGCCTATCCCCGCGGGCTTGTGGTCCGCGTTGCGCGAGAAGGGTTTGCTCGACAGCCGCGCGCCCGCGCCTGAGGACTGATCTGAAGATGCATATCGATGCTCACCAGCATTACTGGGACCCCGCTCGCGGCGATTACGAATGGCTCACGCCGGAGCTCAAGATTCTGTACCGGCCATTCGGCCCAGCGGATCTGAAACCTCTGCGGGATAAAGCGGGCATCGAGAAAACGGTCGTCGTGCAGGCGGCGCCGACCATCGACGAAACGCGTTATCTGCTGAACGTCGCGCGCGATGAGCCGTCTGTCGCGGGCCTGGTCGGCTGGGTGCCGCTGCTCTTGCCCACGGCGCCGGCATTGATCCGCGCGCTCGCGCAGGAGCCGAAGTTCAAAGGCGTGCGGCCGATGCTGCAAGACCTGCCCGACGACACGTGGATCGCGAATCCGGACCTCGCGCCGGCAGTCGAGGCGCTGGTCGCGCACGACCTCGCATTCGACGCGCTGATCTACGCGCGGCACGTCGAGCACATGGAAACGTTCGCGCGGCGTTTTCCCGCGCTGCGCATCGTGATCGACCACGGCGCGAAGCCGCCGATTCGCTACGGTCAGGCGGGCTGGCGGAGCTGGGCCGAGGCGATCGCGCGGCTGGCGAGATTGCCGGGCGTGCATTGCAAGCTGTCGGGTCTCGCGACCGAAGCCTCGTCTGGCTGGACGGAGGAGACGTTGCGGCCTTACGTCGAGCATCTGCTGAACACGTTCGGTCCCGCGCGGCTGATGTGGGGTAGCGACTGGCCGGTGCTCGAACTGAACGGCGATTATCTGCTGTGGCATTCGGTGGCGAACACGCTGCTTGCGTCGCTCACCGACGCGGAGCGCGAAGCGGTTTTCGGCGGCAATGCCGCCACGTTTTATCGGCTGTGACGTGATAGAGACAAATAAGCCCATTCAACTGGAGTCGTAGATGACACAAAGACTGGCCGGCAAGACAGCATTGATTACCGCGGCGGGGCAGGGCATCGGCCTCGCGACCGCCGAACTGTTCGCACGCGAAGGCGCGCGCGTGATCGCCACCGACATTCGCATCGACGGCCTCGCAGACAAGCCGGTCGAGGCGCGCAAGCTCGACGTGCGCGACAATGCCGCGATCAAGGCGCTCGCCGAGGAACTCGGCCCGATCGACGTGCTGTTCAACTGCGCGGGCTTTGTGCATGCGGGCTCGATTCTGGAATGCAGCGAGGAAGATTGGGATTTCGCGTTCGACCTGAACGCGAAGGCGATGTACCGGATGATCCGCGCGTTCCTGCCGGCGATGCTCGCGCGCGGCGGCGGCTCGATCATCAATATGTCGTCGGCGGCGTCGAGCGTGAAGGGCGTGCCGAACCGCTTCGCGTACAGCGCGTCGAAGGCGGCGGTGATCGGGCTGACCAAGTCGGTGGCCGCGGATTTCGTCGCGCGTGGTGTACGCTGTAACGCGATCTGTCCGGGCACGGTGTCGTCGCCGTCGCTCGAAGAGCGGATCGTCGCTCAGGCCGCGGCGCAAGGCGCGACGCTCGAAACCGTGCAGGCGGCGTTTGTCGCGCGTCAGCCGATGGGCCGCATCGGCAAGCCGGAGGAGATTGCCGCGCTCGCCCTGTATCTCGCATCCGACGAATCGTCGTTCACCACCGGTTGCGCGCATGTGATCGACGGCGGCTGGTCGAATTGACCGATGCAAGCGCGCACGCGCATTGAGAAAAGAACCGAACACTGACACCCAGAGGAAAGTGCAACGATGAAACTGCTTCGTTATGGGCCGAAAGGCCAGGAAAAGCCGGGCCTGCTCGACGCGCAAGGCAAGATTCGCGACCTGTCCGGCGTGCTTGCCGATATCGACGGCGCCGCGCTCACCGATCAAGGTCTCGCCAAACTGCGCGCGCTCGATCCGGCAACGCTGCCGGTCGTCGAAGGCAATCCGCGCATGGGCCCGTGCGTCAGCAAAATCGGCAAGTTCATCTGCATCGGCCTGAACTACGCGGATCACGCGGCCGAGTCGAATTTGCCCGTGCCCGCCGAGCCGGTGATCTTCAACAAGTGGACGAGCGCGATTTCCGGTCCTGACGACGGCATCGAAATCCCGCGCGGCTCGAAAAAAACCGACTGGGAAGTCGAGCTTGGCGTAGTGATTGGCAAGCCGGCCAAGTATGTCGACGAGGCGAACGCGCTGGATTACGTGGCCGGCTATTGCGTGATCAACGACGTGTCGGAGCGCGAATGGCAGATCGAGCGCGGCGGCACGTGGGACAAAGGCAAGGGCTTCGACACTTTCGGCCCGATCGGCCCGTGGATGGTCACGCGCGACGAAGTCGCCGATCCGCAGAACCTGAGCCTTTGGCTCGAAGTGGACGGCCATCGCTACCAGAACGGCAGCACGAAGACCATGGTGTTCGGCGTCGCCAAGCTGGTTTCGTATGTGTCGCAGTGCATGAGCCTGCAACCGGGCGACGTCATTTCCACCGGCACGCCGCCGGGCGTCGGCATGGGCGTGAAGCCGAATCCGGTTTATCTGAAGCCGGGTCAGACGGTGCGCCTCGGAATCGAAGGTCTCGGCGAGCAAACGCAAAAGACCTACGCGGCGGAGTGAGCCGCCGCGAACCGGCGCGCAGCGTGCATGCCTGGGCGCTAGCTCGCCGGTTCATGGTCGCCGTTTTCGCCAATCCGGTTGACGGTGCCCTGCGCAACCGCAACGAGTTTCTCGCGGTTGCCTTCCATCACGTAGATGTTGCATTGGCAGGTCGCCTGATGGCGGCCCGCATACACTACTTGCGCCCGCGCGATCAGCGTGCCGTTCACCGCGGGCCGCAGATAGTTGATCTTGTACTCCCCCGTCACGACCTTCGGCCCGAGCGACAAGGCGCCGGCAAAGGTCAGCGCATTGTCCGCGAGATAACTGATCACGCCGCCATGCACGAAGCCGTGCTGCTCCCGAAGCTCATCGCGGATCGGCAGGCTCAGCGTCAGTTCATTGGTGTCGGTGTGCATCAGATCCGCGCCTAACAGCACGCTGAACGGCTGGGCGTGCAGTGCGCCGCGCGCCCGGTCGAGTAGGTCGGTCATCGCAATTCCTTGAGGAAGCCCCGCGGTGGCATCGCGCACCGAGAAGTGCGCGCGTCAGTCCCTACCCACTCTAGGAAGCGCCTACGCACGCCGTCAAGGTGAATCGGAAGCGTCTGCAATGCATTGTTGTGCGAAACGACGAGAATCACGACGTTGGCTGACGTAAATGCTGTGTAAGACGATCTTTGACATCTTTGACCTTAAGCAAAGTTCGACGCTGCCGTTAACCCTGACGTAGCTTCCGTCATTTTTTGCCTTCAGGTGTTCACGATGTTCAGCAAAATCAAGGTCGCATCCGGCCTGCTGTGTGTTCTGGCAGCGTTTTGTATTTTCCAGCTTGTCACAATGGGTCTCGGTTTTTTGTCGTTGACCCGCACCCATGACGATGTGGGCAACCTTTCCAATATTGCGCTCAAGCAGGTGAATGCCGTCAACGAAACGACGCAGCATCTGATGGACGCGCGCATCAACCTGTCGCGCGCCGGCACGCGGATGGTGCGCGGCGGCTCGGAGCCGACGGACATCGTCCAGCACGCGCGCGAACAGATCGCGGCCGCCGAGCAGTCGTTCAACGCCTTCATGAGCGCGCCGAAGACCAACGACGAAAACGGTGCCCGCGCGGCAGCGCTCGCTGAGCGCTACAAGAAGCTGCACGACGCGCTCGCCGAACTCGCGCAATTTCTCGACGCCAACAACATTCAGGCGTTCATGGACCAGCCGACGCAGTCGTTCCAGGACGCCTATCTGACCGAACAGCGCAACTTCACGCAGTTCGGCAGCGCAGCGAGCCGCGCGTCGCTCGATTCGATCGATACGCGCATGGACACGTTCCGCGCCGTCAGCATCGCGATTCTGCTGCTGGTGGTGGGCGGCACGTTCGCGGTCTATACGGCATTGCGCCGCGGCGTGGTCGCGCCGCTGGAGGAAGCCGGCCGTCACTTCGACCGCATCGCGCAAGGTCGTCTCGATCAGCCGATCGCCGCGCACGGGACCAACGAAATCGGCCGCTTGTTCTCGGGCCTCGCGAAAATGCAGGCGAGCGTCGCGCGCACCGTGCAGACCGTGCGCGAATCCGCCGATTCGATTCACATTGGCGCCGATGAAATTGCCACCGGCAACGCGGATCTTTCCGCGCGCACGGAGAATCAGGCGGCATCGCTCGAAGAAACTGCGTCGAGCATGGAAGAATTGACGGCCACCGTCCGTCAGAACGCCGATCACGCCCGCGAAGCGAACGCGCTCGCCGAAACCGCGCTCGAAGCGACGTCGCGCGGCAGCGAAGTGGTCGACAAGGTGGTGGACAAGATGCGCGGCATTGCGCAAAGCTCGGACAAGATCGCCGAGATTATTTCCGTGATCGACGGCATCGCGTTCCAGACCAATATTCTCGCGCTCAACGCGGCCGTCGAGGCGGCGCGTGCCGGCGAGCAGGGCCGCGGCTTCGCGGTGGTGGCCGGCGAGGTGCGCGGGCTTGCCCAGCGCAGCGCGCAATCGGCGAAGGAAATCAAGACGCTGATCAGCGAGTCGGTCGCCGAAATTCAGGGCGGCTCCGCGCTGGTCGAGCGCGCCGGCGAAGCGATGAGCAACGTGTCCGCGTCAATCTCGCGCGTCACGCAGATGATGGCGGAGATCAGCGCGTCGTCGCTCGAACAGAGCACGGGCATTGAGCAGGTAAATCAGGCGGTCGTGCAAATGGACGAGATGACGCAGCAGAACGCGGCGCTCGTCGAGCAGGCGGCGGCAGCGGCAGGCTCGCTGCATCAACAGACGCAGCAGTTGAAGCAGGCGGTTTCCGTGTTCGAAATTTCGGAAGCTGTGTTGCGCACACAACACATTGACGCGATGCCGGCAGAAATGGGTCAATTCGCGTTGTCGGGAATGCGCGTGATTTAAATCATTCGCGCACAAAAAGCGGGCAACCGTGAAAAGAAAAATGGCCCGCAAAAGCGGGCCATTTTTGTATTAGACGCAAGCGCCTATGCGTGCCTCACAGTACCGTGGGTACTTAGGCCGGCGTGATGTTTGCAGCTTGCTTGCCCTTCGGGCCTTGCTTGACTTCGAACGACACCTTCTGGTTTTCCTGCAGGGACTTGAAGCCGCTGCCTTGAACTTCCGAAAAGTGTGCGAACAGGTCTTCGCCGCCGTCGTCCGGCGTAATGAAGCCAAAGCCCTTTGCATCGTTAAACCACTTCACAGTACCTGTTGCCATTTTTGATCCAGTAAATGTTGTGCATTGCATTCGCGACCGCTATATCTCAACCTTGAGATCGAGCGCGAAGTACGAGTTGTATCACGTCTTTATGATGGACGCCAATCAACCCGTATTCGGGTATTCCCCGGCTTCGGCCTTTTTAGGGCGTCGAGGGCACGAAAAAAGACGCACCTGCGGCTAGGGTAAACCGCTTTTATTACGGTTCCAGGAAAAGTCTTCATACATTATTCACGGGAACAACACAGGGCGTTCATGAGCCGTTTGTTCCTCTATCTCGCGGCATTGGTGCTTAAATTGCCTCGGCGAGCTGGCTGATCCGCTCGGCCGAATGATCCGAATGATCGTGCGGATCGCATTGCGCGTCAGGCCGGCAACGCCTCAAAAGCGGTGGCGAGATGGTAAGGCGTAGTGGACGGCATGTCCGCGCGCGCCACCTCGCCCGCCGAAGTCTTGCACTCGAACCAGCCTTGCGAACGCAGGAAACGCTGCTGAAACAATTCCATTTGCCGTGGCAGCGCCGCGCGCACGGCTGGGTCGTCGTGGCTGGCGAGCGCGCGCAGATATTCCGTTTGTGCCCAGATGCGCTGCGTGGACTCCTTGATCCGGCCTTCTTCGTCGAGCGAGGCGCACACGCCGCCCGTTTCCCGATCGACGCCGTGGCATTGCGCGAAGCTGAACGCGCGCGGCATGGCTTGCGCGAGACCCGAGCCTTCGAACACCGCGCCTCCTTGCTTGACCAGCCAGAACCACTCGAACTGATGACCCGGTTCCAGGCGATTGTCCGGCGTGCCGATCGGCAATTCGGCGATGCAGCCCGAAGGCGCATGCACGAAGTGGCGCGCGACCGCGCCGGCGAGGCGCTGTAGCGCGGCTTCGAAAGCGGTGTCGCGCGTGGCATCGCGGGCGGCGAGCCACGCTTCGGTCAGATGCATCAATGGGTTTTGCACCGGCGTGCCGCTCACCGTTGAGAAGTCGGCGGTGAGCGCGGCGTTGAAAAGATGGTCTTCGGCGGCGAAGCGGGACTGAATCAGCGCCGACGTGCGATGCACGATATCCAGCGCGTCACGATTGCCGGAACGCCGGCCATATTCCGCGCAGGCGAACAACACGAACGCGTGCGTGTACAGGTCTTTGGTCGTGTCGAGCGGCGCGCCGTGGCCGTCCACGCTGTAAAACCAGCCGCCGTGCCGTGTGTCCTGAAAAGTGTGCGTGAGCGACTCGAACAGAACCTGCGCGTGGGTTGCATCGCCAGCTTGAGAGAACACGAAGAGCTGGCGCGCGCAGGCCATGGCCCGATAGCGCTGCGCCGGCGCCGGACGATGATCTTCCGCGCTGAGCGCCTCGTGCGGCAGCTTGAGCGCTGCGTTGAAACCCGGGCCGCGCCACATGGGCAGGATGACGCCGTTGAAGTGATCGCGCAGCGCGGCAGCGGACGCGATCGATGAGGCGGCGGTAGGGTTCGTGCTCGGCATGGTCAGGTTGGTCAAACGCGGTATTTCAATCAAGGTGCCCGCGCAAGCGGGCCAGTTCTGCCGATGATGCAACTGGCGACGCAGAGCCGGCAGCCAGCCGCCGCAGGGCAGCAGCGTGCGGGCTAGCATAAAGCAAACGGGCGTCGGCGGGCGCCCAGGAAGGATGCGGAAAAAGCTTCAAATAATTTCAAGAAGGATTGACAGGACGAAGGCAGGGAAAAACGATGCTAGGAACCTCGAAGTTATCTCCAGTCTGATGTTGGCCGCGGTGCCCGGCGGCGTGATCGGCTTCGGGCCGCGCGCGCGTCAATGGCCGGTACAAGGGATGCCCGGCAAGACGATGTGTCGCCGTGAAGCCGTGAACTTTGGCGCGGAAAATCGTCGGCGAATGGCTTCGGCGGCGGTGAGCGCCATGCGACAATGCGGTCTCGAAAAATTCCAATGGCATTGACGAGCGGTGCCGGCGCCTGTTTCCCGGCGACGACCGTTTTTTCTCTATGGCAGATTCCGCAGTATCCACGCAGTCCCGGCCCGGGCGTGCCGCTTCGAAGAAGCGGCGCCAGGCCACCGTCTCGACCGAAACCGAAAAAAAGCTGGCGCGCGCCGCGCGCTCGGCACAACGCCTCGCGCAACTGAGCGACGCCTCGCGCGACGACAGCACGCTCGACCTGTTCCCCGACGATCCCACCCGCGCCACGCTGGAAGCGATGAACGTCGACATCCGGCAAGGCACGCTGCATGGCTTTGAACTGCCCAATGTGGTGCTGGCGGCCGTAGGCGCGCTCGATGCCGCCGACGTCGCGTCGCCGGACGCGAAAGCGGCGCGTCGCGCGCCCCGCGCAGCCAGGGCGGACGAGCCGCTCGGGGTTAACGCCCAATTGAGCGGGCTGGAGATGGAGCCGTCGGTGGTGTGTGCCGCAGAGACGGGATCGGACGAGGCGGCGTCGAAGGCGGCCATTGGCAGTGAGGAAAAAGCGGCCGCTTCGCCGCTTACGCCCGCGCTCGCGGCGGCGACGGTGATGCGCAGTGTGACGGCGTTGCGCCAGGCCGCCGAGCGCGGAACGTCAACCACGGCGGATGCGGCGGCCTCGGGCAAGTTTGCCGCGGCGACCCGGCGCAGTGAAAAGTCGCCGCAGCGTTCGGCTTCGAGTTCGACTTCGACATTGGCTCCCATGTCCGCGCTGGAAAATGAGACGGCGGTTGCCGTCGCCGAAGCTGGCGCAACCAGCACGGGCAGCGAAGCCATTTCGCTGGATTTGGTGTCGGCATCGGAAATTGAAACGGAAACGGAAGCAGCACCGGCATCAGCACCGGCATCGGCGGAGAAAGCCGAACCGGCAGGCATCCAACCCATCTCCGCGCCGTCCCGAACCAGCTTCGCCGCACCTCGGCACGACACGCCGCGCGCCGAGGCCGCAGGCGCTTCGCGCGCCACGCCGGAACTCGACCGCGCGCGCGCGACCGCCTTCGCCGATACCGTCGACGCGCTATACGGCGTGATCGCCGACCAGCGCCGCGCGGCGACCGACCATTCGCGCCGCATGAAATGGATGCTGTCGATCGTGGTCGGCGCGCTGCTGATGACCGTCGCGATCGGCATCACGCAAACCGTGTTGCTGATGCGCCTCACGCATGAAACCACCGCCCAGCAGCACCGCGTCGAACAGATGATGCAAAACCAGCAGGCCGCGATGGCTAGCCTGCTCGACACCCAGATGGCGATGGCCAATGCCGCCGCCGCGCCGGTAGCCACGCCCGCGCTCGCCGCACCTCAGCAAACCGGCGCGACGCCGGCATCCGCGAACGGCAAACGCGCCGTCCGCGCGCAACACGCGCACAAGCCGAAAACGGCGAATTCCTATTGATAATCCGCGAGTGGTCCAGAAGCGCGCCGCATCGCCGGCGCGTATGCGGTGCTGTGCGCGGCAGAAAAACGGGGACGTTGTCGTGTTGCAACGCAATATCAACGTCCACGCACGGTGTCAAGGCGGGATTCCAAAAAAATGCTGCAACGCACTAGATTTCGCCTAGGGAAAACCCTATAATTCTTCTTAAGGGAAAACCCTAGCAAATGCAGTAACCAACCGGGAGTCGCCATGAGCTTCATTTTTGCATTGTTCCAAAAGGTCAGCGACCTCTTTGCGTCGCCCCATCTGCCGCTGGATACGGACTACTCGTACGCAGCGCGAGCCCGCGAAGCAGAGCGTGTGCGCAAGGCACAAGCTACGTTGTTCGGCGTCAAGCTGGGCGACTAACAACAAGTCATACCGGCTGGCGCACGGTCATCGCGCCAGGCACCGCCCGTCGAGTGCGCTGCGTCATTTCAAGCCACTGCCCGCCCAGCGCGTGCCGTGGCTTTTGTTTTATCCGAAGTTTTATCCGAAATCGCTTTCATGTCGGTTCAACGGCGCCGCCGCCGCTCCCGAATATTTCCCGGCCGAAATGGATGTAACCGCAGCCGCGCCTCAGCCGGTTTCTCCCGTTCAGCAGTTTTCCCTGAAAGCCGCTACGAGCGGGGGTTTCGAGGGAAATCGAGGTCCGGCCATCCGACCCTTTCTATGAAATGCGCGCTTACAAGTCCTCACGTTTTCGATCGGGTCGCGTCGCTAAAGTGGGTTTCAAGCGCACGGCGTCCTGTGCGGGCCAGAACAGAGTTCGCGGCTTGCTGACACGGCGCCGGCTCGATTCACACTTTGACGGGAGAGAACCATGAAAACCTTCAACAAGACTTCGCGTTCGATCATTGCGGCTCTGCTGGCCGGCGGCGCCATGCTGGCTGCCGGCGGCGCGTCCGCTCAGGAGCGCGTGATCGTCGATCACGGCCCGGGTCCGGCCGCCTACGGTCAGCCGCACATGACGCCGGTCGGCGTGTCGATCGACATCGGCTGGCACGGCGACCGTTATTACGACGGCCACCGCTACTGGGCTCATGACGAGTGGATGCGCCATCATCCGCACGACTACGACCCGCACCACCGTGACCACGGCGACCACGACGGCCATCGTCCGCCGCCCTCGCGCTACTAACAGGCGCATGACCGCGCCGCTTGGCGCGGCGTGAAATCGGCAAAGCCGGCTCTTTCTTGCGAAAGGCCGGCTTTGTCGCATTGGGAATGGCAAAGCCGCGCGCTGCGCTATGCTTGACGGCTTTCATCGACGGCAGCAGGAGAGTGGCGTGAGCAAGGCAGTGACAGGTGTGGTGGGCACGGGACTGATGGGCGTCGGGATCGCGACGCAAAGCGCATTGCACGGACACCGGACGGTCGTCCATGACGTCGACGCCGCGCGTCTTGCGAGCGTCGCGCCGAAAGCGGAGGCGGTGCTCGACGAATTGATCGACGCCGGCCGCATCGATCTCGCGGCCAAACAGGCGGCGCTGGCGCGCATCGAGACACATGCCGAACTGGAGGTGATGGCGTCGGCGGATTTCGTGATCGAAGCAATTCCCGAAGTGCTCGAGCTGAAGCATCGTCTGTACGAAAAATTGACCGCGCTGCTTGCCGCCGACGCGATTCTCGCGAGCAACACCAGCAGTTTCCCGCCGGATCGGCTGGTCGCGCCGTTGCGTGCCAAAGAGCGCTTTGTGATCGCCCATTTCTGGAATCCGCCGCACATGATTCCGCTTGTCGAAGTCGTGCCCGGAACGGCGACCGCGCCCGAAGTGACGGCGAAAACCGCCGACCTGATGCGCGCCATCGGCATGGAGCCTGTCGTTCTGACGAAGGCGATCCCCGGCTTTGTCGGGAACCGCCTGCAGTTCGCGGTGCTGCGCGAGGCGCTGAATATCGTGCGCTCGGGCGCGGCGACGCCCGATGTGGTGGATCGCGTGATGAAGGCGTCGCTGGGACGCCGCTGGGGAATCGTCGGTCCGCTGGAAGGCGCGGACATGGGCGGGCTGGATACTTTCCTCGACATTTCCACCCATCTGATGCCCGAACTCGCCAAAGACGAAGACGTGCTCGATCTGCTGCGCGAGCAGGTCGAGGCCGGGCGCGTCGGCGTGCGCAGCGGCGCGGGCTTTTACGATTGGGACGACGCGCACCTCGCGCGAGTGAAGGAAGGGCGCAAGCGGGTGATCGCGCGGAAGTGATGCGGATGGCGGCGACGGCATTCCCAGGCCCCCACGATCGTCGAGCCGGACCAGACGGTCCGAGCTTGCTCCGCAGCGCCCCGCGCGACTCTGCGGTATAAATACCGCTCGCCTTTTTCTACGCCTCGCGCCCATGTCCCACTACTTTTACGATCCGGCCGCCGGCCACAATCTTCCGCATGATCCGTTCAAAGCCATCGTCGCGCCCCGGCTGATCGGCTGGATTTCGTCGCGCGACACCGACGGCACGCTGAACCTCGCGCCCTACAGTTTTTTCGGCGCGTTCGCGAGCTTTCCGCCGATCATCGGCTTTTGCAGCGAAGGCCGCAAAGACAGCGTCGCCAACATCGAGGCGACCGGCGAGTTCGTCTGGAATCTGGCCACGAAACCGCTCGCCGAGCAGATGAACCGCTCGTCGGCGTCCGTGCCGCCGCACGTCGACGAATTCGAACTCGCCGGGCTCACGCCGGCGCCCGGACGTAACGTGCAGGTGCCGCACGTGGCCGAAGCACCCGCCGCGCTCGAATGCAAGTTGCTACAAGTGGTGCGTCTGCACGATCTGGATGGCAAGCCGATGAACAACTACCTGTCGCTCGGCCAGGTGGTCGGCGTGCACATCGACGAGGCGTACCTGAAGGACGGTCTGTTCGACACGCACGCCGCGCAGCCGATCATGCGCGCGGGCTATCGCGCGGATTACGCCGAAATCGGCGCGATGTTCCAGATGTTCCGGCCGACCGCATAAGCCATCGAAAGCGCATGGCGTCCCCGGCAAATCACCGGCGATGCCACGCGGCTCCCCGCGGCTCAATTTCGCCCGCTTCCCAGCTTGAACACGCTGACCGCCTGCGCAAGCCGCGCGGCGTGATCGCGCGGCTTGGCTGCGGTCTTGTCCGCTTCGCCGATCTGCGTGACGGCGAGATTCACCTGTTCGATGCCGCCCGCTTGCGCTAGAAATCGCCAGCCGGGTTTTCAGCGCCTCGCCTGCCAGGTGCGCAGCAGCAGCGCGTTCGTGACCACGCTGACGCTGGAGAACGCCATCGCCGCGCCGGCCAGCATTGGGTTCAGCAGGCCGAAAGCGGCGAGCGGAATGCCGATCAGGTTATAGACGAAGGCCCAGAACAGGTTCTGCTGGATCTTGCGCCATGTCCTGCGCGAAATGTCGATGGCGTCGGCCACGAGCGCCGGGTCGCCGCGCATCAGCGTGATGCCGGCCGCTTGCATGGCGACGTCGGTGCCGGTCGCCATCGCGATGCCGATGTCGGCGGCGGCTAGCGCGGGCGCGTCGTTGATGCCGTCGCCCGCCATCGCCACGATGCCCGCGCTGCGGATTTTCAGGTCGCGGATCACGCGGGCCTTGTCGTCGGGCAGCACTTCCGCATGGAATTCGTCGATGCCGAGCGCCTTCGCGACGCTCGCCGCGCTGCCGTGGTTGTCGCCCGTCACCAGCACGCTTTTCACGCCCATGCGGGCAAGCCGCTCGACGACCGCGCGCGCCGTGGGCTTGACGGTGTCGCCGAAGGCGATCAGCGCGAGCGCGGCGGGCGCTTGCGGATCGCGCCGCATCAGCCAGGACACGGTGTTGCCCGCAGATTCGAGTTCGCGAGCGCGCGCCCTGGTTTGCGGCGCTAGCTCGATGCCGAGTTCCTGAAGCCAGCGCGTGCTGCCGAGCGCCAGCGTGCGGCCATCGACGTCCGCTTCGACGCCGCGTCCGGCCACCGCCCGCGCGGCGCTCGCAGCCGGCGCTTGCGCTGCCGCCGCCGCGTCTTGCGCCGCAGCCGGCACAAGCGCCGACGCCGCCACCGCCGCCTCATGCGCTTTGACCACGGCCCGCGCGAGCGGATGATCGCTGTGGCGCTGCACGGCGGCGGCCAGCGCGAGCGCCTCGTCGCGGTTCATCCCGTCCACCGGTTCGAAGGCCGTCACCGACGGTTGGCCGACCGTCAGCGTGCCGGTTTTGTCGAAGGCCACCACATTGACCCGATGCGCGGTTTCGAGCGCCTCGGCGTCTTTAATCAGCACGCCGTGCCGCGCCGCGACGCCCGTTCCCGCCATGATCGCCGCCGGCGTCGCGAGTCCGAGCGCGCACGGGCAGGCGATCACCAGCACGGCGACCGCGTTCAGAATCGCCGTTTCGCCGCCCGAACCGGCGATCAGCCAGCCGATCAGCGTGAGCGCGGCAATCGCCAGAATGGCCGGCACGAAGATCGCGCTGACGCGGTCGACGAGCCGCTGAATCGGCGCCTTCTCGGCCTGCGCGCTCTCGACGAGGCGAATGATCCGCGCAAGCGTCGTTTCCGCGCCGATCGCCGTGGTCGTCACGGCAAGCGCGCCTTCGCCGTTGATGGAGCCGGCGGTCACGGCGTCGCCCGTCTGCCTGGCGACCGGCAGGCTTTCGCCGGTAATCAGCGATTCGTCGATATGCGTGCGGCCTTCCAGCACCGAGCCATCCACCGGCACGCGCTCGCCGGGACGCACGATCACCACCGCGCCGACTTTCACCTGCGCGAGCGGCACGTCGCGCTCGCTTGCGCCGACGCGAATGCGCGCCCGCTCGGGCCGCAGCGCCTGGAGCGCGCGGATCGCATCGGTGGTCTGACGCTTGGCGCGCGCTTCGAGCCATTTGCCAAAGCGCACGAGCGTAATGACGACCGCCGACGCCTCGAAGTACAGATGCATGGCGTCGCCCGGATGACTCGCCAGTTCATACACGCTGATGCCGTACGCCGCCGACGTGCCGAGCGCCACCAGCAAGTCCATGTTCCCCGCGCCGGCGCGCACGGCCCGATAAGCCGCGCGATAGAAGCGCGCGCCGAACACGAATTGCACGATCGACGCAAGGCCGAACTGCGGCCACGGCGGCAGCATCGCCTGCACGCCGAACCATTCGCCGATCATCGGTGCGATCAGCGGCAGCGTCAGCAGCGCGCACACGAGCACGGCCGCCAGTTCGCGGCGCGTCTCGCTGCGTTTGCGGTCGGCGGCGGTTGCGGCGCTGTGGGCGGACGCGGCGCCGATGGGCGCATCGGCTGATTCGGGCGCGGCATCCGGCGGCGCGATCAACGCGGCTTCGTAGCCGGCCTTTTTGACGGCGGCGATCAGCGCGTCCGGGCCGGTTGCCGCGTCCGTCAGATTGACGCTTGCGGTTTCGGTCGCCAGATTCACCGACGCGCCCGCGACGCCCGGCACTTTCGCCAGCGCCTTTTCGACGCGCATCGCGCACGAGGCGCAGGTCATCCCGCCGATGTCGAGTTCAGCGGTGTGAGGCGGGTTGACGCTTGCCGCAGGCGTGGCGGTGGCGAGTTCGGTCATGGTAAGAAAGGCTCGTGACGGCATGGGGCCGCATAGTGAAACCCAGTATTCACCTTCCCATGATGGGAAGGTCAAGTCATGGTGCGAATCATGCCGCGAACGCGCGCGATGTGTTTGGGATCAAGCGCTATTCGCGCCTTTGCGCTTGCCTCGCTAGCGCGGATACGATACAACGCGAAGTTATCGCCGATACGACTGCGGACTGGCTGCGCCGGGCTTGGAGCCGGCGCGGGCACGGTTGCGCTTGCCGGCGTCTTCCTTTGCACTGCACGTTCCGCCCACTGAACGAATGATAAAAAATCGCCGAGCACTGTTTTCGAGTTATTGGACCTGCGCATCGTTCGCAGGCCTTGCATTGCTGTCTGGTTGTGCGTCGACACCCACCGCGACGCAAAAATCCACAGGCTGGATCAAGGACGAAGTCGCCGATTCCTATGTGTTCGGCTATCCGCTCGTGCTGATGGGCGTCGCGCGCGACGCGGCGGTCGGCACCGAGCCCGGTCAGGCTCCGCTCAATACGCTGCGCCATGCGCAGGCGCTGCCGCCCATCGGCGCGGCCAATCCGAGGCAGCCGAGCCTCGATACGCTCGATTCGACCGGCTGGCTCGATGTCGCCAGCGAGCCGGTGATCGTCGCGCTGCCCGATTCGCATGGCCGCTACGTCGACGCCCGCGTGCTCGACATGTGGACCAACGTCGTCTGGTCGACGAGCGATCAGTTCCCGACCCGCGCGGCCGGTATCAAGGCGCAGGCCATTGCGTTTGTCGGGCCGGGCTGGAAGGGCGACTTGCCGAAGAACGTGAAGCGCGTCGATGTGCCGACCCGCAATGCGTGGGTGAGTGTGCGCATCCAGTCGAACGGCACGCGCGATCTGTCGGCGGTTCGCAAGCTGCAGCGCGCGATTCGCGTCGCGCCGCTCTCCGTCTATACCGGCGAAGCGCGTTCCGCGGCGAGCGAGCCGTCGCGCAGCAACGCCGACGCGAGTGCTCCCGCGGGCGCATCGGGCACGCCCGCCGCGCAAGTCGCCGCGCTCGACGCGAACGGTTTTTTCAGCCGCCTCGCGCAGTCGCTGGCCGACAATCCGCCGGAACCCGCCGATCCGCATGCGCTGAAAATCCTCGCCGATCTCGGCGTGAAGCCGGGCGAAGCGGTGAAGCTGCCTGTCGGCTCCGACGCGATCGCCGCGGGTCTCGCCGACGGTCACGACCGCGTCGTCACGCCGCCGACCAATCTGCTGATGGGCAATGGCTGGAGCTGGTTCGGCGACGGCGTCGGCAACTACGGGCCCGACTACGCGTTGCGCGCTTACGCCGCCTACGCTCAACCCGGCATCGGCACGAAAGACGACGAAGTGCGCGCGGTTGTCACGCAGGACAGCGACGGTCACGTGCTCAACGGCGCGAACCGTTACGTGATTCACTTCGCGCCGAACCAGTTGCCGCCGGTGCGTGGTTTCTGGTCGATCACCGCTTACACGAAAGACGGCGCGCTCGGCGAAAGCGCGCCGGCACGACTGGCGGTCGGCGATCGAAACGGCGCGCGCCGCAACCGCGACGGTTCGCTCGACGTGACGGTGTCGTCCACGCGCGGCCGCAGCGGCAACTGGCTACCCGCGCCGCGCGCCGATATGCAACTGGTGCTGCGCTTGTACGCGCCGAAACCGCAAGCCGCCGACGGCACGTGGCAACCGCCGGCCGTCGTGCGTCAGTGATTTTCACCAGTGATTCGCACAATTAATCGACGCGCGTAATCCGCGCGATTCGAAGCCCGACGAGCGCGTATCCGTCACGTCATTCAGATGAACGACGGACGCGCGTCCCGCCTACGCGGGCAATTGTGTAAGCCCGGCTTACATTTCGTGTCTGCCGAAAGATTCACGTCTTATACTGCCGCTTGCGGAATTTTCGTTTCGCGGCGGGCTTGCCGCCGCATTACCCCAATCGAGCATGGCAAGCATCAACAAAGCATCACTCGCCTCTTCCATGCGGACCGTGCGCGATGTCGCACAGTCGCGCCGCACCCGGCGCGTCGTCACCGGTCTGCTGATCTTCATCGTATTGTTCGGTCTGCTGGGCTTTTTCGCGGCGCCGCCACTCATTCGTCACATTGCCGAGCAGCAGCTCAGCAAACAGCTTGACCGGCCTGCCACCATAGGCCGCATCGCGCTCAATCCCTACACCCTGAAACTCGAAGCCGATCGCGTGCATGTCGGCGAGCGCGGCGGCGCGGGCAATTTCGTGGATATCGAGCGGCTTATTGTGCAGGCTTCGTGGAGTTCGCTGTTTCGCGCGGCGCCGATCATCGACGAAGTGCAGCTCGATTCACCGCGCTTTCATATTGTTCGTTACGACGCGCAGCGCTTCAATTTCACCGACCTGATCGAGAAATTCGCCAGCCAGCCGGCCCAACCCGCGAGCAAGCCGACGCTCTTTTCCGTGTCGAATATTCGGCTCGAAAACGGCCAGATCACATTCGACGACAAACTGCTCGGCGCGACTCACGTGATCGATCAATGGAAACTTGGCATTCCGTTCATCGCCACGTTGCCTTCCAAAACGGATATTTTCGTCGAGCCGTTGCTGCGCGCGCGCATCGACGGCAGTCCGCTTGCTATCGACGGCAGGACGAAACCGTTCGCGGCGTCGCGGGAGTCCGAAGTATCGTTGCGCTTCGACGGGCTCGACGTGCCGCGTCTCATCTCGTACGTGCCGACGAAATTGCCGGTGATCGTGCAGGCGGGCAAGCTCTCCACCGACCTGAAACTCAACTTCATCATGTCGCACGACGCGCCCACGTTGCGCGTGACGGGCACCGTCGACATGAACGACGTGAATGTAGAGGACGCGAGCAAGGCGCCTTTTTTCGCGGCGCGCGCGGTGCATGTCGCCGCGCGCACGCTTGAGCCGCTGAAAAGCATCTATCACTTCGACGACATCCGTATCGACGCGCCGAGCGCGAATCTCGCGCGCGACAAGAGCGGGGTGCTGAGCGTCGAGCGGATGTTCGCGCCGGCGCCTTCGGGCGCAAAGCCGGCGGCGGCTGAAGCCGCGAGTGCGGCGGCCCTTGCGTCCGCGCCGGCGTCGGCTGCGAGCGCGGCGCAAAAAGAAGCACAAAAAGCCGCCGCGCCGCTCGATCTCTCGATCAAACGCTTCGCACTCAACGACGGCACGGTGAACGTGCGCGACGAAGCGGCGTCGCGTCCCGTGGATGTCGGCCTCGACAAGCTCGCGGTCACGCTGACTGACTTTTCCACGCTGGCCAACGCGCCCGCGCATTACACGGTGAATACCGACTTCAAGCGGACCGGCGGTTCGCTCGGCGCGGCGGGTGCCGTGAGTCTCGCCGCGAAAACCGCGAGCGCGAAGCTCGACCTCAAATCGCTGAATCTGCCGATGCTCCAGCCATATCTCGACGCGGCGACGACCGCGCAGATAACGGACGGCGCGCTGTCGGCGACCGCGAATATCGGCGCGAACTGGTCGAAGTCGCCGGCTGCCGTGATGGTCTCGGAGTCCGAAGTCGGGCTGAAGTCGCTGAAAGTGGCGGCGCGCGGCGACAAGGCGCCCGTGATCGCGCTCGCGCAAGGCAGCGTGAAGGTCAAGCAGGTTGACCTGAATGCGCGTACCGCCGATGTCGCGAGCGTCGATACAACCGGCCTCGCGCTCGACGTGCAACGGCTGAAAGACGGCAGCATCAACCTTGCGTCGCTGGCCGGTGCGCACGAAGCCGAGCCGCAACGCACCGCGATTCACGCGGCCAGGAAAGCGCAAGCCGAAGGACCGGCGTGGCACTACAAGATCGGCGAGCTGAATCTGAAGGACGCCACGGCCAATTTCACCGACAACACCACGCCGCAGCCGGTGAAGCTCGGCATCGCGCCGCTGCAGCTCAAAGTGCAGCAGATCAGCGACGACCTGAGCCGTCCGCTGCCGGTCGAACTGCAAGCCACGCTGAACAAAAAGGGCACGCTCGACCTCAAGGGCGACGTGACGGCGACGCCGCTGAAGGTCGCCGTCAAGGTGAACGCGAACCGGCTCGACGCCGCGGCTTTCGAGCCGTACTTCGGCAGCAAGCTGAACGCGGCGATTGCCAGCGCGCTGCTCAACGCGAGCGGCGATCTCGCGGTGAACCAGGCGAAGTCGTTGAAGGCGAGCTATCGCGGCGACGTGGCGCTCGTCGATGTACGCATGCTCGACAAGGCGACGTCGGACCCGTTCGCGGGCTGGGGCTCGCTGGCGCTGTCCAGACTGAAAGCGGATTACGACGAGCGGGGCACGTCGGTGGACGCCGAGCGCGTCACTTTCACGAAGTTTTACGGGCGCGTGCTGCTCAACGCGCAAGGCAAGCTCAATCTGACCGATGTCGTCGCGCATGAAAGCGGCGCGGCGCAGTCTCTCACGCGCGACAAGAACAGGCACGGCGCGGAGCCTGTGCCGCTGACGCCGCCCACTGCGTCGGCTGTCGTCGCTGCGCCTGCGCCCGTGGTGGCCTCCGCGGCTGCGCCGGCTTTGTCCGCCGCCCCCGCCGCGCCGGCCACCGTGACGGCGGCCACGCCGCCGCAAAATCCGGTCAAGCTGCACTTTGGCCAACTGGTGTTGCAGCAAGGCCGCGTGACCTACACCGACAACTTCATCAAGCCGAACTTCACGGCGAACCTGGTCGGCATTCAGGGCACGGTGGGCGCGTTCGGCACGCAATCGACGACTTCCGCGCCGGTCGACATCGCGGCAAAACTGGCGGCCAATGGTCCGCTGTCGATTCGTGGCACCGTGAACCCGCTGATCGCCAAGCCGGCGCTCGACCTGACCGCGAGCGCGCACGACATCGAACTGACGAACCTCACGCCGTATTCCGCGAAGTATGCGGGCTACCCGATCACGAAGGGCAAGCTGAACGTCGATCTGCACTACAAGCTCGAAAACGATCAATTGAATGCGGATAACCATCTGTTCATCGACCAGCTCACGTTCGGCGATCACATCGAAAACGACACGGCGACCAGGCTGCCGGTGCGGCTCGCTATCTCGCTTCTGAAGAATTCGCGCGGCGAAATCGACGTGAACCTGCCGGTGTCGGGCTCGTTGTCGAATCCGGAGTTCAGCGTCGGCGGCCTGATCTGGCATGCGGTGCTCAATTTGCTGCAAAAGGCGGTGACCGCGCCGTTCTCGCTGATCGCGAACGCGTTCGGCGGCGGTGGTGAAGAGTTGGGCTATGTCGAATTCGAGCCCGGCTCGGCGGATCTTTCCGACGCCGACAACAAAAAGCTCGACACCATCGTGAAGGCGCTCTCCGACAAGCCGTCGATCCGCATGGACCTGATCGGGCGCGTCGATCCGAAAATCGACGAGCCCGCGTTGCGCACGCGCTATGTGGACCGCCTCGTCAAGCAGCAAAAGATCAAAGACGTGGTGGGCAACGGTGAGAGCGTGGATCTGTCGAGCGTGACCGTCGATCCCAAGGAATACGACAAGTATCTGACCAAGGCCTATAAGTCGGCGGACTTCAAGAAGCCGCGCAATTTTGTCGGTCTGACGAAGACCTTGCCCGAGGACGACATGAAGAGCGCGCTCGCCGCCAACGCGCCCATCGACGAGGCCACCTTGCGACAACTCGCGCAGCGGCGGGCGCAGAGCGTGCAGCAGTATCTGGACGGCAAGATCGACAACAGCCGCATCTTTATCGTCGCGCCGAAGCTCGACGCCGACGGCATCAAGGACAAAGGCGCGACCACGCGAGTCGATTTCGGGCTGAAGTAAGCGAAGGTGAGCGCGGCGGCTGCGTTCAGGCCGCGCGCGTCGGCGCTTTCAGCGCGGTTCGTTCGATCACGCGTGCCAGCGTCTCGAACGCCGGCGCGATCTTGTCGTTGGGCACGCACGCATAGCCGAGCAGCAGCCCGCGCCGCGCGGGCGGATCGTTGCTGTAATAGCTTGCCAGCGGTCGCACGATCACGCCGGCGTCGAAGGCCGCCGCCGTCACCGCGCGATCGTCCGCATGATCGGGCAGGCCGAGCACCAGATGCAAACCGGCTTCGTCGCCCATGACCGGCAGTTCGTTGCCGAAACGCGCGGTGATCGCGTCGATCAGAATCTGCCGGCGCTCGCCATATAAAGCGCGCATTCGCCGCACATGCGACGTGAGATGGCCGTCCATGATGAAGTCGGTCATCACGGCCTGCTGCATCAGCTGACCTTCGCGATACAGCTCGGCCACGCCCGTGCGGAACGTATCGACGAGATGCTCCGGCGCGATCATGTAGCCCATGCGCAAGCCGGGAAACAGCATCTTGCCGAGGCTGCCCACGTAGATCACCTGACCGGCGTCGTCGAGTCCTTGCAGCGACGCCAGCGGGCGGCTGCCGTAGCGGAACTCGCTGTCGTAATCGTCTTCGATGATCCACACATTGTGCTGGCGCGCGTATTCGAGCAGCGTGCGGCGGCGCGCGAGACTCATGACCATGCCGAGCGGATATTGATGCGACGGTGTGACGAGCGCGAGACGCGGCGGCTGCTGCAAATCCAGCTCGCGCGGATTGAGGCCTTCGTCGTCCACGGGGACCGGCACCAGCGTGACGCCCGACGACTGCAACACGCTGCGCGCACCCCAATAACACGGCTCCTCCACCCACGCGCGGTCGCCGACGTCGGTCAACAGGCGCACCGCCAGATCGATCGACTGGTGAATACCCGTAGTGATGATGATCTGATCGGGCGTGCAGTTCACCGAGCGCGCCACGCGCAGATAGTCGGACAACGCGCGGCGCAACGGACGATAGCCGCCGCCGGGCGCATACGTGAGCAGATCCGGATTCGCTTCTTTCCACAACCTCGCCTGCAAGCGGCTCCACGTTCGCGCGGGAAATTCGGCGACGTCGGGCACGCCGGGCATGAACGCCCCCCACTGTTTAGCGGACACGCCGGCCTGGCCGATCAGGCGCCGTCCGCGCATCGACAGGTCGTCCAGATTGCGCTTGGCCGGCTTGCCCTGAGCCGCGACCGGCTTGCCCTGAGCGTCGATGGCCGCGACCGCCGGCTGTCTGCGCGCGTTGACTGCGGCGGTGTCCGGCTGCGTGTCGGCGACATAGGTGCCGCTGCCCGTGGTCGAAATCACATAGCCTTCGGCGGTCAACTGGTCGTACACATGCAGCACCGTATTGCGCGCGATGCCGAGATCTTCGGCGAGCGTGCGCGAACTGGGCAGCTTGGTGCCAGGCGGCAACTGGCCGGTGAGAATGGCCTGCTGCATCAGCCGCAAGGTCTGCCGATAGAGCGGCTCCGCGGCCGCGCGATCAAGCCCGGCGGCGAGCCAGTCCGACAAGATGATCGTGTCCAAGTGGTTCTATCCGGAATAATGAAATGGTTCCATATTGTAGAACCGTAACGGTCTATAGTGGGCCACGCATGGGATACGCGCGCGCCGTGTGAGAGGCGCAGCCGGCCGGACCGCAGAGGAGACATCGGCGATGAAAACAGATGAAGTGATCGTCAGCTTTCGAGGTGTGCGCAAGACGTACGACGGCGAAACGCTGGTCGTCAAACAACTCGATCTGGACATCTATCAGGGCGAATTCCTGACGTTGCTCGGGCCGTCGGGTTCCGGCAAAACCACGTGTCTGATGATGCTCGCGGGCTTCGAATTTCCTACCGGCGGCGAAATATGGCTCGACGGCACGCTGCTCAATACCGTGCCGCCGCACAAGCGAAACATCGGCATGGTGTTTCAGAACTACGCGCTGTTTCCGCATCTGACGGTCGAACAGAACGTCGCCTATCCGCTCACTGTGCGCAAGCTTTCCGCGGAAGAGCGCGCGCATCGCACCCATAACGCGCTGAAGATGGTGCGCATGGAGAGCTTCGCGAAGCGCTATCCGGCGCAGCTTTCCGGCGGGCAGCAGCAGCGCATCGCGCTCGCCCGGGCGCTCGTGTTCGAGCCCAAACTCGTACTGATGGACGAACCGCTCGGCGCGCTCGACAAGCAGCTGCGCGAACACATGCAGTACGAATTGAAGTCGTTGCACGAGAAGCTTGGCGTGACCTTCGTTTATGTCACGCACGATCAGGGCGAGGCGTTGACCATGTCGGATCGCGTCGCGGTGTTCGACAAAGGCATCGTGCAGCAGCTCGATACCGTGGATCGTCTGTACGAATCGCCGTGCAACGAGTTCGTCGCGAACTTCATCGGCGACAGCAACAAGCTGCGCGGCACGATCGCGAATGTGGACGGCGAGTATTGCGAGTTTCATCTCGTCGATGGCACGCGGCTCACCGGCCGCAATATCGGCGGCGCGCGGGCGGGGACGACGGCCATCGCGTGCATCCGGCCCGAACGCATGCAGCTCGCCGCTCACGGCAACGGTGCGGCGCGGCCCGGCGCCAATGCGTTGAGCGGCGAAGCGCGCGGACTCATCTATTTCGGCGATCACGTGCGCATGCGCTGCGGTCTGCCGCAACAGGACGAGTGCTTCGTCAAGGTGCCGCTCGGCACAGACGCACTCGACGCCTTCGCGCCGGGCGCACCCGTCGCGCTGGAGTTCGCGCCGGAGCATCTGCGGGTCTTCGCGGGGGCGTGAGCGTGCCCGACGCGCGCATCGTCGCGCACATCGTTTCACGCAGCAGAGCAGTCAGCAGCACATAACAACGCAGCCCCAAATCTGTGCGGCCCTGCGTTTTCTTGATGAGCCTGAAAAAACCACCCAAGAGGAGCAACACACCATGAGCAAGATCGGGAAATCGCGCTGTGCCGTCGCCGTCGCTGTCGGTGCCGTGGCGCTCGCGCTGGGCGCCGCGCAGGTCAATGCAGCCGAGTTGACGGTCGTGAATTTCGGCGGGGCGAACGGCGACGCGCAAAAGGCCGCGTTCAACCAGCCGTTCGAGTCGAAGACCGGCAACAAGGTGACGGCCGTCGAATACAACGGTGAACAGGCCAAGGTCAAAGCGATGGTCGAAGCCAAACATGTGAACTGGGACGTGGTGGAAGTGGAGTCGGGCGACATCGGCCGAGGCTGCGATGAGGGTCTGTATGAAAAGCTCGACTGGTCGAAGATCGGCAAGAAGTCGGACCTGATTCCCGAAGCGCCGCAGACTTGTGGCGTCGGCTTCTTTGTGTGGTCGACGGCGCTCGCGTATAACGCCGACAAGCTGAAGACCGCGCCGTCCGGCTGGGCCGACTTCTGGGATGTGAAGAAAATCCCCGGCAAGCGGGCGATGCGCAAGGGCGCGCGCTACAACCTCGAGTTCGCGCTGATGGCGGACGGCGTCGCGCCGAAAGATGTCTACAAGGTGCTCGCGACGAAGCAAGGCCAGGACCGCGCGTTCAAGAAGCTCGACGAGCTGAAGCCGAACATCCAGTGGTGGGAAGCGGGCGCCCAGCCGCCGCAATTCCTGGTGGCGGGCGACGTGGTGATGTCCACGGCGTATAACGGCCGCATCGACGCCGCGCAGCGCGAAGGCAAGAACCTGAAGGTCGTGTGGAACGGCAGCATTTACGACCTCGACTACTGGGCGATTCCGAAGGGCTCGCCGAACAAGTCGCTGGCTGAGCAGTACATCGCCTATACGCTGAGCCCGAAGCCGCAGCAGGACTACGCGCACCACATCGCGTATGGCCCGGTGAACGCGACGGCGATCAAGTCGCTCGACGCGAAGACGCTCGCCGATCTGCCGAATTCGCCGGCCAACGGCAAGAACGCGGTGCTGCAGAACCTGTCGTTCTGGACGGATCACGGCGATGAGCTGGAGCAGCGGTTTTCGTCGTGGGCTTCGAAGTAAGTTGATGGGATCGGGGTAACGGCTTTGCGTGGATAGTTAAGGCTTAAAGCGCGTTACTCCGATCAACAGTTTCTGCGTGGAGATAACACCGTGACTACGATGACGATCGCCGCCGATCCGACGCCGGATTCGACCGGCCAGCTCAAGCGCGAATTGAAGGCCGCGGAGTCCAGAAAGCGCGCCATGGCGCTGCTGCTGATCGCGCCGCTCGCGATTTTTCTGTTGCTGATCTTCGTCGTGCCGATTGGCGCGCTGTTGACGCGCGCCGCGCAGAATCCCGAAGTCGTGAACGCGCTGCCGCACACGCTCGGCGCATTGAGCACGTGGGATCGCAAGACGCCGCCGCCGGATGCCGCCTACGCCGCGTTGGCGACCGACCTCGCGGCGATCGCCGACAGCGATGGCATGGGCGCGCTGGCGCGCCGGCTCAACGTCGAAATTCCGGGTTATCGCTCGCTGGTCGCCAAATCGGCGCGCGCGATGCCGTTCGCCGACGACAACAGCAAGCCGCTGCAACTCACGCCCGCGCAGTTCCACGTGAAATTCGCCGAACTCGACGAACGATGGAACGACATCGCGTACTGGCAGGCTATCGCCAAAAACGGCAGTCCATATTCGCCGTTCTATCTGCTCGCCTCGCTGGATCACAAGCAGGACGCGTTCGGCCACATCGTTGCGACCGATCCCGATCAGCAGATCTACCTCGCCGTGTTCAGCCGTACTTTCGTGATCGGCGCGGCCGTGACGGTGTTCGCGCTGCTGCTCGGCTATCCGCTCGCGTACTGGATTTCGACGCTGTCCGAGCGTCGTGCGAATCTGGTGATGATTCTCGTGCTGATTCCGTTCTGGACGTCGATCCTCGTGCGCGTCGCCGCGTGGATCGTGATTCTGCAAAGCGAAGGGCTCGTGAACAAGGCGCTGATCGGCAGTGGCTTGCTGCACGATCCGCTCGCGCTGCTGTTCAACCGAACCGGCGTCTACATTTCGATGACGCACATTCTGCTGCCGTTCATGATCCTGCCGCTCTACAGCGTGATGAAGTCGATTCCGCCGACCTATCAGCGCGCGGCCATCTCGCTCGGCAGTCATCCGTTCGCCGCGTTCTGGCGCGTGTATGTGCCGCAGACTTATCCGGGCATCGGCGCGGGCGCGCTGCTGGTTTTTATTCTGGCGATCGGCTACTACATCACGCCCGCGCTGCTCGGCGGACCGAACGATCAGATGGTCAGCTATTACGTCGCGTACTTCACCAATGTGACGATCAACTGGGGCATGGCTTGCGCTCTCGGTGGCCTGCTGCTCGCGGCCACGCTGGTGCTGTATGTGATCTACGGACGCTTCACGCGCTCGTCGCTGAGCCTCGGCTGAACGGAGCCTATCGACATGAAACTTGCCAAGCCTCTGTTCGCGCCGCATACGTCCTTCGTGGAGCGCGTGTGGTATTTCGCGTTGCGCGCGCTGGCCGTGCTCACGCTGCTGTACCTGATCTTGCCCGTGCTGGCCATCGTGCCGCTGTCGTTTTCGTCGAGTACGTTTCTGGTGTATCCGATTCCTGGCTGGTCGCTGCGCTGGTATCAAAATCTGATTGCGTCCGATGAGTGGCGCATGGCGGCTAAGAATAGCTTTATCGTGGCGCCCTCGGCGACGGTGGTTGCGACGGTGCTCGGCACGCTCGCGGCGATTGGGCTCACCAAGGCGAATTTCCGCGGCAAGGCGCTGCTCATGGCGATCCTCATTTCGCCGATGATCGTCCCGGTGGTGGTGGTCGGCGTCGGCATGTATCTGTTTTTCGCGCCGCTCGGCCTCGCCAATACCTACATCGGCCTGATTCTCGCGCATGCATCGCTTGGCGTGCCCTTTGTCGTGACGACCGTGGCCGCGACCTTGCAGGGCTTCAACTACAACCTGGTGCGCGCGAGCCTGTCGCTCGGTGCGAATCCGGTGAAGACGTTCTTCCGCATCACACTGCCGGTGATTGCGCCCGGCGTGATTTCGGGCGCGCTGTTCGCGTTCGCCACTTCGTTCGATGAAGTCGTGGTGACGCTGTTTCTCGCGGGCGCGGATCAGACCACGCTGCCGCGACAGATGTTCACGGGTATTCGCGAGAACATCAGTCCGACGATTGCGGCGCTTGCCACGATCCTGATTGTTTTTTCCACGTGTCTATTGCTCGCGCTCGAATGGTTGCGAGGCCGCAATGCGGCGCGCGCGATCAGGGCGTGAGCGCGCGACGACCGCTATCACGCACGCAGTCAACGAGCCTGGCCCTCAACAAGTGCTGACTACCTTCTAAGAATTTTCCCATTCCGCGGGCTTCCGTGTCTCGTCATACTTTTGTCTCTCGATAAAAAGATGCGTATGACGCAGAAAACAAATGAAGCTACCGCTATCCGTGCTTGTGTGCGTGGTCACACTAACCGCTTGCGCGGACCACGCCGCGCGCGCGCGTCTCGGTATTGAAGACTCCACGTTGCTCAAATCCGGCCTTGGCGCCTCGCAAGACGAGGCGGCAGGCGCCGCCAATCCGCAATGGGTCAATACCTACGCGCCCGTTGTGAGCGGTGGGGCTGCGCTTCAGTCGTTGCAAGCGCGGCTCGATCGCATGCCGCCGGAGCAGAACAGCTATTTCCGCGCGAAAGCGCAATGCTGGATCAACGCCGCACAACAGGCGCGGCAAGCCGGCGACCATTGGGGGTTCGTGGAGGAGGCCATTGGTCAGGTGGCCGCAATTACCATGAGCCTCGAAAGCGGCAAACCGCCATCCGCTGCTAACCCGGCGTTGCGCACGGTGTCCACGGTGCGCCCCGATCTCTGGAAGATCGTCAATACCATCAAGTCCGATTCCGCCATTGCTTCGTGCCGGGAGGCGCAGCCGCCGCTCGCATGTGCCGAAGTCGAACTCATGCAAGCCGGCCACGACGCATGGAAGCGCAGCTTCTCCAATGCCGAAGCCAAGCTGCCGGACGTTCAGGAGAACTTGCGTAAGTCGGCTGAACTGACATTGCAATGCAAGCAGGCCACGCAGGCCAATGCGGCGGCGTCGAGCGGCAAGCCGTCCCGAACCGTCACGCTGCGCGCCGACTCTCTGTTCCGTTTCGATGGCGGCAGTGACGCAGCCATGCTGCCGGTCGGCAGAGGCCAACTGGATGCGGTAGCCAGCGGCCTGAAGGCGAACCCCACCATTCGCGAGCTGAAAGTCACCGGATACACCGACCGCCTTGGCGGCAATGCACATAACCAGGCCCTGTCTTTGCAACGTGCACGAACGGTGGCGAGCTATCTGCGCACTCGCGGAGTCACGTTGCCAATCGCAATTCGCGGCGGCGGCAGTGCAAATCCACTGGCTGACTGCCGGCAATCGAAGCGCGACGAACTGGTGCGATGCCTTGCGCCGAACCGCCGCGTGGAGATCGAGCTGGTGGCCGCCGCTTCCTGAGGCGCTTTCGTATCGCGAACGTACGCCGTCAAAAGCAGACGAGAGCGGCGTACGGCGCGTGAGGCGCCATTTATCGACAACGGAGTTTTTCTGGAGAAATACAGTACATGTCGACCATTCTGATTATCGACGACCACCCTGCATTCCGGATGATCGTCAAGTTGCAGCTCACGCAGTTGCTGAGTGTCGAAGAAGTGATCGAGGCGGACAACGGCCAGACCGCCGTCGAACTGGCCCGGCAATGCAAGCCGGACCTTGCCATTCTCGATCTCGACATTCCACGTATTAGCGGACTCGATGTCATTCCGCGTCTCAAACTCGCGCATCCGCCGATTCGCGTGATGGTGCTGTCGGGCCACGATCCGGCCACGTTCGCGCCGCGCGCGATGCGCTCGGGCGTGCACGGTTTCGTCGGCAAGTCGCAGGAAATGAAGGAGATCATGCGTGGGGTCGAAGCCGTGCTCGCGGGCTATACGGTTTTTCCGGTCGCACCCAACGGCGCGAGCATTGCGCCAGGAACCGGGCCGAGCGGCGACGAGGGGCGGATCATGCTGCTTTCCGACAAGGAACTCGTCATCTTGCAGATGCTTTCGAAAGGCATGTCGAACAAGTCAATCGGCGACGCGCTCTTTATCAGCAACAAGACGGTGAGCAGCCACAAGACCCGCATCATGCACAAGCTGGGTGTGAAGTCGCTCGTCGAATTGATCGATCTCGCACGGCGCTGCCGGATCGCTTCGGCGCAGTGAGCGAGGCATGCCTGAAGTGACACACGCCCTAACTTGTGCCGATTTTTCTCAGTTGCGAGCGAAAGCCATCGAACTGGTGGGCGATGACGAACGCGCCATCCAACGCCTGCTCGAACTGATTGCCGAAACCAACCGGACGACGCTCGCATCGCTGCGTGAGAACGCCGAGGCGGCGTTCTGGGAGCCCGTGAGCAGCGCCGCGCATCGCATTGCCGGGTCGGCTCGCATGCTCGACTGCCATGCGTTGCTTACCTTGTTGACGCAACTGGAAGCCGCCGCGCGCGAGCGGAACAGCGAACTTGCAACGGCACTTATGCCACGCGTAGCCGACGCGCTCACACTTCTCGATACATCCATTGAAGCCGCGCTCCAGTTCACCGTTGGCGCCGCGCGGTGAGCGCGTGGCGGTCGTCAGTTCCTGACGCTTGAGCCGACCAGGAAAAAGCGTCCATCAGCGCTGTCAGACGCTTGCTCCCGCAATGCCGTGACGGTTGAAGGCGCCACGCTCCCATACCACTTGTATCGGGCCATGACCTTGGGCACATAGCTCATCGTCTCTGCATAAGGCGGAATCTGGCCGCCATACTTTTGCACGGCGCCTTCGCCTGCGTTATAGGCCGCGAGCACGAGCGGCAGATCGCCGAATTGCCGGATAAGTTCTTTCAGATAGCGAGCGCCCGCTGAGACATTCTGGCGTGCGTCCAGCAGATTCGACGCGCCGTGCCTTGCGCCGGTGCCAGGCATCAATTGCATGAGTCCGCTTGCGCCCTTGGGCGATATGGCTTGGGGATTGCCTCCAGATTCGACGTCGACCACCGCCATGAGAAGCGCGCTGTCGACATCGGCGATGCGTGCGGCTTCATTGATGATCGGCGAGAGCGCCATCACGCGTGCGGCGACCGCCTCCGACGGTTGCCGTATCGCGTCAGTCGAGGCTCCGCTTCCAGGTTGGATCACGACGGATTGCCGGCTGCGTGCATCGTCAGGCGCGGCGATGAGCGCCGCCGGCGCGACCGCTTCTGTGTCGTTTGCCATTCCGCCGACCATCATCACGACGCCGGATGTAGAGCGTTCGCGCGCCGCATTGACGCCTGCGGCGTGTGTGCAAAGTGGCAAACACGCTGCATACGCGGCGGTAGCGACGAGCATGAAGCGTCGCAGCGGTTCGCTTGTCCGCTGTCTGTCTTGGACCCGGCGCGGCATCAATCGCCTGTCGGATTCGGCGAATCGTTCAACGCGGATTCTCTGAGCGGCGATTGCATGCGTACGATCGCTTCCGAATCGAGCGAAATTGGCCAGTGGCCTGTCTTGATGCCATCCGCAAGTTTGATCTTGCACAGCGCGTCGCCGTTTTGCGGAAAGCCATACGGATCGAGGTCGGGCCTCGCCGGCTCGCGCGTCAAAATCCCGCCCGTGCCGATGGGGCCGATGATGTTGGCCGCGTAGTAGATCACCTTGTTGGCCAGCGGCACATACATGTTGTAGCAGTAGTGCACATGTATCTTCAGGATGTTGGCGTCCTGAATATTCATTCGCGACGATGCGCTCGCGGCTATCGAGGAATCGCGGTACATCAGCGAGTCGTTTGGAATCTCGGTGTAGGTTGCGGCCTCTTCCGGATAGTAGCGAGGCCGCGCATAGTCGCGTACGGCGGCGCTCGTCGGGTTGAGTACCGTAATGATGCTGAGACTGTTCGCGTCGGCCTGGGCCTTCGTCAGCGCGGCGGCGGCGCCTGCGGCGGTGGCCTCGCGCGCGTAAATGGGCGCGAGGCCGCGTGCGAGACCCGAGCGCATGGCTTGCATCGAACCGTGATTGACGGCGCCTTCGCGCGCGGCTTCGAGCACCGCGACATCCAGCGTCGACTTTGCCTGATAGAGCAGCACGAACTGCAGCGTGCCGAAGCAGACGAACAGCAAGAGCGGCGCGATGACGATGAATTCCGCCATCGACTGACCCGACTGCTTGCGCTTGCGCCCGCTGCGATTCACACCGGCCTGGTGGGAGCGCGATTTCTTTGACCCGAAAGATGGAAAGTTCACGACGTCGCCTCGAAAACAAAGGAATCGCCTACCGCGAGTCCGTGCTTGCGCGTCGCGCCGGCCGGCATCTCAAGCGTCTGGGTTGCACGCATGTTGAACAGCAGACGGCGCTTCTTCACCTCGTGATGAATCGCCACGACGCGTTGGTGCCCGTCGAGAAACAGCACGTCGATGTCAAAGCGCATGCCGAACGTGTGCACTGAGCCGCAACGCTCCAGCAGCATCGCTTCACCGGACGATAGCGAGTCGCGGCCGAGCAGGCCGCGCATTCGTTCGCGCATGGTTTGCGTGATCGACACTTCGATGCCCGCATCCTGGCCGCGCACCTTAAGACGGGCGAATTTCACAGGAAACCCTCCTGCATGAACTTCATGACGATTGGGAATCCCAGCACGATGAAGGTAATCGGGAAAATGAACACGAGCAGAGGAAACACCAGTTTCACCGGGGCTTCCATGGCCTGTTTCTCCGCGCGCTGGAAACGTTCCGAACGACGCTGCTCGGATTGAAAACGCAGTGATTTCGCAAGACCGGAACCCATGCGTTCCGCCTGCACGACCGCGCCGACGAAGTTCGTGACTTCCTTGATGCGCAAACGGTCATCCAGACGGCGCAGCGCTTCCGTGCGGTTCAGCCCCGACTTCAGGTCGCGCAGCACATGTTCGAGCTCCCAGCGCAACGGCCCTTCCGGGCCTTTTTCCACGGCCTTCTGAAGGGCGCCGTTGATATTCAGGCCGGCTTCCACCGCAAGCGTCAGGAAGTCGAGATAGATCGACAGATGCTTGAGAATTCGCGCGATTCGGCGACGCCGCACGTCGCGCGTCCAGATGCGCGGATAAAAATAGCCGAGCAGGGCTGCGCCGAACAGAACCAGCAGGGAGAAGAGGCCGAGCACCAGCATCGCCAGCAGCGCGAAAAGCGAAGCGATGACCGCACCGATGATCGACAGTGCGATGAACTGATGCGCGTTCAACAGGAAAGTGAGCGACGTGAGTCGCAATTGCAGTTCGGTCTTCTCAACCAGCTTTCTGCCGAAACGTGAGCCGAAATGATGAACCACGAAATTGACGAGCGGCCACAACGGACGCAGCGACTTCGGCAGCGGGTCGAGGAAAGTGCGGTCTTCCGCCGGCACGGCGCCAGCCAGGCCGCTGATCGACATATAGCCGATGCCGGCGATGACGACCAGCCCGATGCTGACGGCGAGAGCGATGAATAGCAGCATGATCAGACGTCGATGTGGGTGATCTTCGAAATTGAGAAATAGCCGAGAAGCTCCATCACGCCAATCACCGCCAGCGTGCCCCAGCCGACCGGCTGAGTGAAAAGCGGCGCCATGGCCTTCGGTTCCATGAAGCGCAGTACCAGCATCAGGAACAGCGGCAGGCAGGTCATCACGATGCCTTGCATGCGTCCTTGCGACGTGAGCGCCTTGATCTTGCCTTCCATGGTCAGCTTTTCGCGCAGCGTGCGCGCGACCGACTCCAGCGCCTCGGCGAGATTGCCGCCCACTTCACGCGCGATGGTCACCGCCGCTGTCATCATCAGAAAGTCGGGAATCGGAATGCGCCTTTCGACGTTGCGCATGGCGATGTCGAGGTCGATGCCCAAGCGGATTTCCCGCATCAGCAGATCGAATTCCTGCGAGATGGGCGGCGCGCTCTCGTGCACCACGGCTTCGAGCGCCGTTGGAAAACTGGCGCCCGCGCGCAGCGCGCCGGACATCATGAGGAGCGCGTCGGGCAATTGCTGTTCGATCGCTTCAATGCGCTTGGCGCGCATGCGCTTGAAGTACTTGCGCGGCAACATCATGGCGATCGGAACGGACGCCACCGCGAGAAAAATGCTGCGACTCAGCACGAAGACGATGAGCGGCAAGCCGACAATGACCAGCATGCTCCAGGCAGCGGCTTTCTGCTGATTCACGAACACGAACACGAACGCGTCCGCGAGAGACGACTCGATTTCCCCGGCCATTTGCCGCGAACTGGCTCGCAGCGTGGACGTGCCCATGCGCGAGACGAGGAAGATCAGAAACAGGCAGCCGCAAAACGCCAGCGCGAGAATAATTGGCAGGCTCATGGTCGACCTCTTATTCCGGGCGCGTAAAGATGTCGGTATTGACGGGAATACGCCGACGGATCAGTTCCTGGTAGAAGTCGGGAATATAGGCAGTGGGCACGAACTTGCCCTGAATCTTGCCCTGTTCGCTAAAGCCCTCTTCCTTGAACACGAACACGTCTTGCAGCGTGATGACGCCGGATTCCATGCCGCTCACTTCGGTGACATGCGTGACGCGGCGCGAGCCGCACGAAAAACGCGACTGTTGCACGATGATGTCGACCGCCGAGCAGATCTGTTCGCGAATAGCCTGCACCGGCAGGTCCAGACCGGCCATCAAGGTCATCACTTCGAGACGCGCGATACAGTCGCGCGGCGTGTTCGCGTGGGCAGTGGTCAGCGAGCCGTCGTGGCCGGTGTTCATGGCCTGCAACATGTCCAGCGCCTCGCCGCCGCGGCACTCGCCAATCACGATCCGGTCCGGGCGCATTCGCAAGCAGTTCTTCACCAGATCGCGGATGTGGACCGCGCCCTTGCCCTCCATATTGGCAGGGCGCGCTTCGAGCGAAACGAGGTTCGGCTGCGACAGTTGCAGCTCCGCGGCATCTTCGACGGTGACGATACGCTCGTCGTCGGGGATATAGCTCGACAGCACATTGAGCAGCGTGGTCTTACCCGAGCCCGTGCCGCCGGAAATGATGATGTTGGCGCCCTGCTTGACCGCGGTGTGCAGGAATTCCAGCATTTGCGGCGACAGCGTGCCGAACCGGATCAGGTCTTCGCCGACCAGCTTGCGCTTTGAGAACTTTCGAATCGTGATGCTCGGGCCTTTGAGCGCGAGCGGCGGAATCACCGCGTTGACGCGCGAGCCATCGGCGAGACGCGCGTCGACCATCGGCGAGCTTTCGTCGATGCGGCGGCCGATCGGCGCGACGATTCGTTCGATTGCGCCGATCACCGCGCGGTCGTCGGTGAAGATGACCGGCGAGCGGGTCAATTGTCCGCGTTGCTCGATGAAAATCTCGTTATGGCAATTGACCATGATTTCGGACACGGTCGGGTCCGCGATCAGTTCTTCGAGCGGCCCGAGCCCGATGATTTCGTCGAACACGCTTTTCTTCAGCACCTCCATCGAGATGTCCGGGGTGCGAAACATGGGGTCGTGATTGAGAATGTCGTCGAGCGCGGCGCTGACCGTCTTGCGCAACTCGTCTTCTTCCATTCGCGCGACGTTCAGCCGACGCAGATCCAGCGCGGCGATCACTTTCATGTGAGCCTGCTTGCGCAGCTCGATGCCGAGCGGGCTATTGATCGGCGCGACGGGCAACGCGGCGGCAGCCGTTTCTTTCACTGACGCGGAGGGCGCGCGCAGCGGGGCGGCGGCCGCCGGTTGCGGTTCGGCTACCGCGTGACGGACAGCGATGGGCCGATTGGCGGCTTCGGCTGTTGCGTGTTGATCCAGAGCCGGCGCGGGCGCGGTGCTTATCGACGAGGGCGCCACGCTTGCTTGCGCTCGGGGTTCGGCCGGCGAGACGGCTTTCGGCGTCGCGGATGGCGCGTGCTGTTCCGCGTGCCCCGGTTGGTGTGCTGCGGCTGCGGTGGTTCCGCGAATGATCCTGATCGTCGTCATGCCGATCTCGATCTGATCCGCCTCGGTCAGCGGACCGTAGCGCGTGATCGGCGAACCGTTGACGAGCGTTGCCGCGATACCGCCCTGGTCCTCGATGTAATAGGCGTTGTTCTCGCGCGCGATGCGCGCCTGAAGCTTGCCTATCAGGAGTCCCTTGACGTTGATGTCGCAGCTTGCGTCCTTGCCGATCGTGCAGCCGTGTTCGATTTGCAGCGCGCGCATGGGTGCGTTGCGCGTATGTACTTGAAGATTGAGCATGAGGTTCTCCGCGTGGCGCGTTTAGTTGGGCGCGCTGCCGAGCACGCCGACTTGCTGTGGCGGCACCTTGCCGTTGGTCGCGGAGTTGGCTCCATCGCGCGGAGTGGCCGGCGACGCGGGCGGCTGCTGCGCGGCGTTCAGCATGTGAAGGGCTTCCGCGACGCCCTCCGGCGGCAGGCTTGCGGGCGCTGGCTGCGGCTGCGGTTCTGGTTGCGGTTGCGGTGCCGCTTGCGCCGGGGCACTGGGGATTTCCTGCTGCGCGGCAGGTGCCGACGGCGAGGGCTGCTGCGGTGCAGGCGCCGGCTGGTCCGCAACCGGCGCACGGGGCGGAGTGGCGCGGATCGGCGCGGGAAGGAGCGCGGGTGTCGGCGCGATGGCGCGAAGCGGCGTCTTGACGCGCATCGCCTTTTCCTCGTCGGCGACGATCGGCTCCGGGTTGCCGTATTGCTTCCGGTAGCTTTGGTCTATGCCGTCGGCGCGCTCCAGCATGTCGGAATTAGGCGCGAGTTCCGGATCTGAAATAAGCGGCGTCACGAAAATGACGAGATCGCTCTTCTTCGCGCGGAAACTGTCCGAACGGAACAACTGGCCGATAACCGGTATCTGGCCGAGGTACGGCATGCCGTCGCTGTCTTTCACCGCATCGGCGCTGATGAGCCCGGAAATGGCGAGCGTTTCGCCGGTGCGCATCGAAATGTCCGAACTCGTGCTGCGCGTCAGGAAGCCGGGCAGACCACCATAGGTCACGGTCGGGTCGATCTGGCTGATCTCGGTGGTCAGGTGCGCCGAGATAATGCCGTTTGCGTCGACGACAGGATCGATGCTCAGCTTGACGCCATAGTCCTTGAACATGACGTTCGTGGTGCCGAGCGCGCCCGATTGCGGAATCGGCACTTGCCCGCCCGCCAGAAAACTGGCGGTGCCGCCGCTTTTCGTGTTCAGTTCAGGCGCGGCGAGAATGAATGCATCGCCATTGTTGACCGCGAAATTGATTTGCGAGCCGATGTTCGACGCGATACCTGCAAGGAAGTAGCTCGTGCCTGCCGTGACCGCCTTGGCCGCGCCTGTCGCAAAGCTCGCGGCGCCGCCTATCTGCGGTCCCTTGAACGCGCTGTCCCAGCCAATGCCGAGCTTTCGCTGCACATTGCGCGTGACTTCCATAATCTGCACCTTGAAATGGACCGTCTTTCTGAGCCCGTCACCTTCGTCGACGGTCGTGGTGTCGATCACGTTCTTCATATCTTGCGTCGCCGACTTGATGACGGCCACCATGTCGCGGTGCACGACGCCCGATAGAACGATATTCGAGCCGATCGCGTCGATGCGAAGTCCGGATACCGACTTCAGCACCGCACGCAACTGCTGCAGTGACGCGCTCACTTCGGCCTTCGCGATGCGCACGGTGGTTTGCAGCGCGATGCCTTTCTCGTTCCACACCACGAGCGAAGTCATGCCGTCCTGCTCGCCCAGCAACATCAGACTGCCGTCGACCACGTTCGCGGTGATCAGCTTGCCGTTGCCTATCGCGATGCGCTTGATCGTGCCGGGCACGCGCAGAATGCGCACTTCGCCGCGGAACATTTCGAGCACATGCGCGTTCGCGGACGCGTCATCCGCCGGTGGGGAATAGACGGTCTGAGCCAACGCGAGCGGCGCCGCTTCGCACAGCAACATGCCGATGAGAACGGACGGCAGAACCCGGCGACGCAATCGCGCCGCATTGTGTTTGACTTTCATGGTGTGAAACCTGTGCTCGTACTTTTAGTTTTGCTGAGACGCGCCGGGCGCAACGGCCTTCTGGAGTTGCTGGGCGATGGCGTTGGCCTGCTCATAGACGCTCTGCTGATGCTGCGGCAACCGAGGCGCGGTTTGCGCGCCAACGGGCGGGGCTGTGGCTGCGGCTGGCGCATCATGCGCGGCGTCCGACTGCATGCTCGGGACGATACTGGCGCTACCTGCCCCACCGCCCGAAATCACTTCGACGGACTGGGAAGTCGCACGCTTGCCGCTTGACATACCCGGCTGCGCCGGATCGGTGAACACGTCTTTCTCCTCCACCAGCGGCGGGCCGTCGTGCCCCTTGTCGTCGGCATTGCGCAGAATAAGACGCAGGCCGCCGATTTTTTGCGCGAGCGTCAGGCGTCCCACTTCTTCCGCCGGCACTTGCAGTGTGACCGTCGAGTAACCCGTGTTTTCCTGCCGGTTCATGGCGCTTGCATTTGCCTGATCGTGCTCGGCGGCCTCGCCCGCGTCGCGCGGACGCAAGTCCTGGCCGGTGGCGAGCACCAGCGCATTGGGCATCATGAGTTGGACCATTTTTTTCTCGTCGGAGGCGCCGTCCGGATGAAAGACCTTGCCGATCCAGTACACATCGACGCGATTGCCCGGGCGCAGCATCAACGCAGTCGAGTTGATGGTGTCGATATCCAGTGTGACGGCGCGCTGCCCTTCCGGCAGGATGTCGGAAAAATCGCGGCCGCGCAGTGCGTCGATGTCGCCAGCGCGCAAGGGCAGGCCGCGGCGCACCGGCTTGACGAGATGCGACGTGCGGTATTGCTCGAAGTTTTCCGGACGGACCATGTCGTCGTAGACCAGATCGCCTTGAACCTCGCGTGACACGAAATCGCCGCTCGACAACTGTGTGCCGACCGGTAGGTCGCGGGCCGGCACCACGACCTGAACAGCGTTGCGAACCTTGTTTGCGCCCATGTCGGCCTTCAGCTTGTTTTCGCGCTCGTTCAGATACTTGTAGAGCAGGAACGTCAGGCCGCCGGCGACGCATGCCGCGAGGAACAGTAGGACCCAGGAGTTCGCCAGAAGCGAACGGAATTTGATTTTCTTAAGCATAACCAATCGACCGTTGTCGGTCAGGGAAGCGAGAGGGTGAAGCTGTAGGCGCCGAAAAACGACTTCAGCACATTGAGGAGCGTAGGGGCGCCTGGCCAGTCGCTGCTTATCAAGAGGAGAGCGATCAACCCGGCACACGTAATCACGAGGTATTCCGCGGACGCCTGGCCGCGCTGCCTGTTACGCGGCGTCGCGGGAAGATTAAAACGTTGGTGCATCTCAACGGTTCCTGGTTGCATTGACGACTGCGACAGTTCTTCCATCGCGGTCTGAAAAACTCGCGTCCACGCTGTCCTTGCCGTGTTGCATCGCGAATGCCTTGCCTTGAGGTGCCTGGCTGCCGACCGACAGATAGTCCGGCTGGCGGCCCACATTCACCCATCCTTGCAATGAGAGCCGGTTGCGATAGCGCTGCGCATTCCAGCGCGCCTCGCCAGGCATGTCGAGCAGCCATGTGCGCCCCGTCTGGCCGCGATCGCGGCTCTCGACATCCGAGAGAACCGTGATCTCTTCCGGCAGTGGAATCGCGGAATCGGGAATACGGTGTTCAACCTGATCCGCGCCGAGGCGCACCACGCTCATCAGACCGCGCGCGTGCGCGCCTTCGCGCTGCGGCGGCAGACTCAGCAGATAGAGGCAATGACCATCCACGGCGCTCAGCATCAAACCTGACGCGGTGCTTCGGCCTTTCGCCGGGACGCTCTCGCCGATCCAGAATTCGCGGAAGGCCTTCGACACGTCGCCGACTGTTCCGTCGAACTGCATACCGACGACCGATGTGGGCACGCCGTTCACGATCATGTCGCGCCCAATGGCCTCGACGCTTTGTGGCCGAACCGGTGTTTTGTCGCACGCGGTGCCGGCGACGGCCGCGTCGGCAATGAGCGCACAGGCGAGAAGTGCGCCGCCGGCGAGGTGGTGAGCGCGTTTCATCGGTTCAAGCGGCCTGGTGGCACGACGTCTTGCCGGATGCGGCCGAACTGGAGTGTCGAAATCTCCGGCGCGTACTTTTGCAGGCTTTGATAACCGTTGGGCGACACGAGCGTGACGTTGGCCGCGGGCACCGCCTGACTGAACAAGGCCTTGTTGCTGTTCGAACCGTCCGGTACCCACGTGTTCGTCATGAGCACGTTCGTATCGGAGAAGGTCAGACCGTTGAATGCCGATACCGGCCCGTCCTTCGGCCAGAGGCGCTTCAGCACGTCGCTGTTCTGGGCGATAGAGATGCTGACTGCTCCCGCTTGCAGCGTGTGGGTCGGCAAGTTGAATTGAGCGGTATATGCGCTGCCGGTGGCGGTGGGCACGAGCCAACTGGCCAAGGCTGACCTGGTTTGACTGCTCGCTGGATCGGCGGCCGAGCTGGTGCTGACCGCAACATCCGATGCCGAGGCCAGCAGCGGATTGCCGCCATAGTCGTTCCACATGGCCGGCTGCGTCGCGGCCAATTGATCCTGCGTGTGGTCTGTGCCCGTGACTGGCGCGCCGTCGCCCGCCATGATGCGTTCCAGCACTTCGCCTTTGATGTCCGAGTCCGTCTTGCCTGCAGCGAGCGCCGCGCTGCCGTAGCGACTCGACCAGCCTTCGGTGGTGCTCGGATCGCTGGAGAGATACTTTCTCGCGTCGTTGTCCGTCCACACGGTCCGCTCCCATGCGACGTAGCGCGAGCCCATGAGCGTCCGGTTACGAACGTCGTTGAACTTGGCAAGCATGACGATGGCGAGCATGAGCACACTCATGACCGTGATCATGGCGACGAGGAATTCCACCATGGCCTGGCCGGTTTGCCTCACAGGTTTCCCGGCGTTTCTAGCGTGCGTTGATTTCATTGTGTATGCGCCTGCAGTTCAGCCGGAATCTGGTTTGCCTGAGCGGCCGCGCGCTCGTCCGCGCTGACCGGTGCAAGCGTGGCTTGCCAGTACGGGCTGAACAGGCTCGGATATTCAGTGGCATGGTCCACGCGCGCCCATTGACTGGCGTCCAGCAGAGAGCCGATCAGCGAACTGGCGACCGATGCCTCGTCCGGGCGCACGAAGTAGGCCTTCGCGCTCGACAGTGCGCGCATGGCTCCGCCGGCCGCGTTGTAATCGACCTTCATTCGTCCGCCACCCTGGAGGCCCACGGTTTTCACGAGGCTGTCGCTGTTGCGCGTGACTTCGATGGTGATGCGCGGCGCCTGCGCGGCGAGTTGTTTGCCGTTCACTTCCTGGTAAGGCAGCAGTCCACCGTTGGCCGGGTCGAGCGAGGGGCCCGGACCCGCGCGGAACTGCTCGGCCATGGCGTCGGGCACTTGCCATCCGGGTTGCGAGCTGCCCGTATAGCCGAAGTTGAAATAGCCGCCGTAACCCTGCCAGTCCTGCCACGCAGCGAACGGCGGATGGGTCATGTAGCTGGTGATATTGCCATTGGCGCTGCCGCCGTAACCGGCTTCGGATTCGACCGGGCCAATGCAACTGATGCGAAGGTGCGCGGTGCTCGCGTCGATAGACTGCCAACCGCTCTTGTCGCTGCGCAGTTGCGTGCCGCCGTCGTGCGTCACGTTGATCGTGAACGAACTGCCCGCTCCGCAGATCTTGTTGGCGCTGTCGTTCAATTGCTGGAACTTCGGCGCGACGCTGCGCATGGAGTCGCGATTCTTGACGAAGCCGTCGAGCGTGGCGGGGTTCGTCACCACGTCGGCGAAGTCGTCTTGTCCCAATGTGCCAGCAGGCGTGATGGTCGCCGTGTAGGAACTCCACGCCGCGAGTTGCGCGGCATTGCGCGGGCTCGTGAAATAGCCGGTTGTCACGCGCGTGTCGGGCTGATTGAGTTGCGCGATGGCGTCAGCCGTGTCAGGCACGGCGGTGAAGACGGCTGCATGATAGTTCGCCTGAGCGTTGCTCAGCGCCCGATTGAGCGAACCGATGTTGCGCGCGACGGTGGGCAGCAGCGCGTCTAGCGTGGCACGCACCGGGTCGATGTCCGCCTTGCCGATTTGCTTCGGTGTACTCCATTGAGCCGGATGATCCGCCAGGACATTGACGGTCTGGTCGAGGTCCGAGGACGAGTAAGTGGCGTCGAGTTCATCGATCCATGATTTCAATGCGACCACCTGGGCGGCGGTGACCTGATTGGCGACCATGGCCCGGTTCGTGTACGCGGAGAAGTTGTAGTCGCGCGCCTGCAACACGGCAGCGCTGTACGCGGCAGCGTCGGCGGTGTTCTGCAGTTTGATTCTGGCGCTCGTCATCTGGAACGAGTTGAACGCCACATACAGGCCGGCGCAGCCGATCACAAGAAAAATCAGAGCAGGGACCAGCGCCTGCCCGCTAGCGCCGGCAACCCTGGCCCTGCCCTTGCGGGCAGAGCGTTTCATCATGGATATCGCTAATCGGAAAAGATTAGTTGACGACGTTAGCGTCGTTATACGTACCCATATTCTTGGTCTTGTTGCCGTTGGTCGTCGCCGTGTTGGCGTTGCCTTGTGCCTGACCGATATTGGTCTCGGCGTTCTGACCGGACATTTCCTTCGCGAGGCCGGCGGTCTGGTTGCGCAGCGTCTGGCCGAACAGCGAATACACGCCAATTGCGGAGACGGCGATCAGCGCGACGATGATGATGTATTCCGTCATACCCTGACCGAGCTGCTTATTTTTGCGGCGGATTTGTGAGAGTTTCATGATTTATATGAAAAAGGATTAAGGGTGCTCAGACACGGCTGTGCAAGTTGTGTTTTCCTAGATTAAAAATATAAATTAGGAATACTCTTGCCTGAACGCATCAGCAGCAGTGTCAGTGCGAATTATAAGAATGTAAGAGGCATATGAATTGGTGAAATTTCCGAATTTTGGCACTGCAAATCCTGTATCGGATATCGTATGTGGGTATTACCGATTTTGACTCGTTTACCGCGGCTGGACCTGGCGCGGTTAGGCGCAAAAATCCAGCACCAACGGCGGCTTGAGGCGCCACTGGCGCCAGCGTGAGCCGCTGCCGGAGGCGCCCATTCGCCGTATGCGCCGGGCGGCTTAATGCAGGGATAAAGAGTTGATTTAAGTGGGAGGTGACTTACTCCGCATATATGCGGAAATTTCCTTTCTGTTTTTCCTGTTTCCTGATTTTTAGAGACAAAGCCCACAGTTAGATTCGCCATGCGTGAAAACTTTGGATCGAGCTTTAAACGTGCCGGTCGGTTTTTTTGCGGGGAGCGTGTGCGCACGGTTTCTCAAATCGAACTGCAAGCGGGGCTTGCCCTCTATTTAGGGAATTTATGAATAAGTCGTATATCAGCGTCTGGAATGACGCATCCGGAACGTGGGTGGCTGCGCCCGAAACTGCAAAGGCGCGTGGTCGTGCGACAGCTTCGTCTTCCACCGCCCCGGCTGACACGAGTGCTCCGAGCCGTCCGGCAACGGCCTTGAAGGCCGCGTTCATGCCAATCGCCATGGCGATCGGGGCAATGGGTATGTCGATGGTGCCGGGTACGGCGGCGGCGCAAGCCGTTACGGGCAACGGCGGTCTCGAGTTGTGTCCGGGGCAGTTGAATATGGGGGCAATGGGCACGTCGTGGGGTCCGGTCTCGAGCGCCGTCCAATTGATGAAATGCAACACCTCCGACGGGATGTCGTTCGCTTTGAATAACGCCGCGAGCGACAACGGCGCATGGGGTTTGCACGGTACGACAGCCTCCGTGGTCGGTTATACCGACGGGCATCTGGAAATCCAGGGCGTGTATGGCATTCACATGATGAATGACGTGCAGATGCTGGGCAATAAGGTCACGCAACTGGGAAATGGCGACGTCTCGTTGAATAGTTCGGACGCGGTCAATGGCGCACAGCTCTATCAGTACACGCGCTATTTCCAGGCAAACTCGCCTTCGTCCGAAGCCGCTAGCAGTGCGCGGGCCACCGGTTCCAGTTCAGTCGCGTCTGGTCCATATTCCTTGGCGGCCGGCAACAATTCCAGTGCATATGGCGCAAACACCGTGGCGTTGGCATCCAACTCCGTTGCGTTGGGCGCGGGTTCGGTTGCCAGCCGTAGCGATTCTGTGTCGGTCGGCTATCTTTCCTCGGACGGCAAATCGCAGTACACGCGACAAATCACCAACGTGACCGCGGGCGCCGCAGGCACCGATGCCGTCAACGTTAACCAGTTGAATGCCGCCATTGCGAGCGTCAATGGCGGAGGCGGCGGTGGTACTGTCACTCCCAATGCCGTGACGTACGACAGCTCCCTGTCAACCTTGATCACTCTCAAGGGCACGAACGGTACGAAGATCACGAATCTGACTGCGGGCGACATTTCGTCGAACTGGAGCACGGATGCGGTCAACGGTTCGCAGCTGTATCAGACCAACCAGAACGTTGTGAACGTTGCAAACAGCGTGGCCAACGTTGCCGGCAATCTCGCGAATGTGACCAATGTGGTCAACAACTTCGTGAACAATGGCATTGCTGGCAATCCGCTTATCGTGACGTACGATTCGTCGGCTCGCGACACCGTGACGCTCGGCGGTACGGCTCATACGTCGGCGGTCAAGCTGACGAACGTGGCGGCAGGCGATATTTCGTCGGCCACGAGCACCGACGCGGTCAACGGTAGCCAGTTGTATGCGACCAACCAGACGTTGAATGCTCTCGGGAATAACCTGAGCGGCGCCATCACCAACATCTACAATCACGGCGTCAAGTACTTCCACACGAATTCGACGCTGGCTGACGGATCGACAGACGGCGCGGAATCGGTGGCGATCGGCGGCATGGCGATCGCATCGGCGAACAACTCGGTGGCCTTGGGTTCGAACTCGGTCGCTAATCGCGCGAATGCCGTGTCGGTGGGTTCGTCAACCGCTCAGCGTCAGATCATCAACGTCGGCGCAGGCACGCAGAACACCGACGCGGTGAACCTCGGCCAGATGAACGCCGCGATCGCTGCTGTCGCGGGCGGCGGTTCGCCGGACGCAGTGATTTACGACTCGTCGGCGCATACCCAGCTCACGCTCGGCGGCAAGCTCTCTACCACAGCCGTTGGCCTGACGAACGTGGCGGCTGGCCAGGTCGTGTCGAGCAGCAAAGATGCTGTGAACGGGGCGCAGTTGTATAGCACGGCAAGCAGCATTGCGAATGCACTCGGCGGCGGCTCGAGCGTGAGCGCAAGTGGTGCAGTGACCAACCCGGCTTACATTGTGCAGGGCAGTACGTACAACGATGTCGGCTCGGCACTCACCGGAGTGAACACTGCCATCAGCGGCCTCAGTAACGACGTCGAGAATTCGTCGAAGTACATTAAGGTTGTATCAGCTTCTTCTTCTTCAATTGCGACGGGCTCCGAATCGGTGGCGATCGGCGGTTCGGCCTATTCGAGCGGAGCCAGCGCTGTAGCTATTGGTTCCGGTGCGCGCGCCCAGTTCGCGAACTCGGTGGCGCTGGGTGCCAATTCGCGTGTGACCGTGGCGAACGCGGTTTCAGTTGGCGACGTCGGCTCGGAACGCCGCATCATGAACGTGGCGAACGGTGTTGCAAATAGCGACGCAGTAACGGTCAGTCAATTGTCCGCGGTTCAGGCTGCACTGACGCAACAGATGCTGAAGTCGGGCGGCGTCAAATCGATGCTTCTTGGGGCTTCACCTCTCGGTGCGACTCCTGTCACCGCATACATTGCGGTGAGTTCAAACGTTACGGCGGGCACTTCGACGAGCACCGACAACTCGACGGACGCAATGGCGATCGGGCCGACTGCAACCGCGCTGGGTACGGGGTCATTGGCCGTCGGCGCCGGTTCCGGCACCGCGCTCGCGGGTTCTACAGCAGTCGGTACGGGGGCAGCGGCTCTTGCACTCGAATCAACGGTGATTGGCGCGGGCGCCAGTACTAGTAACGCTGCTACCAATGCTGTCGCGATCGGCTACAACGCCGCCGCGCAGGGCGCCAACGCCCTGTCGCTGGGCTCGACCAGCATGGCCAACGCCTCGAATGCAGTTGCAATGGGCGGTAGCGCGGTGGTTACAACCGCAGGCACGAATTCAATGGCTTTCGGCGCGAATGCTACCGCCAGCCAGGCTAATTCCGTCGCTTTCGGCGCCAATGCAACAGCTAGTGCAACGAATTCCGTGGCGTTGGGCAGCAACTCCGTTGCTGACCGCGCCAACACTGTGTCGGTGGGCAGTGCCTCGGCACAGCGTCAGGTCGTGAACGTGGCAGCCGGTACGCAAGGTACGGATGCGGTCAACATCACGCAATTGACCGGCGTGGCCAACATGATCGGCGGCGGCGCGGGAGTGAACGCCGACGGCACGATCAAAAAGCCGTCGTTTATCATCAGCGGGCTGACCTATTCAGACGTCGGTGCGGCCATTACCGCTGCGGCGTCGAGTGGCACGGCAAACGCCGTTCAATACGATTCATCGGCGCGCAACAAGGTGACACTGGGCGGTCTGGTGGGCACCCCCGCGCCGGTCACTCTGACCAACGTGGCTAACGGTGTGGCGAGCAGCGACGCAGTGAACGTTGCACAGCTGCAGGCCATGGGCGGCACGTTCAACAGCAGCGGCGTGGTCACAAACGCGTTTGTTGCCTATGACGACACGACCAAAGCCAAGGTGACCTTTGGCGGCTCCGGCGCGACGAAGGCAGTGACGCTGACCAACGTGGCCAACGGTGTGGCGAGCAGCGATGCAGTGAACGTTGCACAGTTGCAGGCCATGGGCGGCACGTTCAACAGCAGCGGCGTGGTCACGAACGCGTTTGTTGCCTATGACGACACGACCAAAACCAAGGTGACGCTTGGCGGCTCCGGCGCGACGAAGGCGGTGACGTTGACCAACGTGGCCAACGGTGTGGCGAGCAGCGATGCAGTGAACGTTGCACAGTTGCAGGCCATGGGTGGCACGTTCAACAGCAGCGGCGTGGTCACGAACGCGTTTGTTGCCTATGACGACACGACCAAGGGCTCGATCACGCTGAAGGGTACGGGCGGCACGACAATCACGAACGTGAAGGCAGGCGCGCTGACTGCCACCAGCACGGAAGCAGTCAACGGTAACCAGCTGTATCAAACTAACGCCGACGTTGCAAACGTGGCGGGTAACGTGACGAACGTGACCAACACGGTCAACAACATCGTCAACGGCGGCGGCATCAAGTATTTCCACACGAATTCGACGCTTGCCGATTCGTCGGCGACCGGTACGAACGCGGTGGCAATCGGCGGTGCAGCAAGTGCATCGGCAACCAACTCGGTGGCGCTGGGTTCGAACTCGGTGGCCAGCCGCGCGAACGCGGTGTCGGTGGGCGCAGTGGGCACGGAACGTCAGATCATCAACGTGGCGAACGGTACGAACGGCACCGATGCCGTGAACGTGCAGCAGCTGCAGGCCATGGGCGGCACGTTCAACAGCAGCGGCGTGGTCACAAACGCGTTTGTTGCCTATGACGACACGACCAAAGCCAAGGTGACCTTTGGCGGCTCCGGCGCGACGAAGGCAGTGACGCTGACCAACGTGGCCAACGGTGTGGCGAGCAGCGATGCAGTGAACGTTGCACAGTTGCAGGCCATGGGCGGCACGTTCAACAGCAGCGGCGTGGTCACAAACGCGTTTGTTGCCTATGACGACACGACCAAAACCAAGGTGACGCTTGGCGGCTCCGGCGCGACGAAGGCAGTGACGTTGACCAACGTGGCCAACGGTGTGGCGAGCAGCGATGCAGTGAACGTTGCACAGTTGCAGGCCATGGGCGGCACGTTCAACAGCAGCGGCGTTGTGACCAACGCGTTCGTTGCATACGACGACACGACTAAAAATTCGATCACGCTGAAGGGCGCGAGTGGCTCGACGAAGATCACTAATCTGAAGGCCGGTACGCTGCTCAGCACAAGTCTCGACGCGGTGAATGGCAGCCAGCTGTTCGCCACGGCAAGCAGTGTTGCGAACGCGCTGGGCGGTGGTTCCACAGTTAGTTCTACCGGTGCGATTTCCGCTCCGAGTTATCAGCTTAGCGGCGGCACCTATTCGGACATCGGTTCGGCCCTTAGCGGTATCGACAGTCAAGTCAACTCGATCAACAACAACATCGCTGAACCACCTGTCCACGGACGGTGGTGGTTCGACCTACATCAACATCAGCAACCCTGGTTCGGGTGGCACGGCTGCGGACGCTTCGGGTTCTGATGCAATCGCGATCGGTAACGGTGCTGTCGCATCGGGTAGCGAATCGATTGCCATCGGCAAGAACACCAAGTCGACGGGTGACAACTCGGTCGCCATGGGTGCCGGAGCTTCGGCTGGCAACGCCAACTCGGTCGCGCTGGGTGCGAACTCCACGACGGATCGCGACAACACGGTGTCGGTGGGGTCTGCCGGCGCCGAGCGTCAGATCACCAACGTCGCAGCGGGCACGCAGGCAACGGATGCAGTCAATCTGGGCCAGTTGAACAATGCCATGGGCAACATGAGCAACACGATCAACAACGTTGATCGCAGTGCTGCCAAGGGTATTGCTGCCGCATCGGCGCTGAATATCGTGACGCCGTACCTGCCGGGTCGTACCACGCTGAATGCAGGTGTGGCGAACTACCGTGGCTACCAGGCGGTTGGTTTGGGCGTGTCCCGCTGGAATGAGAAGGGCACGGTCAACTACAACCTCGGCGTGTCCACCTCGGGCGGCAACAGCACCATCGTTCGCGCTGGTATCGGCATCGTCCTCGGCAACTAAGCAATGGCCGTCGGGCCTTGAATAGGAGCTTGAGACGTTAGCTGTCGGGGTCGCACGGGAAGTTTCCGTGCGACCCTCTTTCCATGAGAAAACAGACATGAAGTATTCTTTAATTGCCGTCGCGCTTGCCGCGATGTTGGCCGGATGTTCGTCGTCCGCGACGCGCGACCGGCTGCAAATCCAGGACCCCACCGTTCTGCAGAATGGCTTCAGCGCCACGCAAAGTCAGGCCGCTGGCGCCGTAACACCGCAATGGATCGAAACCTATGGCGGCATCAAGAACGGTGCATTGCTCGATACCGTTCAGGCTCGCCTGCAGGCGCTGGGCGAGCGCAAAAACAATTACTTCGGCGAGAAGGCGCAGTGCTGGCTGAACGCCGCGACTGCTGAGCGATATAGCCGCGATCATTGGGGCTTCGTCGAGGAAGCGCTGGTTCAGGCCAATCGCCTCACCACGGCGCTTGAAACCGGTCAGGGCCTTTCCGTCGACAATCCTGAATTGCGGACTGCGTCGGTGATTCGCCCGGATTTGTGGAAGCAGATTCTCGAGGCAAAGACGTCCCCGCTATTTCCGCAATGCCAGGAAGCGCAGCGTTTAACGGCGTGTTCCGAGGTGGAAATGATTCACGCCGGTCATGAGGCGTGGACGCGGAATTTCAGCGAAAGCCAGCGTCTTGTCGACGGCGTCGAGAAAGGCATGCCTGTTGTCGGCGCGGCGCTCGAAGCCTGCACGCCGCGCGCCGTTGCGACGCCGGTCCCCTCGATTCCACAGAAGATGACGCTGCAGGCCGACGCGACCTTCAAGTTCGACCGCAGCGATCTGAATGGCATGTTGCCCGCTGGGAAGACCAAGCTCGACCAGCTCGTTCGCGATCTGAAGCAAGTGGACGACGTGACGGGCATTCGTATCGAAGGCTATACGGACCGTCTTGGCAGTGACAGCTACAACCGGCAGTTGTCAACGAAGCGCGCGGAGACCGTCAAGCGCTATCTGCAAAATGGTGGCGTCACCACGCCCATAGGCGCACGCGGCCGCGGCAAGGAAAATCCGGTGGTCCAATGTAACGACCGGAATCGTCAGACGCTTATCGACTGCCTCGCGCCCAACCGTCGTGTCGAACTGGAATTTGCGCGCGGTGGTGCGCAGAAGCCCGTTCCGCCGAAGGATGGACTGATGCAAAACGAGCCGGAGCAGTGACAGAGGTGGCCCGTGTTTAACGCACACGCGGCCACTTTTAGCCACGCCTCCGCCATCTAAAGCAGGAGCGCGAAGCAATTCGCGCTCGCTTTTTTCTATCCCTTGCAGCTTGCTGAAAACAAATTCTGCGTGGATAAAACACGCGAATCCATTGTTATGAGGCAGTGCAGGAAATTTCCATTGCTCGCATAGAAAAGCCTCTTCCCATTTCAGAGTTGTCTCTCCGCGTTGTGGCAAAAATGAAAGCGCAACATGGTTAACATGAGTGCAAATTCGCGTTGGGCTTTTCTGTTTCGTTTTGCGCCCATTGATTAATAAGAAAACAAATGGAGCTGTAAATGAAGAGAATTGTAGTTATTGACGATCATCCAATCATTCGAGGAACGATAGCCAACGTGCTGCGGGCCGACCCTGAACTCGAGCTCGTCGGGGAGTGTGGCGACGGGGAAGACGGTTTGCAAATGGTCCTGACCGAAAAGCCGGATATGGTCATTGTCGATCTGGATTTACCGAGGCTCGATGGCTTATCCCTGATTCGCCGTATTCGCGAAGAAAATCTGAAAATCAGTATTCTTGTGCTTTCGGCAAAGCCAGAAGACGTCATGGCCGGATATACGCGTACCGCCGGTGCAAACGGCTACGTGGGAAAAGGGCGCCAAATGAGCGAACTGATTACGGCGCTCAAGACAATTCTTTTTGGTTATGACTGTTTTCCCGCCGACGCTGCCGGGCCCGCGCCGGAGAACGCCTTGAGTTCATTGTCAGTTCGCGAAGTCGAGGTGTTGCAGCACCTCGCCCGTGGTGCGAGCAATCGCGATATTGCGAGCCGCCTGTTTCTCAGTGACAAGACGGTAAGCACCTACAAAAGCCGCATCCAGGAGAAACTCGGGCTGTCGTCGTTGGCAGCTTTGATCGAGTTTGCTTCGTTGCATAAGCTGATCGACTAGGTTCTTGCAGCCATGAACGAAACGAATCTGCATGGCGGCGAAGACGCCGGCCTCAACCAGCATGCGCAACCCACCGCTCAGGCAGATCACGCACGCCCGGCGCAGGTGGCTGCGCGCGCGGCTGTGGAGACTGCACAGGCCATCGTCGGCAGCGCGCAGCCGGCTGATGCTCGCGAGAAGGCTCAGCACCCTGACACGAGCTTGAGCCCTTCTTTTGAGCCCTTCGATCATCGTTATCTCACTGCGCTGACTGACGAAGGCATCGATCTCGCCGATTTTCTGAGCAACTGGTGTCGCGTGATGCGAGACGACCTCGATAGTCTCGATCATCTGCGTCGCGAAGGTGAGTTGGATCTCCTGCCACGATTGCTGCACCGATTGAGCGGAGCATTAGGGCTGGTCGGGGCACAGAGTCTGATGGAAGCGTTGCGGCGCGCGAGTACGTCGCCGTCCGAGCGCAATGCCGCCGCACTCGACGCACTCGCAGCACGCACCCGAAATTTGCTCGCGCAGCTTGAGGCAGCGCCCGCTGCATATCGGAGCGCCAGGTCATGAGCAGGCCGCTGGCCTTGATCGAGGGCGATCTTGCGCTGCCGAGTTCGCGGCCGCTCGCCGGTTTGCCGCCGCCTTTTGGCTCGCGGCGACGGTCGGCCTCCGGGTCGGAGCAACGCACGCCGCAATCGGCATCGCTTGGCGGACGGTCCTATGCGGCGTCGCCAATCCGTCGCGGAAAAAAGGTGCCGAACGCCAAGCTCCTGTTTTTCTACAAGCTGCCACCGCAGCCCGATTTTTCGACTCATTTCGACGAGCAATTGGCCGAAGCGAGACACTATCTTGCTGCTGACAGACCACGTCCGAGTTCGTCGCGCTCGGACCATGTACTCGGCGCAGCCATTTTTGTGGGTTGCAGCATGGCGCTCGCGTGGCTGCTGGCAACCTGTTCGACGCCCGACGCCGCCAACAAGCTCACCACAGCCGCAAGGGAACCTGCGGCGGCCGCGCAGTCGCGCGCTGGCGCGGTTCATCCCGCAAGTGCGTTAGTAGCAGACGTCCAACGGCTGCAGCCGGCCACACAGGCGCCACAGTCCATGGCGGCACCTCGTACGATTGCGCAACATGCGCCTGCCCAGGCGAACACGTCGCTTGAGGCCGCACATCGTGACGAGCCGCGGCCTGCCGCTCACGTGCCCGGCCATGTCGCTGCACGCACCGTTCTTGCAAAAATCGAGCGCCCGCTCGGCATGACCCGCATGACCCACATGCAAGTCGCGTCGCGCATGGCGTTGACCCGTTCCTTCGATTCGCCAACCCGTGCTTCGGTATCGAAGCAACCCGAATGGACGGCGTCTGCATCGTCCGCGAGCGAATCAGCCGAACGCACGGCATTGCTCGATTGGGCCACGCAGCAGCGGCGCGCCACTGTCGCCACGCGTGCAAGCGTGCCCGCGCCGGGCGATACGGACTGGAACGCGCACATGACGCAGCGCCGGATCACAGAGAACCCTGCCGCCTTCCAGGCAGGCCGCGCACAGCCCTAAGCGCCAAACCAAGCAGCGAAAAAAAAGCCCGACCAGGGGTCGGGCTTTGAAAGTCGGCTGCGCCCTCCACAGGACGCAGCCCCTGCAAAACAGCCAAGCCGTTTGCTTTCCGCTCAGGCCGAACTTAAGCAGCCAGCAGCGAACGCAACACGAACGGCAGAATACCGCCGTGCTTGTAGTAGTCGACTTCGATCGGCGTGTCGATACGCAGCAGCACCGGCACGCGCTTCTCGCTGCCGTCCTTGCCGCGAATCACGAGCGTCACTTCCTGCTGCGGCTTGAAGTCTGCGCCGAGGCCTTCGATGTCGTACGTTTCCTCGCCGGTGATGCCGAGCGATTGCACGCTGTCCGAGCCCTTGAACTGCAGCGGCAGAACGCCCATGCCGACCAGGTTCGAACGGTGAATCCGCTCGAAGCTGCGTGCGACCACGGCCTTCACGCCCAGCAGTTGCGTGCCCTTCGCTGCCCAGTCACGCGACGAGCCCGTGCCGTACTCTTCGCCGGCAAACACGATGGTCGGCGTGTCGGCGTCGATGTATTTCATCGCTGCGTCGTAGATCGACAGTTGTTCGCCGCTCGGCTGGTGAATCGTCAGGCCGCCTTCCACGCGCGTGCCGTCTGCCTTCGCCGGGATCATCAGGTTCTTGATCCGGACGTTCGCGAACGTGCCGCGCATCATCACGTCGTGGTTGCCGCGGCGCGAGCCGTAGCTGTTGAAGTCGGCCTTCTGCACGCCGTTTTCCTTCAGCCAGCGGCCTGCGGGCGAATCTTCCTTGATCGAGCCAGCCGGGCTGATGTGGTCGGTCGTGACCGAGTCACCAAAGATGCCCAGTGCGCGCGCGTTCTTGACCGCCGCGATGCTGTCGGCCGGCGTCATCGAGAAGTCGTTGCCGAAGAACGGCGGCTCCGCGATGTAGGTCGACTTCGGCCAGTCGTAGACCTGACCTTCTTCGCCTTCGATCTTGCTCCACAGGTCGCCCTTCTTGGTGAGCTGCGAGTAGTTCTTGCGGAATGCGTCCGCGTCGAGCGCGAACTTGAGCAACGCGTTGACTTCGTCGCTGGTCGGCCAGATGTCGCCCAGATACACGTCTTTGCCGTTCTTGCCCTTGCCGACCGGTTCGGTCATCAGATCGCGCGTGATGTTGCCGGCGATCGCGTACGCGACGACCAGCGGCGGCGAGGCCAGGAAGTTTGCACGGATGTTCGGGTGAATACGCGCTTCGAAGTTACGGTTGCCCGACAGCACCGCTGCCGCGACGATGTCGTTCTTCGTGATCGCTTCGTTCAGTTCCGGCGTCAGGTCGCCCGCGTTGCCGATACAGGTCGTGCAACCGTAGGCGGCCAGCGTGAAGCCGAGCTTGTCGAGGTACTTCAGCAGATCGGTTTTCGTCAGGTACTCGGTGACGATACGCGATCCCGGAGCCAGCGACGTCTTGATGTGCGGAGCGACCGTCAGGCCGGCTTCGACAGCCTTCTTTGCCAGCAGGCCAGCGGCCAGCAGCACGCTCGGGTTCGACGTGTTCGTGCACGACGTGATCGCGGCGATCAGCACGTCGCCGTTCTTGACGTCGACGCCGTTGCTGGTCGTGTATTGCGTGTCCAGATCTTCTGCCTTCTTCGCGAAACCGTTTTCAGCCACCGGCTTCGAGAACAGATCGCCGAAGGTCGACTTCACGTTGCCGATTTCGATACGGTCTTGCGGACGCTTCGGACCCGCCAGCGACGGCGCGACCGAGCCCAGATCCAGCGTGACGACCTTCGTGTACTCGATGTCGCCTTCCTTCGGAATGCCGAACAGGTTTTGCGCCTTGAAGTAGTTCTCGAACGCCGAGATTTCAGCGTCGGTGCGGCCCGTGCCCTTGAAGTAGTCGATCGTCTTTTCGTCGACCGGGAAGAAGCCCATGGTCGCGCCGTATTCCGGCGCCATGTTGCCGATCGTCGCGCGGTCCGGCAGCGACAGCGAGCGCGTGCCTTCGCCGAAGAACTCGACGAACTTGCCGACGACCTTTTCCTTGCGCAGCAGTTCGGTGATGGTCAGCACCAGGTCGGTCGCCGTCACGCCTTCGCGCAGCTTGCCCTTCAGGTTCACGCCGACCACGTCCGGCGTCAGGAAATACACCGGCTGGCCGAGCATGCCGGCTTCAGCTTCGATGCCGCCCACGCCCCAGCCCACCACGCCGATGCCGTTGATCATCGTGGTGTGGCTGTCCGTGCCGACCAGCGAATCCGGGTAGTACACGGTGTCCGCGCCTTCGGCCTTCTTGTGCACGCCGCGTGCGAGGTATTCCAGGTTCACCTGGTGAACGATACCGACGCCCGGCGGCACGACCTTGAACGTGTCGAATGCCTGCATGCCCCACTTCATGAACTGGTAGCGCTCGTTGTTGCGCTGGAATTCCAGTTTCATGTTCAGATCGAGCGCGCCCTTTTCACGGAAGTGATCGATCGTCACCGAGTGGTCGACGACCAGATCCACCGGAACCAGCGGCTCGATGGACTTCGGATTCTTGCCCACGCGCTGCGCGACGCCGCGCATTGCCGCGATGTCGGCGAGCAGCGGCACGCCGGTGAAGTCCTGCAGCACGACGCGCGACACGACAAACGGGATTTCGTCGACGCGCGCAGCGGTCGGCTTCCAGTTCGCGAGTTGCGTGATGTGTTCTTCGGCGATTTTCTTGCCGTCGTAGTTACGCAGCACCGATTCCAGCACGATTCGGATCGAAACCGGCAGGCGGTCGATCTTGATGTTCAGTGCCTTGCCGAGTTGCGGCAGGGAGTAGAACTTGCCTTTGCCGGAACCGCTGTCGAATTCCTTGAGCGTTTTGTGGAGGTTGTGGGCCATGGTGTTTTCCTTGGTTTGATCGCGGAACTACAGTACTTAACTAGATGACGTACAAATCGACGTACTCATTGACCGGCATGGCTTCGAGCCGTGCCTGATCCAGCGACACGTCGAGAATCGCCAGTTGTTGCCTGACCGGGAAGCGGCGCGCGAGGTTGGTCTTGAACTTCTCGACCAGCAACGGAATTCCGTCTTCGCGACGACGCTTGTGACCGATCGGGTATTCGACTACGACTTCGTCGAACTGCGATCCGTCGTTGAATTCGATCGTCAGTGCATTGGCAATCGAACGCTTCTCGGGATCGTGGTAATTCTTCGTGAACTGCGCGTCTTCCATACATTCCATTTTGGCGCGCAGCACATCGATACGCGCGTCCTGCGCGACCGAATCTTCGTAATCCGCGGCCGTCAGGCGGCCGAAGATCAGCGGCACCGCGATCATGTACTGGATGCAATGATCGCGGTCGGCCGGATTATTGAGCGGACCTTTTTTGTCGATGATGCGGATCGCCGCTTCATGCGTGCGGATCGTGACTTTGCGAATGTCCTCGACGCGCCGGCCGCGCGCAACGAGTTGCGCGTGCAGCGAGATGGCCGCTTCCACCGCGGTTTGGGCGTGGAACTCGGCTGGAAACGAGATCTTGAACAGTACGTTTTCCATGACGTACGAACCGTATTCGCGCTGGAACCGGAACGCGTTGCCCTTGAAGAGCACGTCGTAAAAGCCCCACGCCTTCGCGCTCAGCACCGACGGATAGCCCATCTCGCCGGTCTTCGAAATCAGCGCGAGGCGCACCGCGCGCGAAGTCGCGTCGCCGGCCGCCCAGGATTTGCGCGAACCCGTGTTCGGCGCGTGGCGGTACGTGCGCAGCGCCTGTCCGTCGACGAGCGCCTGCGACACCGCATTGACCAGTTCGTCGCGCGTGAGGCCGAGCAACTGGCCGACCACCGCCGTGGACGCGAGCTTCACCAGCAATACATGATCGAGCCCGACCTTGTTGAAGGAATTCTCGAGCGCGATACAGCCTTGAATTTCGTGCGCCTTGACCATGGCGATCAGGACGTCTTTCATTGCCAGCGGCGCTTTGCCGGCCGCGATGGCCGTGCGCGAAAGCCAGTCGGCGGTCGCGAGAATTCCGCCGAGGTTATCCGACGGATGACCCCATTCGGCGGCAAGCCAGGTGTCGTTGAAATCGAGCCAGCGGATCATGGCGCCAATATTGAAGGCAGCCTGAACCGGGTCCAACTGGAACGACGTGCCCGGCACTTTCGCACCGTTGGGGACGATCGTGCCCGGCACGATGGGTCCCAACAGCTTGGTGCAGGCAGGGTAGGTGAGCGCCTCGAGTCCGCAGCCGAGCGTATCGATCAGGCAATGACGCGCGGTTTCCAGCGCGAGTGCGCTGTCGATCTGATAATCCAGAACGTAGTCGACGATATCGACCAGGACTGTGTCCGGATCGGGTCGCACGTTGGAAATCGGAGCGGACATCGAGGGTTTTCCTGACGACGACGAGTTAGTTGCTGCTCTTGTTGATCGCGTTCGATTGCGTCGCAGCCGGTGCGCCTTGCGCCATCGCGGCGGTTTGGCACTCGTCGGCCAGACGCGAGCTGTCCTTGTCCTGGAACAGCATGGCCTTGGTCGGGATCACGACGAGATCCATGCCGGTTGCGGCGTCGTGGAAACGGTCGGCGCCCGTGGTGGTCGCTTCGCGCGGCAGATTGTAGTTCTTGTTCGCCCAGTGAACCGTGACGATCTGGTCACGCTTCATGTCGCCCTTCATTTCGAAGGCGAGGCCGTCCTTGCACGACCACTTTTCTGCGCCTTCCGGCACCGGATCGTTCTTCGCTTCCTTGGCGGCATTTTCTTTACGCTTGATCAGGCGGCGCGGTTGCGGGCGTTTTGCAACCGCCTTCTTGGCAGCCGGCTTCTCGGTGGTCGTCGTTTGCGCGGCGGCGTCAGTCGCGACGGTCAGCATCGTCGTGGACAGGGCGCCAATCACGGCGGCGATCATCAGCTTCTTCATGGAGAAAACCTTTCTATCTAATTTCAGTTGAACGGTACGCGGTCTACCGGTCCTGGCGGCCGCGAGGTTGAACTGCACGCGCTTTGAAAGCGCACAGCGACCGCTATTTTCGCTTATTTAGCGGGACGTACTTCAAATTCTCGGGTCCGGTGTAATTCGCGCTCGGCCGGATGATCTTGTTGTCGATCCGCTGCTCGATAATGTGCGCGCTCCAGCCCGCCGTGCGCGCGATCACGAACAGCGGCGTGAACATGGCGGTCGGC
>NZ_JAYXBK010000021.1:0-89002 GCF_036016995.1 Paraburkholderia sp. MPAMCS5
TTCATGGTGGATGGTTTGTTGTTTGCTGGTTTCCGGCTTCGACAATCAGATTCTCAGCTAAAACCTCCACCGCCTTCAATCTCCCGCCTCAACTCCCCCGTACACCAGATCCGAGCATATCTCCTGCCGGTTTCACCTGCGGCACAAGTCTGGCCGCCGTTGCACGAGACGATGCGCAAACAGGCCGGGCTCCGTACATCAACCGTTTAATGGTTCACCCAACAGCCCGTGACTCTCATGCAAGGCCATCAGACCTCCTTCCAGCGGCCAATCTTCCGGAGGTGTTGGTCTAGTCATAATCCCCGTCGCACCGGTTGGATTGTTCTACCCATCTGCACTGAGACTATCGTCCTGGACACGCAACTGCACCACGGAACCGTTTCCCGGCCTGCTCTCGATTTTTAAGTGCGCGTCCATCATCCTCGCCCGCTCGGCCATCCCCACCAGCCCGTAAGACCCAAGGCGACGCACTGGCATATCGAACCCTCTCCCGTTGTCGGCCACAATCAGTTCAACCCTAGAACCGGATTTCGTTAGCCGAATTTCAACCTGCGATGCAAACGCGTGGCGTGAAATATTCGTCAGCGACTCCTGAACAATGCGGAAAATCCCAACCGTATGCAATTCGGAAAGAGAAGGTTCCGGGCCCACCGCAATAAGACAACACGGGATCCTTGTCCGGCGACGGAAGTCATCCGCAAGCCACTCAAGGGCGGGCACGATCCCAAAGTCCAGCGCAGCTGGCCGTATGTGATTAACTACACCACGTACAACCCCCATGATGGAATCGACGAGCCGTTTCATCTCATCTGCTTTTTGTAGCGCAACCAGATCGTCCGCGATATTTTGTTTCAGAAGCAAAACTTCAATTCGAAGCGCGGTGAGAAGTTGTCCCAGCTCATCGTGCATTTCCATCGCGATACGCTTTCGCTCAGCCTCACGGGCCGCTTCCAGGCAAATTGAATCTAGTTCGGGCAGCGCTAGCAATCGTCGTTTGGTGTGTATAGTCCTCATCGTCGACGCCTACTCCCGGTTGCCGTCGAGGCGCGACAGGCCTCGCCTAAAAATACGCGGTTATCGTTTCATCGCAAAACAAAACCGCCAATGAAAAAACCTACTCCGTCTTGAATTGTCCGATGCTACGTGCCAAGGCGCTTGCCTGTGCCTGCAGGGACGTTGCTGCCGCGGTGGTTTCTTCGACGAGCGCGGCGTTCTGTTGCACCATTCCATCGAGTTGCGACACCGCATGATTGACTTCCTGGATCCCACTTGTCTGCTCTGTCGTTGCGCGAGCGATGTCTGAGATAATCAATTGAACGCCGGCAGTATTGGCAATGATTTCGCTCATCGTTTCGCCCGCTCGATGTACCTGGCTTGAACCGGCAGTTACGCGCGTGACCGTTGTTTCCACGAGGTCCTTCACTTCACGGGCTGCTTGGGCGCTGCGCTGTGCCAAGCTACGGACCTCATGGGCGACGACCGCAAAACCCCGGCCTTGCTCCCCTGCCCGGGCGGCCTCCACAGCAGCATTAAGCGCGAGGATGTTAGTCTGGAACGCGATGCCGTCTATCACGCCGATGATTTCACCGATCCGACCGGACGCCTCCTCGATATTTCCCATCGTGTCGACGGCATCTGACACGATCTCGCCGCCGCGCGAAGCGATTTTCGCCGCAATACCGGATCGCTCGTCGGCGAGGAGTGCCGCTGCGGCCGACCTATCTACCGTTTCCGCAATCTGCACCATCGATGCGGCCGTCTGTTGCACGCTGGCTGCAGCCGACTCGGTACGGGCCGATAGATCCTGGCTGGCCGCAGCGATTTCATTCGCTGCCGTCCGTACCGATTCGCTGGCGCGGCGGATCTCACACATTACTGTCTGAAGTTTAGCGACGAACTGGTTGAAGGACCGCGCGATGTTAGCCACTTCGTCTCGTCCCTCGTCGTTCAAACGCTGCGTCAAGTCGCCTGTGCCCGAGCCGATCGCCGCCATCGCTTGGGATATTTTCCCGAGGCGCCGGAACGCGGTCGCAGTGATGGCGCCCCCGATGATGGATGCGATGCCGGCCACAATGAGGAGCGACACCAGTGAACCGAGTAGTAGAGAACGCGTCGCAGCTGTCGCTTCAGACTCATCCAGAGCAACGACAACGTCCCAGTCGGTATTTGGCACCTGTTGGGCGCGCACGAGCTTCGTTCTTCCTCCAACCAGGAACTTCGTTGGGACATTGCCCTCACCGCGCATGGTGAGAGTGTCTCCCGCGAATCCGGCTGCGACGTCACTGACCGGTTTGAATCTAAGCTGTGCATCCGGATGCGCAATGACCTTACCGGCATGGTCGATAAGCATCCCAAAACTTCCCGGTGTCGGGCGAATAGACTTCACGTTCTCAACTACGCTATCTAATGCGACATCGCCCACCAGAACGGCCTTCAGTACACCGTCACGCACTACCGGAACAGCCAAAGCGACCAACAACGCCCCGCTCGTACTCACGTAGGGTAGGGCAATCGGCTTGCCTGCTTGCGCGGCGCTCTTATACCAGGGGCGGCTGGTAGGATCGTAACTAGACGGAATGTTTGGCCAGTCCGTAAACTTTGCGGTTTTGTCCGGAAAGCCGACGCCGACGTCAAAGAACCCGCCGGCGACGGCGATCTGCTTGAGCATGGGTCCGGGGTCACCGGCCAACACAACATCTTGCAACGACGAAATCATTCGCGTCTTTTCGGCGATCCAGTCACCGATTGCGGCGGAATGCTCATTGGCGGATGACGTTAGGTCGCGGCTAATCGCGGCATCCATGCTTGCCTTCGCGATCCAATAATCGCTCGCAGTACTGCAAGCGGCGGAGAAAACTACGAGCGCTACGCATGCAAGGACAACGCGCGCGCGAATGGACGATAGCATCGGATAGTATATAGATCGTATGGCTGCTTACATCGGCGTGGATACGCCGGGCTTGGCATGAAACATCAGACGTCGCGGTCATTTACGACGATGACACGTAATTCACGGGCCGGGATGGGAAATGCCGATCGTTGGCGCGACGTATTTCGCCCGCTGTGCGGAACCGGGGTTAGCGGATGACAGCACGAAGAAAGAGCCCAAGGCGCTACAAGACACCGAAATAATGCTGCGCCAAAGCAACCCAATATCGGACACCGGCCGGAATGATGGCGTCGTTGAAGTCGTATTCCGGGTGATGCAGCGACCGGGCGGCCGCACCCGGGGTAGCGTTACCAATCAGCACATAGGTGCCGGGCCGCTCCTCGAGCATGAAGCCGAAGTCTTCCGAGGTCATGTTCGAAGGAATGTGACTGTCGAGGCGCTCATTGCCAAACGTCTCACGAATAACCGTTTCACACAGCGCGGTCTCGGCCGGCGTGTTGATCGTTGCCGGATAGTATTGGAAGAACGTTACCTCGACTTGCGCGCCATACGCGGAGGCCAGTCCCTGGCACATTAGCTGGATGTCGCGCTGCAATTTCTGTTGCAAAGCCGACGAGAGCGTGCGAATCGTGCCGCGCAACTCGGCGCTATCCGGAATGACGTTGTCGGTGTCGCCCGCGTGGAGCATGCAAACCGAAACCACAGCCGGATCGACTGGATCCTTGTGCCGCGCCGCGATAGTCTGACACTGGAGCACCATCGAGCAGGCGAGCGGTATCGGGTCGAGACCCAGGTGCGGCTGAGCCGCATGCGCCCCCTTGCCTGTTACCGTGATTCTGAATCGGCACCCCGCGGCCATGATCGGGCCGGTGCGCAATCCGAAATACCCGGCAGGCAGACCCGGCCAGTTGTGCATGCCAAAGACCGCTTCCGTCCGACATCGCTCGAACAGGCCGTCATCGATCATTTTCCGTGCGCCGGCGCCCCCCTCCTCGCCAGGCTGAAACACGAAATGAACCGTGCCGGGCAACGGGGGCAGCTGCTTCAGGACGCGCGCGGCGCCCAGTAGCATCACGGTATGCCCGTCGTGTCCGCACGCATGCATGACGCCGTTCGCACATGAGGCGTGCGCGAAGTCATTGGCCTCGTGGATCGGCAGCGCATCGAGGTCCGCGCGCAGCACGATGCCACGGTTCGGGTCGGCGCCGGGCAGGCTCGCGACCACGCCCGTGCCGCCCAGCCCGCGCAATACCGCGTAGCCGAGCGATTCGAGCTCACGTGCGACGACGTCTGCCGTCCTGCGCTCTTCGAACCGCAGTTCGGGATGGGCATGCAGGTCGCGTCGCAACTTCGCCCAATGCGCATGATGCGCGTCCAACGAAGAGTCGACCGTTGCGGAGGTATTCAATCTGGGCACCTTTGGAAAGCGAATAGAGTCGACGCCGTGACGCGTTACCGCGTCGGGTAGAACGGCCGTATCAATCGTAGAAGCCGAGGATCGACTTTACTTCCATATACTCTTCCATGCCTTCGATCCCGTACTCCCGGCCATTGCCGGACTGCCTGTATCCGCCGAACGGCGCTTGCGGATCCCAGGCCGGATAGTTCAGATGCACCTGACCCGAACGAATGCGCGCGGCGACCGAGTGCAACAGTGCCTTGTCTGCGCCTTGAACGTGCGCGCCGAGCCCATACACCGTGTCGTTCGCAATAGCGATCGCTTCTTCGACCGAGTCGTAGGGAACGATGGCAAGGACGGGCCCGAAGATCTCCTCCTGAGCAATCCTCATCTTCGTATCGACTTCGGAAAAGATTGTCGGCTGGGCGTAGAACCCCCTGGTCAGGTCGGCTGGCCTTCCTGCTCCGCCCACGAGCAAACGGGCCCGTTCGTCGATGCCGACTTCGATCATCTCCTGCACCCTGCCGAACTGCGCACGATTGGCCAACGGACCGTGGGTCGTGGCGTCGGAGAACGGATCGCCAACGATCATGCTTTCGGTTACCGCGACGGCCAACGCTTCGACCTGCCGCAACACGCCGCGCGGCACGATCATGCGCGTCGGCGCGCTGCACGACTGACCCATGTTCCGAAACGCGGCAGCAACGCCCAGCGATACGGCACGCGGTAGATCGGCATCGGGTAGCACGACGTTCGGCGACTTGCCGCCGAGTTCTTGCGCCACGCGCTTGACTGTCGGCGCAGCTGCCTGCGCAACCAGCACGCCCGCACGCGTCGAGCCGGTGATCGACACCATATCGACTTGCGGGTGTGACGCAAGCAACGTCCCGACTTCCGGGCCGGTACCGCTCACGAGGTTGAATACGCCCGCCGGAACGCCAGCGTCCGAGATGACTTCAGCAAACAGCAAGGCGCTCAGCGGTGAGAGTTCACTGGGTTTCAGCACCACCGTGCAGCCGGCTGCGAGTGCCGGGCCGACCTTCGCCGTAATCTGATAGATCGGCCAGTTCCAGGGCGTGATCAGCGCGCAGACGCCGATCGGCTCACGTACGACCGCAGTCGTCCCCCTTTGCGTCCGGAACGGATAGCCAGCCAGATTGTCACGCGCGACGCGGATATGTTCGGCTGCGAGCGGTACATGCGCGGTGCGCGCATAGCTGATGGGTGCGCCCATTTCCGTTGACAACGCAGCGGCGAACAGTTCGGCGCGCTCCAGCATCAGCGTATGAACGCGGCCGAGCAGCGCGGCACGGTCTTGCGGCGAAGTTGTCGACCAACCGGCGAAAGCGCTACGCGCGGCGAGCACTGCCTGCTCGGCGTCGCGCGCGTTGCCAAGTGCAATCTCGCAGACTGCGTCCTCGGTGGAAGGCGAGATAACGGCGATTCGATCGTTGCCATCGGGTGCAGTCCACTCGCCGTCGATGTAAAAACGGTCGAGCCGTCCTGCCTGAATCAGATGTGGAAGAGGTGAAGTCATTGCAGCGTGTCCTTGATTCGATACCATGCGCCAACGAATGGCAAAAACCACGGCTTGACAAAGTGGCCGGGGATAGCGGGCCAGTCGAAATCTTTCCACGGGTTCAGATCGGCGCGTCCGTCCATGATCTCCGCCATCAACGTGGCCATGTGCGTCCCATGGCCGCTATAGCCCATCGAGTAATAGACCCCGTCACGCTGGCCCGCGCGCGGCAGGCGGTTGGCGGTCATGTCGATCATGGCGCCCCAGCAATAGTCGATGCGCGCGTTCGCCAATTCGGGGAACACCGTGACCATCTGCTGCCGCAAGATCAGCCCGCTCTTTTCGTCGGAGCGCGGGTTCGATGTCGCGAAACGTGCGCGTCCGCCAAAGAGCATCCGGTTATCGGGCGTTACACGAAAGAAATTGACGAAGTTCCTGGTGTCGGTCGCCATCCGGCGAGTGGGCAGCAAACGGTCGAGCAGCTCCACAGCCAAAGGCTCGGTGACGATGATGAACGCCCCGACAGGCACGATTCTTCGCCGAACCCACGCGAACGGTCCCAGCTGCGAGATGCCGCTCGCCAGCAGCACCTGCGGCGCGCGGATCTCTGCGCGCGGCGTCCGCACGATATAGCCCCGAGGTTCCCGCTGCAATCCCAGTACCGGCGCCTGCTCCAGAACATGGGCGCCACGCGCTTGCGCAGCTTTCGCGAGACCACGAACATAGCGACCGACGTGCATCCCCGCGCTTTTCTTGAAGATCAACCCGCCGTGATAACGGTCCAAGCCGATCTCGTCGCGAAGCTCCGTCTTTGTCACAAGGCGCGTGTCAGGGTCCACACTCGCGGCAAGCAACGCCTGGCTTTTCGCAAGCTTATCGAAGTGCTGCGGCTTCCCTGTGCGAGCGAAAGCACAATCGATCGACTCCTCCCTGACGAGCCGCTCGACCATGTCGACACCCGCGTCGAACGCAAGATAGAGTCGGTTGGCCAGTTCCGTGCCGATCCGCTGCGAGAGTGAGGCGTAATCCTGCGCGAAGCCGTTGTTGCACATGCCGCCATTGCGACCCGACGCGGCCTGTCCCACAGTGCCTGCTTCGCAAACGATCACGCGCGCGCCTTTTTTGGCGAGCGCCAAGGCCGCCGCTGAGCCGGTGATTCCTCCGCCCACCACGACTACGTCGCAACTTCCGCTGCCCGTGTCAGGCGAGTTGCTGGCGAATGCTTCGGACGTATCGAGCCAGTAAGAACCCAAATGCATGACAAACTCCAAAGCGGCCGGGCGCGTGCTCATACCCGATACCATGCGTGCAAGCGGCATATCAGACGGTCCGTATTGCGCCTCTAAAGCGTGGCTTGACTGACTAGTGCGTACAAGCGGCAAGTGGGATCGGGTGCGCCGATATGCTCGCGGGCAGGTGCATTGAGAACCATCTTCGAGCAGATGTCCACGCGCTGCAGTCCCTGTTCGCTCAGCCACTCGCTCAAACCTGTTTCCGAGGGCACGTCGATCCGGACGAATTCGCCCTCTCGTCCGCTCAGCCAGTAACCGATCAACGCTTTTGCGCGGGCGTCGTCATGCGAACGAAGCGCGACTACAGGGCCGATCACGTGCCCCCGCCCAAAACGCCGCAACACCGAGAATCCGGTGATCTCACCGTCGCGTTCCAGCACGACGCTTTCCCCGCGCTCGAGCACTGAGGACAAAAGCGCATGGCGCTCGAGGCCCGACGCGCGCGAAGCCAGTTCAACGAGGCCGGGGAAGTCGGCAGGGGTGCCTGTACGCATTCGCTCACTAGCGAGCAACGCAACGGGCAGAGGCTTACCGGCATGCCCTTGGTGTTGCTCCAACGATCCACACACGCGGAAGCCGAGCTTTTCGTAGAGCGGACGACCGGCCGGCGTGGCATGCAGGAATGTGATACGTGGCCCTAACTCTTCGAGGACGATCTCCATCAGCTTACGGCCGATACTGCGGCCCTGGTGCGCCGACGACACGATGACTAGACCGAGTGAGGCCCGGTCCGCGCCGAACTTCCAGCACATCGCAGTACCAATGACGACACCCTGCTCTTCGGCCGCGAACGCTGTCGCCGTATCGGCGAAAAACTGCCAGTCTTCCGGCCTATGCTGCCAACCCAGCGCCATGGAGAGCGCGTGAGCCGCCGGTACGTCGGCCGGAGTGAACTTGCGATACCGAACACCCGTTGCCGAAGCCGGGCCGTTCGCGAAGGAATCGTGTTTCATTAACCTCCCCTATTGAATGTTTCCGTCTGGCCTGAAGCGCAGCCCACTCGGGGCTACGCCGCCGCAACCGCTTCGACTTCGATCTTCAGGCCGTAATGCAGCGCAGGAACCGGCACGACCGCCCGAGCGGGTCTCGCATCACCAGCCCAACGCGCATAGATTTCGTTAAATTTCGCCCAATGGTCAACATTGACGATATAGACACGGACCTGGACCAGTTTGCTGATTTTGCTGCCAGCGCCGGCGAGCGCCGACGCCAGATTCGCCAGTACCTGCTCGGCTTGGTCTTCGAAGGAGCTGTCCGCAAGTTTTCGTCCGCTCGAGTCGATCGGCAGTTGGCCCGACACAAAGATCAGACCATGTGTGACCGAAACGTGACTGTAGTGCCCACCCGGCGTTGCCATTCCGACCGGGTTCATTGTCCGCGGTCGGTCCATACTGTATTCGCTCTGGCCCATCAAAGGCGCTCCATGCAAAAGTATGTCGCTGAATTCAGGGCGCTTCGCCAGCCCTTCGGCAGGATTAATTGCGCCCCGCCATTGGCAAGCGGATGCGACGTACTATAGAAAAAATTATTTTGATTGTGTTTAATCTTGAATGAATCCATCGTTAAGGAACCTTTAATGCTTCAACTGGAAGACATGCAGCTGCTGCGTGTGCTCGGCGTATCGCAATCGCTTGCGGCAGCGGCGAGGTTGTTGGACCTGACGCCGCCTGCGGTCACGGTACGTCTTCAGCGCATCGAAGAGCGAATGGGGGTAAGTCTTGCCACCCGCGCAGCGAGAGGCATCTCGCTCACTGACGAAGGACAGCGCCTTGTTCAGGAAGCCATCGAGATCCTGGAGCGGATCGAGTCCATTCCATCGCGCGTCTCCGGAGCCTCTGCTGGTGTAAGTGGTCATTTGCGCGTCGTTGCTCCATTCGGATTCGGCAGGGAATATGTCGCGCCGCTCGTGCGAGACCTCCATCGCTCACACCCCCATCTGGCGATTTCGCTAATTTTGGTCGAAAGTCCGCTCGCGTCTGCGTCGGGCGCCGACGCGATCGTTTCGATCGGCCACATCAAAGGCTCCTCCTGGGTGGGACATTTTCTGGCGCCGAACGACCGCTTTCTCTGCGCAGGTCCCGCCCTTGCACGTTCGCTGTCAAAGCTCAAGCATCCCTCCGAACTTACCCGGCATCCCTACCTGACCTTACGAGAAAACGATGAAGACGTGACACGTCTGCGTTTTGCCCAGCACGATGCTGTAGGCAAACGCATCGGCAAGGGCGTGATGGTCCGCTTGAGCAGCGCGTTGTCTTCGAACGACGGCACCGTCGTCAGAGACTGGGCCGTCGCCGGCCTCGGCGTTGTCGCGCGATCGGAATGGGATTGCGCGCGGCTGATCGCAGAGGGGAAACTGAAGCACATTCTTCCGGCATGGCACCTGGAACCTGCACCGGTCATGGCCCTGACGCCCACGCGCCAAGGCCTGACCATTCGTCAGCGTGTGTTTCTGGAAGCCGCAAAGCGAGCCTTCGACCCCGTGCCCTGGCGCCGTTGATTCAATCAGGCGCCGCCTAGCGCCACGGATGCGTTACGCCGCATGCGCCCCCATCTAAAAATCAGCGACCTTTCCCCATGCAGAGGAGGCGAATCGGCCCGGTCGATACGGTATGGGGTCCACGATGGGCTCGACACCGGTGGCGAGATCGGCGATCAGGTGGCCTGCGCCGGGGCTTATCCCGAAGCCGTGCCCGGAAAAGCCCGCTGCCAGGATCAATCCCGGTACGCCCGGTACTTCGCCAATTCCTGGAACGCCATCCGGCGTGCTGTCGACGAAGCCCGCCCATGCATGCGTAATCTTCGCGTCGCGTAGTTCGGGCAAAAGTTCGATGGCGCGGCGATGCGTTTCGACGACCGTCGCGCGATCGGGCGTCGGATCCAAGATGCGCATTCGCTCCATTGGCGTCGGCGCATCGAGCCGCCAACGTTTTAGCGTTTCATGGCCGCCACGAACGCCCTCAAGGCCACCCGGAAGAAGGCTGCGCCAGCGCGCGGCGAACATCGGCACGAATTGCGGCGCGAAACGCAGGAATTGGCCCGTCACATCGACGCGCGCCCGCCCGCTGATGGCCAGTGCGTAGCGTCCGTCGTTTCGGCGAGTAACCGATATGCCGGAGGTGAAGAGCGCATCGGGCAAACGATGTTCCACAGGAGAGACGCTGAGTATCGATTGACGAATCGACGCCTGCGGAAAACGGATGCCAAGCTGTCTGCAGAACGACGACGCCCAGGCGCCACCCGCAAGCACCACCGTCCGGGTCTTGATGACGCCGGCTTCCGTGACCACGCCGCTGACCCGCCCGCCCTGAAGTTCGAGGCCGCGGGCCGCGCACGCCTGGATGACACTGCCGCCTAACTTCATGAGCGCAGCTGCCACCGCCGGCGCGGCCTTGGCGGGGTCGGCCGTGCCGTCGGTCGGCGAGAAGACGCCACCTTTCCAGGCACGCCCGGTCACTCGCCCCCGCTCGGTAGCCTGGAGGCTGTCCAGCATGTGAGTTGTCACGCCCGCAGTCTTCGCAAAGTCGCCCCAACTGGCCCACCGGGACAATTCGGCGTCGTCATTGCTGAGGTACAGCAGCCCGCAACGACGAAAGCCCGTGTCTTCGCCCGTTTCGATCGCAAATTGTTCCCAGAGGTCGAGGCTCTTGCTCGCCATCGGCAATTCGCGAGCGTCACGGTTCTGCTGCCGGCACCAGCCCCAATTGCGGCTTGACTGCTCGGCGCCGATTCTCCCCTTCTCGACCAGCGCGACTGAAACCCCGCGCCGGGCCAGGTAGTACGCGGCAAAGACGCCGATGATGCCGCCGCCGATCACCACCACGTCGGCGGCGGCTGGCAGCGTGGGCGAAGTTTGAATCTGCTGCAGCGGAGGTGACATGATCAGCCTCGCTCGGTTGAAGTCTGAACGTTCTGCGTCACGTAAAATTTCGCTACGCGCTCGCGACTCTCCCATCCGATCGGCGCGCCCTGGGGCACAAAGATCGCCTCGCCGGTGCCAAGCGACTGCACGCTGCCATCAGGCGCCGCGAACCGCACGCCCCCAGCCACGAGATACATGAACTCGTTCACCCGATGCGGACGAACGATCCGATGGTAAGGCGTCGAATCCCACGTACCCGCGCTGTACTCCGCGCTTTTATCGGTGAATACATTGTCGCTTCGGCACTGCGGGGCTGGACCGAGTAGCACCTCGGCTGGGAGCGTTGCGGACGGCTTGAAGTCAGCGTCGACGCGCAAAGGAACGATGCCGCTCTTCGTGGGTTCGTTGCAACGCGCCGCACAGGACACGAAGACCGTGCGCGAATCGGCTCGGGCGCGAAGCGCAGTGCCGCCACCAATCACCACGCCCGCGCCCGGACCCAGTACCAAAGTCGCCATTCCGGCCGCTTCTAGCGTGAGCTTGCCTTCGACAACGACGAGGGTCTCGATGTGCGGAAAGCGCGCTACGTCGATCTCGCCAATAAAGCTCACACGGCCCGCGGCCATCGAGTCGGATCCTTCCCAAGCGATCTCCCGATGTTGCGCGAACGGGTCGTGGGTGCCGAATGCTGCTCTGCGGAAGGCAGTTGAAACAGGCGCACCGTCGGCACGGTGCAATACGAATGCTACGGTCACTTTTGCTCCTAAGGATATGGCGGGCGATGGTTCGTTTATCTGAATTCAATCAACAACGGCATTCCGCCTATGCTGAATTGAGAGGTCTAAAGCACAGTTTCATACGCTTTTGAGGGGGTTCACGGCAGTTCCCGCAGTGCACGACGGCGCGCTACCGTTGTGGGCGTGCGGATCTTCGATGTGGTGTGTCAGCACATGGCGCAGAAATTCCCGCGTACGCGCTTCGCGCGGCGAGCCGAGCACGTCTTTCGCACTACCCTCCTCGATGATGAGGCCCGCATGCAGAAAGCAGACACGGTCGGCCACTTCGCGGGCGAACCCCATCTCGTGCGTGACGACGAGCATCGTCATCCCTTCGCGCGCCAACGTGCGCATGACACTCAGCACCTCGCCCACAAGTTCCGGATCAAGGGCGGAGGTCGGCTCGTCAAACAGGATCGCCTTGGGCTTCATTGCGAGCGACCGTGCGATCGCGACACGCTGCTGTTGGCCACCCGACAGCTGATGCGGATACGCGTCGATTTTCTGGCCGAGGCCGACCTTATGCAGCAATTCGATTGCCTCGCGACGTGCCTGCTCAACTGGCTCGCGCTTCACGTGTACTGGCCCTTCCATAACGTTTTCGACCGCGGTACGGTGTGGGAACAGATTGAAGCGCTGGAAAACCATGCCGACCCGGGTGCGCAGCTGATTGATATGGCGCGAGCGTTGCTCGACCACCTGATCCAGCAGCTTGATCTCACCCGAATCGTAGGACTCCAGGGCATTGATGCATCGAAGCAGCGTCGACTTGCCCGAGCCCGACGCTCCAATCAGACAGACTACCTCGCCCTCGTTCACCTTCAACGTAATACCCTTGAGTACCGGCACGTCGCCGAAGCTCTTGTGCACGTCTTTGATTTCGATCATTTGCAGCCTCACTTCACCTTATGTTTGCCGAAGCGCCGTTCGAGCATCTTCGTCAAACTCATCAACGGAAGGCTCATCGCGAGATATCCCGCCGCCACCAGTGTGTAGACCTCCAGGTTCTGGAACGTGGCGGCCGCGATAAGCGATCCTTGACGCGTCATCTCGGCCACGGTGATCGTCGATGCAAGCGACGAATCCTTGAGCATCGATACCAGCGTATTGCTATAGGGCGGCAGCGCAACTTTGATCGCCTGGGGAAGAATCACCCGGGTCATGGTCTTGACGCGGCCCATTCCGATGGATTGCGCCGCTTCGTATTGACCTTGATCCACCGACTCGATGCCCGACCGGATGATTTCCGCGACATAAGTGGAATAGCCGAAGGCAAGCCCCACGATGCTTGCTTGCAGCGCGCTCATCTGCAGATGGATTGAGGGAAAGACGAAGTAGATGTAAAACAGCAGTACGATCATCGGCAGCCCACGGACCAGGTTGATCAACGTGGTGGCAGCGCGCCTGACCGGCGCATGCCGTGACATCTTCAGGAGCGCCCAGACGAGACCGAGCGCGGTACTTAAAATCAGACAGCTAACGGTGATGAAGATCGTCATCCCGGCCCCCTGAAGCAGGATCGGGACAAATTCGACTATGTCGCTCCAACGCATGATTCGCCTTTCTAATAATCGTTGCACTGCATAACCCGGCGCCGATCTTCGTCACAGCGGCGGCGCTCCATCGGCTCGCACGCTACGCTCGGATACTGGCGCAAACCGGGCCGTCTCCTTACCTATCGGCCATACTCATGGACGCCCTTCTGGCCGGGTCTCGGCGGACATAGGACCCAGCCAGAATACATCGCGATGCACCCTGCAAAAATCGATCTGACGTCTTCTTGTCAACCACCAAACTTCCATTTTTTGAGGATGCCGTCCAGCGTTCCGTCCGCCTTCATTTTCGCCAACCCATCGTTGATCTTCGCAAGCAATGCAGCATTTCCCTTCTTCACACCGAATGCAATGGGCACCTTCCGTAGTGGCGTAAATCCATCTACAACCCGACAGCCTTGCAGCGTACCCGCCGCTTCCTGCGCCTTCCAGACCGGATAGTCGTTGAACGCTGCCGTAATACGGCCCAACGCGACATCACGCGCCATGTCTGCCCCTGTGGTGTAGAGCTTGACCTCCTTGAAGATGCCAAGCTTCATCAGTTCATCTGAGGTTTCCTCGCCGAGACCTGCTCCGACAACCGTACCCTTCAGATCTTCAACGGTGCGGTAGTTGTTCTTGTCCGAAGCATTGACGATGATCCCTTTGCCAAAAAACGCCACCGGCTGCGAGAAGTCGATCACCTCTTCACGCTTGGGCGTCGGCGTCATGCCCGCGACGATGAGGTCGATCTTTTCCGAGACGACGGATTGGATCAGCGCTGAGAACGGGATGACGTCGAAGGACACATCGAAACCCTCGCGTTTCCCGATTGCACGAATCACATCCGGCATGACGCCTTGAATCTCGTGCGTTTTCATATCCAGGAATGCATTCGGCACGCTCGATGGCGTGGTCCCGGCAGAAACGTTGACTGGCGCTGCCCATGCATGACCAGCGCTAAGTGCCGCTGGGACGGCGATGGCAGCAGCCCATAGAAGGCGCTGGAAGAAGCAGCTCCGCGAGCCGGTGACGCGTTGCGATGTATGTGAATACATGACAGATCCTCAACTAAAAGTCATCAAATATGCAGGGACGTGCCGGATCGGGCCCGCGTGTTGCATGACGATTCGGCCGCTTTGCTCTTCATACTAAAGAGCAGCATCTGGACAGGCACGATGGCGTGAGCCGGTGGGCCGCACCCACGGGTGCGCTCGCCTTCTCGCGCCGGTGGAACGCCCACCGCATGCGGCAGGTCCATGCCGCAAACTATAGGAAAGAATCTTTTTCCCATGCTTAATGTCCAAAAAATTCGACGTTAAGCCACCGTTAATGCCGGAGCGCGCGCGACCTTCACGCATTCGCCATTCAGGGTGGCTTAATGGCCGGTTTATTCTTCATTAAGCACAAATTCTCGGCTAACTTCTATAGTGGCTACTCCTCGTGCGCCGCCCGGCATCGAAACCGACCGCGCCACGAATTGCCAGGAGCCGCTGATGAATTTGGAGTCGTTGAACACACCCGCTGCAGTGATCGATGTCGCGCGTATGCACCGCAACATCGAACGGATGCAGCAACGCATGAACGCGCTCGGCGTCAGGTTCCGTCCGCACGTCAAGACGACTAAATGCGAGCAGGTAGTCCGGGCACAAGTGAACGCCGGAGCACACGGCATCACCGTATCCACACTGAAGGAAGCCGAACAATTCTTCGCAAGCGGCATTCGCGACATCGTCTACGCGGTGGGCATGGCGCCGGCAAAACTCGCGCAGGCGCTGGCACTGCGCCGACAAGGCTGCGATCTGAAAATCGTTGCCGACAGCGTCACCTGCGCCGAGGCCATCGCTGCGTTCGGTCGAGCACACGACGAGCCCTTCGAGGTCTGGATCGAGATCGACGTCGACGGTCACCGCTCAGGTATCGCACCTGATGACGACGCGCTTCTCGCTGTCGCAGCGACCCTGTCCAACGGCGGAATGCATCTCGGTGGCGTTTTGGCCCATGCCGGTTCAAGCTACGACTACGATACCCGCGACGAGCTCGTGCGCATCGCTGAGCAGGAACGATCGCGCTGCGTGCGAGCCGCTGAACGCATTCGGGCAGCGGGCCTACGGTGCGACGTCGTGAGCATCGGATCGACACCGACAGCGTTGGCCGCCGAACATCTGGAAGGCGTGACCGAAGTCCGCGCAGGCGTCTACGTCATGTTCGATCTTGTCATGCACAACGTCGGCGTAAACGACACATCCGAGATCGCATTGAGCGTGTTGACTACCGTTATCGGGCACCAGAGCGAGAAAGGCTGGGCCATTGTCGATGCGGGGTGGATGGCCATGAGTCGCGACCGCGGTACCCAGCGCCAGAAGCGCGACTTTGGATACGGGCTCGTTTGTCGCGAAAGCGGAGAGATGTTGGGCGAGTATCTGATGAGCGGTGCGAACCAGGAGCACGGGATCGTCTCCCGGTCGGGTACGCCGGATCACGAGATCGAGAAACATTTTCCGATCGGGACGCGCCTTCGGATATTGCCCAATCATGCGTGCGCCACCGGCGCACAGCATCCCGCCTACCAGGCCGTCGGTCCTGATGGCAATGTAGAAACCTGGCCACGGTTCTATGGCTGGTAACGAGCGACGAATTTGAATCCATCGAGAGGGAGCCTCGTTATGAAGTATGTCTCGACCCGTGGTGCCAGCGCGGGCTTGCGGTTTTCCGAAGTATTGATGGAAGGACTGGCGGCGGATGGTGGCCTCTACGTGCCCACCACCTACCCCAGGATCGACGACGCAACGCTGCAGCACTGGCGCGGCCTGTCGTATCCCGAGTTGGCCTTCGAGATTGTTTCGCTGTACATCGATGACATTCCCGCTGACGAACTACGCACCATCATCGCCAGGACCTACACGCAGCAGACGTTTGGCTCCGCGCAGATCGCACCTTTGCGGAAGCTCGACGAATCGATCGCTTTGCTGAACCTGTCCAATGGGCCAACGTTCGCGTTCAAGGACATTGCGATGCAGTTGCTCGGCAACCTTTTCGAAGCCGAGCTGGGGCGCCGCGACGCAGAACTGAACGTTCTCGGCGCCACCTCGGGCGATACCGGCAGCGCGGCGCAATACGCCATCCGGGGCAAGCAAAACGTCCAGGTGTTCATGTTGAGCCCCCATGGGCGCATGAGCCCGTTCCAACAGGCGCAGATGTTCAGCCTGCAGGACAAGAACATCCACAACCTCGTGATCGAGGGCAGCTTTGACACTTGCCAGGATATCGTCAAGGCTGTTTCTGCCGACCTCGCGTTCAAGCGGCAACACAATATCGGCACGGTCAATTCCATCAACTGGGCGCGCTTGCTAGCGCAGGTCGTCTATTATTTCTCCGGTTATTTTCAGGCGACCAACGACAACAGCGAGCGCGTCTCGTTTTGTGTCCCCTCCGGCAATTTCGGCAATATCTGCGCCGGCCACGTCGCCCGCATGATGGGGCTGCCGATCGAGAAGCTGGTGCTGGCCACCAACGAAAACGATGTGCTTGACGAGTTTTTCAAGACCGGTCGATATCGCGTTCGCACCAGCCACGAAACGATGGTGACCTCCAGCCCGTCGATGGACATCTCGAAGGCATCGAATTTTGAGCGTTTCGTCTTCGATTTGTTGAACCGGGATGCCCAGCGCATCGGGCAGCTGTTTGGCGAAGCGCTTTCACAGCGCGGCCAGTTCAATCTGACAGAGCAAGAGACCGCGCGCATCGCCAGCTATGGCTTGGTGTCGGGCAAGAGCACGCACGCGGACCGGTTGCGGACGATTGCCGATACCTGGGGACGCCATCGCACGATGATCGATCCGCACACCGCCGATGGTGTCAAGGTTGCGCGCGACCAGGTTCAACCGGGCATTCGAACCATCGTGCTCGAAACCGCGCTGCCGCTGAAGTTCGCGGACATCATCCGCGAGGCGACCGGGCAGGAAGCGCCGCGGCCCGCATCGGTTGCCGAGCTGGAGCAACGCCCCCGGCGCTGCGAGCTGATCGCGGCGTCGGCCGATGCAGTGATGGCATACATCGCCCGGCATTGCAACGCCTGAGCCCATCGAGAGGCACGTGTCATGGCTGTATTTACTCCCGTCTCCGAGCAAGAAGCTGCTGCTTTCATCGCACCGCTGACGCTCGGAAAGCTGACTTCACTACGCGGCATTCCAAGCGGAATTGAAAACACCAACTATTTCGTTACAACGCACGCAGGTGAATTTGTGCTCACCCTCTTCGAGCGGCTGGGCAAAAAGGAATTGTCGTTCTACCTGCAACTGATGCAGCATTTGGCCCGAAAGAGAATCCCCGTGCCTGAGCCAAAGGCGGATGCCCGTGGCCGGATACTGTTGGAATTGAACGGCAAACCCGCTTGTGTCGTGACTAAGCTGGAAGGGCGGCATTGTCTCGAACCTGCGCCGCACCATTGCGAGCAAGTCGGCGACATGCTGGCGCGCATGCACCAAGCCGGCAGTGATTTCCAATTGGAGCAAGTCAATTTGCGGGGCTTTGACTGGTGGGTTCAGGCCGCTGACCGGTTGCTGCCGTTTCTCGATGACGAACGGCGCGGCGTTCTTCTTGACGAACTCAGGTTCCAGCACGCACTCGCCAGTGATCGCTTGTACCGGACACTGCCCCGAGGCTTCGTACATGGCGACCTGTTTCGCGATAACGTCTTGTTCGCCTCTGCGGCCGGCTCAGACAACCGAACCGGCGTGGAAAAGCTGTCGGGCTTTTTCGATTTTTACTTCGCGGGAACCGATGTATTCATATACGACGTCGCAGTGTGTCTGAATGACTGGTGTATCGATCGCCGGTCGGGAGCACTACTGCCCGCCATGGCCACTGTCTTCGTTAAAGCCTATGAGCGCGTTCGCCCGCTGAGCTCGCTGGAGCGACGCTACTTGCCCGCAGTGCTCAGAGCAGCGGCTTTGAGGTTTTGGCTATCGCGCCTGGTGGATTTGCACTTCCCTCGCGAATCGGCATTGCTCCATGCACATGACCCGGATCACTTCTTTCGCGTGCTGTGCCGTCACCGGTGCTCATCACTTTCCTCATTCCCGGACGCAAACACGTTGACATCATGACAAAAGCTTATCAATTGCGCGATCTGATTCGAGCCGACAATTTCATCAATGGCGAGTGGGTTCCCGCCGCAAGCGGCAAGCGCTTTGCCGTGACCGATCCGGCAACGGGCGAAGTCATCACTGAAGTTGCCGACAGCGGCCCTGCCGATGCGCGAGCCGCCACCGATGCCGCCGCGCGCGCCTTCCCCGCCTGGCGGGATACCTTGCCGAAGGACCGCGCCGCCGTGCTGCATCGCTGGCATGCACTGATCATTGAACACGCGGATACGCTCGGGCATCTCATCTCGCTGGAACAGGGGAAGCCATTTCTGGAAGGGCGTGGCGAGGTGATGTACGGCGCGTCATACGTCGCATGGTTTGCCAATGAAGCAACACGAATCTATGGCGATATTATTCCGCAGCAGCAGCGCGGCAAGCGCATGAGCGCGGTGAAGGAACCGGTAGGGATTGTCGCGGCAATTACGCCGTGGAATTTTCCGCTCGCGATGATCGTGCGCAAGATTGCGCCGGCGCTCGCGGCAGGCTGCACGGTTGTCGGCAAGCCGGCCGAGGACACGCCGCTCACCGCGTTCGCGCTGGTCCTCCTCGCACATGAAGCAGGCGTTCCCAAAGGCGTGCTCAATCTCATCAGTACGTCGCGAGCCAACGCGTTTGAGTCCGTCAAAGACTGGTTGGACGACGGACGCGTGCGCAAGATCACTTTCACCGGTTCAACGCCGGTAGGCAAGTATCTGGCGCGCGAGTCGGCGGGGACGTTGAAAAAGCTTTCGCTCGAACTCGGCGGCAATGCGCCTTTCATCGTGTTCGACGACGCGGATCTCGAGGCCGCGGTCGCGGGGCTCATGGCATCAAAGTTTCGCAACGGCGGGCAGACGTGCGTCTCCCCGAATCGCGTGTACGTGCAAGCGCCGGTATACGATAGGTTCGCCGATCTGCTCACCATGCGCGTTGCCGCGTTAAAGGTCGCGCCCGCGACAGATCCAGAGGCGCAAATCGGCCCGATGATCAATCACCGGGCGGTCGAAAAGATCGACCGTCACGTGAACGACGCGATCGAGCGCGGTGCACGGGTGCTCACAGGCGGCAAGCGCCTGACCGAACTCGGCCTGAACTACTACGCGCCGACTGTCCTCGCCGGTGCCACGGCCGATATGCAATTGAATTGCGAGGAAACGTTCGGCCCTGTGGTGCCGCTGTTCCGTTTCCACGACGAAGAGCAAGCAATCCGCGCCGCCAACGACACACCGTTCGGCCTCGCAACGTATTTCTATAGCCAGGATTTGCGCCGCATCGATCGCGTATCGCGCCTGCTCGAAGCGGGACTCGTCGGCATCAACGAAGGTGCGCTTTCGAGTGAGGCCGCGCCATTCGGCGGCGTGAAAGAATCGGGCTATGGCCGCGAAGGCTCGAAGTACGGCCTCGATGATTACCTCTCGATCAAGTATCTCTGCGAGGGCAACCTCGAATGAGCGTGTTCGACGCTCGCGCGCCCGCTAGCCTCGCCGCATTTTCTTTATCGATCGTGTATTGACGACAACATGAGCGACTTTCGCAGCGACACAGTCACGCAGCCCACACCTGCAATGAAGCAGATGATGATGGAAGCGCCACTGGGCGACGACGTCATGGGGGAAGACCCCACCGTCAACCTCCTGCAGGAGACCGCCGCCGCGATGCTCGGCTTCGAGGCAGCACTGTTCGCGCCCAGCGGCACGCAGACCAATCTCATCGCGATGATGACGCATTGCCAGCGCGGCGAAGAAGCCATCGTCGGCCAACAGTGGCATACCAACCGCTGGGAAGCAGGCGGTATGGCGGTGCTCGGTTCGATTCAGCCGCAGCCGCTGGAGCACGAGCCCGACGGCACCATCGCCTTGCACGACATCGAAGCCGCCATCAAGCCCGACGACCCGCACTTCGCCCGCACACGCCTCGTCGTGGCTGAAAACACTTTCGGCGGCAAGGTACTGCCTATGCAATACATGAACGACGTCGCTGCTTTGGCGGAGCGCCACGGATTGCGCTCGCACATTGACGGCGCGCGCCTCTGCAACGCGGCCGTCGCGCTCGCCGACGGCGGCGATCCGCTGCAGCGTGCGCGCGAGCTCTGCGAAGGTTTCGATTCGGTATCGCTATGTCTCTCGAAGGGGCTGGGTGCGCCGGTGGGGTCGCTGCTGCTGGGCTCCCGAGACTTCATCCGCCAGGCGAGCCGCGTGCGCAAGATGCTGGGCGGCTCCATGCGCCGCATCCGCTGGGTCACGCACCTCGACGTGTGTCGGAAGGATGTCGAACGCGCCATCAAGGCCGTAGCATCGTTCTGATCGCTCCACTAATACGGTTCCATCGACAGGAGAATCAATGAAACCGGCCATCTTTTCCCATAGATCGCGACACCGCAACTGATTTCTTAGGCGTCGTACTGACAGGTGAGTTTTGGCTGTAGACGAAAAATGCTTAACCGGCGGCAGTCGGAAAACTTTGGCGAGCGTTTCGTTTTAAATCTTCCGACAGCCACTTCGTCACCAATCGACTGCCTAACCTCGGCGATTGCGGTTTCCTTTCGCGTACGCTATGGAAAAAGGCGGGTTACTGAAGGAGCTAGCTTATGATTTATGAAGATGTTCTGCGCACTATCGGCCATACGCCCGTGATCAAACTCTCGCGCCTGGCCGGTGACCGTCCCGGCCAGCTGCTGGCAAAGCTGGAGATGCGTAACCCAGGGGGCAGTATAAAGGATCGCGTCGGTCTGGCGCTGATCGACGACGCGGAGAAAAGCGGCCGTATCGCCCCGGGAGCCACGCTGATCGAAGCGACAGCGGGTAACACGGGTATCGGTCTCGCCGTGGCCGCCGCTGTCAAAGGATACCGGCTGATTGTCGTCATGCCCGCGGTGATGTCGGAAGAGCGCACGGCACTACTTAAGTACCTCGGCGCGGAGGTGCGTCATACTTCCGGCATTCTGATGGCGGATGCGGTGCAACTGGCCAAGCAGCTGCAGCAGGAAATCCCGGGGGCGATCCTTCTGGATCAATTCAACAATGAGTCAAACACGGCCGTGCATCGGCGCACGACGGCTGAGGAAATCTGGGCAGACACAGAAGGCAAAATCGACGCGCTGGTAGCAGCGGTGGGCTCGAGCGGCACGCTGATCGGCATTGCGAGCGTACTCAAGGAGCGGCGCCCCGACATCCGGATAGTAGCGGTCGAGCCGCGAGGCTCTGCCGTTTTATCCGGAGGTACGTCTGGTCAGCACAAAATTCCGGGCATCGGCGTGGGCTTTGTGCCGCCGCTGTTCGATCGGAAACTGGTCGACGAGGTCATTGCTGTCTCCGACGAGGACGCCTTCACTGGCGCGAGGCAGCTTGCACGCCGCGAAGGGATCTGCGCAGGTATCTCAGCCGGTGCGGCAGTTCACGCTGCGCTGACACTGCTCCAACGCCCCGAGATGGCCGGCAAGACGGTGCTGGCGATGTTGCCGGATGCGGCAGATCGCTACGCAAGCTCTGGTTTGTTCGCACCGTACTGATCTTCCATATCGCGTCCGACGGCAAGACGCTTTACGAAAAGCCTGACGTCGACACGTGCAGCACGGTCGATCAGCATCAAGGCACGGTCGGCGGCGTGCCGGCCGTCACGCCGCCGGCCGGCGAGCAACTGCGTCGGCGGACAACGGAGGACATACCAAACGTCATCAAACTCGCGCCGCGCGCGAGTGATTAGATCGCAGCGCGAGTCTCTCATGGTGCTCGATGTCGCCCAGCGCGTCGTGCTAGAACGCGGCGGCGCATTGATGGGATTGTTGCTATCGCGCGCCGGCTTCGGTCGCGGTCGCGGTTACGTCGATCGCTGGGTCATGGCAGCGCCTTCGCCAGGATCGGGGCGCGAAGGTGCTGATCGGACAATGGCTCGCAAAGCACGCCGGCGAGTTCATCAGCATCGACGTGCCGGGCCGCGCCGAGCTCGGCGACTGTTTGAGTGCACTCGGCATGGTGCGCATCGACTGGTTCGTGAAGATGGTGTGCAATCAGTTGGCCAGGCAGCATAGCGGAGAACCGGATGCGACGTATCGCATGTCCGGCATCATTAACCAGGCAATGGGGTAACCGACGATGACCGTGCTCTACAAGTCCGATCCGGTGCGCGGTGCAATTTGGGCCGAACGCTTCGCTAAGCTAGCCCCCGACATTCCGTTTCGCATGTGGCCCGACGTAGGCGATCCCGCCGCGATCCGCTATCTCCTTGCCTGGCAGCCGGACGGTCTCGCCGTCACGTTGCCCAATCTCGAAGTGGTGTTCTCGATTGGCGCGGGGGTCGATCAGCTCGATCTCAGCCGCATTCCTGCCGATCTGCCGGTCGTGCGCATGATCGAGCCTGGCCTTGTCCACGGAATGGTCGAATATGTAACCGAAGCGGTGCTCGCGATCCATCGCGATCTCTTCGATTATGCGATGCAGCAACGGGCTCGCGTGTGGCAGCCCATCCAGCTGCACCCGGCCGCCTCGCGGCGCGTCGGCGTGCTAGGGTTCGGCATGCTCGGAACCGCGGTGCTCGAACGACTGCGGCTGTTTGGTTTTCCATGCGCCGGCTGGGGCCGTTCTCCGCGCGAGGTCGAGGGTGTCGAATGCTTCTCTGGCGATGCCACGCTCGCTGCGTTTCTCGCGCGCACAGACGTGCTGATTTGCTTGCTGCCGCTCACCGACGCGACGCGCGGTTTCCTCGATCAACGCATATTTGGTGCACTACCCAAAGGCGCGTCAATCGTGCATGTAGGCCGAGGGCCGCAACTAGTTATAGGCGATCTGCTCGATGCCCTCGATCGCGGCCAAATCCACAGCGCCGTCATCGACGTGACTGATCCGGAGCCTTTGCCTGTCGACCACCCGCTTTGGACGCAGCCTCGGGTTCGGATAACACCGCATATCGCAAGCGCCACGTGCGCCGTCACGGCCGTCGACGCTGTGCTGGAAAACGTGCGCCGTCATCGGGCGGGCGAGCCGATGATCGGGCAAATAGACCGCGCGCGCGGATATTGAGGCTATCGATCCGCGCTTGTTTGCGACGTCATTTCGACGCGCCGGGCGCATATGCATATGCGTGCGTATGCAACTTAAACAAATCATAAGAATGGTAGACCAACCGATGCTAACGTCCGTTCGTGCCCGAGTCGTTGTGTTGTTGCTTGCGTAGCACTGGTCGCTTTCTCCGTCGTCTGCTGCACCGAGATCGACTATTCGATCGAAGGCGAGCAGGGATCAGCGTTCGACCACGACTTGACGTCGTCCGCCAATGATCACGCCGCGCAATCAGCGAGTGGATCGGTGGAAGAACTCAAATGATTTAATTGCTCCGGGCATGGGCAGGAATCAGCCGTCAGCAAAATAACCCTCAGCACGAGCCGGGCTTGCCTGGGCGGATAACATATTCGGGCGGCTTCACCGTGCACTTGACACGCTCGACGGTCGCCACCGTCGGGATCGACTGCTGCGTTGCAGACGCGCGCGCCATCGATGTGCGTGCGCATCTGTGGCGCTACCCTAGGGCAACGACGTCGTGCATGTATAGCGTACGCAGCACCTCGCCACAAAAAGTGTTGTCGGCGACGACAAGGTGGCTGTCGGCGAAATGCGCATCGTCGGGCTTGATAGCGGCTTCGATGTCGCCCTGCGGGCTCGGTATCTCGTCACCGTGGCGGATGATCGCGATGTTTGATTCGCCTGATACATCTCTCGAAAACATCTAGCGACCGCGTCAGCGCTTCGCTATCCATATGCCCATATCCGAGCAGAAAACCACGAGGGGCCGATTCAAGCATTGCGAAATCGCGAACGTCATTGAACACGATGCCGTTGGATCGCATTGCGGCTCGCAAGACCCGATCAAACGAATTCTCACGACCTGCGATGACCACATGCAGCCCGCCCTCTTCGCCCGCCAGCGTGATCACGTCCGCGTATTGGGCCAGCCGTTGGCGTATGGTGTCCCGCATCGCTCCATAGTGCCGACGCACCCTTCGCAGGTGTCGATCCAGTTCACCGGACTTGAGCAACGTCTCGGCTACCTTCTGTACCGGCCACGACACATGCGTACGCTCACGCTCGATGTGAGCGACGAGCGCGGCAGCTACGACTGGCGGAGCGACAATGAAACCAAGCCGCAGTGAAGGACTGACCGCCTTCGCGAACGTGTTCAGCAGCAGCGTGCTCTCCGGCGCATAGCTGAAAATTGGCGGATGGTTTGTTCCGGTGTAATGGAACTCGCAATCGTACTCGTTCTCGATGATTAGCATTGCCCGCGTGCGCGCCAGCTCTACGAGTGCTGTGCGCCTCGAACCCGACAGACGCCAGCCCATCGGATATTGATGGGCCGGCGTCACATGCACGAGCAGGGGGGAGGCGCTGTCTTCGATAATTCTGTCAACAACGAGACCCTCCGCATCGACCGGCGTGTAGCGCAACAATGCGCCGGAGCGCAGGAACGCCAAGGCGGCGCCCGCGTAGCCCGGATCCTCCGTCGCGCACAGGTCGCCTCGGCGCAGCAGCGTCTGTGCAGCCAGATGAAGTGCATGGCCCGTGCCGTGCGTAACTATGATCTGATCAGGTGTAACGTAGACTGATCGGTGTTCACGTATCCAGTCCGCGATCGCGCGTCTAAGCCCCAGCTCACCACGGGGATCACCATAGCCCTCTGGTGGCAAATGTCGCCCCGCTTCACGACAGGCGTTCCGCCATACGTCAAGCGGCAAACTTCGGGTGCAAGCCTGCCCGGGCCGCCAGTCGAAGCTCGCGCCGACCGATCCTTCGGCGGGGCGGATTTCATCGTGACGCACACGCTGCAGCAACAAGGGCTGCCATGTCGGCCCATCTGCTGCGGCGCGGACGTCAGGCACACTTACCGCCACGAAAGTACCGTGACGCCCGCGCCCTTCAAGGATGCCTTCGGCAATCAGTTCGTCGTAGGCTTCGACCACACAGTTTCGCGCCACGAGCAGGTGTCTGGCAAGTTCGCGGCTTGCCGGTAGGCGAGTGCCGGGTAGCAGCGCATGAGTAACTATTTTTCCGCGCAATTGCACTGCAATCTGCCGGAAGACGGGCACACCTGATACGCGGTCGACCTCAAGCGCGACCAGCGCCGGCAACGTATGCCGAGATGGACGGTTCGCAACCATAAAAGCCTAAAACTGCTCCGGTTTTGGTTCTTAAAAATCCTGCGTAAACCGCCAGAATTGACGAACCAACGATACCACGGGATTGCCATGCGCATCCGCATCATCACTGACGACTTCACTAGCGCCCTCGACGGGACGGCTTGCTTCGCGGAGCATCGCTGGGAGACAGCTGTCCTTGTCCAACTGGAAGGCATCGCTTCCGCCCAAGTCGTTAGCCTCGACACGAATTCCCGCGAATACACGCCAACGCTCGACCACGACGCTGTAGCCAACGCCGCGCACGCTTGGCGTGATGCCGATGTGCTCATTCTGCAATTCGATTCAACGCTGCGTGGCCGCATCGCTCGCGACTGCTCGACAGCGCTTGCCGCTTCCGGCCGGCGCAAGCTGCTCATCGCGGCCGCGTTTCCGTCTGCCGGGCGAACTGTCGAAGAGGGGCGCGTGCTAATTGACGGCGTGCCAGTTCACGAAACTGCATTCGGAAACGATCCAACGCTACCGGTAAGGGAATCCAGCATCCCGACACTGCTCCGTGCGCATGGCATCGAGGTAAAGGTCGCACGCGACGCGGCTCAGGCTCGCGCGCTGCTGGATGTGCATGATGCTGTGGTTGTCGATGCACGCACTGAGGCCGAACTGGATGCTATCGCCACTACCTTCGCCGGGGCCCGAGATCTGCTGCTGGCCGGCTCGACCGGACTTCTGCGCGGGCTCGCCCGGGTACTGCCCCGCCCGCGAGGTGCGTCAGACGATCGAGGCAACTGCGGCGATCACGCAGCTTCGCGGGCGCTCTTGGCCCGTCGGCCATGGCTCGTGGTGGGTAGCCTGAATCCACGCTCCAGACGGCAACTCGGCATCGCCCAGGCGAACTGCCGGGTGAACGTGTTGGCAACCGGTGAAGCGCGCCTATCAGCCACCACCTCTCGGCACGCCGTCCTGGACGATTTGGTCGTCCAGGCGGTGAATGTAGTCAGCAGCCGCGCGTGCGACGGTCTCGTTGTGACCGGCGGGGAAACCGCCCGACGCATCATTGACGCTCTCAGAGTTGTGTCGCTGCGCGTGTGCCGCGAAATCATGCCGGGGGTGCCGCTGGCAGAGGTTCAAACCGCGAATGGTACGTTTCCCATGATCACAAAAGCCGGTGGATTCGGCGACGACGACGCCCTGCTTACCTGTATCAACGAATTGACTGGGGCAAACTCATGAAGCAGAAACTGATAGCCGTCACAATGGGTGACGCCGCTGGCATTGGGCCGGAGATCATCGTCAAATCGTTTGCCAATGCCGCGTTCATCGCCGGACACCCCTCGTTCGTCATCGGTGATGCTGGTGTGCTTCGACGACAGGCTACAGCGCTGCACGTGGAACTCGAGATCCGAGAGGTAAGCACGGTAGCTGACATCGCACCTCAACCAGGTGTACTCGACGTGTTGGGTGTGCCTGGCGCAAATGCACTGCCCCCCGACCTACCGATCGGCTCGGTCAGTGCCGTTGCCGGTCAGGCCTCATTCGACGCAATCCGAACCGCGATCGATCTTGCCGTCCGGGGCCAAATCGGCGGCATCTGCACGGCGCCGATTCACAAGGAAGCGCTTGCCGCCGCGCACGTGCCCTATCCAGGCCACACTGAAATGCTCGCGGACCTCTCGGGCACTCGCGACTACGCGATGATGCTCGTCAACCCAACCCTGCGCACGATCCTCGTAACGGTTCACTGCTCGATGCTGGACGCGATCGCAAAAGTCTCTATCGAAAGCGAACTGCGCATCATCCGGCTCGCTCATCGCGCAATGCGCGATCTCGGCATCCAATGTCCCCGGGTAGCGGTTGCCGGACTCAATCCGCACGCGGGCGAAGGAGGCCTCTTCGGCCGGGAGGACCTCGACATCATCGCACCCGCGGTACGACTTGCGCAGAACGAAGGCATCGACGCCAGCGGCCCCTGGCCCGGTGACACCGTATTCATGAACGCGCGCCGCGGCCGCTTCGATATCGTCGTTGCGCAATATCACGACCAGGGGCTGATACCGGTGAAGCTCGCAGGGGTGGAAGACGGCGTCAACATTACCGTCGGCCTGCCGTTCGTACGCACGAGCCCAGATCATGGCACCGCCTTTGACATTGCAGGAAAAGGTATTGCCGATCCGGCGAGTCTTCAGGTGGCCCTGAAAACTGCCCACCAGTTCATCCGCCAGCAGGCGGTACATCCATTTATAACCGGAGCTTGATGTGTCCCACTTCATCCTGATGCTGACCGAAAATGACGCGACTGTCAGCGACGCACTGGCAACCTACGAAAGCCTGCGTTATAGCCCGGTCCGCTATGTTGGCTTCAAGGACATTGGCTTGCCCATAGCGGCCCTCAAACAGCTTGCGCAGCGCATCCGTGCCGACGATCGCAAGGTCATGCTGGAAGTCGTCGCAACCACCCGCGAGGCAGAGCTGGAATCGATCAATGCTGCGCTCGAGATCGGCGTCGACTATCTGCTCGGCGGGCGTCACGTCGAAGACGCGCTGACCTTGCTGCGCGGTTCGGCGATCCAGTATTTTCCCTTCGCAGGGCGCACTGTTGGCCATCCGACCGTACTTGAAGGCTCAATGGACGATATCGTCGACGATGCGCGTCGCATCGCAGCGATGCCTGGCGTACACGGCCTGGACCTGCTTGCATACCGCTTTGCTGGCGAGGGCGATCCGGCCGAACTGACAGCGCGTGTTGCCGAGGCCGTCGATGTACCTATCATTGCTGCGGGCAGCATCGACCGGGAATCCCGGGTAAGGGCGATGATTGATGCGAAGACATGGGGCTTCACTGTTGGCAGCGCACTTTTCCAGAATGCTTTCGTCGACCGACGTCTGGCAGCACAGATCGATGCGATCTTCAAAATCGAAGGAGTTACTGCGTGATGCGCAACGAGGTCAGTGAGTGCGGGCTTCACCGCTCGCCAGCCGTACTCGAAGGACCGTTAATCGTGCCTGCAACGAAATGGACCTAGCACCGCCGGCTAATTCAGAAAACGTCCAGATCGCCACTCCACGGAGCAATTAAGCGCAGCGTATGACTAGTCAGCGACGGTAGAAGAAAATTTTTGACGATTCATTAGATTTGTTGTGCCAAATAACGAAACCAAACGGAGACATAATGAAGGCTTTTTCGAAGGCGGTTTTCCCTCTGACAGCGCTCGGTCTGAGCGCGGTGGCGCACGCGCAAAGTTCAGTAACGCTGTACGGACTGGTTGACGAATCTGTGCAGTACGTTCACAACGTTGCGCAACCCAATGGCAAGAACGGAAACAAGATCGGCTTATATGCGGGGAATATCCAGGGTGACCGCTTCGGGGTGCGCGGCGTCGAAGATATGGGGAGCGGTCTTCAGGCGTTGTTCCAGCTCGAGAACGGGTTCAACGTCAACAACGGTATGCTCGGCCAGGGTGGTCGTCTGTTTGGACGCCAGGCGTGGGTGGGGCTGAAGTCCGAGCAGTTTGGCAAGGTATCGCTTGGCAGGCAGTACGACCCGGCGGTCGATCTCGTCCAGCCATTGACAGGTGTCGGGACATGGGGCAGTCCCTTTGCGGCTCCGGGTGACGTGGACAATAACGACAATGGGTCACGGATCAACAACTCAGTCAAGTATACGTCACCCAATATTGCTGGCTTCTCGTTCGAAACGATGTATGCGTTAGGCGGCATTGCCGGCCAGACAGGATCCGCACAGAGTTGGGGGGCTGCTGGGCAATACTCCGTTGGTGGACTTTCGCTGGCCGCCGGTTACCTGAAAGCGTATAACGCTGAGTCGAGCTCCGCCCGTGCGCTTTCAAGCACGCCATGGAGCGGAACGACGGATGGTAACTTTGGCACGCCGGCCACCAGCGGCCTGAAGACTGCCAAAAACTATGGCATTCTCTCGACCGCGGTCGGCTATAAATTAGGTGGCGCTACGGTCGGGTTGAGATATAGCAACGCGCAGTATGTTCCGGACGCAGCTTCGGCTTTCCGATCGACCGAAATCTTCAATACTGCCGCAGGCTACTTCGGCTATCAGGCTACCCCCGCTATGGTACTCGGCGCTCAGTACAACTACACGCATGCGTCGGGTCAGGCGCGCGCAAACTATCAGCAGATTTCGTTTGGCGGAGACTACTATCTTTCGAAAAGAACCGATCTGTATTTGGTGGGAGTCTTCCAGCATATGACGGGCGATCAGGTCGGCGTGGTTCCGGGTTCGGCGACAGCCGCCGACTATGGCTACGCGTCGGCACCCGGGACGAGCTCTCAGGAGATTGTCAGTATCGGCATTCGACACAAGTTTTAAGCGCTGGGCTCTGCGTCGGGACTCGCCCGCATCGCGTCCAGGGGTGTCCCGTCGCTACCGACCGTGGCGGATCTACGTCATCCGCTACCTGGCGCAACAATGCAACTCGTCGACAAGTCAAGCGGTAGTACCGTGGCTCCGTATGCACAGACCACGTTCCTAACCGGCAATCACGCTTTCAATAGCGTGTTCACAAATGATGGATCACTACTGCTGTTGAGGAAAATATGAGCGACTTTCGCAGCGACACCGTTACCCAACCCACTCCCGCAATGAAGCTGGCGATGATGGAAGCGCCGCTGGGTGACGACGTCTTGGGCGAAGACCCAACTGTCAACCTCCTGCAAGAAACCGCCGCCGCGATGCTCGGCTTCGAGGCAGCACTGTTCGCGCCCAGCGGCACACAGACCAACCTTATCGCGATGATGACGCACTGCCAGCGCGGCGAAGAAGCCATCGTCGGCCAGCAGTGGCATACCAACCGTTGGGAAGCAGGCGGTATGGCGGTGCTCGGCTCGATTCAGCCGCAGCCGCTGGAGCACCAGCCTGACGGTACGATCGCCTTGAACGACATCGAAGCCGCCATCAAGCCCGACGACCCGCACTTCGCCCGCACACGCCTCGTCGTAGCTGAAAACACTTTTGGCGGCAAGGTGCTGCCTATGCAATACATGCACGACATCGCTGCCTTGGCGAAGCGCCACGGATTGCGCTCGCACATCGATGGCGCGCGTCTCTGCAACGCCGCGGTCGCAATTGCCGACGGCGGCGATCCGCTGCAGCGTGCGCGCGAGCTATGCGAAGGTTTCGATTCGTTATCGCTTTGCCTGTCTAAGGGGCTGGGTGCACCGGTGGGATCGCTGCTGCTGGGCTCTCAAGACTTCATCCGGCAGGCCAGCCGCGTGCGCAAGATGCTGGGCGGGTCCATGCGCCAAGCTGGGGTGCTAGCGGCGGCGGGCCTCTACGCTCTGCAGCACCACGTGCATCGCCTCGCCGACGACCATGCCAATGCAGCCATGCTGTCGCGTGGCCTGGCCGAGGCCGCCGAGCGCAGTTCTAGACTGCGCGGCCGCTTTACCGCGCATCCGGCACAAACTAACATCCTTTTCACCGACATCGATCCTGATATCGCCAGCGATTTCTTCGCCCACCTCGACGCGAGCGATATCAAAGTGAAAAGCGGCGTCTATCGCGGCGAAGAAGGCGCCATGCGCCGCATCCGCTGGGTCACGCACCTCGACGTGAGCCGCGAGGATGTCGAACGAGTCATCAAGGCCGCAGCATCGTTTTGATCGCTTCTCCAACACGGTTCCATCGAAGGAAAATCGACGGAACCATCGGAGAGGCGATGCGCAAGGCCTTCGTGATTTTCTAAACGATCTGGATAATCCGCCCCGTACCGATGCCCCCACTATCGAGACAGAGCACGGACGTTAGCTCGACGGTGAAAACCGAGTTCGAACAGATGCCGGTCGCAGATGCAAACAAACCATCATTCGATTAGTCCAACATGGCATTACGCGTCAGAAAAGCTGCGCAGACGCCGACAGGTCAGCTCTCCAATGCTGCTCTCATCGACCTGTCGCTTCGGAACTATCTAAGTCTCAATGCTCTGAGTTCGGGGTACGGCGTCGCAATGCATCTCGGGACTATCGTGCGAACAATGTTCGCGTCCTTTTACTTGTTTGATGCCGGGTTTGGCGTCACGCACCCGTCGATATACTCCGACGCTGACATGTGGCTCGGCGAGCTGGCAATCTCGCGAAACCTCGAATCCGGCTACAGACTCGGGCCGCATGCGGTTCAAGCTACGGCGCGACTGCTCGAACTCTACGATAGTCAGCTCCGGACCGCGCCACTAGATGAACTGGTTGAGGCGCACCAACGGGCACAAGCCAATTTCCAGGCGCCTCCGGAGCGACGAATGTCGATGGCAGCACTCGTTCAAAGATGCCCGCCAGGTCTTCATGAAGTCAGCTTGGACTCAATAGTCACCTGTAAAGCGACGCGAACGGATATGTTTTGACGAACCGATAGCCAAGCGAGGATGGTATGTACAAGGACGAACGCACAGGAAGGAAACCTTATTCAGCGGTCGAACTGTACTAGCGAATATCAACAATGAATTGCTGATCGAGAGAGTACATCACGGGGGAGACCGTCGCGCTTTCGCATGCCAGGGAACGCAACAGCGCGGCTGGATGTTATCACGCGCAGATGATATCCCGTACGGTTGGGGTCCAGGCAGATCGGGCGGCGGCCTCCGGCGCGTATGGGGACGCTCCTCCCAATCCGAGCCACAACTTGAAACGATATAGACGCGGTGACGGCAGCGATCCCGAGTCGAGTTGCGAAGATGAAAGAGAGGGCATATGGACACGCGTACCACACCGGAATCACTTACCCAATACGAACTGAAACTTCACGGTTGGATTCGCGAATGGTACTGCCATGCGGTCGCTGAAGCGCTAGTTCATTCGTCTTTTTTAATGAATGATGCAGACGTCGAGCGTCTTGAAGGATACTTTATTGCCGGGCTAACCCCGGCAGAGGCAACACTAGCCTTTTTCGGTCCTGCGCATTAATCGCACCTACCTATTGCGGGCGCTCCGTTGGCGTAGCCGAGGGTGTTTACTGTTTGTGCATGCCGGATTTGATGTGACCAGGGCGTTGTGTAGTAGACGGTGACGGCATTCTTTGCAGTGTAAGCGCGCTAACTGAAACCTTGCGAGAAATCTAAGGGCATCCTTAGCCCCGCCGTTCTCTTCATGCATGGACCATGGGAGGTTGGCATGATCTAGAAGTCGTAAGGTTGCGGGAGCCGCAGGCAGGGCAAATCGCGCACGATTTTTAAATGGTTCTCCGCACTTTTCTGAATTTATAGTTGTCCGATGTATATTCCGAACGCCGTGCTTGTCGTTGCTAGGATGTTCGCCGCCGCTGCTGACTCCTCAACCCGCGCCGCGTCCCGCTGCACAATTGCATCAAGGCCCTGACGGCCCGATTGACCTCCTGGATCGCGCGAGTCTGCTAGGTCGATGCGCGAGCAATGTCAGAGATGACCGGTTGAACAACAGCATTGGCGACAGCCTTCTCATCGTGTCGCCCACGCCAAGCTGCGAAACTTGTGGCGCGACAATCAGAATGAGAATGTCGCCGCAAGCGTTTATTGATTGACGCGCAGTTTTTGATTGACGCTGGCGAGCGTGTACCGCGCGACAATCAGGCTTGGGACAGGTTGTCAGTCGTTGAGGAGGACTGTGTAACGCGTGACGATGATACAGGCGCCGGCTTTGCGCTGTCGCGTTTGATCTCGATGAGCGTTGTGAATGTCGCGGATATCCAATACAGCCGGGCTGTCGCCGGGCAAAAGCGGCAACAGCTTGCGTGGTGGTAAAAGCTGCTCCCTTTGCGCCCACAGCCGGTCCGGCAAACGCCAGCCATCGTCTTGCTTGACCATGCCCATGTTCAACCTCCTGCTTCAACATGGACTTGGACCGCTATTTACCTCACAATTTCCCATCCCGTAGGCCTAGTGGGATACGCTCTAAGGTGGAAGAGGCAAAAGGCAAGACTTGACCCTAAACCCTCGAATATATGCGGCTGACTGGTCAGGTGCCGCCAATATTGGCGGAGTAGAGTATGAATGACGCTGCCCGCGTGGGCACAAAAGACCGTGCCCACCCTTCAAGGCTCGACTTCTCGATTCCCGATGCATGACAGGTCCAGCGCCTGTTCGCCGCGAGGGTCGCAGCCCCACGGGGTCGATCTCGTCGACGCGGGCCAGCTGCGCAATCACGGCCAAGTGCTCGGCCTGGATCAGCGTCACCTGCCGAGTGGACAGCTCCGGCTTGCCCCACGATCTGCGGTGGTCGGCTGAGGTCGCGGATGGTCTTCATCGCCGTCAAGCCGCGTGCACCAACTGCAGCACGGCCTGCGCGAACACCTCCGGCCGCTCCTGGGGCAGGTTGTGTCCGGCGCCGGGTACGACGTGGTGCTCGCGTGCGTTAGCGAAGCGGCGAACGTCAGCCGGTGCCGCGGCCGACGACGGGACCCGGCTTACGCCGTCGTCGGCGCCGTCGAAGGTGATCGCCGGTACGGTGATCGGCGGCTGCGCCGCCAGGGCTCGTTCGACTTCGGCGTAAGCCGGGTCTCCCGGCACCAGGTTGTAACGGTGGCGGTACGAGTGGATGACCACGTCGACGAAGTCCGAGTTGTCGAAGGCGGCTGCCGAGCGCTCGAACGTCGCCTCGTCGAATCGCCAGGACGGGGACCAGGTCTCCCAGAGCAGCCGCGTCAGGCCGCGGCGGTCGCGCCTCAGGCCCTCCCGTCCCCGCTCGGAATGGAAGTAGTACTGGTACCAGAGCCTGAGCTCGTTCTGCGGCGTGGCGGGCACCAGCGCCTTCGCATGGTCGAAGATGCTGTAGCCGTTGAGCGAGACCAGGCCGGCGCAGCGCGTCGGCCACAAAGCCGCGACCACGCAGCAGGCCCGGCCGCCCCAGTCGTAGCCGGCCAGCACGGCACGCGGGATCGCCAGCGCATCCATCAAGGCCAGCAGGTCCGCCCCCAGCGCGGCCTGCTCACCTGATCGCGGGGTCGAGGGGTCCAGGAAGCGCGTCGCGCCGAAGCCCCTCAGGTACGGGACGATGACGCGGCAGCCCGCGCCGGCGAGCACGGGGACCACCTCGGCGTAGGCATGGATGTCGTACGGGAAGCCATGCATCAGCACGACCGGCGGGCCGTCCGCTGGGCCCGCCTCGTAGTACGCGATCGCCAGGACGCCAGCGTCGATCGTGCGTTGGGGCTGCAGGGTGTTGAGCGCTGACACGAGCGGAAGGGTTGCTGTCATAGAGATGACTTTGTTCGGGATGGAATGCGTCAATTGTCGACAGACGGCGTCACTATAACAAGCGATAGTTTCTGTGCAAAACCGGCGAGCAAATCTCACCAATCAAGCGCGATAGAAACTCTTGCGCGACGACTGCGAAGCCTCGGCTTGGGCCCCGCGCGCGACCGCCTCAGATGTATTCAAATGCTCCAGACAGAGCACGTGCCGTGAAACCCAAAATCACTAGCGCGGCTAAAATGTCATGCCGTTTATTTATTATGCTGCGCATCCCGTTCCGATTGGTTAACGGTTCGGAAATCAGGGATTAACGGCAACTTAATGGACAAGACCTTGACGCGCAGGAACGCAGAGAGCCGAGGCAGCCGCCGCCAATTTTTCGCCGGGCCTAACCACGAATGGTTGAAGAATCCGAGCGGCTACGCATTCATCAACCTCGGTTGTATAGCCGGCTGGCCGACCTGATTGTTTTTAGCGAAGGTCCGGTCCGCGGGCGTGAGCTAAGCGCTCCTTGTCGGCGGTTCTCAGGAGGTCGGTGCGTGTCGGTCGGTGCGCGGGGTCGCTGCGCGCGGCCGGAGGCTCGCGCGTCACGCACTCCGGCGGATAGCAGCCAGGCGCGCATCAGTAGCATGACAGTCGGCCCTGCATCCGCTCATGATGTTTCGGACGTTGAACGATGCGCGAGCTGCAGCGAAGATAACAACTCAGCGATGTTCTCTGTCCGTCCGTGTGCGCTTAGGACTTTGACATTATGCCTGTAGTGTAAAAACCGCTTCTGCGCGTGCGACAATCGCAGTGACACATGCTCCTGCCCGTTCCACGTTGAAACCATGACGACCAAGCTGATCGCTCCACGCCCGCTCGATGCGCTTGACCTGCCGCCTGACCTGGACGGTCGCCACGGCGTCAATCGGGCGAACGGTCGCCAGCAGATCACCGCAGCTGACGACCTGAGCGCGATCCGCGCGTGGCTGGCCCGCGTTGTCGATACGAAGACCACTTTCGACAATTATCGCAAGGAAGCTGAGCGACTCCTCTTATGGTCTATTATGCAACTGGGCAAGCCTCTGTCATCACTCACGCACGAGGACCTGCTTGCCTACCAAGTATTTCTTGGAGATCCCCAACCACGTTCGCGCTGGATGTCAGACGGTGGGCGAAAGTTTCCGCGTCACGATCCGCGCTGGCGACCGTTTTACGGGCCGCTCGCAGTCTCCAGCCAGCGTCAGGCGATGGTCATCCTCAATGCGCTGTTCTCATGGCTTGTCGAAGCGGGCTACCTCGCCGGCAATCCGCTGTCCCTGTCGCGCCAGCGGTCCCGCCGACAGGCGCCGCGCATCACCCGCTACCTGGAGCGCGACCTCTGGCAGGAGGTGAAAGTCTATATCGACGGCCTGCCCCGCGATAGCGATCGGGAACAGGAACGTTACTGGCGCGCCCGATGGCTCTTTACCCTGCTCTACCTGGGCGGCCTGCGGATCTCGGAGGTCGGTGGCAACACGATGGGCAAGTTTTTCTGCCGGCGTGACAACGAGGGGCACGAACGGTGGTGGCTGGAGGTGCTTGGCAAAGGTGACAAGGAACGACTCGTCCCCGCGTCCGCCGAGATGATGGTCGAACTCGCGCGCTACCGGCGCGCGCGCGGGCTCGCACCGCTACCGTCCTCGCACGAGGACACGCCACTGGTGTTGCCGCTCGGCAAATCCATGAAGCCGCTCACACGGGCCGCGCTGCACTCGATCATCAAAGGCATCTTTGCGGGCGCAGCGGACAAATTAAGGCTTCGGGGTGAAGAGTATGCCGCGCGTGCCGTACATCTGGAGCGCGCATCCGCACACTGGCTGAGGCACAGTGCCGGCTCTCACATGGCCGACGGCAACCTCGATCTGCGACTCGTGCGAGACAACCTCGGACACGCATCGATTTCGACAACGAGCATCTATCTTCATAGCGACGACGACACCCGTCACCGAGAGACGGAAGAAAAACATCGGCTGGACTGGTGAGGATGGATTTCACGCTCGGCTGCGATTTTGCGCAGAGCGAGGCGGCTCCGTCCCGAGGTCCGCTTTTGCTGCTGCATCAGTAGGCTTGAGCGTGGCTACCTCATGTTTGATGGCACGAGCAACGCACATATCATTCGTCATCCATAACAAACACCCCTAGCGAAGGGCCGCTGGGATTGGGCAATCGGTCCAGAGGCTGCCCGAGTGCGTTCGTTTTCTTGCTGCATGGCGGCTTCTCCGATCGTCAGCAATTTGCGGAAACTCCGTTCTCCAGCCCCCGTTGGGGCTCACACGACAACAACAGATTTCGGATCGCCTTCGACGGTGTTCGCGGCGGCGAAGACCGGACGAGCGTCGTATCGCGGCAGCACAGCCGAAACGCTGTATCCCGGTGCCGTCGGCTGATTGACGTGCTCTGGAGGTTGAGGCGAAAGAGACGAAGCCGGTCCGTCGCCCGCATTTCCGACAGCGAACAAAAGCCGTGCATGATGTTTTTCATGTGCAAGGCCGCCGGGTGTGGTGCTGGGCAAAACGCGGATACCTCGCTTGAGCTGGAGCGGCATCAGCCGGAATCGTGCTGGATCATCGGGCCGATCCCGGCCCCCCGCGACCACTTCGCGCTGCGGGAAGTCATGGACGGGAAACGGCCACCACACAATGCGCTCGTGACTGCGTGCCTGCTGCGATTCATGGAGGAAAGTGCGAAAACTGTCGAGACATGCGATTGCGAACAGATGTAGCGTGAGCCATCGGCTCGTTGACTCGCTCCATTCGCCAGGCGCGATCGGCGCATAACGCGATAGCCAGACGACAATCCCAAGCGGACCGTGCAGCGGAGGATGCAGCAGCGCCTCGGGAACGCCAAAGCCTTCCCATTTCGTGCGCCACCGCAACACAGCCTGTGCGACCGGACAGAACGGCGGCGTCGAGCGGCCATCCATCCTCCTGCGTAGATGGTGGGTGGCCGACGCAATGCACACGTGATGCTGGCCGCCATACTCGCGCATGACCCAGCGCCTGATGGCCTTGTAGCAGCTGCGCGCTCCCGTCAGAAGTTCATCGTCACCCGCGGTTGCGTCAGGGAACATCGTACACGATGCATACCCGCTCACTTCCCTTTCCTCGGGACGGCGTACGTTCCAGACGCCGTCCATGGGATCCGTTTGCGGACCACCTTGTAGGACACGACGCTGGCCGGCGGCCCACCGCGAAAGCAGACGCCGATACGCACCGTCGACCCGCAGGTCATCAAGACCGCGCGACGGTGCAATCCACGGCGTGCCGCAGGATGGACAGGAGAACGGCGCCCGGAAAACGTCTGGTCGCAGCCGGAAGGGAATCTCAAGGGCACACCGGGGGCAACACTCCTCCAGCGGAGTGTGGTGCACGGGACAGTAGCGGCATGTCCGAAGCTGGAATACGGTCAGGTGGACGCCCTCACGCGCGCACCGTGCGCACCAGCGCAGCGTCGGCACGGCGAACACGTGCGCCAGATGCGACGGCATGACGAACGCGCGCGCGATGTCTTCCAGCGGCAGGCGAAGCACATCGGTCAGGCGCCGTACATCAAATTGCCGCGCGTCGCGCAGGTCCATACTCCCCGATACCGACCGCCGCCCTTCACGCCGGCCAAAGCAGTCCGCGAGGCCGGTGCACGACAGCGCGTTGAGCCGCTGGAATTTGGCGAGCAGCGCAAATGCAGATTGCCCGGTGGCGTGCCATTCATCACGCCAGCACCACAGGCCGGGCGATTCATGTTCGGGGTGTGGCACAAGGATATGGAAACGCTTCATGATCCGTATGCAGCCTCGTCGACAAAGATGATGCGCAGCTCCTCGAGTGCGGCGACGAAATTCGATTCCTCCACTGCCTGCGACCAGCTGGCCTGGCTCAGAGCGAAGTCTGCAGCGTCGTGCTGCATGTTGTCTGTCAGCGCGATCTCCACCGTGCGGGCCAGATATTCCGTTGGAATTTCCATCGTGAAATCGAACCGCGCGCGCCGATGCGCGGCATCGAACGCCTCCCATAACACCCCGTGCTGCTTTCCCAGGCGGAAGCCCGAATCGAATGCACGTTGCAGAAAAAAGCGCGTATAGGGCCATTCACTACGGTCCGGAAAGGTCGACGTGTCATACGCACCGAGCGACATCTTCAGATCATCGGCAGAACGGAAACCTTCGAAGCGCAACTCGTCAATCATGAAACGGGACACGATCTGAGATGTATCGACGCTCTGCCGGAACGAGCTCTTGCGGTTCAGGATGCCCGGTTGACCGACGAGAAACGTGAACATCCGGACGCCTCGGCGCTCCAGTTCGTCCTGTACATCGCGCAGCCATTCGTAGTGCTCAAGTTCGAGACGCTGCGCCTCGTCGACGAACACGATCAGTTTGATGCCAGCCGCACGTTCGACCAGTTCAGCCAGCTTGTGATAAAGCCGCAGCCGGCGCTGCAACGCCGTGCCACTATCCGGGCGCTCGTGTTGTGCCGCCTTCAGCAGCATGCCAAAAAACAGGGCTTCCGAACGCGAGGGATTGCGCGGCATGCCGATCGTCAGGATCGCCGCGCGAGGCAGTTCAAGACGCAGAAGCCGGACGCAGTACCGGATCGCGTACGTTTTGCCCCAGCGGGTATGTCCAAAGATCAGGGCACCGGCGACGCCACGTCGGATGCACTGGCGCACGCGTGCATACATCGCCGCGATCGCCGGCGTCGGCACCATGTACGTCTGGTTCGCGAGCGGATGTTCCGATGGATCGACAGGACGTTGCAGCGAGTCAGGCATCGGTCAGCCGAACGTGAAAATCTGCGTGAGCCACGGGGGTGACGGCGTAATTTTCTCGGGTAGGTCCGTAGCCGGCGCTTCATTGGTCGCCGCTGCGCTCGCGTCTGCGACGTCGGGCGGCGGCAATCCCTGATGTGACTTCGCCCGGTCCGTCAGCATGCGCGCCAGGTCGTTGGCGTCGCGCGTATGGCTTCGCGCCAGTTCCTTCTTGTAGGCAAACCACGCTCCTACGGGATCGCTGCCCTCCCGGACCGCCAGCTTTCGCTGGTGAATCAGTGAGAAAATTTCCTGCCGCACGCGCAGCGAATGTGGCGTAAAGCACCACGGCCGCGCCGCAGTCAGCACGCCGAGTTCAGATCCGTCCATATGGAACGCGTGCAGATGCCGGATATCCTTCACGTTGAAATAGATGCGGAGCTGCTTGCCGATCAGTCCCGCGATGCCCGACAGCACACGGCTGTCATAGCGCACGTGCTCAAAATTGATATGGGGGCGCTCGCCGCGGCTCACGTTGCCGCGGATCGTGACAACGCGAGCCTCCTGAAGCAGACACAGGGTGCTGCGCCGGGCCACCGGCAGGGTACGCAGCAGGCCTTCCTCTTTCGCGAGCAGGAACTGCATGGCCTCCAGCGGGGTACGCCCGCCCAGTCCCCCATGCGGCTGGCCGTTGTAGTCGGCGAGAACCACATCGATCACATCCTCAAGCTCATCAAGGGTCATCATCAGCGAGGTTTTGCTGCCGACATCGTTGAGCGCGCGCTCGACTGCGTGCGGATCGCTGCCCGTGGTAGCCGGCAACCTGTGCGCGAAATGCGACGCGATCCGGTCAAAGAAGCGCTCGATCAGCGCACGTTCATTCTTCTGGCCGAGTGGCCCGTTGTCGGTCGCGCAGCCGACCACTTGTGTCAGACGCTCAAGGGTCGCAGTCGCGAAATGGGACTTTGCGGCGTCGAAGCGAAACGTGCCCCAGCACGCCCACGCCGTTTCGGGAATCACCCCGGATGGAAACCCTCCTCCAGGTCTGACTACCAGCGCCGGAATCTTCGACGCGCGCGCTGTGTGTGGCGACAGGCTGGCCTGCAGGGCCACAGCAATGTCGTCCTTGTTATATTCGTGGCCTAGGGAAAGCGTATAGCCAATTACGGCGCGCGTTGCCACGTCGAGCAGCAGCAGGATCCAGATCCTGTGCAGCACAAGCAGCGTTTCAAAACCAAACGGGTCATCAATGCGCAGTGTCAGGCGCACGTCGACCTTGTGACCGTCGAATTCGACAACCTCGTAGGGACGGGTCGCCGGTTTGCGCACTGCTTCGGAATCGTCGCGCCAACGATGGCCAATCTGTTGGGCACCCGCTGCCCGAGCCGCCGCGCCGAAATTCCGGTTCGCAAGCGTGCGCGCGCAAGTGGCAAGCGATCGCTCACCGAGGTATTTCTGGTTGAACGGATATTCATGGGGCTGAATGCCCGCCTGCCGGCACTGCGCAAGAAAGCCTCCGTGCAGTCGCCACAACTGACGGTGCACTTCCGTCAACTCCGCGTGCTTCCGGCTTCGTTCAGTGACCTTACGTTCGATCCAGCGCGCGATGTCCGGATAACGCTGCAGCAATTGAGTGAAGGCGCCGCTGGCGTTACTTGCTACATTTTCACGGAATGGCTTGACCAGCGAGCGGCGATCATAGGGTCGCGTGTGCTGATAAGGGATCAGCGCTCGGCAGCCGAAGATACGACCGTCCTCGTGTTGCGTGATGCACCGCTCGAAGACACGATACAGGTCGTTAAAACCGATGCCGGTTTCCCGGCTGATTTCGCGTAGGGGTGTGTGCCCATCGACAAACAACGTCATCGCCCGGATCCGGCGTTGCAGCAGATCGCGCCCCTCGTCGGAGAGTGCACTGTCGTCTGCGCCCGGCCATTGCCCGACATCGATCAGATCCCGCGGAATGGAGCGGCGGTCGAATCGCATCGCGCCGAAGGCGATCGTTTTCACGGCAGCTCAAGCCGGGTGTGCGCCCCCAACGGCTCGAGTGCAAGTGCTGGACATCGCATCTCGCCGCGCAACACGAGTCTGAAGACCGCCGAGCGCACGAGCATCGGGTCGACGGGCGCGAGCCTCCGCTCGAGTTCAGCCAGAGTCTGGCCGTGATGAAATCGGTCCAGCACGCCGCGCATCACCGCCCCGACAGGAATCGAATGAGTGCTCGCGAGGTGATGCAGCATCGTCATCCTGTTCTCGCGCAACGCCGGCGGATCGTCCAGATGCTGTGGATGAATGAGGTCGAGCTGCATCGAAGACACCCTGCTCCATTTCTCGAATGCCGGAAACAGAGTGTCCCCCCGATCGGCCGCACTCGACTCCGCGGGACGCAGCACAATGCACAATCTCTCTTCGTCAGGCGTGCGGACCCAGAAATCGACGGGCCGCGCCGGCTTCACGTCCGGAACACGCAGAGGTCTCTCGCAGTATGCGAGCACGTGGGGATCCGTTTCGAGGCGGACCCATAGATCCATCGCGCACCGCCCGAACAGTGTCAGCCGGCGTCCAATCTTCGGCCCGAACACGTCATAACGATGCGCGCCGTGCGGACGCGTGCTGTTGACTGCCTGCACGAAACGTGGTTCGATCATGGCTAGGGCTCCGGTTTGCCAAATAATGTTTTAGTACAAAAGCACCCGGTAATCTGCCCTTCCGAACAACGCGCCGTCGAATTCTCCGCGATCGACGCATCACTACAAAATACGTATTGCCTACTACATTTTTCTAGCTTCTAGAAAGTGTATATGCACTTTTAGATCATGACGAAGAACCGGCCGGTCCGGGAACGCGTCTCGTCGTGAAACAATCGGAATAAAAACTAGCCAGATTGCCATCAAAGCTCTACTGGCGTTGGATCTCCTCGGATCGGGACGTTGATCAGGTATGTTTCACAGCGACTTCTTCGATCGCAGACCGCCGGCATACGACAATTCAGACTTTCTCTTCCGATCTCTGGCATTTCTGACTTTCACTTCCTGACGCACAGAAACGAAAGTGATGACGCCGCCCGTGGCAACCGCGCCTCGTTCAATAAGATGCCAATCGGAGGTGCTGCAACTTTCCCTTCATCCCACGCCTGATGACCGCAATCAACGAAGCGGCCAACCGGGCGAAGACTCAGCGCAACGCGCTCGTCGGCGGGTTCGCGTTCGGCGTGCTCGATGACCTCGTGACGTCCACCAAGCTCCTGATCGCCGGCAAGCTGCCGGCCGCGGGCAACCTCATGCGGCAGGTGGTCGAGGGCATGGCCCTATCCATCCTGTGCTCGACGGACGCGCTGCTGATCATCGAGACGAAGGCAAAGCAGCCGCCCGTCATGGCGCGCTACTGGGAGAAAGTCTGGGACGACGACAAGCGCACGCAAGGCCATCGAGCGGTCGCCCAGCTGGGTTTGAACGCCGTCGCACTGGGGGTGTCGGCTGGCGCGGTTGAACATCTACGCCGCGCGAAGCTGCACTACAACGGCTTCAGCCACTGCGGCAAGTTCACGATCGCGAGCCGGGTCTCGCTCAAAGAGGTGGGTACAGTGCACCTCGGCGGCCACTTCGACGAGGCCAAGCTCGAGCACTATCGCGCCGAACTCGATGGGCGGATCAATCTGTGCCGCATCCTGCCGCAGTTCATGGGGCGCATGCTGGCGACCATGGAGCCGCCGGCCGCGCCGGCGCAGCGCGCGGAGCCGGCATGAAGCCCGCCGCGCGACGGCTCACGCGGCAGCATTTCGCGCTGTATCGGGGCTGGCTGGAAGGCGCCGCGATCGGGGGGCTGCACTCGGCCTACGGCGATGCCGGCACGGACGTGCGGGTGACGCGCCGGCTCATCGCCACCATGCGCGACGCCTTATCCGTCGCGGCCCGGCGTGCGCGCGACACCGAGGCCGCGCATCTGCTGCGGCTCAAACCCGGCAGCATCCCGCTTGCCGAGCTGCACGGCCGCGACGACGTGCCGACGCTCGAGGACTATCGCGCGCAGGTCGATCCGGACGGGGTCTACGGCGAAGCGGAGCTCATCGAGCTCTACAGGGGGGATTTTCCGCCGCCGCCCTCGCCCGCCCTGGACCGGAAAATCGCCCGCAATGCGCGGCTGCGCGCCCGCCAGGCCGCGGCGCTCGGGCGCATGGAACGCGCGCTGGTTCAGGACCCCGCGCCCGGGCACCCGCTCGACGGCTGGTTCGAGCCGGCGGTCGCGGCGCGCCTCGCCGCGGCGGGGCTGACCACCCTCGCCGACCTGCTCGCGCTGATCCAGCGCCGCCGGCAGCGCTGGTATACCGCCGTGCCCAGGCTCGGTCCGAAGGGCGCGCAGCGCATCACCGACTGGCTGGATCTGCACGCGCGCTCGCTGCACTGCATCCTCTCGCCGCTGGCGACCACGCCGCGCCGGCAGCTCGCCGTGGGCCATCCGGTGCTCACCCGGCCGGCCGTCAGCGCCGATGTTGCGCCCCTGGAGTCGCTGCGCGTGCCGCCCGAACTGGATGGATCGCAGGGCCTGAACCGGGCGCCCGTGCCCGCCCACCAGGCGGAACTCGCCACCGATCTGGACGCCGTCAACGCGTGGATCGCGATCCGCGGCGAGCGCAGCGCGCACACCGCGCGCGCCTACCGACGCGAAGCCGAGCGGCTACTACTTTGGGCGATAATCGTGCGGCGCAAACCGCTGTCGTCGCTCAATACGCCGGACTGCCGCGAGTACATCAACGGCTTCCTGGCCGACCCTCGTCCGGCCGAGCGATGGATTGGCAACGGCAAGGCCGAGCGGTTCGACCTGGCCTGGCGGCCGTTCGCCAAGAAGCTGCCGCCCGCGAGCCGGGAGACCGCCAGAAAGATCCTGTCGGCCATGTGCAGCTGGCTGGTGGAGGAGCACTACCTGCGGGTCAACCCGTTTCACGGGCTGCAGAAAGTGGACAGTGCGAAGCCGCTGGTCGACGTGACCGGGCGCACGCTCACGCACGCCCAATGGCGTTTTGTGCTCCAGACCGTCAGCCGGCCACTGAACCTGCCCGGCGGCTCGCCCGCTGACCAGCGGGACTGTTTCGCGCTGCTGCTGGCGTATGCGACCGGGCTGCGCCGCACCGAGCTGGCCACCGCCACCACCGGCGCGCTGTCGCGCAAGGCACTCGATGCGGCCCTCGAGGATGCCTGGACCCTGCGGGTCATGGGCAAGGGCAGGCGGGAGCGGCAGGTGCCGATGCCGCACCGGCTGATGGAGGCGCTCGCGGCGTCGCTGCAGCTACGGCCGACGCCCTGCACGCTCGAGACCGCGCCCGGTGACACGCCGCTGATCGCCCACCTGAAAACCGGCAGAGCCCTGTCGCCCGACGCGCTGGCCCGGCTGTACAAGGCCATCTTCAGACGGGCCGCGGACGCGCTCGCGCCCACCTACCCTGGCGCCGCGGCCGATCTGAAACGGGCCAGCACACACTGGCTGCGCCACACGCATGCGAATCACGCGCTCGACGCCGGCGGCGACCTGCGGGACGTGCAGACCGGCCTGGGCCACGCCAGTCTCGGCACGACGACCCTTTACACCAAGGGCGACGCGACCCGGCAGTACCGCGCGGTGGAGCGGTTTTTTGAGGCGGCGCTGGACGACGCTGCGGCCGCATCGCCAGTCTGATCCGGCCGAAAACGGCTGACCAGGCCGTACTATCTGCTGTGCGCATGGCCAATACCACCAAGCGGAGTTAGCGGCATTGAAATGACGCAGCCCTTTGCAGTCCGACGGCGACCGGGCGTGTCCAGCACCCGCGCCCGGCCTATCTGTTGGTACGGGGACGTTCTTGCACGCGGAAAAGTACACGAAAAACAGCGGAAACCGACCCCGCCAACAGGATCGAGATGCAGCGCGGCGGTGGTCTCATTCCGTCTACTAACCTGCCTCACTTCACGCAGATTATTAGGTTTTTGCGCGAAACCGCCTGCCCAGGCGGCTCTGAGACGGTACATCCCCAAAAAAGTTAACTTGCGTTTACCGTTTACGACGGCTAATCTCCGTGTCAATTCGACCGTGGCGGTCCAGTCTTGCCGAATCGGTCCAATCATCGCGAACGGTAGGAACGCAAATGGACATAACCCTCGCTCACCCCGGAAAAACTACCGCGGACGACCTCATGCGCCTTGCGCAGCTGTCGGACGTGATGCTTCAAAAGATCCGGGACGAGATGCTTGAGCCCTTCCCCCGAAAAGAGGCGCCGCTCATTACATCGGCACGCGTCCAAGAGATGTGCGGGATCGACAAGCAGCGAATGGCCTACGTTCTGAAAAAGGGTGAACTACCAGAAGGACGACAAACCCGGCCGGGCGCTCCGCGTTCTTTCTCTGTCGCCGAGACGATCGAGTGGATCAAGGCTGAACTCAAGCCAGCACCGCGTCAAGGCCCGGCCAAGGTGCTGGCCGTCGCCAACTTCAAGGGTGGTGTCACCAAAACTACGACCTCGACGTTGCTTGCGCAGGGTTTGTCGATGCGGCGGGGGCGCCGCGTGCTCCATATCGACCTCGATCCTCAAGGAAGCGCGACAACACTGTACGGCATCAACCCCCATGCAGAGGTCGATTCTTCCCAGACAATCATGCCGTTGGTCGAGGCCTATCTTAGCGATCAGCCATTCGATATGCGGGCGCTCCCCACTCCCACCTATTGGCCAAATCTTGATTTGATCCCGTCGTCCACGGAGCTGTTCAATGCTGAGTTCATGCTCCCGGCCCGAGCGTCTGCGACCGAGCATGGGGTGCGATTCGAACAGGTTCTTCACGACGGCCTCGAAAGTCTGAAGGACGAGTACGACTACATCATCATCGATACTGCGCCGACGCTTAGCTATCTGACAATCAACGCGATCTTTGCCGCAGACGGCGTAATCGTCCCTGTCGTGCCCGACATGCTCTCCTTTGCCTCGATGGTGCAGTTCTGGCACCTGTTTGCCGACCTAATTAACGGGATGAAGGCTTTTGGCGACGAGCGGACAAAGGAATTCGATTTTGTCGATGTCCTCGTCACGCGTTCCACGCCAAAGGCGGCTGCGCAAGTTTTGCAGGCCTGGATTTCGCAGATATATGGCTCCCGAGTGATCCCTGTTGAAATCCCCGAGACAGATCTTGCACGCAACACGAACATGCGCTTTTCCACGATCTACGATCTTGCGAGCTACGAGGGGGGCGCGGAGACGCTTCGGCGCATTCGCTCGCCGGTCGACCAACTGGTTGATCGTGTAGACGACAAGGTCAGCTCGATGTGGACACGAGGAGCCTAGAAATGTCTTGGATCAAGGATCAAGCAGCCAAAGCCGCGAACATTCAGCTAACGGAGGCTGACCAGGCACGCGCCACCGCGACAAAGCCCGGCGGCCCCAGGACAGCCCCGGGGCAGCTGATGCACTTGCAGGCAACAGCTGCCGCACAACGAGAAGAGATCGAGCGCCTCAAGACCGCGCTTCAGGGGGCGGCGAAGGCCAAACTACCTGTAGCTCGCCTCCATGAGGTCCCCGGGCGGCGCAGAAAGCTGACTTCAGAGCAATACAGCGAACTAAAGGCGAATCTCGAAAAGTACCCACTTTCAACGCCAGTCAGTGTCGAAGAGCGGTCGGACGGAGACTGGGACATTGTCGCCGGCAACAATCGAGTCGCCATTTATCGAGAGCTTGGGCGAGAGGAAATTGAGGCGAACATCCTTAATATCGACCAATCGTTGGTTGAGAGAGTCGCATTCTTTTCCAACCTGCTGTCGCCGTCGCTCTCGGACTTCGAAAAGTATTGGAACTTCAAACGGCTGCAGGAAGGCACTGAGTTGACGCGTCAGGACTTAGCCGAAGCCGCAGGGCTCGCCAAATCGCATGTTAGCCGCATCTTTGCCTTCGAGGGTCTGCCTGACGAGGCCAAAGAAATTCTCGCGCAGCGACCTGAGCGGCTTGGCAGCCATGCGGCGGCGAAGCTTGCAACCGCAGCCAGCGCCGGCAAGGCAGCCGAAGTCACGCAAGCAATCCGGCGTTTGGTCGAGGACGAGGCATTTACTCAGGAGAATGCCGTCAAGCTCGCCACAGCAAAACCGAAGGCTCCCGACACAAACGCCCGGGAGACGCTGGTAGTAAAAGTTGGGAAAAAGCGCTTTTGCGAGATCACCGCTCGCAATGGCGTGATTGGTGTGAAATTAACCGACGAGGCTGATCAGGCCGGGCAGTGGGCCAAGGAGATTCAGGCGTTCATCGAGTCGAAGTTGAAGCAGCGCGAGTAGAGCGCGTTCCCACTGGGAACTTCTTTTGATTCAATGGCTTGGATTTAGCGATCTGCCGGTCGCGAGATGCATTAAAGCCGGTTCCCTTTGGGAACCATCGAAAAAACAAGCACTTATGAAGTGCCAATGAAGAACCGGAGCCGAAATGCTTAGCTTCTGACCGCAGTAAAAACAAAAGCCTTCGGCTGGAACCGAAGGCTTTTGAATATTGGGCTTGCTGTCGCTCACCCATCTGCTGCACTTCCCCGACTGGAATCGGGCAAGGGACCAAACACCTCGAAGTGTAGCGGAACGTGATCGGCAGTCAAGCATGTGCCATCCATTTTTTCGAAATGGACGTGTAGACATGCCTATCGCGCAACACTTCGTTGCCGGCGAGGGGGACATTCGCCCTCACCCGGCTGATCCGGCAGATATCAAAATCGATGCCGATGCCCTCGCCGAATTCACCTGCGACACCACCAATCTTCCGTGGATCGTCTTTCGCGCCGCGCATCGCGCTGCACATCTGCACGGCGTCCCCGCCCGTGCCCGCGCCCTGCTCTCGGCCCTCGCCCGCACCGTCGACGCCCATCGCCCTTACGCGGCGATTTACGCGCGCCGCGAACTGCTTACTGGCCGCGCCATGCAATCCATGCGCACGTTCTATCGTAGCCTCGATGATCTCGAAGCCGCCGGCCTGATCGTCCGCCCTCCACAGAGGCGCTATGGCGAGGCAGGCCTGTTTGGTCGCGCCTACCTCCACCTCACTGAGCCGGCTGCCCAGTTGCTCGGTCTCGTCGAGCCGCCGGCCACCGCCAGCGACCCCGAACCGGATCATCACGAGGGAGTCGCCCCCGCGGTCCTTTCCTTGCCGCAGCCGTCTGCCAGCGTGGCAGACGGTGCTATATATAAGGATCTTTACCCTGCTTCTTCTCAAAAGAGACAACCGGGCCAGCTCCCGAGCGACCTCGCGCGCCTTCGCCGCCTGGGATTTCATGAATTCCTGATTTTCAAACTCATGCGCGAAGCACGCCAGCACCAGAAGCTGCTTTCCGATGTCGTTGACGTCGCCTGGGAACACCTCCGCAAAGCCCAGCGCCCCATCAACTATCTGCGCGCGCTGCTGCGCTCGACCGCTGATTTCGCCTGGCAGGCTCGCAACAAACGGCAGGCAGTGGCCCGACGTCACGAGGCCAACCAGGAAGCGCTCCGGGTCGCCACCGTGGTCCAGCGTAATGTTGGCGGGATCTTCTTCGACCGCGATACCTCGCGACGGATCTGCGTGGCCAACGACGCCAGCACAGTCACCGTCCACGAATGTGGGGAGACCGCACCACGCGTCAGCGCCGGAAACTGGCAGGTGGATTTCGTTGCCGCGATCGAAAGCGGGCACCTCGTTCGGGCCACGCCGGAGCGGGAGGCGGCATTCGAAAGCAAGCGGCAGCGGGGCAGAGAAGACCGGCATGCGGCACCGCGTCCTCAGCCCACCTACGCGATGCCGCGGGTCCTCACCGAGGCGGCAGGCGAACGGCTTGCCGAGATGAAGAAGTTGCTGCGTGCGACCGTTGCCGGCGTTCGTACACACTGACGCCGTGCGGGGGTGCAGCACGCCTAACGGCGTGCGGACGCCTTGCGGGTGTCGAAGGCAAAGTGTAGGATTAAATCCTACACTCAGAAGGGAGACTTCCCGTGCGCTCAACCCAACAATTCAGCATCACGCTGCCCAACGAAATGGCCGAGGCAGTCAGGTCCAAGGTGGCGGCCGGCGAATACGCGACGGAGAGCGAAGTGATCCGCGATGGACTCCGGGCGCTGCTCGCGCGTGACCGTGCAGTGGAAAGCTGGCTGCGCGAGCAGGTCGCACCCGCCTACGACGCGCTTAAGGCTGACCCGTCTCGTGCCGTCGGGGTCGACCAGCTGCGTGCGTCCCTTGCCGCTGAACACCGCAAGGCCATCGAAAAAGCGTAATGTCCTATACCGTCGCCTTTACACCGGAAGCGCAGGAGCAACTGCTCGAGCTTTATCGCTACATTGCGGCTGCGGCCTCGCCGGTGATCGCGGAACGCTATACCAACGCAATCATTACGTACTGCGAAGAGTTGCGGACGTTTCCGCATCGAGGCAATCGCCGGGACGACATTCGCGAGGGACTGCGCGTCACGAATTACCGCAAGAGGGTAGTGGTAGCCTTCGACGTCGACGCGGAGCAGGTCTCTGTGATTGGCATTTTCTACGGCGGACAAGACTACGAGACGGTCCTGCAGGATGACACCGATGACTCCTAAAGCTGCCTGCGGGATCACGGGTTCGTACCAATGCGAGCATGCTGGGTGTTTACACCGCGCCGCGAAGACGCGAAATTATTTTGAGGACTTTAAACGGTGTCTTTTCCGATACGCCCCATCGCTTTTGTTCTGGCATCTTCCAACCACGGAAGCATGATTGTCAATCGCAACGACTATCACACCAACGGCGCATATGGCGCCTATGGCGTTGGGCATCAACTACTAAACAGATCAAGTTTTGACGAGACCGAAGTGCGCCTCGCATTAACACTACTTGATTGCCGCAGGAAGCATTTTGGTGACGGCGTTGTCGCGATTGATGGCGGTGCAAACATTGGTGTGCATTCGATTGAGTGGGCACGGCACATGTACGGTTGGGGCCGCATCCTCGCGTTCGAGGCCCAGGAAATCGTCTACTACGCGCTGGCCGGCAATATCGCATTGAATAACTGCCTGAACGCGCGAGTAAGGCTTGCCGCCCTCGGGGAGCAGTGTGGCGAACTGGCTGTGCCGCAGCCGGATTATTTCAGGCCCGCCAGCTTTGGCAGTCTGGAATTGCGCCGGCGGACTGACAATGAATTTATCGGGCAACAGATTTCCTATGATAGCGTTGCTGGCGCCACAGTTCCGATGGTCAGCCTGGACTCTCTCGGACTGGAACGTCTAGACTTGGTGAAATTGGACGTCGAGGGAATGGAACTGGAAGTATTGCGCGGCAGCCGGTCCGTTCTCGCGATCCATCACCCGGTCATGATCATTGAGACCATCAAGTCTGACGGCGGTGCGATCGGGGCTTTCGTCACGGAGCTTGGCTATCGCACTTTCCCGGCCGGACCAAACATCATCGCTGTTCATACCAGCGATCCGACACTCGGCCAGATTTCGCTCAAGGATGACCAACTGTGCTTTACCGTGTGATGTGATGAACGACGGGCGAGGTTGTCAGGTCTGACTCGCCCCTCAATGCTGCGGAGCATTATGAAGATAGGACACGCCTACATTCGGCTGCGAGATTGTGGATTTCTGCCTTGATGTGCAGAATATCTTCAAAGTCGGGGCTGCGATGTTCCTCGCCTTCCGGCCACAAAGCATGTGCTTGGTCGGCAAGACTGTTAACCTCGGCTAGAAACTGAGCCGTCTCAACGGAGATACCGCTCGCACGGGCTAAATTGATCGCTTCCTGGCACGCAAGGAGGTCTTGGTGGAGGCGGTTTAGGCGTTGACGGATCGGTGAGCTGTCGTTTGTCATGTTTGGGGGTTCGAGCGAATTAGCCGCGGCTTTGATCGTGGGGCAGGGCAGTGTATGCCCGATCTTAGCGCGACTTTGGGTGGGCGAGCGCTGCAAGTGCTGGCGTCAGTGCGCGTCGGCAAGGCGGTCGAACAAGTCAGTCTACGTTGTCGAGCCGCTAAACGTAGGTTTCTCCACGTTGAAAGCGTTGCTGTCGGCTGCGATTGAAGGCCTCGGCACGTACCTGGGTTCTGACGGTCAGCACATACATGGAGTCTATCTTGAGACATATAGGGTTGGTCTTGTTAGTTCTTGCTTGTCTCGGTCAGGCACAGGCACAGACCGCACAGTTGACACTTGACGTGACTGGCAATATCACGCATGTAACTGAAGCAGATACTCACAGTTATCATTTTACCCGCGCCGACCTGCTTTCGCTCGGTGCGAAGAGCATCAAGACTTCCACGAATTGGACACCCGTGAGCGTGTGGCGCGGGCCAACTCTGGAAAGCATTCTTGAGAAAGTCGGCGCACGAGGTAAGGTGCTGCACATATATGCGCTTGATGATTACAAGCATGATGTTCCCATCTCTGACGCGAAGCAGTACGGGGCGATTGTGGCCTACGAGCGTGATGGCAAACCACTGGAGCCGAAAGGCTTCGGGCCACTAATGCTAATTTATCCCCGCGATGAGCAACCGGACGAACTGAACCGCGCGTCGATCGAAGCTCGATTTGTGTGGCAAATTTATAAGATCGTTGTTGAATGACCTTCCTTCGCGCTATTGGCGTCAAAAGGGTCCTGGGCGTCGCGATTGCTCTCCTCCTTTGCGTATCCGGGGTATGGGTTTACTTCGCGTATTCGCTGCTCCTGTCGCCCGCAAGTCTCAAGGCGCTGGCTGGTCCTCAAGAGAACTACTACTGGTCCGTGGCGCAACTGGAAATCGCCGCAAACAAGGCCAAGAACGCCTTTCTCCTGTATGGCGCTGGCAGATCGGATTTTCGGTCGGTGCAGTTGCGCTTTGATGTATTGCAATCGAAATACGCCGTGTTGGCCACACCGTCCGATGCCACCCAGATCTTTAACGGCAATGCTTCCTTTCGGGATGCGATCGCACAAATAGGTGCCGTGATCGAGAAGGTGAGGCCCGCCGTCGAACAGCTGCCGCAAGATCCACGCAGGGCCGTGGACCTGTCGCTTCGTCTAGGGCAGATAGATGAGCCTCTGGCAGTCATCACAGATAACGTGAGCGAGGCCGAGATAGACCGGCGCGATACAGTCTACGAAGACTTGATCGGAAAGCGGCACCTTTTTTTCCTGAGCAGCCTGCTGCTGTTGCTACTCCTGGCGGGAACGGCTGTGCTCGCCTTGCTGCTGGGCGTCGATCGTAAGCGGCTAACGCGCCAGCAGCGCGCGGCAATAAAGGCAGAGCAGGACGCGGTACGCGCCAAAAATGCATTCCTCGGGATGATCGGGCACGAACTGCGGACGCCGCTGCAAAGTATCGTTAGTGTGGCCGATACCCTTTTGGATCGGCGATTTGCCGAAAGAGACGCGACGTTGATCAAGAGGCTGGCGGTGGCCGCAAGTAGGCTAGAAACACAGATGAAAGATCTTACCGACTTCGCGCGACTGGACGCCGGAGGCCTCACGTTGAGGGAGCGGGAATTTCAACCCGCCGACGTTATTGGATCGATGATTGACGACGTGACGACGTCTGCCAAGAGCAAGGGGTTGGAGGTCGTCGCGATGGTCAACAACGGCGATGGCTGGTATCTGTCGGACCCCGATCGCATCAGGCAGATAGTTGGAAACCTGTTATCGAATGCGGTCCGGTATACGGATGCCGGCCGAATTCTTGTGCGTCTCGATGTGACGCCGTCAAGGGATGGGGCCGTCCTTGACATTACCGTTGAAGACACCGGGCCCGGCATACCTGCGGCGTCCGTTAGTCAGCTCTTTCAGCCCTTCACGCAACTGGACCAGTCCAATACGAGGAAGCACGACGGCGCAGGCATTGGCCTCGCGATCGTCAAGGGGCTTGTCGATCTGCTCGGCGGATCGATCAACATCGACACTGAACCGGGGCGAGGAACGAAAGTCTCAGTGTCGCTGCCCGTCAAGGAAGCCGCAGCTGCTACAGAGGCCGATGGAACAGAGCTGCAAGTTACGGCGATCATCGAACGGAAGAGGGTACTTATCGTAGATGACCAGGAATCTGCAAGAGAGTCATTTGCGGATGTGCTGTCATCGTTTGGCGCGTATGTGGATGTTGCTGCCAACGCAGGCGAGGCTTTGGCTGCGTTGAGTGAGGCTACGTATGACGCAGTATTGCTGGATGTGCAGATGCCAGGGGAAGACGGGATCGCCGTCGCCCGAAAGGTACGAGCGACGCCGGGACCGAATAGGGATGTTCCTATCATCGGCATCAGTGCGTTTTCCAGGGAACTGCTGAAAGACAGTGGAGCCGAACTCTTCACACAACACCTGCACAAGCCTGTGCGAAACTCGGTATTAAAGCAGGCGCTACTGGATGCGCTTGCAGCTGACAAGCCGCACTGAATTCAACCGAACGTGATTGATCAATGACTATCCTTGATGAGGTATCGGCGCTTACGAATGCAGGTTCCCTGCTATCGCGCGATGGTGAGATTGTTGCCTCGTATGACCTTGAGGTATCCGACGTGGCGGCAGAAGGCTTTCGCGCGCTTTCTGCTGTGCAGGCAATCAAGAATGCGAATGTTGCACCGTTTGAAGTCGACTACTCGCGTCTAACGCGCGTTCATGTCATCAACGGAATGGGCGTCACGCTGGGGGACTCTATTATTGGACTCACGGCGCTAGCGGCGATCAAGAGGCGGCACCCGGGAATTTCCTTTGTTATCTACCGTCCGAGTCGCGCCCCTGCGTACGTCAGGCAGCTATACGAACTGGCGGCGCCGATCTTTGGGGCTGTTGTGGATCTTCCTGTCGATGTCGATTCTCTACCCGACGATGAACTCCGGCTCGATCTGGGTAACCATCTGTTCTGGCCGAACTTCTCGGCGATGCCCATGATAGATTTTTTCCTGTGGGCGCTCGGGATCGCACCGGCTGACGTCGGCCCGGACCACAAGTCGAATGACTGGCTTCAGCGTGTAGACCTGTCGGCGTTGAGCGAGGAGTGGTCATCGAAGGAATATACGTTGCTCTGTCCGACAGCCAGCACGCCTGTGCGCAGCATTCCGCATTCGTTTCGAGCCGAGGCTGTAAATAGGCTTTGGGAAAGGTTTCACGTTCCCGTACTTGGCTTCGGCAAGGTCGACCACCAGCACTACACAGACATTAAGAGCCTATCGACGGACACGGCCGCCTTTCTTGCATGGGTGAAAAATGCCCGCTTTGTTGTGACGTCTGACACGGCCGCCGTTCACATCGCAGCTGGATTTGACGTGCCTACAGTGGCATTTTTCACTACGATCTCGTCTGAGTTGCGCGTGCGCGACTATCCGTCGTGCAAAGCTATAAACCTTCCTCTTCCGGAAATTCAGGGAATCCAGGCAAGTGGGCGAGCAGGCGATCTGGAGATAGTCGACCGCGCGTATCAGAAGTTGATCGCGAGCAACTGGGCGCTGCACCTTCGCGATTAGCTCGATGAGCGGCTCAGCTCGTGAGAGATTTCCGAAAATAAGATGGGCATACGGACCGGTTTTTCGATCCACTTGCAGCCAAACTGCTTAATCACCCTGGCGATGTCGTCAACGCGGGCTTTGCCGGTTTGCAACTGCCCGGTCAGCAGGTAAATCGGCGCCGTTGCATTCTCTGCCTTCCTGATATCGAGAATCGCGGCCTCGGCGGTGTCATCGTTGATGAGCCAGTCGATTATAAAAGCGTCGAACGCGTTGCTTTTCAGGCTCTCGCGAAAGCTGGCCAGATCGTAAAACGGTGTCGCGTTCAGGCCGTGGTCGTTAAGATAGTCACAGACATTGTTGGCCGCCTGCGTTTCAGTATCGTCGTCGAGTACCGCGATAGTCGGCTTCTCAAGATGCGGCAGGTTGGGGCGTATTTCGACCGACAGCACATTGAAGATCCGGCCGGCCGGAGCAATTTCCGCCGGGTAGATATTCCATGCGTTGCCCGACTGGATCGCTACCAGATCGGCTGATCGATCACCGGTCAGCTCGTCGCCAATCCACACTGAGCAAGGCAGCGGACGCGGGCTCACCATCAGCATCCCTTCTCCCGCCATCGAATCTTCAAAACCTTCGTTGCTTTCCACCAGAACGCTCGGCGTTTCACCGAAGTGCGTAGCAACCGCCCCGAGTTGCTTCAGATCCCATGGCAATTGGCCTTTCATCTTGCGGCTCGCAGCCGAGAAGCTGAGATTAAGTATCCGGCTTAGCTCGCTTGCCTGGGCCCGTTTTGTGACGCCGTGCCGCTCCATCAAATTGCGAACGCGGTTGGCGATAGCCATTGAATCGGTCTGAATGTCGTTATCAGGCATATCTCGATACCCCTCCTTTGGTTGCCGACTTTATCCATAACTGACCTGATACGCAAGGTTCTGGTAATTTTTTGCAAAACATGACTTGACACGCGCGATATGGCTAGTAAAGTGACGCGGTAGGTAATCTTCATTCCATTGGGTGACGCGCGGGGGTAGGAGTTAAGGCGCGGTATCCGCCTAACCACGAATCACTGAAGAGGCTTGATATGGCAGACGCCGTTGTGGGTGAGAGTGTTGCGAAGCGCCTGTTGTCCTTCATTTGCGCGAAGACGCGCGACGCGCGGGCGATTCTCAGCAGTGTCGAATCGAGCGCAGCGCGGCGCATGTCATTGCTGGTCGCTTTGCTGTGTGCGGCTGCCTTCCCTGAATTTGCCTATGCGATGGACTACAGCACAGGCACTGGCCTGGTTCGCGATTTCGTTAGCTGGCTGTTCGTCGACGCGGGTCCCTATGTCTTCATGGCGATTCTCGGCATCTGTGTGCTCGGGGTGCCGAAGGGTTGGATTCCGATGAAGGGTGCCGTGATCGCAGTTATCTGCTCATTTGTATTCTTCGCGGTCCCTTCCATCGTCCGCTATGCGGCGTCGGTCGCTTCCTCGCAGATCTGAGGTGAGGCCATGCGTGAAGTACACGAAATCCCGAAAGGCATGGTGCAACCCTGGATGATATGGGGCTGCCTGGCTGAGCTGTTCCTCGGCTCGTTCGTATTGCCCGCGGTTGTTTTCATGTTCCTCAAATGGTGGCCGGTGATGCTCGCCGTGCCCTTTCTGGTCATCGGCTCCTACCTGATTACCGCGAAAGACATGTTCGCGTTCTCGGTCGCGTATCAGAGCTTTGGCGCGACGGCGAAGCCACGTAGCCTCAAATACTGGGGCGGAGCGAAGACCTATGCCCCTCGGTGACTTTCTTGATCGTCATTTCGGCGCGTCGCCATTCGTTCAGCAGAGCGAGTCAGACAAGGATGATGCGGCTGATTTGCACGCCTCGCGCGAACTTCCGTTTGGCCTGAACGCGTACTACAACGGCCATACGTTGCGCACGCTCGACAGCGGACTGGTGCAGATTGTACGTCTGCAGGGTCTCTACGCGGAAATGCTCGATGACACCGGCGTCGATGCATACAAGCATCAGCGGAACACCGCGCTGGAGTCGATCGCTGACAGCAATGTGGGCATCTACGTGTACGAGATCCGGCGCAAGGCCAACCGGTGGCCCGCCGGCAAGTATTCGAACTGGTTTCCGAATTTCCTCAATGAAAAACTGAAAGCGCGTTTTCAGACGCGGTCGTTGTATCAGCACGAAATCTATATCGCCATCGTGCGCTACCGGCATTACAGCGGGGTAGTGGGCCGGCTCGATCGCGTATTCAACGCGTTCAATCCATCAGGCGCCAACGACAAGCTTGAAACGGAGTTGCGGCAGGCGCGTGACATTGAAGACAAGGTCAACTCGCTGATGAAATCGCTGGCGCATTACGCGCCTCGCCGGTTGGGCCGCGTCGAAACGGAAATCGGACCCTGTTGTGAGATGGCGCGTTTCCTGCGCTATCTGCTCACGCAGGAAGACGGCCCCGTGCTGGCTGACTCATACAACCTGGCCCAGGCGATCGCGAGTTCGTATCTGCATTTCGGACGCAACCCGATCTTGGGGAAAGACGTCTTTGAGGTCAACGGGCTCAACCATCGCCGCATCGGACAGGTGCTCGCCATGTCGCGCTGGCCCGATGGTGCTGTCGCCGGGATGGCGGACCGGTTCCAGCGGCTGCATGCCGAACTGATCGTTACGCAGAAGTTTTTCCCGATCGACAAGCTTGACGCCAGCATGGCGACGTCGACAAGTGAGGCCCGGCTGTCGCACGACCGGACGACTGCCGGCATGTCGGCGGAAATCACTGCGCTGCGCATGCGGCAGGCGGCCAACAAGGCCGTGCTTGGCACGCATCACATGAGTGTCCTCGTTCACGTGCCGGTAGAAGGGCGCTCGCAGGCGGCCGCATTGAAGGCGCTCGAAGCGTTGGACGATGCCGTGGGAAAGACTGGCGAGTGTTTCAAGAGCTGGGGCGTGAAACCTGTTATCGAGACGACCGGCATGGAGCGTGCCGTATGGTCGCAGATACCGGGTGCCAGAAAGCGGCACAACGGTCGGGTCGGCAAGGTTGAGACGCTCCAGTTTGCTTCCTTTGCATCACTGCACAGCTTCCCGCAGGGACGCTTCGACGGGAACCTTTGGGGGGAATGCCTCATGGTTCTGCCGACAGAAGGTCAGACCGGCTACTACCTCAACCTGCATGAGGAGCGTGCGGGGATGGTGCCCGCACACGGCAATTTCGGGGCGAAAACGGGGGTGGGCAAGACGTTGCTTGTTGCGATGATCACCAGCCAGGCCGATAAGTTCGAGCCCCGGGTGCACTGGTTCGACCGGGAGAACGGGAGCACCGTGTTCATGCAGGCTATGGGCGGAGCCGACATCGTACTCAGCCTCTCACGGTCCCTTGGCAATCCCTGCAAGATGCCAGACACGGAACAGAATCGCGCGATGTTACGCGAGCTGCTGCAGATGATGGCGACGTGTTACGGCTATGTGCTGACCGTCGACGACATCGAACGCATAGCAATAGCGGTCAACGACAACTTCGATGACAGCAAGACCAGGTTCGAGGACCGTCGCCTGCGCAATCTCGCGTGGCGCTTCGGAGGGAAGAATTCGGATTTGTATCGGGCGATTGCCGTGTGGCACGGCGATGGCGCGAATGCAGCGGTTTTCGACAACGAACATGACACGCTCGATGTGGCAACACACCGTCACTACCGCTATGAGATGCGGGAGCTGATGAAGGACAAGGAAGCGAAGCCGGAGCTTCCTGTCCTGCTCAACTATCTGACGCATCGTATCGAACAATCGCTCGACGGATCACCCGCCATCATCGTGTGGGATGAAGCCCAGATGCTGATCCGCAACCCCTTCTGGCAACAGAAGATCGAAACATATCGAGAGACATTCCGTCGCCGTAACTGCGCGACGCTCTTCATCACGCCGGAACCTAGTGCGCTCTATCGACCAGTGGCGGCCGTCAAGAATCAGGCGGTGACGAGCTTCTACCTCGCCAACGACAAGGCCGATCGACGGGACTACGTCGATAACCTGGACTTTTCGCAGAGCGAGTTCGAGTTTATCGAGCGTGCGGTGCCGGAGGACTACAAGGTGCTCATCAAGAAGGGCAACGGAGTCAGTGTGCGCGCATCGTTTGATATGTCGGACATGCCCGAACTCGTAGCCGTGCTGTCATCGAATGACAAGTCGGTTGAGCTGATGAATCGTGTTCGCGCCGAGTTGGGTACAACGGACCCGAGCCGATGGGTTCCGGTGTTCATGGCACGCGCGCTATCTGAACGGACGCACAACGTTTGAGTTGAGAGGGGGGCCTGTGATCGGACAAATTGCAATCGGTGTGCTAGGCGCGGCGAGCATTTTCCTGTCGCAGGACCGACGCGAACACTGGCGGAAGTGGGCCTGCATCTGTGGGCTTGCAGGGCAACCTTTCTGGCTCTGGATGGCGTGGGAGTCGCAGCAGTACGGCGTGCTTGCGCTTTGTTTTGTGTATGCGTGGTCATGGTCGCGAGGCTTCAAGGTGTACTGGATGGGCGAGGGAAGGAGCGCAGCGCGATTGTCGAAATCGACCTTACAACCGGAAGTGGAGGTGCAGAAATGAAAGGGCCATTCGTAGCGACCATCGCAGTGATGGTCATGTCAACGACAGCGTTCGCAACGGGCGTCCCGGTCGGCGACGCCGGGACCTGGACGGCGCTGGCCGCTCAACTGGCGCAACTGAAGCAGCAATACGACACGCTCAAGCAGCAATACAGCGCGGTAACCGGTGCGTACGGGCGAGGTGCATCGGGGCTGACCGATGCTATCGACGCGTCTTCCATTGTGCCGGGCAGCTGGCAAGACGTTGTATCGCAGCAGAAGAGCGGTATCTACGGCAGCCGACAGGCGGCGTATGAAAAGGTGATGAACACGATGTCACCCGATGACTTCGCGGACAAGGGAGAGGGCGCGAACTACAAGATGAGTACCGACTCGGTTCGCTCGGCACTGGCCGGCGGTGAGTCGCTGTATGACGAGGCGCAAACGCACCTGCGCAACTTCCAGAACCTGTCGCAGCAGGTCGACACGACGCAGAACGTCAAGGATGCAGCCGATCTGCAGAACCGCATGTCGGCCGAGCTGGGCATGGCCCAGTCCGCGCAAACGAAATTGCAGGCCATCAACGCGAATCTGACGGCGAACCAGCTCAACGAGAGTAACCAAGCCACCGCAGAGCGCGAGAAGTTTTTCAGCAACGTTTCGAAGTGAGGATCGACATGCGAAGCATCGTTTTTTACCTCCTGCTCGCCGGCGCTACGTGTCTGGCTGGTTGTGCGCATTCCGGCGCGACATCGAAATCGCCGTGCGCGTGTGATTTTCATCCTATCGGGCAGCAGGCGTGACAGGCGCGCCGTGAGCCTGCGGCTCACGGGTGAAGAAACTGGAGACAGGCAGATGACGTGGACAGGCAAGCTCAGTTGGTTCCTTCTCGCGGTCGCAGTTGTTGGCAGCGGCGGCTTGATCGTTTACGTCGTGCATACCAGTAGCACGGGAGGCGGCACTGTCGAACCCCCTGCGCAGACTGTGCCGGCGTTCGTGCCAAAGACGGAAGCGTATTACCTCGCGCATCGCGATGAGATGAAAGCGCGCGAAGACGATTGCACGAACCGCGGCATTAGCCCCTTTGCTGACACCCCGGAAGCACGCGATTGCAACGCCGCCGCGGAAGCCTCCAAGCAGATATTTTTTGGCACGGGGAAGTGACATGGCTGATCCGGTAGATCAATTCATCCAGACATTGTTCGACAGCATCCCGTCGCGAACGGAGGCGTTTCTGTCTACCAACTACCCGGTGCTGGGGCACGCGGTCACGCAACCCGCGCTATACCTCGCGATGATCTGGGTGGCAGTTAAGGTGATCCGCGTTCATTCCGGGCGCGATCCAGCGGACGTGTGGCCTTTGGTGAGGATGCTGCTCACGATCATGTTCGTGTTCGCGGCATTGAACTGGGGCGGGCTGGCCGGACAGATCTTTCACTCATTCCAGGAGCTGCGCGACGACACCGTAAGTTCGCTGATGGGCGGACAGTCGATGACACAGTATCTGGAGAACGACTACAACAAGTTTTCAGATGCATCGGGCCAGATGATGAAGCAGTCGATGCTCAAGATTGGCATCGTTCTTCTCGGACTGCTCTTGCAGATCGTCAATACAGCGATGGTCCTGATCGCCTTGGTCCTGAAGGTTGGGTCCGACATGGGCTTTGCGGTCACGATGCTGCTCTTCCCTTTGTTCGTGCCGACGTTGATGTGGAACAGCACGCGCGGATTCGGCATGAGCTGGTTTGCGGCAATGGCGAAGTTCGCACTGGTCGGAATCCTGCTTGGTGTCATCGTGAAGTTCAGCTTCGATATCACCGACCAGTTTGTCGCGAAGATGGATCCTAATGCTATGACGTCGAAGGATGCCTTCGCCGCAATCATTATCGCAGGCGCAATCGCGCTTTTCATGGCTTTTACTGTTCGCCCGCTGGCGTCCGCTCTAACATCGAGCGGCGCCGCCGGCAGCGGCATGGCGGACATGATCGGCGGCTTCATGATGTCCCAGATCATGTCGAAGTTTTCCGGTGGTGGGCGAGGCGGCGCCGGTGCAAATCCGGGCGCGGCGAATGCGCTGACTAGCATCAGCAACACCCAAACTGCTCACGGCAATCAGCTTGCCCGGATCGAGCGGGCGCTTTCCTCGGGCGGTGCTACGAGCCCTTCAAGCATGTCGAGCCCATCGGGTGCCGGGCAACCGGGCGGCTCAGGCGGCACTGCGAATTCAAGCGGGGCATCTGAGGGAGGTCAATGGTGAGCGCGATTATCCAGAAATCATCCAGGGTGCGTGAGGCGGCAGCGCCTGACGCACCGCCAGCCGAATCCTATGAGGCGATTCGCTTATCCCGGAATCGTGCGTATCTGCTCGCGTTGGTAGCGTGGCCGATCGCGGGCCTTGCGCTGGCTTCGATGGCCTACGACAAGGCCAATCAGGAGTATGTGCCACCTGTGGTGCTCACCCTTGACACGCACAACCATGTCGCTAAAAGCGAGATCGGCACACCTGCGGTGCTCAGTTCGAAAGATGCCGTGATCGAAAGCGAACTTGCCCGTTACGTGACGGAACGCTACACGCTCGATCGTGCGTTTCGCCAGGACCATATTGATTATGTCCGGCTGCATTCTGCATCGAACGTGGCGGACAGCTTCAACCACGAGATGGACGCGAAGAACAAGGACAACCCGTACTACAGCATCGCCGAGACGACGGTGCGCCGGGTCAAGGAGGTTCGCGTGCGGATTCTCGACCGGGAGGATCACAAGGCCGAAGCAACCTTCACGACCTACAACGACGGCAACGGCGACAACAAGACGGTGTATTGGCACGTGCTGTTCCGCTATGACTTCGTGAAGCAGGCGTTGACGCCGCAGAACCGCTACATCAACGGGACGGGATTCATGGTGACCGGCTTCGAGCCGAATACAGAGCCGGGTGCGCCGGCTCCATCTGGAGGCTGAGATGCGAACAGTCAGGAGCGCCTTGACGGCAGTGGCAACAGCAGTGGCGTTGTCGGCCGTGGCGCACGCAGTAACGGCTGCTGATCCAGTTCTGAGGGGAACGGAAGGCAATGTGCAGCGCCTGCCGTACATGCCGGACCAGATCTACGACCTGACAGTTGCTGACAGGACCTTGCTGGCGATTGACTTTCCGCGCGACGAACACATCAAGGCCATCGCGCAGAGCACGGCACCGGTCTTTCATGTTCAACGAACGGGCGACACGCTACAGGTGACGGCCGACAAGCCGGGCGAAAAGATGGGGCTCAATGTCACGACGACGCGCGGCACTTACCACCTGCAGATAGCGTCGATTGACGATCCCCTGCAGGCCGCGCACATCGTGCATTTCGTGACGCCCTCGGCGTACTAACCAGGAGAGGGAACGACATGAAAACTATTCGCCACGGAATGCTGACATGGTCAGTGGGTATTGCGTGCGCCGTTATGGGTGTGAATGCACAAGCGGCCAAAAATCCGCGCTGTGTGATCACGGACAACCGGGTATGCCAGCTTCAGTTCGATCCGAATCAGGTCTACGAAATCACCGGTGTCTATGGTTATGCGACGACGATCGAGTTCGCGCCTGGGGAAAAGATCCTCAACAAGGCGATCGGCGATTCAATCGGTTGGCAGGTCCTGAAGTTTCGCAATCATCTTGTGCTCAAGCCAGTCGAACCTGATGCAAGAACCAATCTGACGGTCACGACCAGCAACCACGTCTATTACTTCTGCCTGTCCAGTTCGAAGAATCCGGAGCGCGCGACCTATGCGGTGCGCTTCCTGTATCCGGCTGACGGAAACGATGGATGGAGCGACGATTCGGGCGGAGTCTCTGACGCGTCGTATTCGCAGCCCCGCATGGTTAACAAGAACTATCAGGTGTCGGGTGACGAAAGTTCGTTCGGGCTGCAGCGTGTGTTTGACGACGGGCAGTTCACTTACTTTCTGACCACCATCGGCAAGCCCAAGCCGACTATTTACGTAGTTGACCGGGACGGCACCGAGGCGCTTGCGCCCATGCGCAGGGAAGGGCCGTACCTGGTGATCGAGCAGATGGCTGACCGCTTTACGCTGCGCGATGGCGATCGCACCTTGTGCGTGATCCGGTCGCCACAGGGTGTGGTGACGCAGGCGCAGCGTTCACCCTGGGGAGGCGGAAATTGAATACGCCTGATAACCCGAATGATCTGCCTGATGACGGCGGGCGGCCAGGGGGCGAGCCGGGCGATGCAGGCGACAGCCTGAACGAGCGCCGACGCGCGGCTGACGCGCTGCGGCAGACTTCGCTCGCAGCCGATCCGGGGCGCGGCCGGCGTCAAACCTTTTTCACGGTCGCCGGCGTGATTCTGTTCCTGCTGTGTGCCGGTGGGTTCTACGCGATGAAGCATGACGCGCCAGCGCCATCGAGCTATTCCGACAAGCCGAAGATTGACGAAGACACGACGAAGGCCGCGCCGCTGGATGCTGGCAGGCAGAAACTTCCGGCGTCGATGGCGGCCGCTGCGTCGGCACCGGCGGCAAGCTCGCCGGTCGATCCGGAAGAAGCGCGGCGGGCTGCGGAGCGTCAACGCCAGGCGGCCGCAGCAGCTGAGCAGGCGCGCAGAAAAGCCGAGGCAATGCACGAGGCACGGCTGAAATCGGGCATCTTTGGTTCTGACACGGGAGGGGATGGCTCAGACGATGCCGGCGCGCCCGCTGATGGTCAGCAGGGCGAAGCAGGCCTAGGCCGTCGTTCAGGCGGCGACGGTCTGAATGATCCGAATTCGGACTTTGCGCGCAGCGTTGCGAACGCCGACGGCTCTACGTCCAAGGCGCAAAAGATCGACAACCTGCAATGCAAGATGGAGCCGGGGGCAATCCTCGAGGGCCATCTGGTGCCGCGCATTATCTCAGACCTGCCTGGTTCCATCACGATCATGCTGGATCGGGATGCTTATGGGGAGCAGGGCCGGATTCCGCTGCTGCCGTGGGGCACGCGCATTACAGGCAAACCGAATTCGTCGGTGCGCAAGGGGCAGGAACGAACCTTCATTGCAAGCGCGGTCGCCTTGCGTCCGGATGGCGTCAAGATCCCTGTCAACTCACCGGTTGCCGATCAGCTCGGATCGGCGGGCATCGACGCCGACGTTGATAACCACGTTGGCCAGATCCTCGGCATGAGCGCGGCGCTGTCGCTGCTCGGCGCTGGTTCATCGACCTACGGTGTGTCGTCGTCAGACCAGAACAACTCGATGGCGATGTACCGCGCGGGTGTGCAGCAGTCGATGGCGCAGTCTTCGCAGCAGTTGCTGGGCGGCTACGTCAACATCCCGCCGACACTCAAAAACGACCAAGGCACGCGCGTGCGAATTCAGGTCGAACACGAGCTGGACTTCTCCGACTACTGCAAATCGGGCGACGGGGAGGAATGATGACAACGGATATCTCGCACGTTCAATGCGAAGTCGCCACAGGAGAACTGCGCCGCCAGCTGGACGACGCGGTTGCCGACGCGTTGCAGGCACAGATATTCAGGGACTTCGCCCGGGATGATGGACGGTATCTGATGCTCGCGCAGGCAAAGCTTAAGGCCGTTGCCCGCCAGTGTTTCGATGCGCAGGTGTGTCTCGATCGTCCCTCCGTGCAGCAGGCCGGCGCGGTGGCTCGCGCCGAACGCATCCGGGGGCGCTGACATGTCGATCGTCCCGGCATTCTTCAACCGCACCGAGTCCATCCGCCCGCTCTTTGATGACGTCGATGTCTCGGAGATCGCGGTGAATGGTCCTGGCGTCGTATGGGCCGGCCGGAAGGGCATTCGCTTCATGGAGCGAGTGGATACGCCGGTATTGACCGAAAGCACGTTGCGGGACTTTGCCGAGCTGGTGGCGCATCACTCGGACCAGGAGACAGATGCTAAGCGCCCGCTTCTCGCGGCCTCGATCCCCTCGGAACTGACGGGGCCGGGGAATCGCGATTTCCGTATTCAGATTGTCCAACCCCCAGCGGTGCCGCCCGGCACGATCGCGATTGCGATCCGCAAACCGTCAACGCTTGATCTGACGATGCAGTACTACGAGGAAAGCGGTGCTTTCAGGCGGGTCAATGAACCATTGCCCGATGCGGAAGACACTGGCAGGAAGCTGGCGATGTTATACCGCGACGGCAACTGGCCAGCCTTCCTGCGGCTCGCCGTCAAGGCGAAAAAGAACATCGTTGTGAGTGCACCGACTTTTGCTGGCAAGACGGAGTTCATCAACATGCTCCTGAAAGAGATCTCGCCAGCTGAGCGGATCGTGACGATTGAAGACGCGCGCGAGCTGCGCCCGCCGCAGGCCAACACGGTGAACCTGCTCTATTCGCGGGGTAATCAGGGCACGGCAAATGTGACGCCAGTTGAACTGATGGAAGCGTCGTTGCGCCTGTCGCCTGATCGCGTGATTCCGGGCGAACTGCGTGGCGCTGAAGCATACGTCGCGCTCGAAATGCTGAATTCCGGTCACGGCGGCTGGATGACGACGCTGCACGCAACCAGCCCCGAGCACATGTTCGAACGACTCGCGCAGATGGTCATGCGCTTCGGCTCGACCTTGCAGCGTGCCGAGATTATCGACTATGCCCGTAGTCTCATCGACGTCGTGGTGCAGATGCATCGCTATGACGATGGGGTGCGGGGAATCAGCAAGGTGCTCTATGTCTCCCATTAAATCGCTCGTCGTGCCTCTGGCGCTTGGTGTGATGCTGCTGTCCGCTCAAGCGTCACAAGTGGATATGCAGGTCGCTTCCCCACCGGTTGCAGCCTCCTTTGTCTCGCTGGCCCAGGAGTGCGCCCCTGATGTTCATCACGCGCTGTTGGGGCGCGTGGCGACAGTCGAGAGCAGCAGCAATCCGTTCGCGATTGGCGTTGTCGGTGGCCATCTTGCGCGACAGCCAAAGAATCTTCCGGAAGCGCTGGCCACCGTCAAGGCGCTCGATGCCGGAGGCTGGAATTACAGCATGGGACTGGTGCAGGTCAACGTACACAATCTGGCGCGTTACGGACAGACCATAGAGAGCATTTTCGAACCCTGCACGAACCTCAGGACCGGTGCCGCGATTCTTAAAGCGTGCTACGCCCGAGCGAAACCGCAATTTGCGCAGGCTGATGACGCGGTACGAGCGGCGCTCTCCTGCTATTACAGCGGCGATCTGACGCGGGGTGCCGCATACGCGCAAAAGGTGGCGGCTGCCGTCCCGGCATCCGGTGTGCAGGGGGCGCAGCCGATCGAGATTGTTCCAGACGTTCGCCCTGCAGGTGGACCCGCACGTCGCGCGGCGGCACGGCCGGAGCGCGCCGCAAAGTCTGCGGCCAAAGACGACTGGTTCACGACCTATGGTGACGACGACGAAGACGGTCAGGTCAATGGCCAGGGCAGCGATTCGCGCAAGGCAGTAAAGGCGTCTGGAGCCGTCGATGACCAGTAACCAATTTCGCATGCTTGCTGCCGCCCTGGTGCTGGACGTCTATGCCGTCACGGCGTGCGTGGCGGCGTTGCAATGGTGGCATCACCAGCCTGGGGCCGGAGTGCAATTCGCGGCGCTCATGGTGCCTATGTCCTTTTATCTGGTCGCCCGGCTGGTGCGGGAGAGCGGAGGCTGGATCCTGCTGCCGCCCGTGCTTGCCTTGATGTGGTTGGGTGCGGTGGCTGCGTCGCCGTTCTGTCTGTTGGGTCTGGCCGTGCGCAATACGTGGAGCGCCTGGCGAACCATGAGGGTCGAGCGAAGGACGCTTTCTTTGGAAAGGGGTGGGGCATGGCGATGAAAAACGGAATCAGGCTGATGCTGGTCATGTCGGTGCTCGCTGCTGGCGGTCACGCCGGCATAGCCCGTGCCGATGACGACTACGGATGCCGCATTGTGATCTGTCTGGGCAACCCGTCATCGAATGGAGGGCCGTGGGCGCCGTCTACCTGCGGGCCGGCAATGGATCATCTGATGGACGATCTCCGTCACGGGCGCGGCTGGCCGCAGTGCAAAGACTCGGACATGACCGTCCGCCAGAACAACACACCATACGACCCATGCCCTGCTGGCACAACGGCCGCGGCGGCTGGCGCCTGGGTGGCCGAAGGGCAACGTAAGGCCGGGGCTCGTCCGTACAGCGGCATGGGTGGTTTCGCACTAGTCGGAGCGCCGAGGCCTTCCGTGGCGGATCTCAATAGCGGTTACGCGTATTACGGGCCGCAGGCCTGTGTGGGCAGCCAGGTCGGTGCGTATCAGGTGTATGGCGATCCCTCGGGCGATGCGTTGGCTGTGAGCTCGCGAAACGGGCGGGACGGTGGCGGATACGACGGCGATCCAGTCACCGTCACTGTGTATGACCACATCGTCTGGCAACAGCCGCAATCGCCGAACGCGGTCGACGTGTACGAGGCGGGCCAGTTGCAGACACGAATTCATTACTAACAGGGTGGCGGGGATGACTTACGCGGCAGCGCATGGTTGGACACGGGTCGGTCCGTTTGAACTGGTTCATCCGACTGGATGGCGAATTGCCAGTTGCATTATTCAGGGTAAGCCTAGACACATTCTCTGGCACGGTGGCGAGACGCAAGGAAATTTTTCTAGTGTTGACGTCGCCGTCGCGAAGCACGTCGAGTTATTGGGTCAGGGCCGGTGAGGGCGAGGATGAGCAGACTCTATCGTTCTCTCAGATCTGCAGCCGGCACGTCGGCCCTGGCGGTTCTTGCCTTTCCCCTTCTGACCTACTCGAGCAGTGCCCAAGCGGCATGCGTAGCCCCTGACGGTCCCGCAATCGACACGGGTTTCTCGCCGGAAGGTTCTGCCGAGCGGCTGGTTCTCAAAGCGATCTGTACGGCCCGGCATTCAGTGCACCTGTCGGCGTACAGCTTTACGTCGCCGGCGATCGTGCAGGCGCTGATCGACGCGCATCGGCGCGGCGTTGACGTGGCGGTGGTTGCCGATCGGAAGAGCAACCTGGTCGAGGATCGCAGTGGCAAAGGCCGCATCGCGCTCGATCTTCTGTCGGGTGCGGGCGTCGGTGTCCGGACGATCGACGTGTATCCGATCCATCACGACAAATTCATGGTGATCGACGGTGAATCGGTCGAGACGGGCAGCTTCAATTACACGACGTCGGCGGCCAGGTACAACAGCGAAAACGCTGTGGTGATGTGGCATGTGCCGGTCGTCGCGCAGGCGTATCAGCAGCACTGGCAAAGCCGGTTTAACCAAGGGCGCCCCTGGTCCGGGCAGGCGTCGAACTGACGGAGGTTTTTATGTTTGAAGACACCGTATTGCGGTTTAGCGACAAGGAGCGTCAGCAACAGCTTGCGGAGCAGGAACAGGCGCTTGCGCAGCGTCGCGCGAGCCTCGATGCGCGCCAGAAAAATCTTGCATACCGGCAGGACTGGCTTAAAAGAGAGCCGCACGCAGTCGCGCAGGCGGTCGAGCGCGAGGACCAGCAGCGCCGTGAAGACAAGCAGCTCGCGACCGATGCCAAGGCGCTCAAGACACGCTTCGGCCTGAAAGAAGGTGAGCTGATCGACACGGCCGCGATGCGGGGTGCGCTTGAGCAGGCGTTAGCCGAAAAAGAAGTCGAGCAGGCACAGCGGGCCGAGCAGATTACCGACCGGGCGTCGCTGCTGTCAGGTCTGAACAAGCTTGCGTTGATCGATGCGAAGAAGACCGCCGAGATCCTGCATGCGAACAAGGATCTGAATGTGCCGCGCGAATGGAGTCGGCAGGAAATCGCCGACATGTTCGCAAAGGCGCAGTCGCGCGTCGACGACAAAGGTGCCACACGGACCTATCCCAAGACCCTTGACGGCTGGGCGAAATCGCTGGAAGCCCGCAATCGTGAGCTGGAGCTTGCTGAGATCAAGCTCGATTCGCAGGAGCAGGCATTACGGGCGCAGGTGCGTCGCGCGATCGAGGGGCCGGAGAAGACCGCGCAGAAGACCGCAGAGCGCACGGTCGAAGTAGCGGCGAGCAAGGCTGCGGCAGCGGGCGCGAAAGAGAGCGTCAGTATTGATACGTCGCTGGAGACCCTGAAAGATCCGGCTAAATTTGCGGCGACTGTTGATACGGTCGCGAAGACCTCGGGGGTTAGTGCTGAACAGGCCAAAGCCACACTTGAAATGCTGCGCGAAATGAGGGAAGCCAACGCGGGCAGGGTGCATGCAGCGGGGACACCTGACAAGGCCGCGATCGAAGCTGCGCGCAATGCGTTCTTCTCGCGCGGCAGTGGAAAGAGTACGGCTCCGGTCGAGAACGTAGCAGAGAAGGCCGCGGAGAAACCGGCCACGCAAAAGTCCAATGTCATCGAAATGGGAACCGGCAAGCGAACGCCAGGAGCTGCGCTAGGTGATAACAGTGGCCAGACCCCAGAGGCAAAGAAGTCCGTCGACGGGGTTGCGGGTTTCAAGAAACTTGGTCGAAACAAAACGAAGGATTCCGCCGACCGGGGCGCTCCAGATGCCGGCAAGTCGACTGACGCGGGCAAGACGCAGCAGGCGGAAGGTGCCAGCGTCGTGCGTGCAGAGACGGGGCCGCGCAAGAAATTTTCCGAGCTGAATGCGCACGAAAAGCTTGAGCGCCGCGCCGAGTTCTTCGGGAACCTGCGCGAGTCGGCCGGCTTTACGCGCGATGGCAAGCAGGCCGTCTCGGAGCGGGCCAGGGAGGCCGTCAGGCCGGGAAAGCAACGTGAAGGGCACGGGATCGGCTGATCATGCAAAAGCACGAAATCGTGATGATGCAGTGGACGGGCGCGGTGCTCGCGCTCGTTCTTGGCCTTTGCGTGTCCTTCACTTTGGCAGGTTATCCGCCGCTGCCGTTTCCTGCTGGGATCATTCACGGCTTCATGGCCGCCGTGCATGATCCCTTGCTTTTCTGGGGCGCGGTGCCGGGTGCGGCGCTTGCAGCGGGTGCCGCATGGGCATGCCACGAATACCTGTTCAATGGCTTCGAAGGCTACCGGTACGCCAAATTCATTCGTGGCACGAAGATGGAAAACCGGCACCAGCTGAGCAGCCGCATCGCGCGACATAACAATCAGTACCGCAAACAGGCCGTGAAACACGGCGATGCGCCGCGTGTGCCAGTCGCCGTTTGTGGCGTCGAGGTGCCGACGGATCTCGAAACGCAGAACCTGATCGTCGTGGGTGCGCCAGGCTCCGGCAAGAGTCAGGCGATTAATGGATTGATCGCATCGGCACTGCGCCGCGATGACCGCATGGTGGCGGTTGATCCGAACGGCTCGCTCATGTCGCGCTTCTATTTGCCAGGCGACATCGTGATCAACCCGTACGACGCCCGGTGCGTCGGCTGGTCGCTGTTCAACGAGGTCGATCACGGTTTCGACTTCGAACGGCTCGCACATTCGGCGATTCCACCGCAGAACGGCGATCAGGCCGAAGAGTGGGCGGGCTATGCACGCGCGCTGCTTGCGGACACGATGAACAAGCTCGCCGGCGACGACATGCGCGACATGGTGACGCTCACTGATTTGCTGGTGCGCGAGCAGCGTCCAGTGTTGCAAAAGTACCTTGAGGATACGGATTCGGTGGGCTTCTTCGCGAAGGATGCGGATAGGGCGACGGCCAGCATCATCTTTACGCTGAACAAGTACATCCGGCCGCTGCGTCGCATTCCTGATGGCGATTTCTCGATCCGTCGCTGGATGAGCGACGAGAACGGCGGGAACATCTGGATTACATGGCGTGAAGACCAGCGAACGGCGCTAGGTCCGACGATCCCCGTCTGGCTCGACCTGATCTACGCGATGATCCTTAGTGAGGCGCCAACGTTCGACCGGCGTCTGTGGGTATTCAAGAACGAATTGGCATCCCTCGGTCGCCTCTACAGTTTCGAGGCAGCGGTATCGAAGGGCCGAAAGCATGGCCTGTGCGTCGTGGGGGACCTGCAGGATCTGGTTCAGTTGCATCAGCAACTGGGAGATCTACCGGCGAAAGCGACGCTTTCGTGTTTCCGCAGTCTGCTTGCATTGGGAGGGGCCAATGCACTGACAACCAAGAACGTTGCAGAGATGATCGGCTGGCACGAAGTGGAGCGCCACCCGATCGGCGTGCAGGGCCAGTGGCGGATCAACACACGCGAGCGTAAGCGCGATCCTGAGCTCGTCGTCACGTCATCGCAACTATCGAACCTGCCCGACCTGAACGGTTATCTGAAATACGGCAAGGACTGGCCTCTCGCAAAGATCAAGTTCGGCGTGCGCGATTATCCAGTGCGCGTGCCGGCCTATATCGAGGCGCAGCCGCATGAGACCAAGCTGGCGGTCGTGGTCCCCGCGCCGGCCTCTCCAGTGCCTGCGGCGCAGGCTGGCGGCACGGCAGCAATCATCATCGGGGCCCCCGGACCATGACCGATCGCAAGACCAAGCTCATGCCGGCATCTCCTCAGCCGGCCGTGATTTTTCACGGCACGCACGCCGTCGCAGGTTATCAACATGCCGGACCTGTTTGGCACCAGCGTCGCGATCGGTGGGTTGGCCGTTGTCTTTTCATGGGCGGCCTCGAGGTGGACTGTGTCTCCCGTCGTAGTTGTTGCGCCTGTGTTGGTCTGCCTGGCGCGGCTCGCGCTTGTATTCGTCGAAACGGCGCTCACGGAAATCGTGATCGACATGGAGCGGATTACCTGCCGACAGGGAATTCTGAGCCGGAAGGTTTCGAGCCTCGAGCTGTTCCGCATTCAGGATGTGATTTCGCTTCACCCGTGGTGGCAACGAGTGTTTAACGTGGGGACGGTCGTCATCCTGACGAGTGATTCGAACAACCCGCGCTGGTGTCTGCCGGGCATGGTCAACGCGGAACAGATGCGCAACGCGCTCAACCGTGCTGCGATCGCGCTGCGCGACGACAAGGGTATTCGGGAAGTGAATATGGGGCGGGTCTGACACTTGGAGGGCATCATGCATGAATATCGATTTGACGATGTAATCGTCGCGGCTAATGCCGATGACCTGCAGGCATATCTGGCCGATGCGCATGGCGAAAAGGTGCGGCCGCTGTGCATGTGTACGCCGGTCGGTGTGCCGATGTACGTCGCAAAAGTCGGCGAACACCATGTGATCAAGCGCATGCCGAACACAGGAGGCGCACATGCGCCGGACTGCGTGTCATACGAGCCGCCAGCGGAACTGTCCGGGTTGGGCGAGGTGAAAGGTGAGGCTATACAGGAGAACATCGAGGATGGCGTCACCACACTCAAGCTCGATTTCAGCCTCTCGAAAACGGGGGGTAGGGCAGCTCCAGCTCCATCAGGCGCCGCGGCCGATACGGTGCGTACAGACGGGGTAAAACTGACGCTGCGCGGCACCTTGCACTACATGTGGGAAGAGGCTGGCCTGAATCGCTGGTATCCGGCGATGGAGGGCAAGCGCAGCTGGTACGTCGTGCGCAAATTCCTTCTGCAGGCTGCAGCCGGCAAGGTGTCAAAGGGAGAGCCGCTGGGGCGGTCACTGTATGTGCCCGAATCGTTCTCGTTGGAACACGCGGCAGGCATTGCACAGCGTCGCATCGCGCACATGGCCGAACTGGCCGCCAGCAAGAAGGCCCGCAAACTGATGATTGCGATCGGAGAAGTGAAGGAGATTGCCGAGTCGCGGTATGGCTTCAAGATCGTCGCAAAACACCTCCCGGACTTTCCGTTCATGCTGAGCGAGGACCTGCATCGACGACTCCAGAAGCGCTTTGTCAACGAACTGGCACTGTGGGACAGCATCGAGGACTCGCACCTGGTGTTCATTGCAACCTTCGGCCTGAACCCGACCGGGATCGCCTCGATCGAGACGCTGGCCGTCATGGTCGTGTCTTCCAGATGGATTCCATTCGAGCATGCTTACGACAAGCTGATGCTCGATGCGCTCACGGCGCACCAGCGCCGCTTCGTAAAGGGCCTTCGATACAACCTGGCGGGGAACAAGCCGCTCGCGTGCGCGGTGCTGGCCGACGTATTACCGAAGCCGGTTGCGCTGTATGTGCAGCCGCCGGGTGTTGAGCAGGAAGACGAGGATGCGCTGTCGAGCTTGATCGAAGAAAGCGACATGCCGTCGTGGATCTGGCGTGCGGGTGAGGAGATGCCAGAACTGCCAGCGCCGACGTTGGCCCGTGCGGCAAAACCATCGATGCGCGCCGGCAATACGTTGGACGAAGTCAATGCAGCTGCGGCGGATGCATCCGCATCATCAGCGGCGCAGGAGTCTGCATGGTGAGGCGAGGGTTACTGAGCCGGCTCACCGTTTTTGGTGCAAACAAAAGTCATGAGCCGCTTCGGTCGGAAGATTTCTATTTCTGTTCAGCAGGACTGCGTAGCACACGACAAAACCGAACCTACAAAAGAAAAACCCCCGCCTGGCAGCGAGGGTAGTTCTTGACGACAGCCAGCACAGGGAGAAGTGCTAGAGACATCGAATTCAGCGCGTTTCGATTCTAGCAACTCTTCACTCTGTGTCAAGCGTCGCCCGTGGGCGTCCGATCGTAAAAAAATGAGTGACTGCATGAATCGACGACTAGCCAACTGGGCCGGACGGCCCATCCCCGTTCCATTCGCAATATCTGCGCCGCCCTGCCTGACAGGGCGATGCAGGCGAAAGCCGTTTCTTCCCTCGGTGTTCCTGATGCCACGTTAAGCCCGGACCGCCTCCGGCATGTCCGGTCAGTTGCACGCACGTCGCGTCGCGGCACTCCCGTCAGGGTTGCCGAACCCGGCCCGAACCGGGGCGGGCGGACACCCGCGCGTGCTGACCGAACTGATGCACCGCCTCGGGCGCTATCTCGATGCGCCCGACGAGTGGTTGCCGAGCCTGAACCGCGCGAACGGTTCGACGCGTCAGCAACGCACCGAACGCAGCGTCGCGTGCATGCAGTTGCTGCGCGCAAGCCTCAAATACCTCGATCTGTTGACTTTGCGCGTGGGTATTCCGTCGACGGACGGTGGCATGCAGAACCTGACGCTGCCGTTCCTGGCCGAGCAGGCTGGACTTGATCAGCGGCGCGCGGAGCGCGCAATGCACGACCTGCAGAAGGCCGGGTTGACCTCGGTGCGGCCGCGCTGTGAGCGCATCAATGATGGTAACTACAGAGGACTGGCTGCGATCAAGTATTTGCCGGCGGCGCTATTCGGCGCGTTTGGCCTCGCGAAATGGCTGCGGCACGAGCGTAGCAAGGCGGCACTGCGTCAGCAGATGCGGGCGGCCGCCGACGTCAAACAGCGCCGGCGCGAGACGCGTGAGCACGCCCGTGGCCAGCTCTGGTTGGCAGGCTTGAAAAACTGTGTGGCGGAACGTGCCGACCGCTCGCGGCCCGGGCCGACTGGAAGGGCCGGGGGCATGGCCGTCGATGCTGAAGCCGAGTTCGAGCGGCAGATCCAGATCCGCGCCGGCCAGATCAAACAGGCCGATCCTTCCTTGGACCACGAAACCTGTTTCAGGCTCGCGCGACAGCAGCTCGCGCCTCCGCGCAGCTAGCCCTCTTCCCGCTCGACCAGCCTAACGCGCCGTGCGAGGCACCGGCTCGTCCGGATTTCGCTGGTCAGCGGCCGCCGTGCGTTCCCTAGACTATTTCCGGCGGATTCGCGTACGCACGGCACCGCTTGAAAGGCAATCTCGCAACCCGCCCGCAGAGTTATCCACAGTTGATGCAATGCCCAATCAAATAAGTGTCGGGAAAGGCGCGGTTTAACTGTCGGTTCTTAATCACGGTCTCTTTTCACTACCGGCCGGTGAAAAAGCGCCTACCCTCCGGACCTACGGTCCTCCGCCCCGACGTTCCACGTCGGCCTGCGCGTGCTACGCACGCTTCTATCCAGTCCTCAGAGAGGACGGACGGAACCAAAGCCGTTTACCGGGACTTCTGCGGGGCAGGCACTAAGGGCTACGCCGGCCTACGGCCGCCGAATCCCTAAGTGCGCGATAAAAGATTTACGCGCGTGCCTGCGGCACACCCGTAAATCAACGCGCTCGCGTGCTCGCCTGATTGCCCAGCAAACGCTATTGCTCACAAGGGCCCCAGAAAGTCTGCAGAACAGGAAATAATCCGCCATCGCCGAAATATCCAGCGGTATTGGATATTTCTACGCCGAAAACAGCAATAAAAAAGCCCGCACCTGATTAAGTGCGGGCTATAAAACAACGCCATTCCGAGGCGGCGAAGGGGCATCGCCCAAACATAGGGCTATGTTCATGTCAATTGGTTCATTCAACGTTGGCCGATTATCCCGATAACCAGATTAATCACCGATTTCTGGCCCGCCACGTCCGCGCGATGCCGTGCGTTCACGCGGTGGCTTATCTCGCTCGACCGCCTGGCCAGCTGCTTCGCGCAGTTGAGCCTTGAACTCGTTGCGCCGTTCCTGACGTTCTTCTGGCGTCAGGTCGGCGAAACGCCGTGACGCGGTGGCTGGCGTCAGCGCTTGCGGGTGTCCGGCAGCTGCCGCGTCGATGCCGGCGCGCTGCGCCCGGGCCTGCGCTACTTCGTTGACAAGCGCCGCCGCTCGCGCGGGGCCGCTGAGCTCAACGAGCGCGCGCCAGGCGCGGTCATCCCGCTCGACTACGTGGCGGATCTCGCGGCGCATTCCAGGATCGAGCCGGTTCAGTCCAACACTCGCCCGCTTCAGCGCCGCGCGGTCCTTTGCGGGCACCGGCTTGCCTGCCCGGTTTGCGGCCGCCGCAGCGGAGAGGGCATCGGCATACTGCTCGACTGTACGATCGAGGGTCTTTTCGGCCCGTTGCGGCCGGGGTGCATTCGAGAATTCGACACGACGCCGGTTCAGCGTGTGCCGGTAGCCCAGTTCCGGCCGGCGATCACGCTCCCGCTGCAGCTCATGTTGCGCGCTGAACGATTTTTCGTCGGCACGCGACAGGCTGCGCATCAGCGCTGCGCCGTCCGCGAACTCATCCCGGCCGGCCGCCACAATCAGATTTTCCTTGTGCCGGGTCATCGCGACGTAGGCCAGCTCGGCGTGCATGCTCTTCGTGGCCAGCACGTACGCGCGATCGACTGTCACACCCTGGCTCTTGTGGACCGTGAGCGCGTAACCGTGATCGAAGTGGCCATACTGCGCCGTATCGACCGCGAGCTGTCGGCCATCATCGAGCCGCACGTGCAGGACGGCGCCGGGCGCTTTCCTGTCAGCCGGTGCATCGATCCGTTCGACGGTGGCCAGTGTCCCGTTCTTCACCTGCATCACGTACTCGTTCTGCAGGAACATGATGCGCTCGCCGTCGGCGATCGCGATCTGCCTGTCTTCGGCTCGCACGGTCTGTTCGGCACCCAGCTCGCCAGCGACCCGTCGCAATTCGCGCACGCGCGCATTCAGCGCGCAGCGCTCTTCGTTGGTGTGAGTCAGCAGCAGCTGGGTCTTGCCGGGACTGACCCGGCGATCATCCTGCCACTGCGCGATCAGCTGTTCGCGCGCGTCGGCGACGGTCGAATACAGTTGTACGCCACCGCGCTCCGCATACGCGGACACGGCCGTTGGCACATCGTGCCGGGCCAGCGCCGACGTTGCTTCGCGCTGCCAGGGCTCGTCCTGCCGCTTGATCTCGGTCAGGCTTTCGAGGCCGTTTGCTGCGGCCGCTTCGCGCGACACTGCGCGGAAAGCATCCCCGGCGTCGACCGCATGAAGCTGCCACGCATCGCCCACCAGGCGCACGCGCGCACCCGCCGCCTGCGCGTGGCCAAGCAGTTTTTCCATCTGCCGGGAGCCGACCATCCCGGCTTCGTCGATCACCAGAACGGTTTTCGCGTTCAGGGTGACGGCACCACGCTCGATGCCCGAAAGCAGACTGTGCAGCGTCCGGCTCGCAATGCCGGCGTCACGCTGCATGTCGTCGGCCGTCTTGCCCTGCAGGGCTGCGCCCATCACGCGCAGTCCGTCCGCCTCGAGTGCTTCGCGGGCTGCGGCGAGCACATAGCTTTTGCCGGTACCCGCCGCACCATTCACCACCACCAGCTGGCCGCTGCCAGCGAGCGCGACAAAAGCCGCATCCTGTCCCGCATTGAACTTTCGGGTCGCGCGAAGCGTTTCACGCACCGCGGCGTCGCCCACCGTGCTGTCGTCAGCGCGACTCATTGCGCGAGCACGATCGACCAGCCGGACCTCAATCGCACGCAGATCCGCCGACGTGAACCATTCGCCGTTGCGACCGGAATCCTTCAGCGCGAGCAGTTCCTTCGAATTCATCAGCCGCGCGTACACCTGCCGGAACTGTTCGGCACCGTCGGTATTGCGAAAGACGAACTGCTCGACGTCGCGACGTGAGAAGGTGGATTGATTGATCGTCAGGGCGGCGACACCGATCGCCGGATTGATGAGCAGCCGCTGGCCATTGCGGTACGCGCGCTGGCGATTCTCTTCGAGCAATCCGGCCATCACGCCACGCTCGCCCGCGTAGCGCGCGACGCCCACTTTCACGGACGGCTCCAGGTCGATGCCCAGCGTCCGGTAGCTGCGATGGTCAATGCGGGCCTCGATACCCGCCCGTGCCATAAAGTGATTGGCGGTGACCGCCCATTCTTCGCGCACGTCGCGAACAAACTGGCGACTGCTCAGATAGCGGTCCTTTCCGGCTCCGCCTTTTTCGGGTTCTTTGGCATTCCATCGCCTGAAGTACTGCGCTGGATCGCGTGCGATGCCGTCGTTCACCCGTTCCGTGAACATGATGTGTGCGTGCGGCTGTTCCAGTCCGTCGCTTGCCGCCGGATTGTGGATCGCCCACGTGTACGCATGACGCTCGCCGAGTGTGTGTTCAACAAACTCACGCACGAGCGCGACGCGCTGTTCATCGTCCAGTTCACGCGGAATCGATACCTCGATTTCCGTGTACGGCCGACCATTTGCCCGCTCATGGGTGTCCGCTGCCTGCCAGAAAATGCTCGCGTCGTGCGCGGCCCACGCCGGCATGTTGCCGCTCTCGGTCATCTTCAGGTCGCCGCGCGCCTCGTACCGGCCGCCGCGGGAAATGTAGGCGTAGTGATCCTCCCGCGCAATGTACTTTGCGTGTTCCCCTGCGGCGGCTTTCCCACCTGCTTTCACGCTCAAATGGTACGTTGGCATTGGCGGCTTGGCTTTCGTCTTATCATAAGCTGTTTCTATGCTAGCATAGAAACGCGGAAGCGCGCTTTGACTCGCTTTGCTCGCCAGATACTACCGGGTCGCGCCTCCCTACTAGCTCGCTTTTGCGATTTTCATAATCCGGAATGGCTTGCAGGAAGGGGCTGAATGGTCGGTCTGCGCTGTCGCTCGATGCAACGTGAATTTGATCCAGGAGAAAAATGATGGCAAAGGCCGAATGGCTCACGGAACACGTCCAGTACATCAAGGGTTTGAAGTCGCCAACCGCCACGCAAGCGCTGCTAGTCGAACTGGCGGCGATTCCGGCTCCATCAGCACAGGAGTCCCGCCAGCTAGACAAACTGGTCCGACTGGAGAAAATTAACCAGAAGGCCGACGCGATGAAGGCCGAAGCGGCCCGCATGCTGAGCGCGCGGCGCGAGGATCAACGCAAGGCGCGCACGCGCGAACTGATCGAACTCGGCGGCATCGTCTCAATGGTTGATTTTCCGGTGGATCGCGGCACGCTGACCGGTGCGCTGCTATGGGCGCTCGATCAGTTCAGAACGGACGACGATTTGCAGCGCACGCTTAAGAAACGCGGTGACGCTTTCATCGCTGCGCGTGAGAATGAGAAAAAGGCGGAGTCGCAGGCCAGCGCGGAGGTCGCGGCTGACGCGGCCGCGGCGGAGAAAGTCCCCGCGTAACGCACTGCGCCCAGCCGGATCGCCCCTACGCTGCGCTCCGGGTCGGCGCTCTCCCCCCCGCACCTGTCGGTGCGGGGTGAGCGCCTCAATCCGGGCGCGCAGGCGCGCGCGATATTGCAGCGGTCTGCGTGGCTTCGGGCTTGCAGAAAACGGAAAGGCGCGTCGAGGGGAACGACGCGCCGGAGGCATAAAAAGGGATTCTGGAAAATGAGCCGGTATCGATCAGCGCCCCGGTACAGATACTTCCGGGGCGCGGCGCTCGGCTCGCTTAGACGGCTTCTTCCTCCTCCTCGTCTTCGTCGTCATCCCATACGACCGGCGTCTCCCGGCTCACCAGCACCTCGGGCAACCAGCGTGCATCAGCCAGCAACCGTTCTGCTGTCTCTGCCGCTGCGTCTTTCTTCAATTTCTCCAGTGGTGCCGCCGCTTCGGGGGAGAGCGCTTGCGCGACCACGTCAACGATACGTGCTTTCGAAACGTGGTTCAGATAGCTCGTTCGCGTCGGCGTCCAGTACTGCGTCATATCGACGTTCAGCAGATTCATCAGCACGTTCACCGGGTGTGCGCCATCCGATTCGCTCACGCCGCTGACGGTCGCGGCCACGCAGAAGGCGAACAGGTTGCTCAGCACGTCTTCGCTCTGCGTCATCAGCCAGGGCAGCACATCACTGAAACGCTTCGGCAGCAGCGCGGCCCACTTTTCGCGCTCGGCCGAAATCTCTTTCCATGCCGCGCTGGCTTCCATGTCGTCCGCTGCCTGCAACAGGCGGTTGTGTGAGCATGTGGCCCGCACGTCGGCGGCATGCTGGTCGTAGACGCAGACATAGCGGTCATCGAACACCACCGGGATCAGGCGGTGCATCAGTACTGCCAGTGCGGCCACCGGGTTCCGTGCAAGTTCGATCTGGACGGCGGCGGTGCGGTGTGCCGTCAATCGCCTGCTGAGGTCTTTGCCGTGCAGCGGCTTTTCTGCTGGCGCTGGCAGTTCGTCAGCACCCGTCACACCTTCGCGGTTCACGCTGGCCCGGTCCTCGGGTTTGACCAGTCCGCGCTCGATCACGGCCTTGCCGTCATGGTCGAGAGTCACGAATGCACCGGCACGCGCCTTCTGGTCGTCGCTCCAGATTTCGAGGCGTTCAGCAAAGTCGTCCAGCGCCTGGGAAGCGGCGTCCGCTGCGGTTTCCAGTGCGTCGCGGCGGGCGTCGTCCTCGGCTTCGACTTCGGCGTCGTAGTATGCGTTCAGTTCCGCTGCGGCCTGTTCGCTCGCCTTCTTCAGCGTACGAAGCTCGGTTTTTTCCTTCTTCGTGTACTCGCGCGACGCCGACGGCAACCGGCCAAAGCGGGCCATTTCGGAAAAGTCACGCCGTACGCGTGTCTCCACCCAAATCCACCCTTCGGCGCTCATGGTCTGCGCAACCGAAACCAGCTTTTCCGCGACCAGGCGATGCAGCAGTTCGGCGTCGGTCACATACCCGGCGTTTTGCTCGTCGCTAAAGAGGTCCCGGCGAACGTGACCGCCTGCCGCCTCATACGCGTCGAGCGTGACGAACGTAACCAGGTTGCTGTCGGCCACGTCGATTTCGCTGTTCGTGATCGCGGCGCGTAGCTGCGCCGGGTTGCGTTGCCACGCCTGGGCGGCGTCAAACCACAGGCGTTCCTGCAGTTCGTGATCGTCCGTCAGTGCAAGCGTGCGGATCTGTTCCAGCGTCATGCCGTCATCGCGAAAGACGTCGATCAGGCGGGGCGACACGTTCGCAAGTTTCAGGTGCCTTTGCACCTGGATTTCAGACAGCGAGAAAAGAGCCGCAATGTAGTCCACCGTACGGCCTTCATTGACCAGCAGGCGGAATGCTTCGCAGGCGTCCGCCGGATGCATCGGCTCGCGCTGCTGGTTCTCGATCAGCGACACGGCGACGGCATCGGCTTCGCTCACAACCTTGACCGGTACGGGGTAGCTGTCATCGATCCGGCCAGTCGTGCGCAGCAGTTCCAGTGCGAGCAGGCGACGCTGGCCCGCGCATACGCCCAGCTTGCGCTGCTTGCCGCGCGCCTTCATCTCGTGGGTGACGAGGTTTTGCATGACGCCCGCTGCGGCGATGTTCCCGGCCAGCGCCTCGATGCCGGTAGGCGCTTTGCGGCGTACGTTGTGCGGCGACTTGCATAGCAGACCGAGCGGCACGTACTCGATCTGGGCGTCGTTGCCGAAACGGCTTTCGACAACGGTTTCGGTTGCACGGTTTTCAACGATTTGATCCACGGTTATCTCCGGTTATGGCCATCGCACCACGCGAGGCACATAACCATTATAAGGACATAATGACCTAAGTAAAGATTTTATAGATGAGTATCGTTTGAAATTATTAATTGAATAGCAAGACTGATTTAAAATGAAAATCAAAATGTCATGTTGTTAGGACAAAATGTCACTATAATTAAGTTGTGCCTCGCGTGGTGCGATGGCCATAACCGGAGATAACCGTGATTGATAATGAAACCAGAATCTCGTCAAACGTCGTTGTTGATGAGTTGCGTCTGAATTTCCTTCCTCACTACCTGGGCGCGCAATACCTCCAGGGCGAGTCGTTGGTGTATGACTGGGCCGCGCGCCTTTCGAGCGCCTACAACGGCGGTTCGTGGGACTTCTTCCAGTTGTCGAACGGCGGCTTCTATATGGCCCCATCGAACTGCGGACGGGTGCATGTGCGGTGGCATATGAACGGCTACAGCGACATGATGGGCGCGGATGCGTTCGGGATCGTCGTCACGCTGTTCGCCCTGTGCCACCTGGCGGAACAGTGCGGCGATGACAGGATCATTGACCACTACCACTCCCTGCGTGCCTTCGCGACGCAGCACGCAGAGGCCGCGAACATTCTCCGCGCTATCGACTGATCAACCAGCCCCGGCCTGCGGGCTGGGGTCTTTCGCCCTATCTGAAAATCAGTGAGGAAAAAATGGACATGACGCAAATTCGCCCAACCTGGCTGACCGCACTGCTGCCTTTGCTGGCCGTCTACCAGTACGGGGACCGTGAAATCGTGCGTGCTGAACTGTTCCGTATGGCGCTGTCGGCGGATGCGGCGGCGAAGACCGCCGACGCGCTGCACCGCATTGCCAACATGCTCGACCGGGACGGTCATGCGATCGACATGCACCGCGACGAGCTTCGCGCGATCGCGCGCGTCGCGCTTTCGGAGTTTGACCTCGTACCACCCCGCGCGCCTCTGGTAGCGGTTCACGAAGCGGTCCGCCACACTCGCGGGCGTGCCGCATGACGACAGAACTGAAACGAGGTTGCGAACTGAAGCGAGGCGACGTGCTGCGCACATGGTTCGGCAATCAGACGATTCTTGAAATGCTGCCGTACCGCGGCCCGTTCGACTTCATCTGCGGTGTGGCGAAGTTGCCGGATGCCGAAATGTCGATCGACCGGGGCGGACTCTACGAAGTGTTGTTCGCCCGCTAACTTGAACCCTGAACCGCCCGCGTGTACACACGCGGGCTTCGGAGCGTGACATGCCAACCTTTACAATTGCCGAGATTGAACAGGCGATCAACGTGTGGCGAAACCGCCAGGCGTCAGGAGAAGACGCGGCGCTGTGCCCGAAAGCGCGTCACCTTGCCGATATCTATGGCGAGATGATCTACACGCACGCAACGGCCATCGACGTGTCTTCGCTGTCTGTCGAGCAGGTGGAAGCTGTGACCACTGCCCTTTATCAACAGGAATTGCCGCTATGACCGACGAATCGAAGTTCCCCCCCGAAGCGCTCGAACAGTTTCGCCGCGAGCAGGAGGAAAGCGACGCCCATTTTACTGCCGCGCCCGCGCGATTTTTTGAGGCATGGAAACAGGCTGTCATGCTGGCCGGTCCGGTGTATTTCGGCGATGGCACCAGAGAGGCCGTCGAGAACGCGAAAGACAAATGGGCGCTCGCACCCAATAGCGCGGTCATTCTCGACGCCTTCGGTGTTCTCAGCAGCGGCGAACGCACTTTCCTTGCCGCGCTGTATTCGTTCTACAACTCGGACGATAGCGTTCTTCTGTGGGAGAAAGCAGGCATCAGGGGCTTTGCCGACCTGTCGGGGCTGGACCTTGTTCGTCGCAAGCTGATCGCGGAGCTTTTGCTGAACTACGTTGGTTGGTAACGGGCACGTGTATCTGTGTCCGAGGCTGGCAGGCTCCGGCCCGCCAGTCCGATCGCAGACACGGGGTGCCGGGCAACCCCCTTCCTGCTAAACCAGGGCTCGTATTGGCCGGGAGCTTATCGCGCGCGCCTGCGCGCCCGGATCGAGGCGCACGAATTGATAAGGACCTCCCTCACGCGAGCGCCGGGATATGCCACGATGGTGGCGCAGGTCCGATCAATCGAGCAAGGAGAACGTCATGAACAGGATTGTCCGTGTAGGCGTTGATCTGGCGAAGAACGTGATGCAGCTTCATGGTGTCGATATCGCGGAACACGTGGTGATCAGGAAGGCAGTCACGCGAGAGAAGTTTCTTGAGTGGTTCGCGAATCTGGCACCTTGCGTGGTCGCGATGGAGGCCTGTACAGCTTCTCATTTCTGGGCGCGCCGACTTCGCGAATACGGACATGATGTAAGGCTTATTCCGCCGCAGTTTGTGGTGCCGTATCGCAAGGGCGGCAGCTCTGTCAAGAACGATGCGGTGGACGCCGAGGCAATTTGCGAAGCCGCCAGTCGGCCGCATATGCGTTACGTTCCGGTCAAGACACCAGCCCAGCAAGGCGCGCTCGTGTTGCATCGCATGCGCCAGGGTCTGATTGAGGAGCGTACTGCGCTGGTCAACCGGCTTCGCGGCCTGGTTGCCGAATTCGGGATATTTCTTCCGCAGGGCATTCACCGGTTCAGGGAGAGGTTCGCCGAATCAGTGGAGGACGGGGGGAACGAATTGCCCGGACTCACGCGGGTGGCATTGTTGCGAGGGTGGACGCGAATTGTCGAGCTTGACGCAGAGATCGACTGGTTCGACAAACAGGTCGCCCAGCATGCAAAGAATGATCCTGACGCGAGACGCGTCACGGAAATGTTCGGTGTCGGGTTGATCACTGCTTCCGCCGCGAGTGCCACGGTAGGAGATGCCCGCCAGTTCCGCAACGGCCGGCAGTTCGCTTCATGGCTCGGGCTTGTTCCAAAGCAGAACAGTAGCGGCGGCAAGGAGCGGCTCGGCCGCATCACCAAGCAGGGCGATGCGTATCTGCGCACGCTGCTGTTCCAGTGCGCGCGGGTCACGCTGACGGCAGCCCGACGCAGACAGGACCGACTGGCGCGATGGGTTACCCAGCTAGTTGAACGCGTCGGCTACGGCAAGGCGCTGATTGCGATCGCCAACAAGCACGCACGTGTGCTCTGGGCGATCCTGGCGAAAGGTCAGCGATTTGATCCGTCCTACGACGGGCAGCCCCATGGGGTTGCAGCACAATGAAGGACCGATAGCATCGTAAGTTGAAGCAGCCCATGTTGTACTTCATCGCAGACACCCGGTAAGGATAAGCGACAGGTCAGACCGGCAGCGGGAGAACTCGACGGGTCCCCAGGCAATGCGATCTCGCATGTGCCGACGCACGAATGGAGTCCCGCTGCGCGGTTATTATCCGGGCCACGGTCAGCAATGCTGACATCGAGAGGCCGATTGTAGGTGTGCAGTCTGCCAGCCGCTTCGTGCCGCGTCGCGATGATTGAAAGATGACTATGGAATGGAATTAAAAGATACAACTTGGTTTTAACGGGAGGTCCTTATAGGAGGCGTGGGGAGAGCGCCGACCCGCAGCGGCAGCGGAGGGACGATCCGGTGAGGCGCCGTGCAACTGTGGCCGGGGTCGTCAAGCAGCCGCAGGCTGCGTGTTTCCACCGCGGCGAAGCCGTGGGGGCTGGATCGAGGACAGAGGCACCAATGAATCGTTCAGGATCAGGAGGGCACCATGTTTCGAGTGCAGGTCTGGGATGACGGCGCGAACCACCACGTCGATGTGGTGCTCAGTTTTGACCAGTGGGGGGCGGTCGGATTCAGACACGCGCAGCTTGGCGATACGCTGACGGAATACGACGATCCAGGGGAGGCATGGCGAGATGCAGTTGACCTGCAGGAACGATTCGTCGAAGCGATCGTTACGCTGCTCGACACGTCGACGGGAGAGCGACACTTTGATGAGCGCAACCTGCCGGAAGTTGGCGCCGATGCCATTGAAGCTTCGGCGGCCCCCGAAATCTGGACGGACGACTGGATCATCCAGCGTGCCGTGCGTATACGGGTGGCGAGTGCCGGCGGCGACGTGTACGAACCATGGCCGGGGTACACGCACCCGATGACTCGCGATCAGGCAGTCAAGGCGCTCGAGGAGTGCGAAGAGCGGTGGCCAGAACATGAGTTCCGCGCGCATCGATTGCGGCTGGAGGAAAAGGTCGCTGCGGACGCGATCGACCGGGCGCGAAGATCCGTCCGATCCAGGAAGTATGACTAAGAGAAGAGGCGATAGAAAAATGACAGTTGATATCCATACACCTATTCGGGCCGAGTGTTTGCTTCCGGCGGATGAGGGATGGGAGCGTCCTCGGGGCGCTGAAGTTCAGGAGGTGGTGCGACGCATCGGCCTGTCGGGTCGGGCTCTTGCCAGGGTGCTCGGGCTGAGTGAGCATGGCGGCCGCCAGGTCAGACGCTGGATAAGCGGAGAAACGCCCGTCCCCTATATAGCGTGGGCAATTCTCTGTGATATGGCGGGCCTGGGCACAATCTGGCGTGGCAAAACCCTTGAATTGGGGTTGAGTGTAAGCGCGAATTTAAGCGCACCTAGAATCGGAAGCTGAACGGGCGCAGGCTTGCGTCCGCAACTACAACTTGCGGACGCAACCGATGACACAGAACGAAGTTGATTTCCTTCCGCTGCGAGTGACCGGCGTGACCGCGGCGGGCAAGCGCAAGTTTGACGCCGATGGCAAGCGCAAGCTGATTGACGCCTGCCTGCAGCCGGGCGCGTCAATTGCCGGATTGGCGTTGAAGGCTGGCGTGAACGCGAACCAGTTGCATAAGTGGATTCAATTGCGCGAGCGCGCGAATGCCGCTGCGGCGACGGTGAGCATCGAGCCGTTGCCATCGGCATTCGTGCCGGTCGTCACGGTCAACGAGGCGGCGCCGGTGCGCACGAATCGCGAGCCGGTGAGCGTGCGGCGATCGTCGCACGGAGGCGAATCGGCGAAGGCAACAACGCCGGCGCGGCTATCTGCACAGTTACCCAACGGCGTGACGCTGCAGCTCGAATGCGCCGCACACGATGGCGCTCTCGTGAAGGCGATGATCGAAGCGTTGGGGGCACGCTGATGTTCCGCTTCGACGCGGACCTGCAGATCTACCTGCATCGCGAGCCGATCGACTTCCGCGCCGGCATCAACAGCCTCGTCACGCTGGTCGAGCAGTCGATGCAGCTAGATTGCGGATAGCAGTCATATTGCACCTCCTGCCGAGGGCCATGAGCGCGCGACCCCGCGCAGGTCCTCAAACGCGACCTTTGCATAGATTGCAGTACTGTCCTGTGAGCGGTGCCGCAAGACCTCGGCTATTTCTGCGATCGAGGCCCCGTGGCGAATCATCGTCGTCGCCAGACCGTGACGGAACAGATGTGCGGCGCCCCGGCACGCGGGGCGGAAACCGGCACGTGCGAAGGCCTGACAAACAATCTTGCCAATCGCCGCCGGCCCCGCCAAACCAACCCGAGGTGCCAATCTGCGAAGGAAGACGCGCCGCGATGCACTCGCTCCGCGACCATCGCGGAGGTATGTTGCAATTGCTTCTCCGACCTCCGATGGCAGGGGGACGTGCTCGACCATTTGCCCCTTTCCATGAACGACGAGTTCCCCGGAACGCCAGTGAATGTCGTCAAGCTCTATTGCGACGATTTCTCCGGCACGTAGACCGAGCCGCGCTAACAGCAGCAGGATTGCATAGTCACGGCGCCCGCACGGAGTCGACCGGTCTGCAGACGCAATTAGAACTTCTTGCTGCTCAGGCGTGAGGAACGTCGGGACAGTTGACTGTCGCCACTTACGGACTGCGGGCACGGACTCACACAGGTCTTGTGCCGTATCGCCGCGCAGAAATAGGAAATGGCAGAACGAGCGAAGCGCAACTGCCATCAGCCGCGTGTACTCTGACGACCGGCCTTTGCTGCGGGCAAGAAGATGATTCCGGATCGTTACCGCGTCAAATGCATCTGGCAATAAACTTCCGTCACCGGCCGCGTGGCTGTCGAGAAAGTCGCGAATGAACGGGCCATAGACCAGCAGAGAGTTCTTCGCGAGCCCACGATCCTGCCTCAGATAGTCCAGGTATCGGCCATAAACGTGCGCGATCGCGGACTGACGGCCCAATGTCGGCGGGCACACAATGGCTTCGGCGCGCAGATAGGCGAGAAACTGCGGTAAGGTGGGTCGCGCACGCTGGACGCGGTCTCGTGATGCGTCGATCATGCGCTTCATAAAACGAGCCGTGACAGACTCATCGAGATCAATCAGGTCGATGTTCCTGTCCTTCATCCACCCAGAGAGCGCATACAGGACTCTTCGTTTCTTGCGAAGCGTCACCTCGGAATAGTGTGCCGCCCGTAGACGACCAAGAAATGCATCGATGTGATGGGCCGGCAGCCCGCCGGATTCGCTGACTGTGCATGTCGCATTCATCTGATCTCTCCTGGCCAGCGCGATAGCCAGCCTGAGAAATCATACGGTTATGCCGACACAGCGATCATGAAAGGCCATACCTGAGATTGACCCGCAAAAACGGACGCCTATCCTTTTGAAGAGGAGGTGTCGAAATGGGCAAGCATCGTACGCCGTACCCGGCGGAATTCCGGGCGCAAATGGTTGAGCTGGTGAAGGCCGGGCGCACGCCGGAGGAACTGGAAAAGGAGTTCGAGCCGACCGCGCAGACCATCTATAACTGGGTGGCGCAGGCCGGGCGTGACGCGGGCACGCGCCACGACGGGCTGACCACCGCCGAGCGCCAGGAGCTTTCGCGGCTGCGCCGTGAGAATCGGCAACTGAAGATGGAAAGAGACATCCTCTCTCACGCAGCGGCCTGGTTTGCCCGGGAGACGGGAGCCGTATCGCCGAAGGATACGGATTCATGAGAGCGAACCGGGCCCGCTGGCCCATTGCCACGATGGCGCGGCTGCTCAGGGTCTCCACGAGCGGCTATTACGGGTGGCTGGCAAGAGAGCCATCGGCGCGTGCATGCAGTGACGCGCAGTTGCTGGGACGCATCCGCACCCTGCATGCGAGCTCGCGCGGCACATACGGTGCACCTCGTATTCATGCGCAGCTCGCGCGTGAGGGCGTGCATGTCGCACGCAAGCGCGTAGCGCGCCTGATGCGCCTGGCGGGGCTGCGCGGTGCAAGCCGGCGGCGCTGGCCCCACACCACGCGGCAACGCGCAGGGGCTCGCCGCGCCCCCGACCTGGTGCGTCGGCACTTTAGCGCCGATGCCCGCGATGTACTGTGGGTGGCAGATGCCACATACCTGCCCACCGGTGAAGGGTTCCTGTATCTGGCGGTGGTGCTTGATGTGTTTAGCCGGCGCGTCGTCGGCTGGGCAATGTCAAACCATCTGTACACCGAACTGATGCTGCGGGCACTGGACATGGCGTTGACCCAACGGCGTCATGAAGGTGTGATCCTGCACTCCGATCAGGGGTCCCAGGGCGGATTCAACCGGTCGTCGCAACACTAGATTGTTGAACAGATTTTAGGTACTCGTCCAGAGCCTCAGCAGGCGTCTGCCAGTTGAGCGTTTTACGAGGCCTGGTGTTCAACGTATTGGCAA
>NZ_JAYXBK010000022.1:0-76144 GCF_036016995.1 Paraburkholderia sp. MPAMCS5
ATACGAACAGCAGGGCTCCGCTCACGCGGTGAAGAATCGACACGCGTCCCGCGAGCGGAAGGCGATACGCCGTCAATATCTGCCCGATACCGATGTTCCGGAATTCCGGCCTCGGTTTTTTTAATGTGTCAGCCACAGTAGACCCCTTCACTTCATTAGATAAACACAACGGCGCACACCGCCGCGCGCCCTGATTGGCGCGACTCGTCCCGCCATGCATCGTGTAACGGTGAATGGCCCGTGTATTGCGGGAAGACTTATAAGGACGCGGACTGCGCGATGGCGATATTTTGTCGCACCGCTGATATACTGTCCAATATCTATCGCGTCTTCCTGAAATAGTTTTTTTCGAATATCAGATGGAACTGCGCCATATTCGCTACTTTCTCGCGGTTGCCGAAGAGCGCAACGTCACGCGCGCGGCCGAAAGACTGGGCATTGGCCAGCCGCCGCTGAGTCAGCAGATCCACGCCCTCGAAGACGAAATCGGCGTGCGGCTGTTTCGCCGCACAGGCCATGGCGTCGTGTTGACGGAGGCCGGCGAGGCATTCGCGAGCGACGCCAAGCGCATCCTGCACGACACGCGCCTTGCTGTCGAAAAGGCGCAAAGCGCGGGGCGGGGCGAGGTCGGGCAGCTCAACATCGGCTTTACGGGCTCGGCCGCCTTCAATCCGGTTGTGTCGAAGCTGATCCGCTCATACCGGCAGGCTTATCCGAATGTCACTCTCACGCTGGCCGAAGGCAATACGGCGCAACTGCTCGCCTATCTCGGCGACGGGCGTGTGGACGTTGCCTTCGTTCGTCTCGGCAGCCAGTCGCCGGCCGGCGTGCAGTTCCATCACATTGCGATCGAGCCGATGAAAATCGTGCTGCCGGCCACGCATCGACTCGCGAAGAAACGCAAGATCGCACTGTCCGCATTGGCGGACGATCCGTTCGTCATGCTGCCGCGCGAGGCGAGCCCCACGTTGCACGACGTCATTGTCGGAGCATGCCGCGAGGCCGGCTTCGAGCCGATTGCCGGACAGCAGGCGCCTCAGCTTTCGTCCGTGGTGAATCTGGTCGCGGCGGAATTCGGTGTTTCGCTCGTGCCCGCTTCCGTGTGTCAGATCCAGGTGGAAGGCGTCGCTTATACCGACGTGCTCGGCAACGCGATTTCGATTCGCCTGGTGCTGGCATCGCGTATCGAGGAAGCGCCGGCCAAGACGGCGAATTTCCTCGCGAAGGCGGTGGCGTTGACGTAATCGATTGCAGCGGGCAATCCGGTGCAAGGTCCGCTCAGCGCCACGGTCTTTTTTAGCAACACATCTACTCGATTGCGTCAGCGTGCAACGACGGTTCGCGCGTGATGAGACGCGCCTGTCCGTGTCGCCGCCCGGCGCTACACGCTGATCGCCGCTGCCGCCTTCGCCACGGCGTTGCCCCATTCTTCGAGACGCGCCGGGTCATAGCGGGATTCCGGCATGGAGATGCAGATGCTCGCCGCCGGCGCGCCGTCTGAATCGATGATCGGCGCGCCGATCGCGCAGACCGCATGGCGATACTGCGAGAGATTCACCGAATAGCCGCGTTGCCGGATGCGCTCCAGTTCGAGCCGTATTTCAGCGGGATCGCACGGTGTCGCCTCGCTGAATTTCGCGAGGTCGCGGCTCAGGATTTCCTCCACATCGCGCTCTTTCATGTGCGCCAGCACGGCGAGCCCCGTGGCCGTGGCGTGAAACGGGCTGAGGTCGCCGATCGGGCTGAACGTGCGCACGGTTTGCGTGCAATCTGCGCGGTCGATCAACACCATCGACTTCGTGCTGTCCGGCACCGACAGGTGAACGGTCTCATTGGTCAGGTCGCGCAGTTCGCGCATCGGCTCGCGTGCGGCCGCGTAGAGCGCGCCGCCGCGCAGCGCCGCGGGCCGCACGCCGAGAATGCGCGGACCCACTTCCCAGCGCGTGAGGTCGCCGCTCGTCTGACGCAGCCAGCCGGCCTCGTGAAACGTCAATAGAACGCGCTGCACGCTGGACTTCGGCATGTCGAGCAACCGTGCGAGCACGCCGACGCTGACCGGCTGGTTCTGCGACACCGCCTCAAGAATTTCCAGGCTCTTCAACAAGCTTTTCATGCACGTCTCCCATGAAAGATGGCGACAGCTCACGCACGCGCGCACGCCGCGCTTGCAACGCAAAAAAGCGCGTGTTACTTTTCATGCGCTGGATTTGGAACGCCGTGCCGTATTGTGGCACACCTTCTTCGCGTTGAAAAGCACTGGGGAATGACTAGGGCAATGGGAGACTCATTTCAGCCGCTCGCCGCTTTGCCGGTAATCGAAGCGCACGGCGCACGCATTCCGCGGATCGGCCTCGGTACCTGGCAGTCCACTCATGACGAAGGCGTGCGGGCCGTGCGCGCGGCGCTCGCAGCGGGCTATCGGCACATCGACACGGCTGCGCGCTACGAGAACGAACAGGCAGTCGGCCAGGCGCTGGCCGCGAGCGGTCTGCCGCGCGACGAGGTGTTCGTCACGACCAAGGTCTGGCATACCGAATTGCGCGCCGCCGATTTCAAGCATGCCGCCGAGGCGAGTGTCGCGCGGCTCGGGCTGGATCACGTCGATCTGTTGCTGGTGCATTGGCCCAATGCCGAAGTGCCGCTGGAAGAAACCATCGGCGCGTTATGCGACGCGCAGCGCCGTGGACTCACGCAGCACATCGGCGTATCGAACTTTCCGGTGGCGCTGCTCGATCGCGCGGTCGCGCTCGCCTCGGTGCCGCTCGTCGCCAATCAATGCGAGTACCACCCGTATCTCGATCAGACCAAAGTGCTCGACGCCTGCCGGCGCCACGGCATCGCGATGATTGCGCACACGCCGCTGGGCAGCGGCAAGCTGCTCGCCGATCCGGTCATCGCGGAGATCGCGCGCGAGCATGCGCGCCAGCCGGCCCAGATCATCTTGCGCTGGTTGATGCAGCAACCCGGCGTGGCGGCCATTCCCAAATCGTCGAACCCGGTTCGGATCGGCGAGAACCTCGCGGTATCCGATTTCGAGCTGGATGCCGATTCGATGGCGCGCATCGGCGCGCTGGCCCGCGCCGACGGCCGCGTGAGCAAAGCGGCATGGCATCCGCAATGGGACACCCCGGCATCTATCTCGGCGACACAGACACCATGAACTTCATCGACACCGTGATGAACCCTGCCGCTCGCACGCAAGGCGAGATCACACTCGAAACCGACCGGCGGCATCTGATGCATCCCGGCACGCATGCGTCCGATCACGCGTCCGGCGAACTGGATGCACGCCTGATGACGCGCGCGAAGGGCCTTCGCATCGAGGACCACGCGGGCCGCTCGTACATCGACGCGTTCGCGGGACTCTATTGCGTGAACATCGGCTACGGACGCGAGGAAATGGCCGACGCGATCGCGGCGCAGACACGAAACCTCTCGTTCTATCACACGTATGCGGGTTTTTCGAACGACCCCGCTGTCGAGTTGTCGCGGCGCCTGATCGAGGAGTGGGCGCCGCCCGGCATGAAGAAGGTCTACTACGGCATGTCGGGCTCGGATGCCAACGAGACGCAAGTCAAACTCGTCTGGTACTACAACAACGTGCTTGGCAGGCCGCGCAAGAAGAAGATCATCGCGCGGCAACGCAGCTATCACGGCTCGGGCATCGCAACCGGCAGCCTCACGGGGCAGCCGAAATTCCACGCGGGCTTCGATCTGCCCTTGCCGCAAGTGCTGCACACGGCCAGCCCCGACTTCTATCGCGATTCGCGGCCTGGCGCGAGCGAAGCGGAATTTGTCGCGGCGTGCGTCGAGCAACTCGAACAACTGATCGCGCGTGAAGGCGCCGACACCATCGCCGCCTTTTTCGGCGAACCGGTGATGGGCTCGGGCGGCATCGTGCCGCCGCCGGCCGGTTATTGGCCCGCGATCCAAGCCGTGCTCAAGCGTCACGACATTCTGTTTGCCGTCGACGAAGTGGTGTGCGGCTTCGGCCGTCTCGGTTCGCGCACGGGCAGCGAGCACTACGGCCTCGAACCCGATTTGATGTCGGTCGCGAAAGGACTGACGAGCGGCTACTTGCCGTTGTCCGCGGTGATCGTCAGCGAGCGCGTGTGGGATGTGATCGAGCGCGGCTCGCGCGAGCAGGGCGCGATGAATCACGGCTGGACCTACTCGGGGCATCCGGTATGCGCGGCTGCGGCGCTGACGAATCTCGACATCATCCAGCGCGAGCAACTGGTGCGCCACGCGGCCGAGGTCGGCGCTTATTTGCAGGCGCGCTTGCATGAAGAGTTCGACGCGCATCCGCTCGTCGGCAATGTCAGAGGCGTGGGCATGCTCGCCGCGCTCGAATTGATGGCCGACAAAACGGAGCGCCGCGCGTTTCCAGCGGCGCTGAAGGCGAGTCAGCGCGTTGCGCAGGCGGCGTTGGCGCGCGGGCTGATCGTGCGTGCGCTCGGCACGCACGACATCGTTGGATTCGCGCCGCCGCTCGTCGCCACGCGGAGCGACATCGACGAAATCGTGGCGATCACGCGCGACGCGTTGCACGACGCAAGCGCGGGCTTACTCGCGTCATGACCGCCGTGCATTTCGCCGTGCATTTCGCCGTGCTTTTCGCCGTGCTTTTTTTTCGCGCCCTCGCCTGACCGGCGAGAGCGGCTGTCCAACCAACCAGGGACTCAATCGTGTCCACGCGCAATCCAGTGTTCTCGTCTGATTTCACCGACACACCGTACTGGTGGAAAGACTGGCGTCCTCATGATCCGTTGATGTCGGAACTGCCGCGCGAAGTGGACGTGGCAATCGTCGGCGCCGGCTACGCGGGCTTGTCCTGCGCGCTCGAACTCGCGAAGCAGGGCGTGCAGGTCGCCGTGCTCGAAGCCGATGTGCCGGGCATCGGCGCGAGCACGCTGAGCGGCGGACAGGTGTCGGGCGGCGTGAATGTCGGGAAGGCGCCGTCTGGCAAGAAGCTGGATAGTTCGGTATCCGAAGAACGTCAGCGCACGCTGTTGACCGAGGCGTCCGTGTCATACGAGATATTCGAAAGCATTCTGCGCGACAACGGCATCGAGTGCAGTTATGTGAAGGCAGGCCGCATCAACGCGATGTGGACCGACGCGCACATGGAGGCGTGGCGCAAACGCATTGTCAATCTGAACACTTATGCGCGCGCCGGCGCACGAATTCTCTCGCGCGAAGAACTGCGCGGCGAACTCGCGAGCGACATCTACGCGGGCGGCGTTCTGCTCGAACGCGCAGGCCAGGTTCATCCGTCGCTCATGTTCGCCGGTCTGCTCGCCGCCGCGCGCCGTGCAGGCGTCACGGTATGCAGCCACGCTCCGGTCAAGAGCATCGCGCGCGTCGGCGCGCAATACGGCATCGAGACTTCGCGCGGCGCGCTCGTCGCTCGCCACGTGGTGATCTGCACGAACGGCTACACCGGCGCGTCGATGCCCGACCTGCAACGCCGGGTGGTGCCGGTCGTGTCGCATCAGATCGCGACGGAAGAATTGCCGGCTGACTTGCAGCGCTCGCTGATACCCAGGCGTCGCGGCATTTCGGAGACGCGCCGTGTCGTCAACTACTACCGCTATTCGCCAGATGGCAAGCGTCTGATGTTCGGCGGCCGCGCGCGCTTTTACAACCTCGATCGCCGGCAGTCGGCTGCGATTTTGCATGCACAGATGGTCGAGCGCTTTCCGCAGATGGCCGACGTCAAGGTGGCCTACAGCTGGGGCGGAACCGTGGCGCTCACGCTCGACTTTCTCCCGCATCTCGGCCGCACGGCGGACGGCCTGTACTACGCGCTCGGCTGCAACGGCAGCGGGGTGGTGATGATGACGTACCTCGGCTACAAGGTCGCGCGATTGATCGTCGAAGGAAAGGCGCCTGAAACCAGCGCCTACGGCACGCCGATGGTCACGCATCCGCTGTACAGCGGCAAGCCGTGGTTCATGCCCGCGCTCGGCAGCTACTACCAGATTCGCGACGTAATCGATAAACGCAAGCAGCACGCTTGAACCCGGCAGCAGCGCCGGCACGCATATTACTTGAGACAGGCAGGGACACGACCATGGGTTTGAGAATCGGAGTCGATATTGGTGGCTCGTTCACCGATTTCGCGGTGCTGGACGAAACCACCCGCACCATTCGCACGCTGAAAGTGTTTTCGCGGCCGGACAGCCCCGGTAGCGAAGTGCTCGCGGGCGTCGACGGATTGCGCGAGCGCTACGGCATCGAGCCACACGAAGTGACCTATTTCACGCACGGCACGACCGTCGGCGTGAATGCGGTGGTGCAGCGCCGCGGGTTGAAACTCGCGCTCATCACCACGCGCAATTTCGAGGACGTGCTCGACATCGCGCGTTTGAAAATCCCTGACATGTATCACCTGATGTCGAGCCGGCCCGCGCCGCTCATTCCGCGCGACCGCGTATTCGGCGTGGTCGAGCGTCTTGGCGCGGACGGCGCGGAAGAAACACCGGTTGACCAAGCGAGTGTGCTCGATGCCGTGCGCGGCCTGCAGACAGCGGGCTGCGAGGGCGTCGTGATATCGCTGCTGCACTCGTATCGCAACCCGGCGCACGAGCAGCAGGTGAAGGCGATGATCGAGGCGGCGATGCCGGGCTTTTTCGTGTCGTGCTCGCACGAAGTCTGGCCGATCATCCGCGAATACGAACGAACGGTGACGGCGACGATTGGCGGTTACGTGCAGCCGCGCGTGTCGAACTATCTGACGCAGTTGCAGGCGGCGCTCGCCGAAAGCGGTGTCAACGCGGACCTCAAGGTCACGAAGTCGAACGGCGGCGTGATGAGCGCCGAGCACGGCAAACAGAATTGCGTGCAGATGATTTTATCCGGCACGGCGTCTGGTGTGATCGGCGCCGCGTATCTCGCGAAGCTGTGCAAGGTCAAGGACTGCATGAGTCTCGACATTGGCGGCACGACCGCGGATATCGCGCTGATCGTGGACGGCAAACCGCAGTACGCGACCGGCGAATACATCGGCGAATTCCAGATTCATATTCCGTCGGTGTCGGTGTCGTCGGTCGGCGACGGCGGCGGCTCGATTGCATGGGTGGACGAGTTCGGCGTGCTCAAGGTCGGCCCCGAAAGCGCGGGATCGAGCCCCGGCCCGGTGTGCTATGGACGCGGCGGCACACGCCCGACCATCACCGACGCGTTCGCGGTGATCGGCGTGCTCGGCAGCGCCGCGCTCGGCTACAACGCGGTGAAGGTGGACGTGGACGCGTCGCGCCGAGCCATCGACCCGCTCGCGCGGCGTCTCGGTCTCGACGTTTATCAAACCGCGGCGGCTATCGTCGAGGTGTCGATTTCGGGCATGTATGCAGGTGTGAGCCGCCTCAGTTCGCGCTTCGGCATCGACCCGCGCACGTTCGCGCTGATGCCGTTCGGCGGAGCGGGCCCGATGCTCGGCTGCTTTCTCGCGCGCGCGTTGAACGTGCGCAATCTGCTGATTCCCACGACGCCTGGCGTGCTCAGCGCGCTGGGCGGCCTGATCGCAGACACCAAGAACGATTTCGTTCGGACGACGTATTATCCGCTCGATCGCGCATCGCTCGGCTTGCTCGCGCAGGACCTCGCGCAGCTCGAAGCCGACGCGCGCGCCTGGGTGACTCGCGAGACCGGCACGGATGCCAGCGCCGACATTGTCGTGTCGGCCGATATGCGCTATCGCGGGCAATCGTTCGAAATCGACACGCCGCTTGCGGCCGAGGCGATCACCAGCGGCGATATCGGAGCAATCGCGCAGGCGTTTCACCGCGAACATGCGCGGCTCTTCGGACACAGCGACGAGAAGTCGCCGATTCAGGTGGTCGCGCTGCGCCTCGTCATCACCGCGCCCACGCCGAAACCCGAACTGCCGCAGATCGCGGTGGGCGAGGGCGCGCCGCGCGTCGAGTCGGAGATCGATGTCTATCTCGATGGAAGCTGGCGCCGCGTGCCGCTTTACCGGCGCGCCGCATTGCTCGCCGGACACCGCTTCACGGGCCCCGCGATCGTCGCGCAGGACGACACCACGACCTGCGTGCTGCCGGGTTTCGACGGACGCGTGGACGAATACGGCAACCTCTTTCTCGAAGCCGTCTGATTGGCCGACCTTGGAAAACGCACCATGACATTCGATAAATCCGTCCTTCAGATCTTCGCGAACTACTGCGTCGCGGCCGCCGAAAGCATGGCGTACACGCTCGTACGCACCGCGCATTCCGCATTCGTGAAGGAAACCGAAGACTTCTCCTGCACGCTGATGAACACGCGCGGCCTCACGTTCGCGTCGCCGAAAACGCTCGGCGCGACCTGGTATCCTGGCCTCGATTTCGGCGCGGTGATCGACATGATCGATCACTACGAACCGGGCGACATCTGCATGACCAACGACGCGTATAGCGGCTACGTCGCCACTCATACGCCCGACGTCATGATGTGGAAGCCGGTGTTTTTCGAAGGCGAGATCGTCTGCTATGTCGGCGGCCACATTCACAACACCGACATGGGCGGCGCAGTGCCGGCGTCGCTGTCGCGCACGCTCACCGAGATCTATCAGGAAGGTATCCGGTTCGCGCCGACCAAGATCGTCCGCGCGGGCGTGCTCGATGAGACCTTGCTCGAACACATGGCGATCAACGTGCGCGCGGCCGAGCAGAATCGCGGCGACTTGAAGGCGCAGATCGCAATGCTCATGACCGGCGAGCGGCGCGTGCTGGAGATCATCGAGCGCTTTGGCATCGAACAGTTTCGCGCCGGCATGGACGCGCTGCTCGACTATTCGGAAGAGCAGGCGCGAACGATCGTGCGAAGCATGCCCGAGGGCGAATACTTTTTCGCCGAATACGCCGACGAAGATTCGGTCAACGGCAAACCGCTGCGTGTCGCGCTGACGTTGACCGTGAAAGACGGCTCGCTCGTGTTCGACTTTACCGGCAGCGACCCGCAGTTGAATTCGTCGCTGAATATGCCGACGGGCGGCAAGGAGCGGCATGTGCTCGCGCTCGTCGGCCTCAACTATGTGCTGTATTCGCTCAATCCCGACTTGCTGCTCAACGCGGGCATGCTGAAGGTGGCGCGTTGCATCATGCCGGAAGGTACGATCATGAACTGCGTGCCGCCCGCCGCGGTCGGCATGCGCAGCCTGACTGCGAAGGTCGCGCAGTACGTCACGTTCGGCGCGTTCTCGATGGTGTGCCCCGAGCGCTTGCCCGCGTGTCCGGCGGGCGGCATGTCGATCCTCAACGTGAAGACGGTGGATCGCAACGGCCGCACGGTGATCGCGTCGATTGGACCGGTGGGCGGCGGCGCGGGCGGCATGGCGTCGGCGGACGGATCGGACGCGTCCGGTGCGAACGTTGCGTTCCTGCGCAATACGCCCGTCGAAATCAACGAAGCGGAAGTGCCGATTCGCATCACACGCTATGGCGTCGTGCCTGGCAGCGCGGGCGCAGGCAAATATCGCGGCGGACTCGGCACCGTGATGGAGTTCCGCGTGTTCTCGCCCGGCACCCTCGTCACCGCGCGCAATCGCGATCGTTCGCGCTTCGCTTCGTGGGGCGTGCTGGGCGGAAAGGCGGGCGCCGTATCGCGGTTTACCCGTAACCCGGACACCGAAGCCGAGGAGAACCTCGGCGTGACCGACCTCGTGATGTGCGGACCAGGCGACGTGATCCGTCTGGAAGGATGTGGCGGCGGCGGGTATGGTCATCCTTACGAACGCGATACGCAGAAGGTGCTGGAAGACATCCGGCGCGGCTATCTTTCCATCGATCAGGCGCGCGATCTCTATGGTGTGGTGCTCGCCGACGGCGCGATCGATGCGGATGCCACCGCGCGCTTGCGCGAGGCCGCGAAAAGCGCGGCGCAGCAGCGTCCGGCAAGTCACTTCGACTATGGCGCGGAGCGCAACGCGTACGAAGCGAAATGGACTCGCGAGCGCTATGACGTGTTGACGGGCATTCTCGTGCGCGCGCCGGTCGTGTGGCGGCACTTCCTGAAGCACAAGATCTTCGACGCATTGGACGCAAGAGAGGCAGCCGGCACGTTGACGCCGGGCGCGGACGTGATCGCGCAACTGTATGACGAAGTTCTGCAACGCTACCCGCAACTGCTCGAAGCACAAACGCCCGTTAGCGCCTGACGCGCGGCACTGGCGGCGTGTTCGGGATGCAAAGCCGGCGACCATGCAAATTGACGCGTTAGCAGCGAAAGAACAGCTTGATTATGCCGTCTACGTTTTTTTGTCGGCGTTCCGCGCGTTTTCTGCAGGCATACGATTCTGCTAACGAGACACGGAAATCTTCTCGTCGCGTACATACGTTGTTTAGATCACTTACTTCCGCGGAGCCAATTGACGTGAACGACGAAATCTATAACCGCGGCATCAGCCGCCGCGACATGATGCGCTTGTTGGCCGGAACCGGCATGATGGTCGCCGGCGCAGGACTGCTCACGGCCGCGCCGGGCGCGCTGGCCGCCGAAGTGCCGAAGAAGGGCGGCAGTATTCGCGTGGCTTACGACGCGGGTTCCGTCTCCGATACGCTCGATCCCGCCGCGGGATCGACCGGCAGCGACTACATTCGCTTCTTCATGTTCTATAGCGGCCTCACGCAGCTCGACGAAAGCCTCTCGCCGCGCATGAACATCGCCGAATCGGTAACCAGCACGGACGCCAAGACGTGGATCATCAAGTTGCGCCAGGGCGTGACCTTTCACGACGGCAAGCCGCTGAAACCCGCCGATGTGGTCTATTCGCTGACGCGTCACAAGGACCCGAAAACGGCCTCGCGCGTGAAGACGCTCGCCGACCAGTTCGCCAGCGTGACGGCGAGCGGGCCGAACGAAGTGACGTTGACGCTCGCAGTGCCGAACGCCGACCTGCCTGTGATTCTCGCGACGCCGCAACTGGTCATCGTGAAGGACGGCACGACCAACTTCAACTCGGCGATCGGCACGGGTCCGTACAAGCTGAAGAGCTTCAAGCCGGGCGCGGGCACGGTCGGCGTGCGCAACGACAACTACTGGAAGTCCGGCCAGCCGTATCTGGATCAGGTCGAGCTGATCAGCATCAGCGACAACGCCGCGCGCGTGAGCGCGCTGCTTGCCGGCGACGTGCACCTCATCAATTCGGTCGATCCGCGCGCGACGAAACGGATTGCGTCGACGCCCGGCTACGAGATCAAGGAAACCAAGTCGGGTCTTTACACCGACCTGATCATGCGCCGTGACAACACGCTCACGGGCAACCCGGATTTCGTGAAGGGCATGAAGTACCTGTTCGATCGCGATCAGATCCGTTCGGCGGTGTTCCTCGGTTATGCGGTGGTCGGCAACGACCAGCCGATTCCGCCCGGACACCGTTACTTCAACGCGTCGCTGCCGCAACGCAAGTTCGACCTCGACAAAGCCAAGTTTTATATGCAGAAGGCGGGCGCGATCGGCACGGCGTTGCCGCCCATCTACGCCACCACGGACGCGAACGGCTCCATCGAAATGGCGCAGCTGATCCAGCAGACGGCCGCGAAAATCGGCGTCAACGTGCAGGTGAATCGCGTGCCCGGCGACGGCTACTGGTCGAATCACTGGATGAAGCATCCGCTCGGTTTCGGCAGCATCAACCCGCGCCCGAGCGCGGACGTGCTGTTCACGCAGTTCTTCAAATCCGATGCGCCATGGAACGAGTCGGCGTGGAAGGACCCGAAGTTCGATCAACTGCTGGTGGCCGCGCGCGCGGAAACTGACGACGCGAAGCGCAAGCAGATGTACGGCGAAATGCAGGCGCTGGTCGCGGACGAAGGCGGTATCGGCATTCCGACGTTCATCAGTCTGCTCGACGCCAACGACAAGCGCCTGAAGGGTCTCGGCTCGATTCCGACCGGCGGGATGATGGGCTTCTCGTTTGCCGAATACGCGTGGTGGTCTGCCTGACAAAGCGGCTCGCACGCCGATGAATCCGGTTGCCGGCCGCGATGATGCGGCCGGCTTGTGTCATGGCTTTCAATCAAAAATGCAATGAAGCTTGATTCGTACTGGCTGGACACTGCGCCTCAGTTCAAGGACGGCGTCGAAGGTCCCGTGGAGGGGCGCAGCGATGTTGTCGTGATTGGAGGCGGCTTTACGGGTTTGTCGGCCGCATTGGAACTCGCCACGCGCGGCGTTTCGGTTACGGTGCTCGAAGCCGGGCGGATCGCGGGCCAGGCGTCGGGGCGCAATGGCGGGCAATGCAACACGGGCGTCGCGCAGGATTTCGCTTCACTCGCGGCGAGCGTCGGACTCGAACAGGCTCGCGCGTTTTATCGCGCGTATGAAAGCGCGGTGCAGACGGTCGAATCGATCGTGACGCGACATCGGCTCGACTGCGATTTCATGCGCACCGGCAAGCTCAAGCTGGCGGCGAAGCCGAAGCACTTCGAGAAACTGGCGCGCACTCATGACGTGCTGTATCGCGAAGTCGATCAGGATATCGAACTAATCGAGCCGGCGCGCATGCGCAGCGAGGTTGGCTCCGATGGTTTTCATGGCGGACTGCTGCAACGCAACTGCGCGCAGATGCACATGGGCAAGTTCGGCGTGGGCCTTGCGCAGGCGGCGTCGCGTTATGGCGCGCGCGTCTTCGAAAACGCAGCCGTCACGCAGATCAAACGCATGAATGGCGGCTACGAAATCACGTGCGCGCGCGGTGTGATCCGCGCGCAAAACGTTCTGGTGGCAACGGGGCCTTCGCGGCAAGGGCCGCTGCAATGGTTCCAGCAACGCATGGCGCCTGTCGGCAGCTTTATCGTGGTTACGGAGCCGCTGGCCAAAGCGCAACTGGACGCGCTTTTTCCGCATCGGCGCAACTATGTGACGTCGCTGAACATCGGCAATTATTTTCGCGTGACGCCCGATGACCGGCTGCTGTGGGGCGGCCGCGCCCGCTTCGCGATGTCCGATCCGCAGTCTGACGCGAAGAGCGGGCACGTGTTGCAGGCCAACCTCGCGAAGTACTTCCCCGAGCTTGCCGCCACGCGGATCGACTACTGCTGGGGCGGCCTTGTCGACATCACCGTGGACCGGCTGCCGCGCGCCGGACAGCATGACGGGCTCTACTATTCCATGGGCTACAGCGGGCATGGCGTGCAGATGTCCACGCATATGGGCCGCGTGATGGCCGACCTGATGTCCGGTTCTTCCGCCGAGGCCAACCCGTGGCGCGCGCTGCCCTGGTCGCCGGTGCCCGCGCACGCGGCGCGCAAGTGGATGCTGCCGCTCGTCGGCGCGTATTACCGGATTCAGGACATTCTGCATTGACGGCAGGCGTGGCGCATTCATGACCGGTTCAAGCGAGGTGCCTTTACAATTCAGCACTTCGATTCGACAAACGTGAATTGCGCCATGCGATACCTCCTTGCACTGACTCTCGCGGCGGCCGTGGCCGCGAGCACGGCCGCGAACGCCCAAACGTCCGCTAACGCCGATACCCCCAAGCTGGACTGCGCGATTGGCCAGGTGACCGGCGTCGGCGGATCGGAGCAGAGCGTGCGCGAATACCTCGCCACGCCGCCGCGCGACCAGTATCGCTACCTGGCTGACAACCCGATTCAATGCCGCGTTTCCGACGAAGGGCGCGCGACGGCATGCACCGGCATCACGAGTCTGCGGCGTGAAAAGGTCAGCGTGTACGACGAGATCGACAGCGTGTTGATGACCGTGGTTGCGCGTGTGGAACTCGATCACGGCACTTATCCGGTGATGATCGCGGTGCAAAAGCGCGACGTGAAGTGTGAGGAGTAAGCGTCATGCGGGCGAGAACTCGAATCGGCGTTCTCGCGAGCATTCCGCGAAGCGTCTGGGTGCTGGGTTGCGTCAGCCTTTTCATGGACATCTCGTCGGAGATCATCCATAGCCTGCTGCCCATGTTTCTGATGGTCGGTCTCGGCGCGAGCGCGGCGACCATCGGTGTGATCGAAGGCATTGCGGAAGCGACCGCGCCCATGGTCAAGGTTTTCTCCGGCGCGCTCAGCGACTACCTGGGAAACCGGAAATGGCTCGCGGTGGCGGGCTATGGATTGGGCGCGCTCAGCAAGCCGCTCTTCGCCCTTGCGCCGAGCGTCGGTGTGGTGGTTAGCGCGCGCATCATCGACAGAGTGGGCAAGGGCATTCGCGGCGCGCCGCGCGACGCGCTCGTGGCCGACGTGACGCCTGCCCATCTACGCGGCGCCGCGTTCGGGTTGCGCCAGTCGCTCGATACCGTCGGCGCGATGCTGGGGCCGTTATTGGCGGTGATCATCATGGCGTTCTCGGCGGATAACTTCCGGCTCGCGTTCTGGCTTGCCGTGATACCCGGTTTGCTGGCGGTCTCGCTGTTGACGCTCGGCATTCACGAGCCACCGCGCGAGCCCGGCGCGAAGCGGGTGAATCCCGTGACGCTCGACAATCTGAAGAAGCTCGGCGCTCATTACTGGTGGGTGGCCGCGATCGGCGCCGTGTTCGCGCTGGCCCGCTTCAGCGAAGCGTTTCTCGTGCTCCGCGCCATGGGCAGCGGCGTTCCCGTCGCGCTGGTGCCGCTCGTCATGGTGGCGATGAACGTCGTGTATTCGCTGTCGGCGTATCCGTTCGGCAAACTCGCCGACACCATGAATCACACGAAACTGCTGATTGCGGGCCTCGTCGTGCTGATCGGCGCGGACGTCGTTCTCGCGCAAGGCAGCCACTGGAGCATCGTGCTGGCGGGCGTCGCGTTGTGGGGATTGCACATGGGCATGACGCAGGGCCTGCTGGCGACCATGGTGTCTCATACCGCGCCGGCGGATCTGCGCGGCACGGCGTTCGGCTTTTTCAATCTGCTGAGCGGCGCCGTCACGCTGCTTTCGAGCGTGATTGCCGGCGAACTCTGGGACCGGATAGGCGCCGCTGCCACGTTCTATGGAGGCGCCGTGTTTTGCCTCACGACGGTCGTGCTGCTTCTGTCCGGCAAGGCACCGGACACGCGCGCAACCAAGCATTGACGACTGAATCGAAGGCCGGCGTTATTCCTTCAGTTCGGCGATGAGCCGGCATAACCGGCTGAGGCGATTGCTGAACATCGGCGCTTGCGGCGCCTTTTTCAGGTGCTCGACGCGGTCGCGCCAGTAAGTCGGCGGAAACGGTTTTTCCGACGCCCATGCGATGACGCGTTCAAGATGAACGAGTTCGCTTTCGAAAATATGGTGGTGCATGTGTCAACCCCGTAGATGGCCAGTCTGGTCCTGCTCGCGGCGTTGCTAACAACCTGACGCCGCGCAATTGACGCCGCGGGATGCTGCTCGGGCAGCTTATTTTCCGCGCTTCCATTCAGACGGCGAGCCGCCGTTGCCTGTCCCCGAAGGGAGGCAACGACGAGCCTAGCCAACCCCGCAGCGGATCGTCCGGTACATAGCCAGAAGATTTCCGCCATTCTGCGCTACGCGTCGCCATGAGCTTCTCTATCGGAAGTATTCGCTAGCAATGTTTCGGCACAGTTACGACTACAACAACAGCACAGCCCTCTCGTGATTCGCGGCCAACGGCGCATGACCGTTGGCGTCGACCGGCGCTCGCACAATCGTTCGTATGACTAATCGACGGATCTCGACGATCGACGGCGATCGGACCATCAACGGTCCCAGTCATCCAGCAACGGCGGCCAGCTTTCACTGGACGCCGGCGCTTCGAACACCTTGCGGCGCGCGATCTTTATAGGTTCTCTCAGGTTCCTGCTTGCGGACGCATTCTTTGCCGCATCGGGCCAACGCTATATAAGCAATGGCTGTGCCATGTAGTGACAGTCCGGCTGCGCGGGGATCTCGCACTATTTGGGTGGTGGGATGCGGTCGATTCCGTCCATACGGCGTGGAGGAGGTGGACGTTTTCGTCCGCGTCGCCATGCGGCGCGCGTCGACGGGCGAATTCGTGCGCATCCGCAGCGGATTTGGATGAAATCACAAGCAAAAAGGATGACAGGGCGAGAATAAATGTCGACGTGAAGGCCGGGCGAGGCGGGAACGTCCGATGCGGCGCGGCTCACGCGCGCCGCATCGGACGGTGATGGACGAAAACGGACGGGCTTAAAACCTACGGCTGCAAGCTGACCTTGCTATACGTCAGCCGGCTCGGGCGCACCTGCATACGCACCAGCGAAACTAGGAAGCTGAAGCCGGCCTGATTCGGATCGATCACCGGCACAAAGCCGCCCGTGGCCTCGCTGAGCAGCGTGGAAACACGGCTCGCGACATCCACGAAACCCGTGCAGCCGAGCAGAATGGATTGCGCGCCGTCTTCCTTGATGGCCTGCAGCGCCGCTTCGAAGGTGCGCACCACGACCACGTCGATGTCCTCCAGTTGCGCGACCGGGCAATTGATCGCGCGGATCGACGCGAACGTGTCCTCGATGCCATACGTCTGCGGATGAGCGCGCTGCATCGCGAGCGTGCTTTGCAGGATCGTGATGATCGAGAACCGCTGGCTCAGTGCGAGGGCCGTGAACGCCGCAGCCGGAAATCCGCCGATGATCGGAATATCGATCACTTCGCGCGCGGCTTCCACGCCGCACATATCGAAGTCGGTCAGCCAGATGCCGTCGAAACCGTCGTTCGCGATGGCCTGTGCAAGCTCCACCACCGGCATGCCGTTCTGCAGCCAGTTCGTGCGGTTCTCAATGTCCGGATGCCCTTGCGCGATGTTGCGAATCTCGACGTGCACGTCCGGCGGCACGACCGGCGCGATGGCCTTCATGATGCGGTCGTTGTACTGCGACGTGGCGACGGGCACGAGCACGCAGATGCGAATCGGTGAGTTCAAGATGCGTCTCCCTTGCGCGCGGACGCGAGCGTTTCGAGCGGCACATACGGGCCGAGGTAGCCGAGCGAGTTCAGCAACTGCATGAAGCTGTCGAGAATCAGGCCGGCTTTGCGCAGTTCGGGTTCGGCACGCCAGGCGATCAGCGTCACTGGACGCTTGCCGATGGCGGGATTCAGCGAACCGTCAGCGTTCACGAGGTCGCCGTTGCTATAGATCGACTGGCCTTCGCCGCCAACAAAATATGCGACGCTGTCTGGCGCGAGCACGACCGGCTGCGGACACAGGCTGTCCCACACGAGCAGCGACTCGTTCTGGTACATCACCGTATAAGTGTGCTGGCCGGCCTGAATGCGGATCTTGCCCACGTCGAAGCCGCCGCTCGTATCCACTTCGGCGGAAATCAGTTCGCCCGGCTCCGAAATCGCTCGCGCGTGGAGTCCGCAACGTTCGATCAGATAGCCTGTGATCTGCTGGGCGCTGCGGATCTGTCCGGCTTGCAGCGCGCGGCCGAGGTCCAGCGCGCGCTTCAGCGTGCCGCGAATCGGCGTGGCGGCGCCGATGTCGGCCGGCGTCATGACCCACATCGCGAGACCGCCGAACTGACCGAACTCGGGATCGGCGACAACCGGGCGCATCATCTGTTCGACGATTGCCGAGACGTCGCGTTGATGCGTCGGCGCGCCGTTGTTGCCGTCGCGCGGCGTCACGTCCAGTTCGACGCACAGGCCGCCCTGGCTCACGAGAAACGCGGGCCGCGGGTCGATCTCGGCAGCGGCGAAAGTGAGCATGGGCAGCGAGGGCACGGCGCGGCCGGCGCCGTCGGCGTCGATGACCGCGAGGCCGAGTTTCGCCGCCACGAGCGCCGCGACCGTGAAGCCGAGCGCGCCGCTTTCCGGCGGCATCACATAGGCGAGCTTCGTGGATTGCGACGCGAGCCGCGCTTGCACGTTCTGCACCGCGGTGACGGGCCCGAGCGGATAGGTCGCCGAGTTGATCGCTTCGGGCGCGCCGAGATAGGCGACCATGACGGCCGCGCCCTCGGTGGCCTCATCGACGGAGACGACCTTGACCGTGTCGGCCGGATAGTAATCGCCGGCGACGAAATGCGCGGCCAGATGCCGTGCCGACTCGATCGTGCCGCCTCCGCCGCTGCCGAAGAACGCGGCGCCCAGCAGCAGCGGTTCCAGGTCTTCTCGCCGTAGCTCATATGCCATTTGCGATTCCTTTCGTGTAGTTGTGTGAAGAAGCGTCTTGCTGGAGTTGGGAGAGCAGATTCGCAGCGCCCGTGACGCGCGGGGTGGCATTCGGTGTCAACGAGCGCAAGCCGCGCTCAAGCGTTTCGATGGCTTCGGCGACGCGGCCCGTGGAGCGCAGCAGGTCGGCGAGGTAATGCGCGGCGTCCACGCGCGCGGGCACCGAGCCGAATGCGAGCGCGGTGGAGAGCGCGGTGCGCAGGCCGAGTTCCGCGGCGTTCACATCGCCGAGCGCCCATTGCGCGCGTGCCCGCGTGACCAGCAGCTTGCCGAGATAGACGCGCTCCTGACGCGCGAGCGTTTCGTCGATCGCGGTCGCGAGAATCGACTCGCAGGCTTTCGCGCGGCCGGCGCGCAGCAGCAATTCCCCGTGGTGCCACGTCTTGAACGAATAGAACAGCGCACCGCCATTGCAGACGACGTGATTATCGTAGCCGTCGAGCATGACAGTTTCCGCTTCGTCGGAATGGCCGAGCGCGCTCAGATGACAGGCGCGCAGCACTTGCCCGACGCCGCGATAGAACGCGAAGCCATTCGCGATCGACACCGTTTCGAGTTCGCCCGCGAGCTGGCCGAGCCGGTCCAGGTCGTCGAACAGGCACGCGAGCCACGCGGCGCCTTGCAGGTTCACGACATGAGCGAGCGCATGCACGCCGGGCTCCGAGGCGCGCAGGATCAGCATCTCCATGGCGCGCCGCGCCTGTCCGAAAGCGCCGATCTGATAGGCGGCGAGTCCTTCGAAAGTAAGCGCGAGACTGGCCAGGTCGATGCCTTGCGAGCCCGTGCGGATGTCGTTGTGCCCAATGCCGAGCAGGTTGCCGCGCGCGAGGCACGCCAGGGCTTCTTCACTGTCGCCGAGCCAGAACAGCGTGTTGGTCATCGCGACGTGGGCTTCGTCGAGCGAGACGCGGTCGCCGCCGTTCTGCGCGCGCTCCAGCATGTTCTGCGCGGTCGCGCGCGCCTGCTTCAATTGCAGTGTCGTCAACTGCGTGGTCCAGATGCCGAACTGGATCGCCGCGATTTCAGCCGGCGTGCAGACGCCTTCGCCAATCGCCAGCGCCGCGGCGTAGCACGCGGTGGCCTCGGCGTAGAGCCAGCCGTGCACGCTGCGCAAGCTCATGCCGAGCAGCCGGTAGGCGTCGAACTGAAGACGGCGCACGGCTTCCTGTTCGTTCGGCGTTTGCAGCACGTCGACGCAGCGGCGCAGCGGCGCGATCGCTTCCGCGAAGCGGGATTCGCCGATCAGCGCGCTCCCCTGTTCGAGGCACTTGCGTGCTTCGCGGTGATGCTCCTCGCGCGACTTCAGACGCCGCTCGATCGTCTTGCGGCCCACGCCGAGCAGCGCGGCGGCCGCGCTTTTGTTGCCGCTCGTGCGTTCGAGCGCGCGGTCGATCAACAGGTCCTCGGCGGCGGTGAGTTTGTCGCGGCCTTCGAGTTGCAGCAGCATGTCGGCGAGACTTGCGCGCGAGACTGGCCCGATCGCTTCGTTGGCGAGGAACGGCTCCAGCGTGTCGACGTCGATGAGCGTGCTTTCGGCGAGCACGCTCAACTGGCTGATCAGATTGCGCAATTGCCGGATATGCCCGGGCCACGTGTGCTGCGCGAGCCGCCGCAAGGCGGGCGGCGAAAACTCGAGACGGCGTGTGTGCTGAGACGCGAAGTGGTTCACCAGCGCGGGGATGTCCTCGACGCGCTGCTCCAGTCCGGGCACCGCGAGCACGAAAACCGCGAGCCGGTAAAAGAGGTCTTCGCGGAAGAGCCCTTTGCGCGCGAGTTCGCGCAGGTCGCGATGGGTCGCGGCAACGACCCGGCCACCGAAGTGCAGGCTCGTCGACGAACCGAGCGGACGGAAGGTGCGCGTCTCAAGCACGCGCAGCAGTTTCGGCTGGAGCGCGAGCGGCAATTCGCCGATTTCATCGAGCAGCAGCGTGCCTTTGCCGACCTGCTGAAAAAGTCCCTGACGGTTTTCGCCCGCGCCGGTAAAAGCGCCTTTGACATGCCCGAACAGTTCGGCTTCGACGAGATGCTCGGGAATCGCGCCGCAGTTGACGTCGACGAACGGTTGATCCCGACGCTGACTATGCGCGTGCACGCGGCGCGCGACCAGTTCCTTGCCCGAACCGGTCGGCCCGAGAACGAGCAGCGGATGATCGGTCGGAGCGACCCGGTCGATCATCCTGACCAGTTGGCGAAACGCTGGCGCGCCCCCCACGAAGGAGCCCGACTCGGCCTTGTCGTGGGCGAACGGAACGACGGGGGGATAGCTCATTTACAAAGTACGCTCCACATGATTCGCGCGTGGCGCGGCGCGGAAATTGCCATCGAAAAGAAAGCGGTCATGCATCGATCTGATGTCCGGAGAAACCTCCGACCCTGTGGTCGGAAATGTCCAGTGCAAGACGAGACAGAGTATGACGGCTCGCTGCCGATGTTGTCTTTCGAAATTAATCTTGGGGGAAGCGCGTGTGGGGGTTTCATCGAAGTGTCTTGCCGCAGCCGGTGAAATGGTGCAGCGATCACGCCGGTTCGGCGGACGGAGTAGCGTGTTGGATGTGTGTGCGGAGCGCGTTATGTGACTGACATAACGGCGCGGCGGCCGCGATTCTTTAATCGCCGCGCGCAAGAGAGATGGATTGACTGGCCGCTAGTGGGCCGAGTGAGTGCGGCGCATGTTCAGACGAGCGGACGATGCTCATCGCCGCGCTCGCCGTGTGTCATGACTGCGCCGAAATGCAAGCGCCGAACACGTCAAAAATATTACGGGCGGTTACGGGCCGACTCGCAGAATCAGCCCCGACGAGATCTGCACCATCAGATAGTCGCCGCCGATGCCGATCCACGAATAGCCGTGCGGCGGAGGCGCGAGATGATAGTCGCGCCAGTCGTCGATCACATACTGGCGGTCGCGATACTCGGGCGGCAGACGATCGCCCTTGCGCCAGTGTCCCGGCGCATTGGCCGAGTTGCCGGGACCATACGAGTCGTGTCCGGGCGGCATGTGTTTAGGGCCGTGGCCATTCGATCCGTGACCGAGGTCCGGCCCGTGATCGTAGTCCTGACCTTGATCGTGATGTCCCTCGTGGCCGGGATTGTCATGCTGCGGTTGGGCGAGAGCGAGCGAGGATGCCAGCATACCCGCGGTCATCAGCGACGCGAGAAATATGCGGGATCTATTCATTACCTATCTCCTGTGAGGCCAGCAGGTTAAAGGGTGCGAAAGCACTGAAACGGACGAGCGGAATCGATCCGTCAGACAGGTATGTTAGCGGACTCGCCAGATCCAATACGCGCAGCGATTGATTTCGCGATTGAAAACGTTTTCGTTTCCGTCAAGCGCGCGTTTGAATATGCGCGACGCGCGCATTAGCTCGCGCTGATGGCGGTCCGATGAGCCGCGTTATTCGTGGCTTGAGCTTCGAGTTCGTCCAGTTGCAGGAGCAGCAGATCCAGCGAGCGCAATTGCTCATTGGTCAGGTGCTGCGAATCGAGCAGTTGATAGAGCCGCAAGCGCCAGTAGGCGCCCGGCAGGATCGGTCCTGCAAGATCCCCGGCCATTGAAGCGCCCATTACCCGCACGAGATGCGCGATTTCGAGGTCGATTAACGTGACCATGACATACCTCGCAATGTTCGTTTTAGTTATCTAACCGTGAGCAACCGAACCTTAGTCGAAATACGCCAAATTACCAATAGGTGAATTAATCACGACGCTTCAAAACCCGCGGTCGCTTCATTACGGAAAACTCATGCAGCATCGAATGCAAGCCGGTGCGCAGCGTCTTTCATTGCGCGACAGAAAATGTTAAATGTCGGCGCTCGCAATTTATAAATCGCCTTTCGGCGCGTGGCGCCTGCCGTATTGCGTCGCGCGCAAACGTTTTTATCGTTTTTACCGACATTGCGACGCATAAGCGATATGCGTCGTAAATCGCCGTGTGAATGTCGTCGCCCTTGCCGCTGGTTTCCTGCGCGAGCGGTCGCAATCGACGCGGCAGGTGGCGCAATCGCTGCCGGATCTCAGCGCCTGGAGGACGTGGCGGGCGTGTTGTAGGCGCTGGCTTTTTCAAGCAGCCATGTCCTGAAGCATTCGAGCGGTTTGCCGTGGCTCAGCTCGGTGGGATAAACGAGGTAGTAGGCGGAGTCTTCCACCGTGGTAGCCGCGTAGGGAATGACGAGGCCGAGCTGCGTGAGCCGTTTGTCGACAAAAAATTTCGGCACGAGCGCCACGCCGAGTCCCGTGGCGGCCGCGCTGATCAGCATGGTGTGCAGTTCGTAGCGAACGCCTTGCATCGTGGCGTTGTCTTCCACCCCGAGATTGGCGAACCAGCGGGACCAGGCGTCCGGACGCGTGGTGGAATGAAGCAGCGGGTAGCCGAGCAGTTCGTGCGGCTTTTTGATGGGCTTTTTCAGCAGCGTCGGCGAGCAGACGGGCACCACTTCTTCGCCGAACAGATAGTCGGACGACGTGCCCGGCCATGTCGGCTTGCCGTAGTGAATGGCGGCTTCGAAATGCGACTCCTCGAACGAAAACAGATCCGTGCGAACGCCCATGTTGATGCGCACGTCGGGATTGCGCGCGTTGAAATCCTTCATTCGCGGAATCAGCCATTGCGACGCGAAGGTGGGTAACACCGCGAGTTCCAGGTAGCCGCCGCCGCTGCCATGCGCGACGATCGAGAGCGTGTCGCGGTCGAGATTTTCCAGCGCGCGCCGCACCTGCGTGCCATAGAGGCGCCCGGCGCGCGTGAGCATCACGCGTTGCTTCGAGCGAACAAAAAGGCGCACGCCGAGATTCGATTCGAGTGTCGCGATCTGCCGCGACACGGCGCTTTCCGTGAGAAACAGTTCCTTCGCGGCATGCGTGAAGCTTTCGTGCCGCGCCGCGGCTTCGAAGGCCAGCAACGCGCTCATGTTGGGAATTTTGAACTTGCGCATGTTAGTTCCGGAAAATCATCAAGTAGCAATTTAATCTCGCTTTACGCAATGCGCAACAGTTCGAATAATGCCAGTCAACATGAGTTCTCAGAGAAATTCGATGCGCCATTCAAACGTTGAACGCCTGTTGCTCAAGCTGCTTGGTCCCCTTAAAACCGAGTCGCTTTTTACGACGCTGAATTTTCCGCCCTCGCTCAGCGATTGGGAAGACGGCATCGTGACGCGCGCCGAACTCGCCCAGGCGATGAACATGGCGTTGTTCGAAGACCTGCTGGCGCGTTCGCCGAACGGCCGCGCGTACACGCGCGAAGCCGTAGCAAACGGTGGTTCGGTTTATTTCGATCACGGCGCGTTGCGCACGGTTCGTTGGGCAAGCAATGGCGCGCTGCCGCCTGGCGAAGCCGCGTTTGCGCGCATTCTTCGACCGCTCGGCTTCAGAGTGAACGGCCGCTATCCGCTCGACAAACTGGGCATGACGGGCCGCGCGTATGCACACGAAGACGCGCCCGACGAGATCGCGCAGTTCTTCGTGAGCGAGCTGCATCCGGAGCGCTTCTCCGCGGAATTCCAGCAGGCGGTGACCAACGTGGTCGGTTCGTCGAAAGAACCGTTGACGCCGCTTGCCGTTTCGCAGCTCTGGGAGCTGGAGCGCGAAGGCTCGCTTCCCATCGACGCGGCGCATGCGTTGTTGCCGGTTATCGTCGGTGCGTTCGCGCGTCAGCACGATGTGCCGAGCGAGGCCGACTACGAAGTCCTGTTGCGCGAGTCTGCCGAAATGGCCTGGATCGCGACAGAAGGCAGCGCGTTCAATCACGCAACCGACCGCGTCGACGACGTGTTCACATTGTCCGACGAAGAAAAGAGCAAAGGCCGGCCAATGAAGCCCGAAGTCGAGCGATCGCGCTCGGGCCGCATATTTCAGACGGCCTATCGCGCGGATACGGTGACGCGTCAATTCAGAGCGGCGGGTGGCACGCTCGTCACGCGCGATGTGCCTGGTTCGTTCTATGAGTTCATCACGCGCAAGCGCACGTTCGATCAGGCGTCGCGCAGCTGGGTCACGGACTTGCGCTTCGACGCGGGCAACGCGCAAGGCATTTTCAAAATGACCGCCAACGCGGCGGTGCAGTGACGTGGACACAGCGGTGAAACGGGCGACGCCGTTCGAGGCAAGCACGACGTTGCTGCAAGAAGTGGAAGCCGGTCTGCGCAATGTGATACGCGGCGAGGTCCGCTTCGATGCGGGATCGAAGGCACTGTATGCATCGGATGCATCGAACTATCGGCAGATACCGCTCGGCGTGATTATTCCGGCGGACGTGGACGACCTCGTTGCGGCGCTCGATCTGTGCCGCAGCGCCGACGTGCCGTTTCTCACGCGAGGCGGCGGCACTTCGCAGAACGGTCAAGGTGTGAATGTCGCCGTGGTGGCCGACGCAAGCAAGTATGTGAACCGCGTGGTCAGCGTGGACCCGCACGGCAGAACGGCAATTGTCGAGCCGGGCGTGATCTGCGACACGTTGCGCGACGCGGCCGAACAGCACGGCTTGACGTTCGCGCCGGACCCCGCGACGCATAGCCGTTGCACCCTCGGCGGAATGATTGCGAACAACTCGTGCGGCGCGCATTCGGTGATGGGCGGCAAGACGGTCGAGAACATCGAGGCGCTCGACATCGTCACCTATGACGGCGCGCGCTTCTGGGCCGGCCCGACCACCGAAGCCGAGCTTGAACGGATTATCGAGCGAGGCGGAAGGCAAGGCGAAATCTACGCGAAGCTGCGCGACCTGCGCGATCGCTACGCCCAGCGAATCCGCGACGAGTTTCCGCAAATCAGGCGCCGTGTCTCCGGCTACAACCTCGATCAGCTTCTGCCGGAAAACGGTTTCAACGTCGCGCGTGCGCTCGTGGGCACCGAGGGCACCTGCGCGGTCACGCTACAAGCGAAGGTGCGTCTCGTGCACAGTCCTTCGTGCCGCGTGCTGCTGGTGCTCGGATTCAAGGACATTTATACGGCGGCCGACGCGGTTCCGCATTTCAACCGCTTTGCGCCGATCGCCATCGAAGGACTCGACCGCGCGATCATTCGCGGTCTGCAAGCGCGCGGATTGAAGCGCGACGAGATCGCGTTGTTGCCTGGCGGCGACGCATGGGTCGTGCTGGAATTCGGCGCTGACACAGTGGCCGACGCCGTGCGGCAAGCGAATCAGGCCGATGCCTATTTCAAGGCGGGCGCGGGCGGCGCTGGCGTCACCGGGTTGGTCGTCGAAGAGACGCACAAGCAGCAGAAAATCTGGTCGATCCGCGAAACGGGCGCGTCGGCGGTGGCTATGTCGGTTGATCCGTCGAAGCCGGACCCGATCGTCGGCTGGGAAGATGCCGCCGTCGATCCGCTGCGGCTCGGCGACTATCTGCGCCAGTTTCAGGCGCTCGTCGAGCGCCACGGTTACGACACCTGCCTGTATGGTCACTTTGGCGACGGCTGCGTGCATGCCCGTATTAGCTTCGACATTCGCACCGCCGAAGGCGTGCTCCAGTGGCGCGGCTTCTTGCGCGAGGCGGCGCAACTGGTTGTCGATTTCGGCGGCTCGCTTTCCGGCGAACATGGCGACGGCCAGGCCAAGGCCGAATTTCTACCCATCATGTATGGGCCGGAAATCATGCAGGCCATGGAAGAATTCAAGGCGATCTGGGACCCGGCCAACCGGCTGAATCCCGGCAAGGTGGTGCATGCCTATCGCGCCGACGACAATCTGCGCATGGGCCCCGCGTACAAGCCAGTCAAGCTCACCACCCGGTTGACCTTCGCGAGCCCGGAAGGCGACGGCATGCAACGCGCGGCGGAACGCTGCATCGGCATGGGCAAGTGCCGCTCGCTCGAAGGCGGCACCATGTGCCCGAGTTTTCGCGCAACACGCGAGGAGAAGTTCTCGACGCGTGGCCGTGCGCATCTGTTCTGGGAAATGCTTCAGGGCGATGTGATCACGGACGGCTGGAACAGCGCCGAAGTGAAGGAAGCGCTCGACGCGTGCCTCGCCTGCAAGGGCTGCCAATCCGATTGCCCGACGCATACGGATATGGCGTCGTACAAGGCAGAATTTCTTTCGCACTACTACGAGTGGCATCGCCGGCCACGACAGGCGATGTTCATGGGAAGAATCGGTCAATGGGCGCCGCTTGCGAGCCGCTTGGGCCGCCTGACCCGTTTCGTGACGTCGGCGCGGCCATTTGCGCCTGTCAGCAAGTGGCTTGCGGGCGTGGCGCCCGAGCGGTCTCTTCCAGTGTTCGCGCCGCATACGTTCAGCGCTTTGGCGAGGCGCCGCGCAACATCGAGCGGCAAGACGGCAAGGAAGCCCGCGCAACAAGTCATCCTGTGGGTCGATACGTTCAACGAACATTTCTCGCCCGAGATCGCAACGGCTGCATTCGACGTGCTCACGCGCATCGGCTATGAAGTCGTGCTGCCGCGCAAGCGTCTATGCTGCGGCCGGCCGTTATATGACTATGGCTTGCTCGACGAAGCGCGCGCGTTGCTTCGCAGCGCCGTCGACGAACTCGCCGGTCACATTCGCGCGGGCGTGCCGGTCGTCGGTCTGGAACCGGGCTGCCTGTCGGTCTTCAAGGACGAGTTGCTCAAGCAGTTGCCCGACGACGCGATGGCGAAAAAGCTCTCGGACCAGACCTTTCTCTTTTCCGACTTTGTTGCGCGCGCGGATTTCGAATGGCCGAAGTTCGAAGCCGACGTGAATGTGATCGTGCACGGCCATTGTCATCAGAAGTCGATCTTCGGCATGAAGGGCGACACCGCGCTGCTCGACAAGCTCGGCGTGCGCTGGTCGCTGCTCGACACGGGATGCTGCGGAATGGCGGGCTCGTTCGGTTTCAACGCGAACCACTACGACCTCTCGATGAAAATCGCCGAAGACAAGCTGTTGCCGCTCGTGCGCGGCGCGGCCGCCGACACGATTGTCGTGACCAACGGCTTTAGCTGCCGCGAGCAGATCGAACACGGCGCGAGCCGGCGCGCGCTGCATATCGCGCAACTGGCGAGTCAGGCGCTTGCGCGCGCGGCGCAGGTCTGAGGAAACCGCGAGCCGCCATTTCCGATCAGAAATTCGCCATGCAAGCCAATGGGAATAAGGACTGCACGGTTCATGTTGTCGCCAGAAATTCGTGCGTGTATAGTTTCCGAACGTAGCAAAATTTCGTATCGGAAATTTAAAGAGGCCTCAATCGTGAAAGCATCAAGCATTCTTTCGGAACTCGGTATTTCCCATCTCGCGGAAGCGGGCGACATCGCGGTTCATTCGCCGATCGACGGCGAGTTGATCGGCCGCGTGGCGAGCAAAACGGTTGCCGACGTCGATGCCGCACTGGCGCAAGCGCAAACGGCTTACGCAAGCTGGCGCAACGTGCCCGCGCCGCGTCGCGGAGAACTGGTGCGTTTGCTCGGCAACAAGCTGCGTGAGCGCAAGCACGCGCTCGGCAGCATCATCTCGCTGGAGACCGGCAAGATCCTTCAGGAAGGCCTCGGCGAAGTGCAGGAAATGATCGACATCTGCGACTTCGCGGTGGGCCTGTCGCGCCAGCTTTACGGCCTGAGCATCGCATCGGAGCGCCCCGGTCACCGCATGGCTGAAACGTGGCATCCGATGGGCGTGTGCACGGTGATTTCCGCATTTAACTTCCCCGCGGCGGTGTGGTCGTGGAATGCGGCGCTCGCGCTCGTCTGCGGCAATGCGGTGATCTGGAAGCCGTCGGAGAAAACGCCGCTGACGGCGCTCGCCGTCGACAAGATCTTGCAGGACGCGCTCAAGGAATTCGGCGACGCACCTGCTGGCCTCACGAGCGTCGTGAACGGTGGCCGCGATGTCGGCGCGAAGCTGGTTGCCGATCCGCGCTCGAATATCGTGAGCGCGACGGGCAGCACCGAAATGGGCCGCGCTGTCGGCGTCGAGGTGGCGCGCCGCTTCGGGCGCGCGATTCTCGAACTCGGCGGCAATAACGCCGGCATCGTGTCGGGCACGGCCGATATGGAACTGGCGCTGCGCGGCATCGTGTTCTCGGCGGTCGGCACGGCGGGCCAGCGCTGCACGTCGCTGCGCCGCCTGTTCGTTCACGAAAGCGTGTACGACAAAGCCGTCGAACGGTTGAAGACGCTGTACAGCAAGGTCGTGATCGGCAATCCGCTGGAGCAGGGCGTGTTGATGGGGCCGCTGATCGACGAGCAGTCGTTCAACCGCATGCAGGCGGCGCTCGAACAGGCGAAGAGCGAGGGCGGCAAGGTGTTCGGCGGCGAGCGTCATACGGTGGCGGCCAATTCGAAGGCGTTTTATGTGCGCCCGGCCATCGTCGAAATGCCGTCGCAAACGCCGGTTGTGCTGAAGGAAACCTTCGCGCCGATTCTTTATGTACTGAAGTACAGCGACTTCAATGAAGCCATCGACGGAAATAACGCGGCCGTTCATGGTCTTTCGTCGTGCGTCTTCACAACCGACCTGCGCGAAAGCGAGCGATTCCTGTCGGCGTCGGGCAGCGACTGCGGCATTGCGAACGTGAACATCGGACCGAGCGGCGCGGAAATCGGCGGCGCGTTCGGCGGCGAAAAAGAAACGGGCGGCGGTCGCGAGTCCGGCTCCGATTCGTGGAAAGCCTACATGCGCCGCGCCACGAACACGGTCAATTATTCGTCGGCGTTGCCGTTGGCGCAGGGCATCGATTTCAACATCGGCTAAGCGTTGCACGGTGTTTCGACGGCCGTCGCGAGGCGGCCGTTTTTCTGAGCCAACCTGCCATCGGGAGCAAGTCGTGAGTTCACAAGTCGTGATTGTCGGCGGCGGCGTAATCGGTAGTTCTATCGCCTACTTCTTGCGCGCGTCAGACCCGACGGTTTCCGTGACCGTGATCGAACGCGATCCGACTTACGCGAAGTCGTCATCGGCGTTATCGGCTGCTTCCATCCGCCAGCAGTTTTCCACGCCGCTTTCGATTCAGATGTCGCTGTACGGTATCGAGTTTCTGCGCAATCTCGGCGCACTGCTGGAAGTGGACGGCAGCCAGCCGTCGATCGATCTGCACGAAGGTGGTTATCTCTTTCTCGCCACGCCGGCCGGCGACGCCACGCTGCGCGAGAATCACGCATTGCAAAAGAGCCTCGGTGCGGACATCAACCTGATGAACCCGCCAGCGTTGAAGGCCCGATTTCCGTGGCTGAATGTGGAAGATCTGGTGTCGGGCGCATTCGGTGAAAGCGGCGAGGGATGGTTCGACGGCTACGGGCTCGTGCAGGCGCTGCGAAAAAAGGCACAGTCGCTCGGCGCGCGTTATCTTGCCGCCGACGTAACCGGCGTCGTGCGCGAGGGCCGCAAGATCACGCACGTGATTGCCAGCGACGGCGAGCGCTACGCGTGCGATACGGTCGTGAACGCGGCAGGCGCATGGGCGCGAAAATTCGCGCAAATGATGGACATCGATATTCCGGTGTTCGCGCGCCGCCGGAGCATTTTCAACGTGTCTTCTCCGGCTCGTCTTGCGGGCTGTCCGTTGCTGATCGATCCGACCGGCGTGTACTTTCGCCCTGAAGGAAAGACCTATATTTGCGGCACTTCGCCGGGCGCGGACAACGACCCGGACGACTTGCCGCTCGACCAGGTGGACCACGATCTTTTCGACGAAGTCATCTGGCCGACGCTCGCACACCGCGTGCCCGGGTTCGAGGCGCTGCGCGTGGAGAATTGCTGGTCGGGCTATTACGAGTACAACGTATTCGACCAGAACGCGATCATCGGCTATCACCCGCGGATCGAAAATTGCGTGTTTGCCAACGGCTATAGCGGCCACGGTCTTCAACAAGGGCCGGCGACGGGACGCGGCGTGAGCGAACTGATCCGCAACGGACGATACACGTCGCTCGATCTGTCTTCGTTGAGCTGGGACCGTTTGCTCGAAAACCGTCCTATTGTCGAAAAGAATGTGGTGTAGCGCACATAGTCACTCGAATACATTCGAGCTGGAAAAGGCCCGGCGTGATTCGCCGGGCCTTTTTTCATGGGCTCGCGCGGATTGCCCTGCACGCGCTTGATGACAAAACCGTACGACGTAGTGCATAGATATCGCTTGCTGTGAATGCAATGGCTGATCACAATCAACCATCGACCGCTCGCTGCCAGCCGACTCCGACATGTACGACTTCACCGCTCCTTTCCAGACTCCTTCCGGTTCTCCGATTCGCGAACTCTTCAAGTACCTGGGCGAGCCCGGAATGATTTCGTTTGCTGGCGGATATCCCGCGAGCGATCTTTTCGACATCGACGGTTTGCAGCGCGCCGCCGCGCGCGCCTATCGGGAGCCGGCTCGCTGTCTGCAATACGGACCGACTGACGGCTTGCCCGAACTCAAGCGTGAACTCGTGAATCTGATGGCGCTGCGTGGCGTGTCTTGCGCGTTGGATGAAATGCTGGTGACCACCGGTTCGCAGCAAGGGCTCGATCTGTTGCTGCGCGTGCTGGTGAGTCCCGGCGATGTCGTGCTGACCGAGCAGCCCGCGTATCCCGCCACGCTTCAGGCGCTCAGACTTCAGCAGGCGCAAACGGTCACGGTGCCCGTCGATGCACACGGCCTCGATGTCGATTTCCTCGGCAAGCTGCTGGCGTCGGGCACGATCGCGCGGCCCAAGCTGCTCTACACCGTCCCCACGTTTGCAAACCCGACTGGCGCGACGCTTACGCGAGCGCGCCGCATCGCCTTGCTGGAGCTGGCGGTGCAATATGAGTTTCTCATTGTCGAAGACGACCCTTATAGCGACCTGCGTTTCTCGGGCAACAAGGTGCCGTCAATCGTTTCGCTCTCGGCCGAAGTGGAAGGTTCGCGCGAGTGGGTCGTGCATTTTGCGAGCCTCTCGAAGATCGTCGCGCCGGGCTTGCGCGTGGGCTGGACGATTGCGCCCGCCGAAATCGCGCGCCGTTGCGTGATCGCGAAGCAGACCGTCGATCTTTGCAGTGCGCCGTGGACGCAAGCCATTGCCACCGAATATCTGGGCGACGGCGCGCTCGAACGACACTTGCCGCGCATCACCGAAATGTACGGACGCAAATGCGAGGCCCTATGCGACGAGTTGCGCGCGCAACTCGGCGTCGCGATTCAGTTTCATCAGCCCGAAGGCGGCATGTTCGTGTGGGCGCGTATCGATGGCATCGACGCCTCCGAGCTTCTCAAGCGCGCCATCGAGAACAAGGTCTTGTTCGTTCCGGGCAAGGCGTTTTTCGCGGACAAGGTCGATGCGGCGTCGCTGCGCCTCAGTTTCGCGGCGCCCGGAATCGCCGAGATCGAGGAAGGAGCGAAACGGCTGAAGCGCGCATATAGCGCCTAGCGATTGCCGCCGCCCTCGTTGATGTTGCGGGACGTGATGCTGCCCGTAAGCCGAATGCGTCGGTGTACGGTGTCGGGCACACGCTGGAAATACGAGCCGCAGACGAGCCACTGGCTCGTCTTTACCGCCCGCCAATTGTTAATAGCGCCCCGAGAGCAATGCGCCCGCGTTAGGCACGTAAGTGCGCAATCCCAGCTTCTTCAGCATCGAAAACGTGGTGCATACCGCCGCGGAGACGACAGGTTTTCCGCATTCGTCCTGCACGGCCTGGATCGCCTCGAACGAGGGCATCTGCACGCAGGCGGATAGCACGACCGCGTCCGCTTGCGACAGATCGAGTTGCTTGTAGACAGCACGCAACGCGTTCGGATCGCGAGCCCCGACTTCGAGGTTGTCGGGAATTTCGAGTGCGAGATGGCTGACCACCTGAATGTTCTCGTGCTCCAGATAATCGACAACCATCTGTGTTAGCGGCTTCATGTACGGCGCAATCAGCGCGATACGCTTCGCGCCGAGTGCGCGAAGACCATCGACGAGCGCGCCGGCACTCGTCACGACCGGCGCCGCGCAGTCGTTCTCTCTCACCACGGTGCTCAGGCGCTTTTCCGACATGCGATGGTATCCAATGCCCATGCTCATGATCGCGACCAGGCATGCATATCCGAGCACGTCGACCCTCGCGTCGGCCAGTTCCGCCGCGCAGCGATCGGAGTCGCGGTCCATCGCTTCGAGTTCTTCTTTCGTGACCTGTTTCATTCGCATGCGGCTCGAGTGAAACGTGAACTGTTCCGGCTCGACTGTTTCGCGCAGACGGAGCATGGCCGGAATTTCCTTTTCCATTGTCACGTTGGAACTGGGAACGATCTGGCCGATGCGAAAAGTTTTATTCGAAATCATGAGGCTTTCCTGCTAAACGGAGACAACGGGGTTGCGCAGTGTGCCGATGCGCTCGACGCGTGCTTCGATGATGTCGCCGGGTTGCATCCATTCCTGCGGCGTGCGACCCGCGCCGACCCCAGACGGCGTTCCCGTCGCGATGATGTCGCCGGGTTCGAGCGTGATGGCCGCGGCGATATCCGCGATCAACACGGGAATCCTGAAGTACATTTGCGCCGTGTTCGCGCGCTGCATGACGCGGCCGTTCTTGGTCAGCGAAAGTTCCAGGTCATGCGGGTCCGAGATTTCATCAGCCGTGACGATGCACGGTCCCATCGGACAATACGTGTCCTGGCCTTTCGAAAAAATCCACTGACCGGCACGGCGGTTGTCGCGCGCGCTGATGTCGTTGATCACCGTGTAGCCGAACACGTAGTCTATGGCGTCGGCTTGCGCGATGCGTTTGGCGCTTCGGCCGATTACGACGCCGAGTTCGACTTCCCAGTCGAGTTGCTGCGTGATCGCGCTGTCGTGTTCGATGGCGTCGCCTGGGCCGATCACCGTGGTCGGCGGTTTGCTGAAAACCACGGGTTTTGCGGGCATTTCCTTGTCGGTATCGAGTGAGCGGCTCGATTCGGCGACATGGTCCACGTAATTCAAACCGATGCCGAAGATGTTCTTGCGCGGACGCGGAATCGGCGCGAGCAATCTGACGTTGCTCAGCCAGGTCGCGGTGCCGACGGGCCATTGCGCGCGATGCGTGTCGATCAGACCGCGAAGCAGATTCAGTGCGGCGGGGCCCGCGTCGATGAGGCCTAGCATCGTCGACGGCAGGCTCGCGTTGGCTTGCAAACCCAACAGTGCCACATCGACGACATAGTCGCCGAGCACAACGCCCACGCGCGCCGCCTGCTCGCGCGCGCGATCCTGATAGGTGACTAACTGCATGTTTTCCTCGATGGTCGTTTAATACGTCTGGTGGCCGTCATTGGGCACATAGGCCTGCTCGCGATAAATCGCGAGCGAATGCATGACGGGAAAATCGTTGAAGGAGAAGAGGCACGCGTCGTCGGTAGCCGATGCGTTGGCATGCTCGTGCCACGTCCAGGACGGCACGCAGAAAATGTCGTGCTCGTTCCAGTCGAACCGCTTGCCGCCGATCACCGAGTGCCCGGACCCTTTGGCGACGTGATAGATCACATTGCCTGTGTGCCGATGCGCCTGCGTGCTTTCGCCGGCGCGCAGCATTTGCATCTGCGCTCCCATCGTCGGCATCACGGACTTACCCGTGAGCGGATTGACGTACTCCATGACGACGCCGTCGAAAGGGGAGCCGTCCGTGGTTCGCGCATAGCGCAACAGCGCCTCGTACGTGCTCTCCCAACTGAACTTCAACAGCGGCGAATAGGGCTTTTGCCAGTCCGGCTCGAGCGGCTTCAGCGCGGGGTTGCTATAGGTCAGGTGCGAGGCGTTGAGAGGCCGCGCGACATCCTGATGGAGTTGCGGATGAACCTCGTAGAAGTTCGCCTCCAGCGCGTTGATCAGCGGAATGTCGAGGCCGTCCTGCCAGATGCAGGGCGAGGTGCCGCCGTCGTTGCCGTGTTCATGCCAGGTGCCGTTGGGCGTGATCACGAAGTCGTTTGCCCTGAGCGTGAGGCGCTCGCCGTCGACGATGGTGTAGGCGCCGCTGCCCTCGATAATGAAGCGCAACGCCGAAGCCATATGCCGGTGTGCCGATGCCGCTTCGCCGGGCTTCATCACCTGAATGCCGGTGTAGAGCCAACCCACGGCCGCGCTGACATCGCGCCGCTTCGGGTTCACGAGCATGACCACGCGCCGTCCCGCATCCTCGGGCCGCACGAGGTCGAGCGATTGCAGCACCATGGGCCGCAGTGCCTCATAGCGCCACAACATCGGAATGGCATGCGGCCTGGGTTCCCATGGCTCGATGTCGTTCGCCACCGTCCATAGCGCGCCCGCTTCATGCTGCGCGAGCGCGCTGTAAAACGCGGCAAGTTCGGGCGTTTCGACGACGCGTGCTCGTCCGGCCACGTTGTCGTCATGCATGGCGCTTCTCCATCAGCGCCGTGGACGACGCGGCGGCGAGACTCTCGGTCACGCTATCGCGTCTATCGAGAGACGACTGGTCTGCGCGCCGGCCCGTGATCTGTATCGGGGCCCTCTGCTGTTTGTCCACGCTCAGACTGAAGATGTCGAAGCGGTTGTAGTGACCGACGATGTCATGCATCTGCTTGGGCTGAATGCAGCGCGTCAGGTCGATCTCGCCATAGACGATTCCTTCGCGGTCGATCAGCGGCTCGGTCAAAAGTCGCCCGTCCGGACCGAAGATGCCCGAGAACGCGCTATGTTCGCGTTCGAGCAGCGCGCGGCCATTCGCGTCATCGCCCGCGACACAGTCGATGATTTCCTGGGAGATGCTCGAACAGGAGACGATCGAAAAGAGCTTGCCCTCGAACGAATGCGCGGCCGCGCGCACCTTGATTGCCTCGACCATGTCGTAGTCTTTGGGCGCGACGGGTAGCGCGATGTAGTTGGCAACGTGAATCAGCTCGCCCTGCGCCAGCAACGAAAAACGCGCGAGCGTGTTGGTGTTTTCGCCGCAAGCCAGCGCGCCGAGCGGGCCGATTTCGGTGTCGTACACGGTCAGCGAGTTGCCGTCGCCGCCGGTCCAGGTCAGCTTCTCCGCCCACGTCGGAACGAGCTTGCGATGCCGCCCGAGCAGCGTGCCGTCCGCGCCGATGAAAAGCACGGTGTTGTACAGCGTGCCGTAGCTGTGCGCACCGCGTTCGTTCACGCCGATGACGACGAAGCAGTTCGCTTCGCGTGCCGCTGCGCAAAGCCGCTCGACGTGCGGACCGGGGACGTCGATGGAGTTGATGTAAAGGCGCTCATACCACGGACTGCCCTGTACGGGCGTCATCGTCCAGTTCCAGTACGGGTAGCCCGCGACGAATACTTCGGGAAACGCGATGAGGCGTGCGCCGTTTTTCGCGGCTTCGTCGATGAGCGAACAGGCGAGTTCGACCGTGGCGTCCGCGTCGAGGTAGACGGGCGCCGCCTGCACGGCGGCGGCAATGAATGGCGTGGGGTAGGTTTTCACAATGCTTCCGTTTCGATGAGACGTTCGTCCGAGCGGCCTTTGACGAAGCCGAAGGCCACGCTCAGCACGAGCAGTAGCGGGATGCCTGTGAGCAGCGTCATGCGAAAGGCGGGCAGCACAAGCGTGGTCGCGAGTACGGCGAACATCAGCGTGCCGCCGGCGATTGTCAGGAAAGGGAATCCCCAGATGCGGAAGGTGAGACGCGTGCCGTTGCGTTCGGCCACGCGCCGGAAGCGATAGTGCGTGACGAAAATCATGAACCACGCGAACAACGCGCCGAACATCGCAATCGACATCACGAGCAGGAACGAATGTCCAGGAATGATCACGCTGCAGATAGCCGCGAACGCCACGCCGAACGTTGAGAAGAGGAGTGCGTGAGACGGCACGCCGTTGCGTCCGATGGTGCCGAGGAACGCCGGCGCGTGGCCGCCGCGCGCGAGACTGAAGATCATGCGAGTCGCTACGTACAACTGAGCGTTCATGGCCGACAAAGCGGCGGTCAGAACAACAAAGTTCATTACGCTCGCGCCGAACGGAACGCCGATCAAACGCATGACGAGCACGAATGGACTTTCTCCCGTGCCCGCCCGCTGCCACGGAACGATGTCTACCGTCAGCGCAATGGTGACGATGTAGAACAGGAACAGCCGGAAAACAGCGGATTTAAATGCGGTACGCGCTGCGCGCTGCGGCTCTTTGGCTTCACCCGCCGCAACCGCGATGAACTCGATGCCGATAAAGCTGAAGATCGCGATGACGACGGCGTACCACGTTCCCGCGAAGCCCTTTGGAAAGAAGCCCTGGTTGGAGAAGTAGTTGCCCAGCCCGACAGTGCCGCTAGCCGGCGCTTGCCAAACGGTCAATCCGCCGATGACGATGAAGCCGACGATCGCGGCCACCTTGACTGTTGCGAACCAGTACTCGGCCGCGCCGAATATGTTCACGCTGCTTGCGTTGACCAGAATCAGCAGCGCGGAAAACCCGGTTATCCAGATCCACGCCGGCGTTGCGGGGAACCAGTATTGCATGTACACGGAAACGGCGGTGACTTCCGCGCCGATCACCAGCACGACCGACACCCAATACGTGTAACGCACGAGAAAGCCGATCCGCGCGCCGAGATAATGCTCCGCATAGGCGCCGAAAGAGCCCGTCGTGGGATGCGCGATCACCATCTCGGCGAGGCAACCCATTAGCAGAAGCGCCACGAACGCGCCGATTGCATAGCTGACGATCACGCTCGGCCCCGCCATCTGTATCGCGGCTCCGCTGCCGAGAAAGAGGCCCGTTCCGATCGCGCTGCCAATGGCGATCATCGTGAGTTGTCGTGGCGTGAGACGCTTTTCGAGGTCGCTCTCGCGCGCGGCGATTGAATCGAAATTTTCCGATGACATCATATCTCCGTGTTTTGTAATCGTTGCGCGGCGCGATGGGCGCGCCGCGCTGCTGCTTTACGTGAAGTCGCGGCGTTCCTGATACTCCGGCTTTTCCCACGCGCGCGAGGTCATGATCTGATCGATCGCATCGATCAGCGCGTGGACGTCTTCCTCGGTGTTGTAGAGCGGCGCGAAACCGAACCGCATGTAATTGGGCATGCGGAAGTCGCCGATGAACTTGCGCTTCGCGAGTTCCTGCATCACGCCATAGCCCCGCTGATGTCGCAGTGACACATGGCTGCCGCGCCGCGCGGCGTCGCGGGGCGAAGCAACAGTGAAGCCATGCGAACTGAGGTACGTGTCCACGCTTTCGATAAAGAGGCTGGTGAGCCGAATGCTTTGGCTGCGAAGATCGTCCATGGAAATGCCTTCGAAAATATCCAGCGCGCGCGAAAGCACGGACAGCCCGATGACGGGATTCGTGCCGCACAAAAATCGCGCGGCGCCGGATGCCGGCGTGTAGTTCGGCGCGAAGTCGAACGGGCGTGCGTGACCGAACCATCCTGCGAGCGGTTGTTCGCAGAGATCGGCGTGGCGTTCGGCAACATAGAGATACGCCGGAGCCCCAGGTCCGCCGTTGAGATATTTGTAGCCGCATCCAACGGCAAAGTCCGTACCGCTGCCGTCGAGATCGCAAGGTACGGCCCCGGCGGTGTGAGACAGATCCCACACGATCAACGCGCCACATTCGTGCGCTCGCCGTGTATACGCCTGCATGTCATAGATCTCGGCGCTGCGGTAGTCCACGTGCGTCAACACGACGGCGGCAACCTGGTCGTCGAGATTCAGTTCGATCTCGCGCGCGGGCACGGCGACGACGGTCAGGCCGAAAAGCCGGGCAACCTGTTCGACGATATAGAGGTCGGTCGGAAAAGAATCGGAATCCGTAACGATTTTATTTCGGCTGGATCTGAGGCCAACCGCGGCGACCAGCACCTTGAAGAGATTGACCGAGGTGGAGTCGCAAGCGACGACCTGTTCCGGTTTCGCTCCGAGCAACGCTGCGATTTTGGCGCCGGTGCGTTGCGGCAGGGTTCGCCATTCGGCGTCGTGCCACGAATGAATCAGACCATGGCCCCATTCGTGCGTGATGACGTTCGACGCGTGCAACTGCACGACTTTAGGCATCAGGCCGAGGGAGTTGCCGTCGAAATAGCGGACGCCCTCGGGAATGCAGAATCTGTCGCGCATTGCCGCCGACGCGTGTTCCATGTCGCTTGCCGCTGTGGTTGTCGTGCTGCGATCCATCACGCCCCCAGCACGGTACGAATGGCCCACAGTTCGGGGAAGAAGCGATGCTCGACCACATGTTTGAGCCAGCCCACGCCAGCCGATCCGCCCGTGCCCGGCTTGAAGCCGAGAATGCGTTCAACCGACGTGAAATGGCGCCACCGGTACTGCGAAAACAGGTCGGCGATTTCGATGAGGCCTTCGCCGAGCAAGTAGAGATCGTTATCCGGCGTCGGATCGCCATAGACCTCCAGCCATGCTTTCTCCACTTCGGGGTTCGACGCATAAGTCTCGGACCAGTCGCGCTTCAGCGCGCTCGCGGGAACCACAATGCCGCGACGGTGCAGCAATGCGAGCACGTCGTCATAAAGGCTCGGTGCATTGAGGGACGCTTGCAGTTGCGGATACACCTCCGGATTATTGGCGTGGGCCTGCGCGAGGCGCACCGACTTGTTGCCGAGAATGAATTCGACGTGCCGGTACATGTACGATTGCTGTCCGGATGAAACGCCGAGACAGTCGCGGAATTCGTTGAAGCCGCTCGTCGTGATAGTCGAGAGCACGTCCCACGTCTTCACGAGATACTCGAAAAGACGCTTGATTCTGGGCACTAACGCGAGCGCGCCGGCGACGTCGCCGTTCTGGATGCGCAACTGCATGTTGTAGGCTTCGTAGTGAATCGCCTTGAACGTCAGTTCCTTGCATTGCGTCATCAGGATGAAGACCATTTCGTCATGGCCCTGACTGCGCATATGCTGGATGCTCAGCAGCAAATCGTTGCGATGATAGTCGATGAACGGATTGCTTTTGCCGTCGAATGCGATCAGCGGTTCGCCTGAGGTGCTCTTGACCGTTTCTTCCCGGCTTTCGTTAGTGGAAATAGAAACGTCCTTGACGAGCGACAGTTCGAGACGGGGATCGCGCACTTCGGGAATGACGCGCTTGCGTGGCATATTCATGATTTGTCTCCAAGTAGTAGAAGGGTGTCGATGCCGAGCCGGCTCGCGGGATTCGCCAGATCGAAGAGAATGTCGAAGTGATTGCGATTGGCGACTTCGTAGTGCGAGACGTCGCCGCCGGCCTGTGCAATCAAGGCCGCATAGTCGCGGCTCTGTTGTTTGAAGGCGCCCGTTTCGTGTTCGCCCCAGCAGACAACCGTGGGAATGCGCACTCGCAGCGCAAGACATTGCGGGCTCATGGCGGCCGCGCTTTCCCTATCCAGTTTCAGCGGCTCGTTGATATAAGTGGTCACGAGCGGGCGCAAGTCGTAAATGCCCGAGATCAGAATGGCGCCGCTGAACGGCGAGTCGTTCAATCCGTGAGCCTTCCAGTCGGTGCACATCAACATGGCCGCGAGATGCGCGCCGGCGGAACTGCCGGCAATGACAATGCGTGCGCGCGGCCGGAGCCTCGCTAGACACATCAGGGCTTTCACGCATTGAGCGACGATGGCGGGCAGCGTCGCATGCGGGGCCAACGTGTAATTCACCGCCGCGTAGGCGCAACCTCGCGAGAGAAGGGAGTCGGCGGGAAAGCACGACTCGTCTGCGGAAAGCTCTTGCCAATAGCCGCCGTGGAAAAAGACCAGCAGCGACACAGATGAGTCGCCTGGCGGCTCCAGCAGGATCGTGTATTCGTCGGGTGTTTCGCCATAGGGCACGCGCATGGCGCGCACACGCTGAAGCGTCTTCTGGCTGCTTGTCTCGTAGTCCGCGATGACTTCGCGGTAATTGGAGGCGACCGAACTGGGCGAGTATGCCGAGTCCAGATCGTCAGGCGTCGATTCGTTGCACATGATCACTCCCAGACCTATGAACATTGTAGGAATGGCGGGTAGATCGGTTTTTTCTATCTTTGCCTGCGTGCCGCCTGATATCGGCAAGACATTTCGTTTATATTCGAGTAGAAGGTAATTCGTGTCTGGTTGAGACGTCGCCTCGCAAGTCAACGGTGCTAACGAAGCCCACGGAGCCTCTTATGGAGCAAGCCCTGCTTTCGCCTGCTGATCGGGAAATTCTCTCGTTCTTGCAGGCCGATCCTCGAATTTCGATGGCCGCACTCGCGGAAAAAACGAACAGTTCTGTATCGCCCTGCTGGCGGCGCGTGAAACGGTTGGAAGAAACCGGCGTGATCGACGGCTACAGTCTGCTTCTGAACCGCAAGGCGTTGGGACTCGGCATCGACGCGTTCGTGTTCGTCAAGATCACGTCGCACCATGAGCGCGATGCGATCGAATTCGAGCGCGCGCTGCAAGTGGTCGATCAGGTGTTGTCGTGCTACATCCTCTCGGGCGAGGAGGATTATCTGCTACGCGTCGTCGCAACCGATCTCGACGCGTTCGCGGCTTTCAGCCGCAAAGTATTGGCGGCGTTGCCGCACGTGAGGGAAGTGAGAAGCGCGTTCGTCATGCATACCATCAAGGAGACGAACCGCTTGCCGCTATCGCTGTAGCCACTGCTCGTGAATCACGCTTTGGGCGCGGGTCCGGTGGACTGCCTGACATGCAATAGCGCGCGCACTTCGTGACCGTTTTTCGGCCGCTTGCCGTCGAGCATGTCGAGCAGATGTTGCGCGGTCAACTGTCCGATCTCGTACGTGTTCACGCGCATGGTGGTCAGTGCGGGGCAAATCGCTTTCGAGATTTCCAGGTCGTCGAATCCCGTCACGGAGAGTTCGCCCGGAATGGCAATGCCCAGTTCGTCCGCTTCGCGCAGTACGCCAAGCGCGATGTGATCGTTGCCGCAGATGATCGCGGTGGGGCGCTCGCCGGGCGCTTGCCAGATCGAGCGCAAGCTGCTTCGACCAAAGGCGATGGTCGATTCGCCTTCGCACATGTGTTCGGGCCGCACGGCGAGTCCGTGCCGCTCGAGCGTCGCGCGAATGCCCGCGACGCGCGCCTGAACGCGATCGTTGTCGCGCGTCGGCTGAATGCAGACAGCGAACGAGCGATGGCCGAGACCGATCAGATGCTCGGTCATCTGCACGTAGGCCGCGAAATTGTCGAAGCCGATGCAAACATGCGGACTGTCCTTGCGATACGCGTACGTGACCGCATGCGGCACGCGATAGCGTCGCAACGCGTCGAACAGTTCGGGCGGATGTGCCTCGCCCACGACCGCCATTGCCTCTACGCCGCGCGCAAGCATCGCGCGCACCTGCACGAGCGCTTGCGCGGGATCGTAGTTGGAGCAGCCGAGCACGAGCGTGATGCCGCGCGCCGCGAACGCCGCCTGCATGCCGCTCACCTGCGAAGCGAACACCTGATCGTCGAGCGTGGGAATGATGATCCCCGCGATGTGACTGCGCGTGGACGCGAGCGCGCGCCCGGCGGCATTCGGAAACCAGTTGAGCGTGACCGCGGCCTGCTCGACGCGTTCGCGCACGGCGGCGCTCACTTTCTCCGGCTCGTTATAGACACGCGACACGGTTGCAGTGGAAACGCCCGCGAGCTTCGCGACGTCCGACAACACCGTGCGGCCCGTACCGCGGCGCGCACGGTTGGTTTGCGTTCGGGTGGCGGCGCAGGAGGCGGGCGAATCAGGCGTGTCGGACATGAGCTTGGGAAACAAAGGCGAAACCGGAAGCCCGCTATCTTACCGCCGCGTTCGTTGCGGCATCGGCGCGATAACGGATTGCGGCATCTGGCGGCATCTGGCGGCATCTAGCGGCTCGTATCGAGCGCGGCGATGCGCGCGCGGAAATGCTCGGTGCCCGCGACGATCTTGTCGAGTACCGCGTCCAGCGCCCAGAATCGTTCGCGCACGTCGTAGTCGATCACGCGGCAGCGAATCGAGCCGAACGTGCCGATGCGCTGGTGATACATCTTCGCGAGCGCGGGATAGCCGAGCGATTCGGAGACGGCCGCAAGCACGAGGAACGTGGCAAGTTCTTCCGCGAGCGCCGGGTCTTGCGCGGCGCGATTGCGCAGCCAGTTGTACAGGTCCGGATGAAAGTTCGTGAACACGCCGTTGAAGCCCGCCGAGCCGGCTTTCATCGCGTCCCACGCAATGGCTGCGTTGGCGTTGAGGATTTTCAGCGAGGAGCCCTCGGCGAGTGCGACGCGGCGCTTGACCGTCGCCAGATCGCAGCTCACATCTTTCAGCATGATGAAGCGGCCAGTGTCGATGCACAGCTTTAGTTCGTCATCCGAAAGAAGACGGCGATAAGGCGCGGGGCATTCATACAAGCCGAGCGGCACGTCGGACGGAAGCCGCGCGAGCAGCCGCTTGAGATTCGCGGCGAACGTGCCGGTTCCCTCGTGAGCGGGATCGAGCCGGTTTGTCACCAGCACGACGCCTTGTGCGCCTGTCGCGGCGGCGACGTTCAGTTCTTCCGCTTGCGCGTCGGGATCGTCGCTGACGTGGCCGGACACCACGACGGGAATCCGTCCGGCCACTTTCTCGACGACGAAGCGTCCCAGCGCGCCGCGCTCGGCAAGCGTGAGGAACTGCATCTCGCTCGACTGCGCGACGGCGAAGAGCGCGTCCGATCCGTTTGCGATGTACCACTCGATCAGACGTTCCAGACCGGGGTAGTCGATCGCGCCGGCATCGTCGAATGGCGTCAGCATGACGGGAACGATGCCCTCAATTGACGAGGTGGGTTGCTTCACGGTGGTCATGCCTGGTTGCTCCTGAAGAGAATCGTTAGTCGGGCCCATCTCGAGCCACACGCCACTACCCCCGCGCTCACGCGGGTGCCTGCATGGCTTCGTTTGAGGCGGTTTCGTCGGCGATCGGCTTGCGCACCAGCAGCAAATAGCTCATTGCGCCGATGAACGCGACGCCCGCGGCCGTCAGCAGAGCCGGCACGAACGACCACGATTGCGCGATGTAGCCGGTGAGGATCGGCGCGAGTGCGCCGCCGAGAAAGCCGCCGAAGTTCTGGATCGCGCCGAGCGAGCCGACGCGGTTCGGCGGCGCGGCGGCGGTAGCGAGCGCCCATGAACACGCCGACGCGGCGTTCGCCAGAAAGATCACCACGGAGATGCACACAATCGCGAGCGTGTTGCTCTGGACCAGCGCGGCGGGAATCGTGAACGCGACCATGCCGAGCATCGTGATCACCACGGCATTGCGGCGGCTCGCCACCGGGCTCGCGCTGCGGCTCGTGATGAGATCGGAAAACCAGCCTGCCGTGAGCGCGCCGAGAAAGCCGCAGAAAAACGGCACCGATGCCGCGATGCCGGTGTGCATCAGCGTCATGTGGCGTTCCATCGTCAGATAGCCGGGCAGCCAGGTGAGGTAAACCCAGTTCAGATAGACGGAACCGAAGAAGCCGATCAGCATGCCCCACGTCGTGCCGTGCGAAAACAGCGAGCGCCAGTCGGCTAAGGTAACGGCGGGCGTGGGTTTCGTGTCGGTTTCATCGCCGTCCAGATAGCGGCGCTCGGCGTCGTTCAGGGCCGCCTTGACCGGATCGCGATAGACGGCGAGCCACACGACGGCGACGATCAGCCCGGCGATGCCCGTCACGATGAACGCCCAGCGCCAGTTCAGATTGACGACCAGCACCGACAGGCAGAGCGGCGCGAGCGCCGTGCCGAGCGGCGAGGCCGAGTTGAAAATGCCGGTTGGCTTGCCGCGTTCGCGCAGCGGAAACCAGTTGCTCACCACGCGGGCCGCCGACGGAAACTGCGGCGCTTCGCCGATGCCGAGCAGAATCCGCGCAAGAATGAACCAGCCGAACGTGGAGACGAAGCCGCCGGCCGCCTGCGCGAGCGACCACAGGATCAGCCCGATGCCGAGCAGCCGGCGCGGTCCGATCCGGTCGACAAGTCCGCCTACCGGCAACTGAAACAGCGCATAACTCCATGAGAACGCCGACAGCAGCAGGCCCATTTGCCCGAGCGACAGCCCCATGTCCTGACGGATCAACGGGTTGGCGACGGCGAGCGTGCCACGGTCGAGGTAGTTGACGATGCCGCTCACCATCAGCAGCGTGAGCGCCACGATCTGGGCGCGGCGAATCTTTGGCGGCGTCTGCTCGTGGCTCGGGGTTGCGCTCATGATCGTTGTCTCCGTTTCATGTCAGCAGTTGAGATAGACGTCCGCGCCGATGCGATGTCGGGCGGCCGGAAGTTGCGCGTCGGATCTGGCGCGCGGTTCGTGGGAGTCTGTGCCCCTTCGTGTCGTATTCCGCGCGATGGCGATGCGTGTTAGCGCTTACATTTAAGACATGCTCACCCGAGCTATTTCAAGGCGTTCCGCATCTGTCGTTGATGATAGCGCTTACATTTTGTGATCGATTTGGCGAAGGTGCAAGGTCAAAGCGTGGTCTGAGGGGTAAACACCGACTGTCGAAAACCAGGCCAACCAGCTGCGTTTAAAACCGGAAAATTCGCGTTCCACGCTGCGGCACACGGTTTGCTCAGAGTCGGCGTCCACGCGACATCAATAATGAGAACGATCATGCGGCCACACCACACCGTTAGCGAGCTTTCCAAGTCTCAACCCATCCTCGTCACCCCGCTGCCGGGCGCGGGCGCGCAGGCGCGCGAGCGCCGCCGGCGCCGTACGCTTACGCGCGCCACGTTCTACTTCGCGTGGCTGTTCGGCCTGGAGCCGTTCCTGACCGGCACCGGCGACGACGCTCCCCGACGCGGCGTCGGTCGCCGCTGAACCGCTTTTTGCGAATAACGAGCGTTGTCGCGCAGACGGCGGTTGAAACTTTCGCTAGCGCGCGGAGCAATTTCTACATCGACGGCCGAAGCGGCTGCTTGATGCGCTGAAAGCGCCTGTTCGCGGGAATAGCGGTTGCGCGGCGAGTGACGGGAGATGTTCCCATCCACTGGAGCCCATCATGCAAACCGATCCGACCATTGATCCCGTAGCCGATCCTTCGAACGAGCCGCTGGACGCGCCCGAAGATCAGCCGCGTCCGCTGCCGGGCACGCCGCCCGAGACCGATCCGCTGGCGCCCGGCAGTTCCCCCGAGGATGAGGACGCACTGGAGCAGTTGCAGAAGAACTCCTAACGCAAGTTGTAGGAGAAGCTGCCAACGATACTAGGGAAACTACCCGTCAAAAAGTGCACGGCCGTGCCGTTAATGTAGCTGGAAGGCTGTTCAATGCATTGCCGTCCGCTTTCAGCACCGGGTTTGTCACGCGGCGGTCGGCGCCGCAATTCACTTCCGGGCGCGCCCGTGCTGAAGGCTTCATTTTTTGACCATCGATAGAAAGCGTATTCCCTGTGCGTCAATTCGATCGGCGTAATTGCAGCAGTTGGAGTCAGGCCGCCTGAAGGGCGGCTTTTCTATTTGTGCGCGGTGAGAAGTGCCGGCGTGGCGGCTCTCGGATTGATCTCGCCGATACTCGCCATTAACGAGTGCGCGCTAAGTCGCGCAAGGCTGAATGCCGCGATATTCGAGTCTCGAATGAGTGTTTCGAATAAACGGGATGAGAATGGAGACATGGTGAATTCAATTAAGTTCCCACTTTTCACAAATAAAATCCCGTGCATTCGGACGTCAGGGCACATTGCTTAATTAATGAGCAATGTCTGATTTGGAAATGCCGCTCTTAACCATCAATATTGCGTCTGGGGTATTACAACCTGTTGCATACACACAACTTTAGTTATTGAAAAGTTGCAAAAAATTTATGTTCATAGCAGGCGTTCTGCCTGACCCTCATTCCAATTAATTTCTGAAAAACAAACACTTAGCTAAAACGCCTGTTCGATTGTTGCGAAATCGGAAAGATCGTGTTGTGCGAATTGCGGGCGCCGCTATTAGGGTGTCCCCCTACACTCACGCTTCGTTTAGAGGGTGCCCAGCCGAGCCGACCAACGGTTCGGCGACAAGGGCGATGGCGCATCGCTGCGCTGTCGAGGCAAGTCCCGCTCCCCCGCGAAATTTATCGAACAGGAGTCCCACGCATGAAAAAGAGTCTTATCGTCGTTGCGGTTGCCGCATCGTTCGCTTCCGTCGCTCACGCACAAAGCAGCGTCACGCTGTACGGTCTGCTGGACGCAGGCGTGACCTACACGAGCAACGTTGCTCATAACTCGAAGTGGGCAGCCGGCAGCGGCGGCATCGACCAGAGCCGCTTCGGTCTGCGCGGCTCGGAAGACCTGGGCGGCGGCCTGAAGGCAATCTTCACGTTGGAAAGCGGCTTTAACATCAACAATGGCAAGTTCGCGAACAACAACGGCATGTTCAACCGTCAGGCTTTCGTCGGTCTGTCGAGCGCACAATTCGGTACCGTCACGCTGGGCCGTCAATACGACGCAGCGCAAGACTACCTCGCACCGCTGACCGCAACGGGCAGCTGGGGCGGCACGTACTTCGCGCACCCGTTCAACAACGACAACCTGAACACCAACGGCGGCTCCGCAGTCAACAACTCGATCAAGTACTCGAGCGCTAACTACGGCGGCGTCACGTTCGGCGGCACGTATGGTTTCTCGAACCAGGCTGGTGCATTTGCAAACAACCGCGAATACAGCCTGGGTGCTGCATACCAGTGGCAAGGTCTGCGTTTGGGCGCTGCTTACGCACAGCAGAACAACCCGGGCGCAACGAACGCAGCCGGCACGGCTAGCAATGGCGGCGCTTCGGACGGCTCGATCCTGGGCTTGACCGGCAACTTCCGTCAGCGTGAGTTCGGCGCAGCAGGTGCGTACTCGTTCGGCCCGGCTACGGTCGGTCTGGCATGGACGCAATCGCGTATCGACAACGTTGCAGGCGCACGTCAATCGCTGCGTGCAAACAACTACGAAGTCAACGGCAAGTACAACCTGACCCCGGCTCTGGGCCTGGGCGTGGCTTACACGTTCACCGACGGCAAGGGTTATGGCGTTGGCGCGAACGGCGGCTCGACGTCGGTGCGTTACCACCAGATCGGCGTGCAGGCTGATTACGCGCTGTCGCGTCGCACGGACGTCTACGCTCAAGCCGTGTACCAGCACGCAATGGGCAACGGCGGTGTCGCTTCGATCTACAGCGGCGACATCACGCAAGCTGCATCGTCGTCGAAGAACCAGACGGCTGCTACGGTCGGTCTGCGTCACCGCTTCTAAGCTTCAGCAGAAGCTGCTTGTTGTACAAAAAGGTGCCGTTCGCGGCACCTTTTTTTATGCTTGCGAGAACGGGGAGGCGCGGACCGGGTGTCACATCGCGTTTGCTATTTCTCGTCTGCTATTGATGCCTCAGCCGCGCGTATCGACCCAGTTGTGGGCCCAGTGCGTCGAATGCTGCAAGGCCTGTTCTTCGTCGGTGAAATAATCGAGCGAATAGAACTGGTAGCGCCCTTCTGCGCGCGCGCTGTCGGCGCGTTCGAGCAACAGGTTGGACGAAAATGTGCCGTCGGGCAGGCGATGCGCCGAAGGTTCCACGGCATAGCCGTTGTAATGATGAATATGTTTGGTTTGCATTTTATATTTTAATAATTGTCGAATGCGCGCATGCCGTGCGAATTCCATTGAGTCGCGCGGACAAGCCGATTCAAAGCCATTGCGAGCCGAATCAGAACGCAGCCGGAAAGCTAAAAAGGGGCGTTAAAGCCGAGGGGAGAATGAGGTGCAACGAGGCGTTTGGCGCTTGAGCGAGTTGCATTAATTCGTGCAACTCAAAAGCGATGGCGCGCCAACTGTGGGAGACGAAGCTCCGCGAGGATGTCGCTGCAGCCCGATGTCCGTTGCCGGACACCGAGCCCTTCAAACTTACAGCGGCGTGATGTTGGCCGCTTGCAGACCTTTCGGGCCTTGCTTCGTTTCGAAGCTCACCTTCTGATTTTCAGCGAGCGACTTGAAGCCGCTGCCGCTGATTTCGGAGAAGTGCGCAAACAGATCTGCGCCGCCGTTATCCGGGGTGATGAAGCCGAAGCCTTTGCTGTCGTTGAACCACTTAACAATACCGGTATCCATGAAGAATCCTTGAGGAATGAAATAGAAAATGTGCTCTGTGAAAGAGCGCTAGAAGCGTCAAGGAGGGAGAGGACAACGAATACCGCTGAGGGAGCGAGACATTGATGAACAGCAATCGAACTTCTTGAACTTCGGGTGCCACAGTAACCGCTATGACGCGCACGCGTCAACATTTAACTTGTAACTGTTCGACGAAACGGCTCAGTTTCAGCGCGGCCATGGCGCTTGGAGGCTTGCCTTCACACTTCGCGTTTCACGCTTCACGTATCACGTATCACGTATCGCGCTTCACGTATCACGCTTCACGTATCACGCTTCACGTATCACGCTTCACGTATCACGTATCACGTATCACGTATCGCGTCGAAGGCGAGCCGCTTCAGCCGGCGCAGTGTCAGATGCCCACTTTGTGCGCGTTGAGCACGAGGCGCAATCCAAGCGCCGCCACCGCGCTTGCGGCCACGCGGTCGATCCATGCCTTCCATTGAAGATAGATTTCGCGCGGCCGCTTGCTCGAAAAGCACAACGCCACGATCGTGTACCAGCCCGCTTCAATAGCGAAGATCGCGGGCGGCAACGCGAAGTAGCACCACAGCGGCGGATGTTGCGGCAGCAGCGCCGCGAAGATACTGCCGTAGTAAACCGCCGTCTTCGGATTGCTGAGTTGTGTGCTGAGGCCGATCCAGAAAGATTTGCGCCGGTTCGTAAAGGCGGCTTGTGTAGCGTCGAAGGCGAGCGGTTTGGCCGCGCCGCGCCAGATTTTCGACGCCAGATAAACAAGGTAAAGTCCGCCGGCCACTTTCAAGCCGATATAAAGCCATTCGACGGTGGCGAGCAACGTGTACAAGCCTAGCAATGCAATGCCGCTGAAAAACACGCCGCCGATGCCCATGCCGAGCGCGGTCGCGAGTCCGTCGCCGCGAGACAGCCCGATCGCATTGCGCGCGACGATCACGAAGCTCGGTCCCGGACTCATCGCGCCCAATAAGAGCGCGGCAAGAATAGTGATGACGGCGGTTGAGGCTGGCATAACTGTGTCTCCTGTCTATCCTGTCTATTGCGCACGAGTGGGCAACGTGGTCGAAACATAGCATGAGAGTCACGGCGTTGCTTCTGCTTTATTCACTTCCTCTTTAGCTGCCGATGCGTATAAAGCAATAGCCTATAAGAAGCGCTGTGATGCAAAGAAATATACCCGTGCCTGTCATATGCTGAAGCTGCCTTTAAAACACCAGGTCGGCCGCAAATGCCGCGCGCGGCGGGCTTGCACGTTGTTCGCGAATTGCACCCCAAATGCCGCCGCGTAATTCATTCCGACGCGAAAAAAAGCCCGCGCAAGGCGGGCTTAAATACTCGGAGTTTCGCGATCCAGTCGCTAAGACGAATCGTTTTCAGTGTAAATGAAAGCGATATAAACGTGTAGCGAATCCGCGTTACAGATCGAAGAAAACTGTTTCCTTGTCGCCTTGCATATAAATGTCGAAGCGATACACATTGGCGGTATTCGCGTCGCGGCGTGCGATCAGCGTATTGCGCCGCTCGGCGGGAACCGCTGCCAGCACTGCATCGCGCTCGTTGGCTTCGGCTTCGTCCTCGAAATAAACGCGCGTGAACGTGTGCAGCAGCATGCCTCTCATCGTCACGATCACATTCAGATGCGGCGCTTCGTCAGGGCTCGCGCGGCCCGGTTTCACCGTTTCCACGACAAAGCGCTTGTGCGGGTCCGTGCCCGTGCCGACGCGCGCAAAGCCGCGAAAACCGGTCTTCAGAATTTCTTCGCGCGATTCCGGATAGTGGCCGTCAGCGTCGACTTGCGACACTTCGAGCATGGCGTCGCCGATCACCTTGCCGTCGCCGTCAAACACCTGGCCGACAATCGTGATGTGCTCGCCGGCCGCTTCACGGTCGGCCAGAACCGGCGTGAACAGGCTCTTGAAGTCGAAGTCGTATTGCTGCGGGCACAGGCCGTAAGCGAAGTACGGGCCGACGGTCTGCGAGGGCGTTTGCTTGAGAGTGGTCATGGCTTAGCGCTCCATCGGGGTTTCGTTGCGGCCGCGCAGCACGATGTCGAAATCGTAGCCAAGCGCGTAGGATTCTTGCGTCGTGTCGAGCGAAAAGTTCGCAATCAGGCGCTCGCGTGCCTGCTCGGGCGTGCCCTGAAAAATCGGGTCGAACGCGAGCAGCGGATCGCCGGGGAAATACATTTGCGTGACGAGGCGCGACCCGAAATGCTCGCCGAACAGCGAAAAGTGAATGTGATTCGGACGCCAGGCGTTCGGATGGTTGCCCCACGGGTAAGCGCCCGGCTTGATCGTCAGGAAGCGATAGCGGCCTTCGTTGTCCGTGATGCAGCGGCCCGCGCCGAGAAAATTCGGATCGAGCGGCGCATCGTGTTGATCCACCTTGTGCACGTAGCGGCCGGCGGCATTCGCCTGCCAGATTTCCACCAGCGTATTGCGCACCGGGCGGCCGCCTTCGTCGAGCACGCGGCCTGTCACGATGATGCGCTCGCCGAGCGGTTCGCCATTGCGGACCGCGTTGCGCGTGAGGTCGTTGTCGAGCGCGCCGAGGTCTTCCGTGCCGTAGACGGGCACGCGCTGGTCGCGCAGTTTTTCCTTCAGCGGAATCAGCGGACGCGTCGGGCCGCGTTTAACCGACGAACCGTAGCTGGGATAGATGTATTCGGGGTGGGACGCGAAGTCGCGCGCGCTGAGAAAGGAATCGTCCATCTGTGTCTCCTTCGGGGATGGTGGAATACGACGTTGTGAAAGTGACTTTATCCAAACTGAACGGTTATGAAAAATGACGTTTTGGCGCTTTTGATATAACCTTTCGTTATGCAACGCAGCCTCGCGGATAGCCGCGTCAAATTCCGTCATCTTCAGTGTTTCCTGGCCGTCGCCCAGTTCGGGAGCGTCCAGCGGGCGGCCGACAGCCTGTCGATCACGCAGCCGGCCGTCTCCAAGACCGTCGCCGAACTCGAAACTATTCTGGGCGTAAAACTGTTCGAGCGCGGCCGTCATGGCGCCGTGCCGACGCGTGAAGGGCAACTTTTCATGCCGCACGCGAGCGCGTGCGTCAGCGCATTGCGGCAGGGCGTCGATCTGTTGGCGCGCGCGGAAGGCGCGGCGGCGGCCACGCTCGAAGTCGGTATTCTGCCGACCGTAGCCGGCGCGCTGATGCCGCCTGTCCTCAAGCGCTTTGCGTCGCTCTGGCCGCGCGTGATCGTGCGCCTCGCAACGGGCGCCAACCCGGAACTACTGGAGCGTCTGAAAGCGGGCACCATCGAATTCGCCGTCGGGCGCCTCGCCGATCCCGAGCGCATGGTCGGACTCAGCTTCGAACAACTTTTCAGCGAACCGCTGATCGCCGTCGTGCGGGCAGGGCATTCACTCGATGTAGCCGCGGGCGTGCCGTCCGCCGCGTTGCAGAATTTTCCTATCGTGCTGCCGCCGTTCGGCACGCTGATCCGGCAATCGGCGGAAAGTTTGCTGAGCGCGTGGGGCGTGCCGCCGTTGTCGGCGTTCGTCGAAGTGTTGTCGGTTTCGACGGGCCGCGCCTTGACGCTTCAGAACGACGCCGTGTGGTTCGTGCCGCTCAGCGCCGTGGAATACGAGCTGGCGCATGGCATGCTTGTGCGTTTGCCGTTGCCGTTTGCGGGCACCGACGAGCCCGTTGGACTGATCCGGCGCTCCGATACGCAGCCGTCGCCGGTAGGAAGGGCTTTTATCGACGCCGTGCGCGAAGTCGCGCAACTGCGAATGACCTTGAGCGCGGGCAAGCCTGCGCGCAAACGCGGGCGCCCCGCCACGCCTACGGTCTGACGCGCGTGGCGGCGGCGCATTCAGGCTTGCGGTGAACCATCCGGTACAAAACGAAGGTTGCGGAGGGGACGCCAGCCGGTGTACAAACACGGCGTGCACCGACATCGGAAACACGGAAACAGCGTCGAAATAAGGAGATTGCCATGCCCAGCGACTTGCCCACTTCAGATGCCGCGCTGCGCGCCGTGTCGGCGCCTGAGCACAATCCGCTCGGCACGGCCGGCCTCGAATTCGTGGAATTTGCCGCGCGCGATCCGCGAGCACTCGGCGAAACCTTCACGAAGCTCGGCTTCAAGGCAATCGCGCGTCACATCAGCAAGGACGTGACGCTGTTTCGCCAGGGCGAGATGAATTTTCTGATCAACGCCGAGCCCGATTCGTTCGCCGCGCGCTACGCGGAAGAGTACGGCACGGGCATTTGTGCGATCGGCATTCGGGTAGCCGACGCGCAGCGCGCCTTTGACCGCGCGACCGAACTCGGCGCGTGGGCTTTTGAAGGCGAAAGAATCGGCGCGGGCGAGTTGCAGATTCCGGCCATTCAGGGCATTGGCGATTCGCATATCTATTTTGTCGATCGTTGGCGCGGACGCGGCGGCCAGCGCGGGGGCCTCGGCGATATCTCGATCTTCGACATCGACTTTCGTCCGATCCAGATCGACACCGCGCAGGCCGACCTGAGCCACGCGGGCACGGGCCTTGTCGCGGTGGATCATCTGACGCAAACGGTCGGCGAGGGCCGCATGCAGGAATGGCTCGATTTTTACCGCGATCTGCTCAATTTCCGCGAGATTCACGAGCTGCACGCCAACTGGCACGTGTCGGCGGAATCGCGCGTGATGGTGTCGCCGTGCGGCGCGATCCGCATTCCTCTTTATGAAGAGGGCACGCGCCGGACGAATCTGATGCATGAGTATTTGCCGGATCATCCGGGCGAAGGCGTGCAGCACATTGCGCTTGCCACCGACGATATCTTCGCGTGCGTCGAGCAGTTGATCGCGAACGGCGTGGAATTCGTCGAGCCGCCGCCGCGTTACTACGAGCAGCTCGACGCGCGTTTGCCGGGCCATGGTCTCGACATCGAGCGGCTGAAGCGCACGCGCGTTCTGGTGGACGGCGAAATTGGCGCGGACGGTGTGCCGCTGCTGTTTTTCCAGACTTTCGTGCGCCGCCGCGTGGGCGAGATTTTCTTCGAGATCGTGCAGCGCCAAGGGCATCATGGCTTTGGCGAAGGCAATCTCAGCGCGCTCGCGCAGGCGCGTGTGTGAAAATCCGCGCTACTTCTTGACCGGTTCGCCGATGGCCGACGGTTGAGCAATGTCGGCGCTGGTCGCCATCCACAATACTTCGGCATCGTCTTCACTTGTCGAAACTGCGGCGTGGCCGGTGCGGCTGTCGAAGTAGAGGCTGTCGCCGGCGTTCAGATGCGTCGGCGCATACAGCTCGGAATAGAGACACACGCTGCCGCTTATGACATACAGAAACTCCTCGCCTTCGTGACGGCCCCAGTCGTCGAAGGCGTCGAGCGTGTGCGCCGAGATGCGGATGCGAAACGGCAGCATCGCCTTGTGCGCAAGGTCGGTCGCGAGCAGTTCCATCTGATAGCCGCGATACGCGTGGCGCTGGCCTTCGTCCTTGCGCGTCAGCGCGCGGCGGCCGCTTGCGCTGACTTTCGGCGTCGAGCCGAACAGCTCGCCGATTTCGATCTTCAACCCGAGGACGATTTTTTGCAGCACGTCGAACGTGGGCGACATCAGGCCGTTTTCGACTTTGGACAGCGTCGAGCGCGAAACGCCGCACAGGCGGCTCGCGGTTTCGAGCGTCAGGTTCTGCGCCTGACGCGCGGCGCGCACGCGGCGTCCGAGGTCGGCGGAGGAAGGTTCGGCGGGCTTCGTGGTGTGCGTGTCCATGGGGTTGCTGCGGTGTTGCCACTAACGGGCGGTCGTGTCTTGTGTTTCCGATAATAACATTCGTCGCAGGATGAAAACTTTAAGCGCTGCCGGTTGGCTGCTGGGATCTGGCGCTCGCAGCGCGGCAGGATGGCTTTCTGATTGGAAACGTCAGCGCGCGCGGTGGCGAGATCGGCACGCAGCGTTCTCGCAGCAGCAAACACGCACTTAGGATTTGCGCCCCGCTTTCTTTTTCTGGCCGTAAAGCAAGGCACCCGTTTCGACCGGCGTGAACGGCGCCTGAAAATGGTCGATCAGAAAATCGATGAATGCTCTCGCGCGCGCGGTCTGGTTTCGCTGACTGGGATAGTAGACAAACAGGTCCGCCGACGGCAGCACGATATTCGGCAAAACTAGCTTCAATCGGCCGCTCTGAACATATTTCGCCAGATCCCATTCTGAGCGGATCAAGATGCCATGACCGTCGAGCGCCCAACGCAACACGATATCGCCGTCATTGCTTGAAAGCGCGCCTTTGACTTTCAGCGCTTCGACGTGGTCGTCTTGCATATAGCGCCACACGCCATACGCGTCGTCGTTCTGGCGGTGAATGATGCAACGGTGGCGAACAAGATCCTCGACACGCTCCGGCGTGCCAAAGCGTTCGAGATATTTCGGCGATGCGCAAAGAAAGCGGCGATTGCTCATGAGGCGTCGCGCGCTCAACCGGCTGTCGGGCAGCGTTCCGAAACGGATCGCGATGTCGAACGCCTCCTCGACCAGGTCGATGGGCCGATCCGTCACCTGAAACTGGATCTCGACATGGGGGAAGCGCTTCGCGAATTCGGACACGAGCGGCGCGATTGTCGTGCGCCCGAAGCCGAGCGTCGCGTTGATGCGCAGCAACCCTTGAGGATCGGACCGGGCGCCCGAAATCTCGTCTTCCATTTGCCGCACCTGTGCCGCGATTTGCGTGGCGTAGCGCAAATACGTCTCGCCCTCCGGCGTCAGACTGACGCTTCGCGTCGTTCGGTTGACGAGCCGCGCGCCAAGTCGTTGTTCCATGATGCCGAGACGTTTGGTTGCCGCGGGCGGCGTGAGATCGAGCGCGCGTGCCGCGCCCGACAAGCTCTTCAGTTTGGCGAGAAGAATGAAAAATTCGAAATCGGACGAAGCATCGGAGGGCACGCGGCGGTCACTCCCGTTGTTTACTGGAAGTAAAAAATGAAATGAATTCAGGTGAATTCTACTGAATCTTTTCGCGGCTAAGCTAGCTTCCGTTGCAGCCCGGCGCGCGCAGCGCGTACACAGAATTCAGGAGATGCACTCATGAGAATCGTGGAAATCCGCGAAAAGACTGTTCCGATCAGTTCCCCGATCCGCAATGCCTACATCGACTTCAGCAAGATGACGCTGAGTCTCGTCGCCGTGGTGACGGACGTTATCCGCGACGGCAAGCCGGTTGTGGGTTACGGCTTCAATTCAAACGGCCGGTACGGGCAGGGCAAGCTGATGCGCGAACGCTTTATTCCGCGCGTTCTCGAAGCGGACCCGGCCTCGCTCGTCGACGATAGCGGCCACAACCTCGATCCGCACAAGATCTGGGCGACGATGTTCACGAACGAGAAGCCCGGCGGCCACGGCGAGCGCTCGGTCGCGATCGGCACGATCGACATGGCGATCTGGGACGCGGTGGCGAAGATCGAAGGCAAGCCGCTGTTCCAGTTGCTGTCCGAGCGCTACGGTAATGGCCGGCCGGAGCGCAAGATTTTCGTCTACGCGGCGGGCGGTTATTACTATCCCGGCCAGGATCACGAGAAGCTGAAAGACGAAATGCGCAGCTATCTCGACCGTGGCTATACGGTCGTGAAGAAGAAGATCGGCGGCGCGTCGCTTGACGAAGATCTGCGCCGCATCGACTCGATACTCAGCGTGCTCGGCGACGGACAGAAACTCGCCGTCGATGCAAATGGCCGCTTCGATCTCGATACGGCCATTCAATACGCGAAGGCGCTGTCGCAATACGATCTGTTCTGGTACGAAGAAGCGGGCGATCCGCTCGACTTCGAATTGCAGGCCACGCTGCGCAACTACTACGACAAGCCGATGGCGACGGGTGAGAACCTGTTCTCGATGCAGGACGCCCGCAACCTCATTCGTTACGGCGGCATGCGCGCCGACCGTGACTGGTTGCAGTTCGATTGCGCATTGAGTTACGGACTCGTCGAGTATCTGCGCACGCTCGACATGCTGCATCAACACGGCTGGTCGCGAAGCCGCTGCATTCCTCACGGCGGACATCAAATGTCGTTGAATATCGCGGCTGGCTTGGGCCTCGGCGGTAACGAATCCTATCCGGATCTGTTCCAGCCCTATGGCGGCTTTCCTGATGGCGTGAAAGTGGAAAACGGCTTTATCACGATGCCCGATTTGCCGGGTATCGGCTTCGAAGGAAAAGCCGATCTGTTTGCGGAGATGCAAAAACTCTCGGCATAAGCCGTGCAAGGAGCGGTGTCGAAGTTCGCGCTATTTGCCCGCTCCTGTCGACGGCAAGCAACTCAGCACGAGCGTGCCTGAGGTTGTCGCGGCGGCGCGAACCACGGCCTCGTGAAACTGACCCGCGCCGCAGGACCATTCGGCGACCAGATCGGCCGGACAAGATTGGCGGTTCTGGTTGAGCGTCGAGAGCGCGAGCGGATATTGGCAAGTGTCGAGGCCGTTGCAGTGTCCGGCCAGAACGCGCGTCACGTTGCCGCGTGAAGCGCCACAATTTGCGCCGTAAGTGCCGGACTCGATCTGTATCGATTCGGCGAGCGCGCCCGTGGTTGCGGCAAGAAGTGCCGCGAGCAATAAGCGATGGATCGTCTGGCGCATGATGTTCTACCAGAGAAGTTAAAGCAGAAGATGTCCTCAAAGTTTAGTCAAAAATCGCCGCGCTGTTCTACGTCCACGCAATGCCTGCAAGCTCGGAAAAGCCCTTGAAAGCAGGCACTTTGTCGCGAACGCACGTCACCTGATCGCTTTTTTCCTTTTCGCGCCCGGCTCGACTCCCACGCGCGCGTCGCGCCGCTTGACCGTCGCGACAATCGCAGCGGCGAGCGCCTCGAACTGCTCGTCCCTTTGCGAAAGATAAAGCCATTTGCCGAGCACCGGATGCGGCGTCAGTTCTGGAAACTCGCGAATGATCTCCGCGTGCCGATCGCGCGACGTACACACGAGCAAGCCATTCCACGGCTCCTCGCCATTGCCGACCGCGAGGCACAGCAGGCCATCCACATAAGCCGCTTCGAAGGCGAATAAGCGCTTTCTCATGAATCCGGGATCGTTCTCGAGAGGCTCGAAAACCCATAGCAGCGAATTCTTGACGGTTGATCCCATGAACGCTCCTGATCGCGAAGCGTCATCTTAAGGTGAATAGCGCGCGCGCAAATGAAAAGGCGCAGTCCGCAGACTGCGCCTTTCGCGTATCGACTGGAACATCGACAAAGGAAAGCGGGCTCTCATTGAGCCGGCGTGGCGGTCCCTGTTTGCGACGAGCCCGTCGCCGTGGAACCGTAACCCGTCGTGTCGCCTTGAGCCATGGCACTGTGCGCGGCGACGCGCGCTTCGGCGGCCTGAATGTCGGCGGGATAATTCGAATCGACGGCGTTGGCGGGGTTATAGCCGGCCTGCTCGATCTGCTTCAATTGGGCCTTGACCTCGGCGCGCGTCAACGGCTGTTCGGTTTGTGCAAACGAAGCAAGCGGCGCTGCGAGAGCTACAGCGAGCGCCACTGTTTTAATCAGCGATTTCATGATGCTTCCCTCCGGGAATGGTGTGCTCCGATGCCGCAACGAATACTCGGCACCATGCGCGGATTGTAGAAAGCGGTTAGTCCAGGGAAAACCCCCGAGACGATAATTCACTCTTGCAGCAAACGATAAGTCGGCGTGCTGTAATCCACGGACTTGCCGGTCAGTGTCGCCCGCGCGCACGATGACGTCTGCCTGTCCCTGCATCGACGTCCGACGAATTCAAGTTGGCGGCCCTCGCTCCGTCTTACTACTATTGCGTGAGAACACAGGGCGCGAACGTGCGCCTCCACAGCTTGTGAGCGGCGTGCAAGCGGATGGAGCGAATCATCATGAAGCGCAGAACCTTCCTCGTTGGCGGCGCGGGCGCGCTCGGGGCGTTGCTGGTCGGCTGGTCCGTGTTGCCGCCGCGACAGCGGTTCACCACGGCCGCGCCATTGCCTGTTCAGGGCACGCAGGCGGCGCTCAACGGCTGGGTCAAGATCGACGCCGACGACACCGTGACCATCGTCATGTGCAAGGCGGAAATGGGGCAGGGCGTTCACACGGGCCTTGCGATGGTGCTCGCCGAGGAACTGGACGCCGACTGGTCGCGCGTGCGCGTGGAAGATGCGCCGATCGACAACATCTATAACAGCGTGCAGAGCGTCATCGACGATCTGCCGTTTCGGCCCGACCACGACAGCATCACGAAGCGCACGGTCGTGTGGTTCACGCGCAAACTCATGCGCGAGGGCGGCACGATGATGACCGGCGGTTCATCGAGTATCAACGATCTATGGACGCCGATGCGCGAAGCCGGCGCCTCCGCGCGCGCCATGCTGATCGCCGCGGCGGCGGCGCAATGGCATGTGCCGGCGGGCGAATGCATGACGGAAAGCGGCTACGTGATGCATCCGTCGGGACATAGGGCGAGCTTCGGCGAGCTATCGGCGATGGCGGCGCAGCAGGCGTTGCCCGACAAAATCGCGTTGAAAGATCCCGCCCGTTTCAGCCTCATTGGCAAGCCGCTGCGGCGCATCGAGGCCGCGTCGAAAATCAACGGCACGGCGCGTTTCGGCATCGACGCATTGCCCGATGGCCTGCTCTACGCAAGCGTCGTGATGTGCCCCACGCTCGGCGGCACGGTCGCGAGCTTCGACGCGGCGTCGGCGGAAAAAATGCCGGGCTTCGTGAAAGCGCTTTCTGTTGCGCCGTACAGCGGCGGCACGGGTGGCGTCGCGGTGATTGCGGACAACGCGTTTCGCGCGATGAACGCAGTCGCCGCCATCGACGTGAAGTGGCAGCCCGGCTTGGCGGCGTCGCTATCGAGCGCGGACGTGGAGCACCAACTCGTGTCCGCACTCGACGACAGCGACGGCCACGCGTACTACCATCGCGGCGACGTCAAGGACGCATTGAACAGCGCGGCGCGCATCGTTTCCGCCGAGTATTACGCGCCCTATCTCGCGCACGGCGCGGTCGAGCCGATCAATTGCACGGTGCAGGTCGCGGACGGCGCGGCGACAGTCTGGGTCTCGACGCAAATGCCGGCGCTCGCGCGGCATCACGCGGCAAAGGTATTGGGCCTCGACGACGACAAGGTTCAGGTGCATACGCAATTGCTCGGCGGCGCATTCGGCCGGCGTCTCGAACTCGATTACGTGGCGCAGGCCGCGGTCATCGCGGGGCAAGCGAAGGGCCGTCCGGTGCAAACGCTGTGGTCGCGCGCGCAGGACTTCACGCATGATTTCTATCGGCCCGCGTGCGTGTCGCGATTGAAGGCCGGTCTCGACAAGAACGGCAAACTGGTCGCGTGGCATAGCACGTCCGCGAGTCAGGCCATCGTGCCAGAAGCCCTCGCGCGTTATTACGGAGTCCCACGCATTCCGCTCGACAAGACGACGGCCGAAGGCGCATTCGATCAGCCCTACGAATGGCCCACCGCGCGCGTCGCTCACAAGATCGTGGAATTGCCGGTGCCGGTCGGCTTCTGGCGCTCGGTTGGCCACTCGCATCAGGCCTTCTTCACCGAGAGCTTTACCGACGAAGTCGCCGCCGCCGCCGGTGAAGATCCAGTCGCATTTCGCGCCGCGCTACTGGCGCAGCATCCGCGGCATCTGGCGGTGTTGCAGCGTGTCGCCGCGTTATCCGATTGGGCGCGCCCGTTGACGCATGCCGTCGATGGCGCGCCGCGCGCGCGTGGCGTCGCGCTTCATGAGGCGTTCGGCAGTGTGGTCGCGCAAGTGGTGGAAGTGTCGATTGGGCCGCACGGGAAGATTCGCGTGCATCGCGTGGTCTGTGTGATCGATTGCGGCTTGCCGGTGAATCCGAATCTGATCCGCCAGCAGATGGAAGGCGGAATCGTGTTCGGCCTCTCGGCCGCGTTACAGGACGAGATCACGATCGTGAGCGGTCAGGTCGAGCAGAAGAACTTCGTTGACTTTCCGGTTGTGCGAATCGACGAATGCCCCGTGATCGAAACCGACATCATGCCGAGTCAGTTGCATCCGCAAGGAGTCGGCGAACCGGGCGTGCCGCCGATTGCGCCCGCCGTGGCCAACGCGGTGTTCGCGCTGACAGGCAAGCGGCTGCGCACGTTGCCTTTGAAATTCACCTGAGCGGGAGGCGCGCATGGGAACGCTGAACATCAACGGCCGCGCGGTGACGGTGCACGTGGAACCCGATATGCCGCTGTTGTGGGTGCTGCGTTGCGAACTCGGCATGACAGGCACCAAGTTCGGCTGCGGCGTGGGCATCTGCGGAGCGTGCACGGTGCATCTGAACGACAAGGCGGCCCTCGCGTGCCAGACGCTCATGTCGAGCTTGAACACGCAGAAGATCACGACGATAGAAGGGATGCAAGGCGCGGAGGCGCAAGCACTGAAGGCCGCGTGGCTCGATCTCGATGTGGTGCAGTGCGGCTATTGCCAGAGCGCGCAACTCATGGCCGCCTGCGCGTTGCTCAAGCGAACACCCAATCCGACCGACGCCGACATCGACGCGGCAATGAGCAATATCGTGTGCCGTTGTGGCACTTATCCGCGTGTGCGGGCCGCGATTCATCAAGCGGCGAAGCGCCGGCCCGCGTGAGACCGCCGGCGCTTCGCGAGCAATGCGTTCAGCCTGCCAGCATCTCGACCACGGCCACGAAGGCCGCGAAGATGCCGATGCATCCACCCAATGCAGCTACGCTTTTCATGAACGGCGACATACCTTGGCCTCGTAACGTGGAGTGAGGGCGAGTATTTAACCGCGAATGAAAGGTAAAAGAAAGTTTGTCAAAAATAAATCGTAAGCCGGTAAGGCGGCGTTACGGAGCTTTGGCCGGTGCCGTGCCGACCGGCGCCGTGGGCGGAACCTGCTCCCAGCCGCCGCCGAGCGCGAGGAACAGATTGACCTGATCGATCGCCACCTGGCCTTCGGCGGCAGCCACCTGGGATCGCGTGGAGGTGAGCGTGCGCGTCGCATCGAGATCGGAGACGAACGACTCGCGGCCCGCGCGATACAACTGATGCGTTTCGTCCGCCGATTGCGCCGCGGACTTCAGCGCGGCGCGCAATGCATCGGCGCGGGCGTAGTCGGATGCGTAGGTGGCGAGGCTCGTTTCGGTTTCGCGCAACGCGGTCAACACGACGCCGTCGAAGTGCGCCAGCGCGACCTGGCTCGACGCCTGCGCCTCGCGCACGCGGCCACGCGCGCCGTTCGTCGGGAACGTCCAGCTGATCAGCGGACCGAAGCCCCAACGCGCGGTAGGCGAGGTGCCGAGATCTTCAAGAACGCCGGTGAAGCCTGCCGATGCGCCGATGCTGACTGTCGGATACAGCGCGCCCGTGGCCACGCCGATGCGCGCCGTGGACGACGCCAGCTGACGCTCGGCCTCGCGCACATCGGGCCGGCGCTTGAGCAGCGCGGCGCCGTCGCCGACCGGAACCGGTTGACGGAGGTGCGGCAGCCTTTCGCAAGCGAGCACGGCGGCCGGCAAATCGGACGGCGCGCGCGCGAGCAGCGCCGCGAGCCGGTATTGCGCGATCTTGCGGCGCGCGGTGTAGCGCGGAATATCCGCCGACAAGGTATCGACCTGAGTCTGCCCGCGCGTGACTTCGGTCTGATTGCCGCGGCCCGCGTCACGCAGACGGCGCGACACATCCACGCGCTGTCGCTGCAAACCGAGCGACTGCTGCGCGATCTTCAGTTCCTCGGCCGCCGAACATTGTTCGACGTAAGCACGCACGACGTCGGCCACGACCGTGATGCGCGCGAGATCGCCAGCGGCCTGCACGGCCTCGGTATCGGCTTGCGCCGCTTCCACGCCGCGCCGCAGCTTGCCGAACAGATCGATTTCATACGCGACGCGGATGCCGATGTCGCCTTCGTTCACAACGGGCAGCTTCTCGGTCAGCAAATATTGTTCGGCCGATTCTTGTGCGCGCTGAAACGCCGCCGACGTCTTGCCGGAAAAACCGCCTTGCGCCTGCGCGACGCCGAGCGCCTCGCGCGAGCGCGCGAGATTCCCGGCGGCCACGCGCAAGTCGGTGTTCGAATGCAGCGCTTCGTCCACGAGACTGTTCAGCGCGGGATCGTCATACATCTTCCACCAGACGGCGGGCACGTCGGCGCGCGACGTGAGAGACGTGTCAGCGCCTTCGATCGGCGCATTGGCGAGCGGCGCGTTGACGAGTGCGTCTTTCGGCAGCGCGTAGTTGGGGCCCACATTCATGCAGCCGTTGAGCAACGCGGCGAGTGGCAGCAGCGCAAGCGGACGCAAAAACGGACGCAAAACCGGCAGGGTATGCAGCAGTTTCATTGCGAAGCGCCCGAAGTCGCGGCCGCGGATGCGGGCTGCACGGCGGAAGCATTCGCAGCGGGCGCGGCGCGCGCGGCGCGCGCATTCGACCCTTCGCGCACCGAGACGGTCGCGGTGCGTCCCGCGATCATGCGGAAATCGGTGGGCACTTCATCGAGTGCGACACGCACCGGAATGCGCTGCGCGAGCCGTACCCAACTGAACGCCGGATTCACGTTCGGCAGCAGATTCGAGCCTTGCGTGCGGTCACGGTCTTCAATGCCCGCGACGATGCTTTGCACATGGCCGCGCAGCACATGCGGCTCGCCCATCACGCTGATGTCGACCGGCTGGCCGATGTTGATGCCGCCGAGCTTGGTTTCCTCGAAGTAGCCGTCCACGCGAAACGAATGCATGTCCACCACGGACAGCACCGCGCGCCCCGCCGCGACGAATTCGCCGGCACGCGGCGCGCGGTCGTTCAGGTAACCGTCGACGGGGCTCACGATCGTCGCGCGTTGCAGGTTCAGCTTCGCGGTGTCGATCGCGACATTCGCATCGGCGAGCGCGGCTTCCGCCTGGTCCACGCGCGAGCGGCTTTCCTCGCTGACTTCGGCGGCCACCAGATTGCCGAGCTTGCGATTGCGCGCATCTTCGCGGCGCGCCTGATCGAGCGTGGCGCGGCGTTGCTGCGCGGTGGCCTGTGCCTGACGCAGCGCGAGCCCATAACGCGCCTGGTCGATGACGAACAGCACCTGGCCTTGCCTGACCTGCTGGTTGTCCACCACTTCAACCGATGAAATCAGCCCCGACACGTCCGGCGCGACCTGGATCACATCGGCGCGCACGTGTCCGTCGCGAGTCCACGGCGCGAACATGTAGTAGCCGACCAGTTTCCACAGCACGAGTGCCGCGGCCACGACGACGATCAGGGTCAGCAGGATCTGACCGACGGAGAACCAGGTTTTTTTCACTTTGATTTCACGAAACGAGACTGTGCGAAACGACGACGACAAGGCCCAGCACCAGCACATAGATGCCGAGATCGAAGATCGAACGATGCCACACGAAGCGGTAAAAGCCGACGCGCGCGAGCACCGTGCGGATCGCGAGGTTGATCAGATACGCGACCAGCATCAGCACGAGCACGGCCGGCACGAACACGCCGAAGATATCTATTTCACCGATCATCGCTGGAACAAGGCAAAAGTGTTGAACGGCGCATCAGGCACTGGCCTCCGAAGCGGGCGGCTTCGACGTCTGGAGCGTGGCCGGAAACAGCGAAAGACGCAAGCCCATTAGCGCGTGCAGCGCGTCGCGCAAGTGGCGCGCCGAAGTCTGCGCGGTCGGGCCGGGCGTGTCGGCATTGGCCACGCCTTGCGCGGCGACGCGTGCCACGGCGGAATCGATCGAGGACATCAGGCTGTCGGGCGCCGGTTCGCGCGCGTGACGGTCCACGCAGCTTTCATAATAGGCACGCACGCCGTCGAGCACGTGCTCGATGGCGGACGGCGCCTCGCCGCCGAGCTTGCGCGTGAGGCGGCGCAGATCGATGGAATTGAAGGCGACGCGCAGATCACGAAAACTTTCGATGGACGGATGACGATGGTCGTCGGTCGCGCCAAGACGCGGGATCAATTGCATCAGGCGGTCGAGCATGCGGGCGGCCAGGTTGCGCGGGTCTTCGATGGGCCGCGTGGAGGCGGTCAACGCCACGTCGGTCCAACTGGAGCGCAACAGGCGCGCCGCCGCGAGTTCGGCGCCGAATGGGCGCGTGACGCGCGTCCACAGATACGCGTAGAGCAGCCCCGCGAGGCCCGCGAGATTGCTGTTCACGAAGGTCAGGAAGTTGGCGTCGTACGCGTTCTGAATGCTGATGAACGTGGCGGTGTTCACGGCGACGAGCACCGTGGCCATGTTGAACTGCGGGCGCGGAATCAGCGTGCCGACGAGAATGAACGGCGCGGCGAACAAAATCACGAGCATCGGGAAGTCGTGCACGTGCGGCAACACGGCGAATAGATAGACGCCTGCCGCGACCACGCTGACCGCTGTCGCCACGAAGAAGCGGAACACCATGGGCGCCGGTTCGTCGAGCGCGGCGAAAAAGCAGCAGGCCACCGCGGCGAGTGTCACGGCGCTCGCGCCGTCCGCCCAACCCGACGTGATCCACAGACTGCACGCGAGAATCACGCCGGCCGCGGTCGTGCCGGTCGAGAACAGCATCATGCCGCGATCGTAGAAGCGCTCGGTGCCTCCGAGCCGCCAATGACGAAAACGCGGCCGCCAGAAGCCTTCTTCACGCGTGATGATGATGCGCAGCGAGCGGCAGTCCTGCCATACGTCGATCACCTGTTTCATGCGCCACAGTGCGCTCGACAGCAGCGCGCCGTCCCATGTGGCGAGCGCGGCGGGCGGCGGCTGCATCGCGGCAATGCGCTCGCGCAGCGCGTTCGCGCCAGCGTCGGGATGATAGCCCTCGCTCGCGGCGGGCAGCGGCTCGTTGAACCACTTCACGACATCGGCGAGCAGCGCCTCGAGGCCTTCGGGCCACTTGTGACTGCCGCTGTTGTAGAGCGCGATCAGCGGATCGGCGAGCGCGGACATCAGCGGCAGCAGCAACTGCATACGTCCGCGAAGCTCGTGCGCGCGCGTGAGAATGTCGGGGCGTGTGTGGTCGTAAGCGAGTTGGCTCAGCAACAACTCCAGACCGTTGATGGTGGCCGCGAGCCGCTGACGGGCGCCGGAAATCGCCGCGCCCGCGATGCGGCCCGACAGCGTTTCCGTCGAATAGAATGCGGCGTCGCGAAACCATGCATCGGTCCGCTCGATGATGGTCGGCGCGAGCCGGCTCGGAAACAGCACGCTGCCGACAATGCTCGCGCACACAATGCCCAGCGTGATTTCTTCTGTGCGGCTCACCGCGAGGTCGAATACGCCGGCCGGATTCGTGACGGCGGGCAGCGCGATGATCGGCATGGTGTAGCTCGCGAGCAGAAACACATAGCTGCGCGCCGTGCGGTCCGACACGGCCAGATATAACAGCGTGCCGATCCACGCCGCGAGGATCACGCTGAATAGAAACGGCGATTCGACAAAGGGCGGCACGAGCAGCACGGCCGCCGACGCGCCGAGCATGGTGCCGAGCGCGCGATAGATCGCCTTGGAACGCGTCGCGCCGACAAACGGGTTCGACACGATATAGACCGTCGCCATTGCCCAATACGGGCGCGGCAATTCGAACTTGAGCCCGAGATAAAGCGCCAGCATTGCGGCGGCGAAGGTCTTGACCGAGAAGAGCCAGTCGCGAACGGAGGGATAGTTCATGACGCGTTACGCCGAACCTTTGCTGCTGCGCGACGCGGTGATACGTGTAGCGCTTTTCGACGACGCGGCCGATCTGGCGGGTTGGGGTTCGTCGGCGCGTTCGGCGGAATTCGCGGTGAATGCGGTGAGCACGCGCAACGTGGCTTCGAGGTCGCTGCGTGAGACGCCTTTCAAAGCCTGCGCGCGCAGCGTGATGAGTTCTTCTTCCATTTGCGCGGTGACGGCGCGGCCTTCTTCGGTCAGCAGGACCGTTTTGGCGCGCTTGTCTTCGGGGTCTTCGTCGCGGCGCATCAGGCCGGCGGCGCAGAGCTGATCGAGCAGCCGCACCAGCGAAGGCCCTTCGATGCCGATGTATTCCGCGAGCGTGACCTGACGCACCGCCGAGCCAAGCCGGCTCGCGGTGAGGAGCGGCGTGGCGCATGCTTCGGACACATTGAACGCGGAGAGAACGCCATGACTCGTGCGCCGCCACTTTCTGGCGGCGATCACCAGCGTGCCGCTTACTTTGCGGCGCAGGGCGTCGAGATTCGTCATGGCCGGTATTGTATCCAAACAATCGTTAGCAAACTATCGATTTTGGATTGCCGGTCCAACCTTGCCGCCGATGCGTGTCAGGCTGCGAGCCCGAGCCTGACCGTGCGCGCCAGGTCGTCGAGCTGAAAAGGTTTGCGCAGGATGGAGCAGCGCTCCACTGCGAGGCCGGAAATATCGACGTCGGCATAGCCGGTTGCGAGAATCACCGGCAGATCCTTGCGCATCTTGCGCGCCTCCGCGATGACGTCGATGCCGTTCATGCCGGGCATCGCGAAATCGACCATCAGCAGGTCGGGGTTGTCGTTCTGTAAGCGCTTCAGGCCCGCGTGTCCGTCCGCGGCTTCCGTCACGTCATAGCCGAGCATTTTCAGCGACTCGACGAGCATGGCGCGAACTTCGGCGTCGTCTTCAATGACGAGCACGCGTTTTTCGCCGACAGCCTGGGTTTCCGCATCGGAAGCTTGCGCGGCTCGCGACGCCACGCGGTCGCGCAACGGCAACCAGATTTCGACCGTGGTGCCGGCGCCTTCCTCGCTGAAGAGGCGCGCGGTACCGCCCGCTTGCCGCGCGATGCCGTAGACCTGACTCAGGCCGAGTCCCGTTCCTTTGCCGATCGGCTTCGTCGTGAAGAACGGATCGAACACGCGCGACACGACATCGGGCGGTACACCCGCGCCTGTATCGGTGACTTCGATCACGACATAGTCGCCGTCCGCGAGCGTCTGATCGGGCGCCGCACGCTTCCTCGCGCGAATGCTCAACTGGCCGCCGCCGGGCATCGCGTCGCGTGCGTTGATCGCGAGATTGAGCACGGCGAGTTCCAGCTGATTCGCGTCGGCCTGCGTCCACAACTCGTCGCTTTCGAAGTTGTTCGTGTAGCCGATGCCCGAGCCGAGCGACACGGTGATGATGTCGCGCATGCCTTGCAGCAACGCGATGACATCGACGGCTTTCAGATCGAGGTTGCTGTTGCGCGAGAAGGTCAGCAACTGGCCGGTGAGCTTCGCGCCGCGTTCGGTCGCGCGCTTGACGGTGGCGGCCATGCCGCGAATGCGCTCGTCGGCGCCGACCCGCGCGATCAATTCCGCGTTGACCATGATGACGTTCAGCAGATTGTTGAAGTCATGCGCGATACCGCCGGTGAGTTGCCCGAGCGCTTCCATCTTCTGCGATTGCACGAGCACGGCCTGCACTTTGGCGCGCTCGTGGATTTCCATCATCAGGCGGTTGTTGGCCGAGGCCAGTTCTTGCGTGCGCTCGGTAATCCGGCTTTCGAGCGAATCGTTTAGCTGGACTAACGCGGCTTGCGCCTCGATCCGTTCCGCGAGATGGCGGCGCGATTCATACTGCCGCGCGCGCGCCCGCAGCGCCGACGCCACCGCGCGTCGCAGCGTCTCCGAGTTGAGCGGCCGTTCGAGCACGACGACGTTGCCGAGCCGTTCGAGCACTTCGAGTCCACGCGCCGAACGATGCACGATGCGCGATCCCGCAAGGAGGATGAACGGGAAGTCGGACCACGCCGGCTGCTGTTCGAGCCAATCGAAGAGACGCGCCGCGTGTCCGTCCGCGAGCGCTTCTTCGGCGATCAGCGCGCTGCCCGCGCCGGCATCGAGCGATTCGGCGAGCACCTGGGCGTCGCCGCAGGTCACGCAGTCGCGCTGATCCTTGTGCAGAACCTCGGCGATGACATCGGCGTCGCGGCCAAACGGCGCGAGAATGAGGACGCGCTGCTCCATCACGCTACTGCCGCGACGTGTCGATGACGTGGTCCTGCGCGCCGAGCAGCGCGGTGCCGCCGCGGTAGGACGGCAGCCCGGACAGCACGCCTTCGAAGTCGCGCAGTGCTTCGCCGACCTCGACGCCCTCACTCGTGAGGCGGAACTGGCGAATCGAGCGTTCATGCGCGTTGGCGCGGCTCTTCACGGCAGTCACGGCGGTGAGCACTTCGCCGTGGTGCTCGAAGTAGCGGAACAGGATGACGACATCGCTCAGGTAGCTGATATCGATATCGCTTTGAATCTCGCCAATGACGCCGTGCTGCCCGAGCACGAGCATCGTCAGCACGCCTTGCTGGTTGAGATAGCCGAGCAGTTCGTGCATCTGCAGGAGCAGAAAGCGCTCGCCGGGCATGGCTTGCAGATAGGCATTCAGACTGTCGATCGCGACATATTTCACGCCCTTGTTCTCAACGGAAACGCGCACGTCGCTTGCGAATTCGCCTGGCGAGATTTCGGCGGGATCGATTTGACGCAGCGTGAGAAGTCCGTTTTCGACGTAAGGCGCGAGATTCAGGCCGACAGTCACGCAGCGCGCGATCAGGGTGACGAGCGTTTCGTCGAAGACGTAGTAGACGCAGCGCTCGCCTCGCTCCAGTGCCGCGATCAGGCAGGAGACCACGGTCGTCGTTTTGCCAACGCCCGACGGCCCGACCATCAGTACATTGGTGCCGGGAATGAGGCCGCCGCCGAGCAGTGCGTCGAGGCCCGACGTGCCGGTGCTCAGCGCCTGCGTGTCGAATTCCGCATGATGTTCGGCCGCGACGAGGCGCGGATAGACACGGATGCCGCCCGTGTCGAGCGTGATGTCGTGATAGCCCTCGCGAAACTTGATGCCGCGCATCTTGGCAATGCGCACGCGCCGCCGGTTGCCGCCGTAGTCGTGCACGACGTTGTCGAGCGAGATCACGCCGTGCGCGATGCTGTGCAATTGAATGTCGGACGGATCGGACGTGTTGTCGTCGAGCAGCAGCACCGTGCACTCGCGCGTGGCGAAATAGCGTTTGAGCGCGAGAATCTGACGCCGGTAGCGCAGCGGATTCTGCGACAGCAGGCGCAACTCGGAGAGGCTGTCGAGCACGATGCGCGTGGGTTTGACTTCATCCACCTGCGCGATCACGTTGCGCACTGTCTCGCCCAGTTCGACTTCGGCGGGATGCAGCACGGTCTGCTCGAATTGCGGGTCGAGGCCTTCGTCGGAAAGGAGTTCGAGAACCTTGAAACCGCTGATGTCCCAGCCGTGGCTCTCGGCGACCGCGATCAGTTCGTCACGCGTCTCGGACAGCGTCACGTACAAACCCACCTGCCCTTCGTCGACGCCCTTGAGTAAAAATTGCAAGGCGAGGGTCGTTTTACCCGTGCCTGGCGCTCCTTCCACGAGGTACATGCGTTGGGGCGTGAGACCGCCTCCCAGAATATTATCGATCCCCTCGATTCCCGAGTGCAGACGGGTTGGGGCGTGACTGGCGGCGTCGTTTGACATGATGTAGTTATCGCGTGGATGAGCGGGCTGACAGATCGATCAGCCGGTATCGCGGGGACGCAAGTTGTGTGCCTGACGCCCAGTCAGCGAAGCAGCATGCAGACGAGCCGCGGCATCAAACGTGCAATAAGGGAACACGTGTGCCACTTTTCGAGGACGTGCCGCCATGAGAACCCACAAGCCACTTGTCGCCGCGCTCGCTGTTGCGGCGTTCTGCGGCCTCGCGCCGTGTTCCGCCAGTGCGGACGATTCGCCGAGCCCTTGCGCGTCGCTCAAACGGATCGTGGCTGCCGCGCCGAACGGGCTGGCCGCGCTGACACCGGACGACGGCAAAGGCGTCGCCGAGCCCTACGGTGACGACGCGCAATGCGGGTCGTCACGTGGAAGCTATCAATGCATGTGGACGCCGCATCGCGATTCGGGCTCGACAGCCGATGCGTTGCAAGCCGTCGCGGCCGATATCGCTTCGTGTTTGCCGGACGCGACGCACGATCAGAATTCGCCGGGACGTCAGCATTTTTATCTGGGCGCGCGAGGCAAGCGCACGGACATTACGTTGATGCCTGCCGGTTCGGGCAAGCTGCGTTTGTCAGTGACGGGGAAGTAGCGCGTGTTCAAAGCGCGGACTCGATGTCAGCGCGACGACGGCTGCCATGTCCAGCCGCGCCGCTGCGAGCGCTGGAGCGTCACGACGGCGAGCGGTGCGATTTCAATGCGTGAGTAGATGGCCGGCGATGCGCCCAATACATGCACGATCGCCGCGCGCATCACCGGCGCATGCGTGACGGCGACGATGTCGCGCGTGTGATTCGTCGCGTGGCCCGGCGCGACATTGAGCGCGTCGAGCCATTCGCCGATGCGCTTCACGAGTTGACCGAACGACTCGCCGCCGTGAGGCGCGGCTTCGGGATCGCGCGTCCACGCGGACAGTTCGTCGGGCATGTCGGCGGCGAGGTCCGCCAGGCGCAGTCCGCGCCAGGCGCCGTAATCGAGATCCGCGAGACCGGGTTCCACGGTTGCCGTGAAGCCGAGCGCCGATGCCGTGTCGCGCGCGCAAAGGGCCGGACTCACGAAGGCGAGCGCATCGCCGGCAAGGGGCAAATGGGCGCGCGCGGCCTGCGCGTCGGTCAGGCCGCGCGCGTCGAGCGGATCGTCGGCGGGAATGCGGCCCGCGCGCATCGCGGCGGTCGGTGCATGGCTGATGAGCGACAGCCGTAGATTCATTCGTCACTTCCCCTGAAAACTGCGTGTGCGGTCGCGAAACGCGGGCGCCGAAGTTTAGCGCGTAGAATAGCCGCACTGCGAAGCGCGGAAGCCGGTGAGAGCCCGGCGCGGTCGCGCCACTGTAATCGGCAGCATGTGCCGAAAGCCAGACCTGAGCTTCGCACCATTCCTTTGTAATCGACTACGGGGCGCGTTACCCCAGGAGATGTCCATCATGACTGAAGCTGTTTTCGATCCCGTCCGCCAGCCGGCCATTCAACCCACGCCGATTCCGCTGCGTGAGCTGCTGCCTTGGGCCGTTTTCGGCGGATTGCTGCTGTTGCTCGCGCTGTATTTCGTCGGCGCGGAACAGGGCGCGACTTCTCTGGTGCCTGGCATGTACGTGCATGAGTTCGTGCACGACGGCCGCCATCTGCTCGGCTTTCCCTGCCACTAACGGAGCAGAACATGGTCGGTAGATTATTGTTGCGCGGCATGCTTGCAGGCATCGCCGCGGGACTGCTCACGTTCGCGTTCGCGCGCGTGGCAGGCGAGCCGCAGGTCGATCGGGCGATCGCCTTCGAAGAAAAAGCCGATGTCGCGAGCGGTGCGACGCATGGGCATGATCATGCGGGCGCGCAGGAGGAACACGCACACGAGGAGGCACTCGTCAGCCGCGATGTACAGGCCGGATGGGGCTTGCTGACCGGCGTCGTGGCATACGGCGCGGCGTTCGGCGGACTGTTCTCGCTGGTCTTTGCGTACGCGTACGGGCGAGTGGGCGCGATGAGCGCGCGCGCGTTGTCGGCGTGGCTTGCGCTGGGCGCTTTCGTCGCGCTCGTGATCGTTCCGAACATCAAGTATCCGGCGAATCCACCTGCGGTCGGCGACCCGGAAACGATCGGAATGCGCACGGGTCTCTTCTTTCTGATGATCGCGATTTCCCTCGCGACGCTGGTTTTTTCGCTGAAGGTTCGACGTCGGGCAGCGATGAAGCTCGGCGCATGGAACGGCTCGATCGTGGCGGGGCTGGTGTTTGTCGCGGTCATTGCGGCGGTTCAGATTTCGATGCCGGTTATCGACGAAGTGCCGGCCGCCTTTCCTGCCGCGCTGCTCTGGAAATTCCGCGTGGCGGCGCTCGGCATGCAGGCGATCATGTGGTTGACGATCGGGCTTCTGTTCGGCGCGCTGGTCGAGCGGGGCGAGTCGGCGCGTTTGACGGCTCGCGCGGCGGCGCGGTCGGTTTAATGTTGGCGGCGCTTGTTTTGTGAGCGCCGCCGCACAGTTCGTTGCGGCGCTGCGCAACGAGAGATAAACCAGTCGCGTCAAGTAGTTGGCGTGGTTTTGGGGCGGTTGTCCACAGGCTTGTGAACAAAATGTGTTGATAACTCCTGCCTTATCCCCGTCGCTTCATCGCCCGGAAAAAACCTCAGCTCGCGTCGTGAAAAATGATGCCGAGGGTATGCCGTTCCCCCGATCTCAACCGACTCACGCCATGCCGCAAATTCACGCGATAAGCCCCGCGCGATCCCTGCACCGGCCGATGATGCACGGCGAACACCACGGCATCGCCCTTGCGTAGCGGCACGACTTCCGCGCGAGATTGCATACGCGGACGCTGCTCCGTCATCACGAACTCACCGCCCGTAAAATCTTCGCCGGGTTCCGACAGCAAAATCGCAACCTGCAGCGGAAACACGTGTTCGCCGTAAAGATCCTGATGCAGGCAGTTGTAGTCGTCGGTGGCGTATTGCAGGATCAACGGTGTCGGACGCGTCTGGCCGGCAGCGTGACAGCGCTCGATAAATTCGGCGTGCTCCTGTGGATAGCGAATGTCGATTCCCATCACCTCGTTCCACCGGTTCGCCACCGGCACGAGACGCGGATAAAGCTCGCGGCGCAAGTCCGCGATCAACGCGGGCAGCGGATACGCAAAGTATTGGTATTCGCCGCGGCCAAAGCCATGCCGCGCCATCACGACGCGGCTGCGGAACAGCGCCTCGCGCGGATAGAGCGCGGTGAGCGCGTCGCATTCGTGCGCGCTCATGAGGCCGTGCAACATCGCGCAACCATAGCCGTTCAGCTCTTCTTCTACATTGAACCAGTCGATTGCCTCGATGCGCCGCGCCAGATCGAGCTTCGGCTTGGGCTTCGGCGATTGCGGCGTGCGTGGGTCTTTCGCCAGCGTGTTCATGCGTGTCTTCCTCAACGGTCATCGAACGATAATTGAGTGTAAGCGCGCCTTTCACGCCGCGCACTCCGACTCTTGCATTGCAATTTTTTCGCCGTGCAGCGTGCATTTTATGATCCGGATACGCGTGCGGCGCGCCGCGTGCAGAGGATGAAAACGCTGCGCGTTCATGGAGTTGAGCGACTCTTGCGCAGGTTGTCCACAGGCTTATGAACGGTTTCTGTGGACAAGACTCGCGCGGCCTGGCCCGAACTCATTCGGCTGCGAGTCGTGCGCTTACCGTCCCTTACCGTCGTTCAAGTTTCGATGCGTCACGGTCGATAGCTCCTGTAACCGGCTCTGCGCCGAACGCCTTGAAGCAATGAACGGAGCTTGCCATGCAAATCGACAGCGCGTCGCCGTCAACACTACAAGCAACTGATCGCGCGACGAAGAACGCTTTGACATCGTCCATCAAGGAAAACGCTGCGACGGCTGCGGGTTCCGGCGCGCCGAATGTCTCGAATGCGTCCGAACAGAATGACGCCGTGCAAATTTCTACTCGAGGCGCCGCGGCGGCGGCTCAGGATGGAAGTTCAGTCGACGGCACAAACACGGCGGATTCCGCAAGCGAGGGCGCATCGGCCGCGGACCCTTCGGCGGTGAAGTCGTTTGCGTATGGCACGCTCGGGCTCGAACGCCCGGACCAGCCGCACGAAGATCGCAATGCCTTCTATACGGCGGGGCGTTGGCTGGCGGCGGGCATCACCCTTGGCGGGATCATCTCGCTGCTTATTTGATGAGGCGGGAGGACTTGCGGTGGGATGCGCTTGCCGTGCGTCGTGCACGGCAAGCGCGATGAAGCGGAGAAAGACGCGCTAACTTAGCGGTCGAGGAACGACTTCAGTCGATCGGCACGGCTCGGATGCATCAGCTTGCGCATGGCCTTGCTTTCGATCTGGCGAATGCGTTCACGCGTGACGTCGAACTGCTTGCCCACTTCTTCCAGCGTGTGGTCCGACTTCGTGTTGATGCCGTAGCGCATACGCAGCACTTTTGCTTCGCGCGGCGAGAGCGAATCCAGCGCGTCGTCGATGGCGGCGCGCAAGTCGGCTTGCATCGCCGCGTCGGACGGCGACGAAGCCGCGGAATCTTCGATCATGTCGCCGAGCGTGGCGTCGCCGTCGTCGCCAACAGGCGTTTCCATCGACACCGGCTGCTTGGCGATCTTCAGAATGCCGCGCACTTTCTCTTCCGACAGATCCATACGTTCAGCCAGCACGGAAGGATGCGCTTCCTGACCGGTCTGCTGCAGAATCTCGCGCGAAATGCGGTTCAGCTTGTTGATCGTTTCGATCATGTGCACCGGCACGCGGATCGTGCGCGCCTGGTCGGCGAGCGAACGCGTCACGGCTTGGCGAACCCACCACGTGGCGTACGTGGAAAACTTCCAGCCGCGGCGGTATTCGAACTTGTCCACCGCTTTCATCAAACCGATGTTGCCTTCCTGGATCAGGTCGAGGAACAGCATGCCGCGATTCACGTACTTCTTCGCGATCGAAATGACGAGACGCAGATTCGCCTCGATCATTTCGCTCTTGGCCTTGCGCATCTTGGACTCGGCCGCGACCATCTGGCGGTTGATCTCTTTCAGATGCTTGAGCGGCAGCGAAACGGTGGCTTCGATGTCGATCAGCTTTTGCTGTTCGGACTGAATGGCCGGCAAGTGGCGCTCGAGCGCCGCGCCGTACGACGTCGCGCCCCGTGCCGCGCGCTCGGTCCAGCCGAGGTCGGCTTCATGACCCGCGAACGACTCGATGAACTTCTCGCGCGGCATGCCGCTCTTTGTCACGACGATTTGCAGAATGTTGCGCTCGATCGCGCGAACCTGCGCGACCTGATGTTGCACGTCGCCGCACAGACGGTCGATGGTGCGCGCCGTGAAGCGGATTTTCGCGAGATGCTGCTGGATGTCCTCGCGCGCCTTTTGATACGCCTTCGAGCTGACGTCGCCGCGCGTGTGCGACGCGTTCATCTGGTCGTACAGCATTCCGACCTGCGCGAAGATTTCGAGGCAGTCGCTCGTGAGCTGCTTCAGGCGCGCTTCGTCTGCCGCGGACGAATCGGCCGGGCCTGCGTCGTCGTCGTCGCTGTCGCTGTCGTCGTCTTCGTCGGTGTCCGAGTCGACGTCGGATGCCGCGTCGGCGCTCATGCTCTCTTCTTCCGCCGCGACATTTTCTTCGTTCAGGCCGTCAACCAGTTCGTCGATGCGCAACTCGCCGTCGGCAACCTGCTGGGCGCTTGCCAGAATCGCCGAGATCGCGAGCGGGCACGCGGCGATGGCCTGCACCATTTCGTGAAGACCGTCTTCAATGCGCTTCGCGATGGCGATTTCGCCCGCGCGCGTGAGCAGCTCGGTTGCGCCCATTTCGCGCATGTACATGCGCACGGGGTCCGTGGTGCGGCCGAACTCCGAATCCACAGTAGACAGCGCGACTTCAGTCTCTTCGTCCGCCTGATCGTCCGAAACGACTGAGGGTGCGTTCGAGTTCAGCAGCAGCGTTTCAGCGTCGGGGGCTTGCTCGTAAACCTGCACGCCCATGTCGTTGAACGCGCTGACAATGCTGTCGATGGCCGCCGTTTGCGCGAAGTTGTCGGGCAGGTGGTCATTGATCTGCGCGTGGGTCAGGTAGCCTTGCTCCTTGCCCAGCTGGATCAGCGCGCGCATCTGGCGCTGACGTTCTTCGGCTTGCTGCGGCGGCAGTTCGGCCGCCACGGGGATCGCTTTGCCCGCGCCTTTGCCCTTCGGCGTACGGCCCGACGGAGCCTTCGTGTAGGCTGCGGTTTCGTGTTGCGAATCTTCGCGATCAAAAGGGTTCACGTATTCTCCTCGAGAGGCTTCGCTATGAGACGCAAGACGCGACCGTCAGGCGTTTCGAGCATGGCTCAACATCACCTGAGTGACTCAACGCGGTTATATGACTGTGTGCTCTGGGGAGCAAAAAGATGAGCCCGCTTGGAGCGGGCCGATAGAAATGTGCGAAATTCGCGCGGCTCGCATTATATACGAGCTTGCGCCTTTGCGCGCATTGTGCGCAGCAATTCGTCGCGCACTGTTGTCGCAGGTCCGTTCCTGTTCGCCTGTAGCGAGCGGCAGGTGGAGTGCAAGCAATGTTTGCGACAACAACGACCACGCGTGACAAGACGGCAGACTCCCGACTATAGACCAACTTCTTGATCTTCACACAGCAGCGTTCCTTGGCCGATGTGCCTATCCCTCTATATAGAGGGCGAACATTTTTTGGCCGATTGGGGTCCGTGCAAAAGAAAATTCGCAGATGGGGGTTGACGACCTGTCATTCGATCTTCATAATCTCGTTTCTCTGCTGCTGATGCAGCGACGCAGAACGAAGCGGTGCCGGGTGGTTGAAGCGGGCGGCGCGACGTGAGCGGATCGATCTTTAAAAACTAACAGCCGATAAGTGTG
>NZ_JAYXBK010000023.1:0-60750 GCF_036016995.1 Paraburkholderia sp. MPAMCS5
GAGGAACGTGTTGCCGAACACGCGCAGATACGTGGTCGAGCCGAGCAGTTGTGCATAGTTCTGCAGGCCCGGCGCCGGCTCCATCACGCTGCGTAGAAGCAGCGACAGCACCGGCAAGATGAAAAACACGACGAGAAGCACGATTCCCGGCACCAGAAGGCGCATGTGGCGCCAGTCGCGGCGCGCACGCGCGGGCGTCGCCGGTGGATGGGCGACGGTACTCAGAACATGGGGCATGGTGTCTCCTGCCTATCTTCGATTGCTGCGACGCGCCGCGCGATTGAGGGGCGCGTCGGCGCACGCCTCGTTCGCGGACGTTACTTCGATTGCCACGCGTACCAGCGCTTCGCAATCGCGTCGCGATTGTCGGCCCAGTACTTCATGTCGAGATTGATCTGCGAGTTCTTATACTGGTCGGGCAGCGTCTTCGCGACCGCGGGCGGCATCACCGCAGCGGACTTCACGTTGATCGGCGCGTAGCCGGTGTCCTGCGCGAATTTGGCCTGCGCCTGCGGGCTCGTCGCGACGGCGAGAAACTTCATCGCCTCCGCTTTATGCTTCGCGCCCTTCGGGATCACGAGCATGTCGGCGGCTGTGAGGTTCTGATTCCACGACACGCCGACCGGCACGCCGGTCTGTTCGAGCGCATGCAGGCGGCCGTTCCAGAACATGCCGATCGGCGCCTCGCCCGACGCGAGCAACTGCTGCGACTGCGCGCCGCCGCTCCACCAGACGATGTCGCCCTTGATCGTGTCGAGCTTCTTGAGCGCGCGATCGATATCGAGCGGATAGAGCTTGTTCGGCGCGACGCCGTCGGCGAGCAGCGCGATTTCCAGCACGCCGGGCGCGGACCATTTGTAGAACGTGCGCTTGCCGGGAAATTTCTTCGTGTCGAACAGGTCGGCCCACGTCTGCGGCTGCGCGCCCTTGAAACTCGACTTGTTGTAGCCGAGCACGAACGAGTAATAGAAGCTGCCGACTGCATCGGTGGTGGAAAAGCGCGGATCGAGTTCATCCTTCTTCACGACCGAGTAGTCGATCGGCTCGATCAGCCCAGCCTTCTGCGCGGCGTACGCGAAATCGCCTTCCACGTCGACGACATCCCAGTTCACGTTGCCGCTGTCCACCATCGCCTTCAGCTTGCCGTAGTCGGTCGGACCGTCCATCAGCACATTGATGCCGTTGGCTTGCGTGTAGGGTTGGGCCCAGTCCTTTTGCTGCGACGACTGCGTCGTCCCGCCCCAACTCGTGAAAACGATGGGGTCCGCGGCGAGCGCCGGCGCGGCTGCAAGCGTGGCCGCGCACAGTGCGAGCAACGGCTTGACGATCGAAGTGCGTGTGGGGGTCATGTCAGTCTCCATGGAAATCGGTTTGGTATCGCTGCATTGAATGCGTGAGCACTCGGTCGTTCTCTCAGGCCAGCGGCGAAAACCGCGTCGGCTTCATGATCTTGTTTTCCATCTCGTCCATCAGCGCCTGGATTTTCGGCGCGAATGCCTGCCACGCCGGGTCTTCGGCGAGTGCGGCGCGGCGGCGCTCGCGTTCGTCGAGGCTCGGATACGCCCAGATATGCACGATCTGATTTTGCGGACCGATTTCCGAAAAGAAGTAGCCGACCAACTGGCCCAGATACCGCTTTTGCAGCTCGATTCCCTCTTCTTCGACGAGCTTCAGATAGGCGGGCACGCCGCCCGTCTTGATCCGATAAGTGCGCATTTCGTAGTACATGGTTGCGTTTCTCCTCGTTGAGATAGGGGCGGTCAATGCGCGGTAGCGAGTGCCTGGACTTGTCCGGCTTCCGAGTCGCCGACATAAATGCCGAATGCGTCTTCGCTGCGCTCGCGCACATAGCGCTGCAACATGGAACGCACGGCTTCGTCGCGCAGTTCGCTCCATGGAATTCGCGACAGCGGGACGACGTGGATCGCGCTGTCCATCATCGCCGCATGGCTGTTGCCCACGCGGCCGCGGTAGTAGACCCGCACGCTCGCAGACGGCCCACTTGCGCATTCGAAGACGGCAAAAATAAAGTCGAGATGCGCGGCGAGACCGAGCTTTTTCAGCACGCCGCGAAGGCTGCCCGCGTCGGTTTCGGGTTCGAGCCTGACGCCGGTCGGCAACTGCAAGCCGTCTTTCGTCTCCAGCAGCACGAGGCCGTCGCGGTGTTCGAGGATGGCGCCGACCTGGGCGCGCGCGCCGGTCGCCGCGAGCGCGTCCTGCGACAGACTGAAGTTCACATACGCGCCCCGGCAGTAGCCGAGCGGCGACGCGCTCGAATGAAGGAAATCCACGACACGCCCGATCAGAACGATGTGGTCTCCCGCATCCACGACCTGATGCGTGCGGCAATCGAAGCTGGCCGCCGCGCCGTCGATCACCGGCGCGCCGGTCGCGCAAGCGCGCCACGCAACCTGCGCGAACTTCTCGGGCGACTTCGACGCGAACACGCCGGAAACAGCCTTTTGATCCTCTGCGAGCACGCTGAGCGCGAAGTGATCGGCGGTGGAAAACACCGCATGGCTCGACGCGCTTTTTGCAATGCATACGAGGATCAACGGCGGGTCGAGCGAAACCGAACTGAAAGAATTGGCCGTGAAGCCGCGCGGGGAGCCGTCCGGCTGGATCGTCGTGACGACCGTCACACCCGTGACGAAGGCACCCAGCGCGCGACGGAATTCGAGGGTGTCGAAGGTCTGTTCAATGATCGGCTCAGACATGGCGTTCTCCAACTCGCGCTCCACAAGATTATGGTATGCCATACTACAGCCAAGAAAACAGGCCAAATATTATGGAATACCATGATTGGGCGGGACGGCGTCGGACGCGGCGTTGGACGCGAAATTGCGGTGCGCGTGGGCGGAAAGGACGCTGGACGCGGCGTCTAGCGTCTACGGCGGATTGGATCGGTGGATGGCACTCAGGACGAGCGCCCGGCGCGGCCGCGAGACGGCGGCCGGCGATGGGAAAGTAGCGGAGCCGCGCGCCGGATTACGCCGCTGACGCGCCCTCGCTGCGTTGAGCGAGCGCCGCGAGCGCGAGTTCCGCGGTGCGCTTGATGTGTGCGATCGAGGCGGCGAATGCCGCGTCGCCGTCGCGTCGCTCGATTGCGTCGAGCATCTTGTTCATCTCGCGATTCGACTCTTCGCTGCGCCCCGGCGTGGCGATGGTGAGCGCGCGCAGGCGATTGATTCGCGCGTTCAGCGTCTTGACCACGGCGAGCGAGACGGTTCGCTGCGCGCCATCGAACAATGCTTCATAAAAGCGTTCCGTGTCGGCGAGCACCGCCGCCAGATCCCCGGTCTTGAAGGCGGCTTCGATTTTCTGGCGGATTTCCCGCAACTGCGCCACGAGTTCGGGTGTGGAGCGCTCCGCGCACGCGCGCGCGGCGTTCGCTTCGAGCAGGCCGCGCAGTTCGTAAATCTCGCTGACCTGAGCGGGATTGAGTTGCGCGACCACGGGGCCCTGCCGCGCGACGACCTCCACGAGCCCTTCCGTTTCGAGGTGCCGCAACACCTCGCGCACAATCGTGCGGCTCACGCCCAGCTCGTCGCACAGCGTGCGTTCGACCAGCCGCGCACCCGGCTTGAAGTAGCCCTGCACGATCGCGTCGCGCAGCTTGTCCAGCGTCAGTTCACGAAGCGTTTTGGTTTCGCGGACAACTTTAAGATCTGACATAGGCGAGCACAGTGAGCAGAGAGAAAAGGCCGCACGATGGTTCGGTCGGCACCTGGAATCCCATATTATCTACCATTCGGCTACATTTCAGACACGCGGCGATATTTGCGCGACACTTGTGCGCTTCGGGATCTCTTTTGCCCGCAGCGCGCCGCAGCAGCGAATGCGCCGCTTGTACCGTTTGTGCCGTTTGTGCCGTTTGTGCCGTTTGTGCCGTTTGTGCCGTTTGTGCCGTTTGTGCCGTTTGTGCCGTTTGTGCCGTTTGCCCGCTGTCAGTGCAGACAGTCGTCTCCACGGAAGAGCTGGCGAGGCGCACCGCCGCCAACCCGGTGGAGCGTCCGAAGGCCGGGCGCGAATATCGCAAGCAATTTCCGCAAGCTGTGACCCAGGCCGATGAAGGTGGCGACTTAGACTTCCTGCGGGCCGAAAGCCTGCAGAACGACCCGGCGCCCGTACAGGACAAGAAATAGGCAATCGCGAGCCGAGCGCGAAACGACACGCTCGCGCGTCAGAAGAAACTCCGCATGCCGATCGCCACGCCGGTCTGATTGGCGCGCCCCGGCAACTCCACCGTTGCAGCGCCGCTCACCTGGTTGAAATCGACTGTGCCGTACACCTCGGAGCGCTTCGACAGCGCGTACTCCAGCAGCGCGACGATCGTATAGCGGTTTCCGCTGCCCAGCGTGTTGCCGCTGGTTGTGGCGTTACGCATGTGGTCGTAGTAGAACGCCCCCGTCAGCGAAAGCGGCGCGCTCACTTGCCAGGCGATGCCCGCGAAGGGTCCGTCGTCGATGCGATTCCTGTTCTTCAACTGGCTGATGTCGGCCATCGGCTGTTCGGCGAGCAACGCATCGACGAGGCCCGTGTTGTCCTGCGAATGCATATAGCCGGCATACAGCTTCGTAGGACCATACGCGTATGCCGCATCGACGTGATAAAGCGCCTGCCGGTTGTTGGAATTGTCGCGGACCTGCTGCGTGCCCGCGCCCAGACTGAGCGCGCCGTACGCGTACGAGGCGAGCAGGCCGTACAGATTGCCGGCCGTGAAGTGCCCCGGAATCTGGCCCGAAAAGCCGTTGGCGCCGCTCCACGCGTAGTTGCCGCCTGTCGAGTAGATCGCGCCCACGTACAAGCCGCCGAACTGGCCCACGTATTTGATCGAATTGTCCGCCGCGAGTCCCGCGCCGAGCGCATACGGCAGCCACGAATTCTCCGGGTAGTTCGCGTACGTCAACGGATCGTAGGTCGTGACGAGCTTGTCGAAGAGCGGCGTGTCCTGGCGGCCCAGCGTCAAGGTGCCGAACTTGCCGGACAGACCGACGTTCGCCGTACTCCCGAAGAAGCGGCCGCTGTCGCTCGCGGTTCCGTCTTGTGGATTGAAGTTGCTTTCGAGTTGAAAGACCGCGCTCAGGCCGTTGCCCAACTGTTCTGTACCGCGCAGTCCAATATGACTGTTGATGACCGCCCCATTGCCCATGAACAGTCTGCCGTCATTGCGCGCGTCGTCGTTGGTCAGATAGCGCAGCGTGATTTCCGTCATGCCGTACAACGTGATCGAACTCTGGGCGCGAACGGGCTGACTCACGAACTGACAAGCGCACGCCAGCGCAACGCCGCCCGCAGCGGCGATCCTTCTATTTCTCACTTCAAACCCTGAATTGTTTTGTCGATGTGCGACTCTCCCGCGCTTAAAACGCGCGGGCCGCACAAAAGCGCGAGATGGTAACCCGGCCCGCTCCGACAAGCGGACTTGCTGGAGAAACCATGTCGCTTCGACGCAACGTCAAGCTGAAAACAGGAGATTGTGATTCATCACAAGCGCCGGCAGAGGAAACCGGCGGACCGATGACAGCTCAGCTCTTCCCTGCCCGTCCGGTCATCCGTCCCAGCACATCCACACGCTGGATCAATTGATGGTAGATCACGGCCAGCACGTGTCCCGCGATCAGCGCGTACGTCAGAAACGCGAGCCAGTAGTGGATCGCCGCACCGAGATGCCCGAGCGCCTTGTTCTGCGGCACGACCGCGGGCACCTGAAACAGCCAGAACCAGTTCACCGGATGACCGCCGCCATACGAATTGAGGTAGCCGCTAATGGGCATCGCCACGAGGATCACGTACAACAATCCGTGGCCAATATGCGCGAGCGTCCGCTCGAACGCCGGAATGTTTTCCGGCAGCGGCGGCGTCGCGCCCGATAGCCGCGTGACCACGCGGATCAGCGTGAGCAGCAGGACAGTCAGGCCGATGGATTTGTGCAGATTCACCCAGGTGCCGCGCGACGGGTCATGACGGTCCATTGTCGTCATGTACCACGCAACGGGGATGACCACGAACATGCATAGCGCCGTCAGCCAGTGCAGCGCACGCAGCGCGAAGCTGTAGGCAAGTCGTGCGGACGGCAACGCGCGAAAGGAATGGGAGGTGCGGGACATAGTCAGTGCCTTTTCAATGTCGAATCAGGAAGCCTGCCACAAAAACCGCGCCTCGGAACATTCGCGCCGGAGCGCGATTATTAGCTTGCGTTACAACGTGGCCGGCGCTATTCGCATTCGCCCTTGCTCGCCGACGGCCTCGCCTCATTGCTCACCGCCGACTGAAAATCGTCCGTGTGCACCATCAATTCGCGAACCCGTCCGAGTGTCGAATACTGGTTGAGCAAAGCGCTCCACTTGGGCGATTCGAGCAACTGATGCCACACAGGCTCAAGCTTCCCAACATCCGCATGCTGCTTTTGCGCGAGCGCTCCGGCGAATTCCAGACTGGCCTCGGCGGACAAAAGCTGCATACGGCCAGCGGCGCTGAGCAGACGCGGCGTGACTTCGGCGGGCGCGTCGCAGCAATAGAGCACCGTACGCGCGAGAGCGGCCTCGTCGGTTCGCAGCGCGCCTAGCGAAGCGCCGCGTAGACGCAGGGTTCCTTGCTGGGTCTGAAACGAATAAACGACGTCTTTCCCGGCGTGCGCGAGCAGGTCCAGTCCGCGCAATAGGCGCGGAAAGTCGGTGGTCGCGGCGTCCACGGAGGCCTTAGCCTCGACGAGCAGACACACGTCCCACGCCGCCGGCTCGTCATGTGACTTCGGTTGCCTTAAAAGCACTGCGTCCCATTCGGTTTTCGCGCGCTCGTGACTGGCCGGAATCGAGGACGGCACGCGCATCGAGTTGACGACACAGTACGACGCAAACGCGCCGTCCGCTTCGTTCAGCCGCCGCGCGAGAACCTCGAGCGCCTGTGTCGCCAACGCTTCCACCGCGGCGCCACGCTGCTTCGACGCAACGCCATGCGCGACGGCCGCCGCGCTTCCTGGGCGAGGTCCATGCCGGTCCCGCAGCAACTCGTATCGACGCACGCGTTCGTCCGACGCCAAAGCGTCGAGACGCCGCAAACGTGCCAACGCAGGACTGTCCAACAGTTCTGCCACGTGCCGCACGAAGGCGAATTCGCTCGACAGTCCCGGCTCGTCAGAAACACGCCGAAGGCGTTCATCGAACTCCGACCACGCCTCCACGCTCGCCGCTGCATGCAGCCAGGCCAACGCGTCGCGTTGCCGCCCCGCTGGCATACGGTGCTGCCTCGCCGGATGAGCGAAGCTATTGACGGCGGCATGCACCGCACGACGATCCCGCTCGGCGTGCGCGGATAGCGACGCGTACTCGCGCACCGCCGACGTTTGATGACGCAGCACCATTGCCTGAAAAACAGGATCGCCGGACTCGGCGCGCATCGCTTCGCGAATCAGCCGGGCGAGTGCGTCGACGAAAAGCTGCTTCAGCGCCGCGTCTGGCGCTTCATGGCGAACCACAACCTCGCGAGCCTGTTCGATGACAATCGCGAGCGCCGTTGCGGGACTTGCTCCCGCAACCGGAGGAAATCTCACGGCATCCGCCGGCACGCGATAACGCCGGGCGACGGCGCTCAGCGTTTCATCGAGCAAGGCTGGCGATGACTGTGAAATGAATAGTGGCGGCACGGACATGACGATAGGTTCAGGCACTTCACGCAGGTGACAATACGCGCGTGGTATTGGGCCCACGCGATGCGCTCGCGAGATTTTGCCATCGGTTCGTCGTTGGCCAGCATGTCTTGTGAGTTCGTCGCGGTCATGATCCAGCGTCAAGCTCTCCACTGCGCAAGTCCCATTCCCGGCGCGATGGAAGCAGCGATCCGAAGGCGGCGATATGATGAGATTCGCTTCGTAAAGAAAAAGGACTCACGATGAGCGAGCACATCGCAGATCTTTTCCGGCATTTGACGGCTGGCGTGTATGTGGTCGGCGTGGCCGACGGCGATAAGCGGAATGCATTCACGGCCAGTTCGATCATGCAGATTTCGTTTTCGCCGCTGCTTCTGGCGATCAGCGTTGGTCCGGACCACGAGTCGTACGAACTTCTCAAGCGTGGCCGCGTATTCGGCGTCAGTGTGCTGCGCGCGAACCAGCAGCGGCTGGCGGACCACTTCGGCACGCAGTCGGGACGCACGGTCGACAAGCTCGCGTCGATACCGTGGCAAACAGCTATTACAGGCGCACCGCTGCTGCTCGACGCGCTGGCTCACTTCGACTGCGAGGTGGTCAACGACATCGAGGCGGGCGATCATCGTCTGGTGGTGGGCCGCGTGGTGGATGGCGCGACAGTCGGCCCGGACGGCGAGCCGCTGATCTACGCCGAGACCGGCAACCTGGACATGAGCGCGAGTCTCTATCCGGACAGTTTTCGCTAGCCACGCTCGCCGGCCTGATGCGGCGCCGCGCCGAGCCGCGCCGCGCCGGCAAAGCGAGGTCGGGATCACGGATTCGCGGGCTCGCGAAGTCCGCTTATCGCCATGAGTGGAGAAGGCATTGCGCGAGCAGAACCACGAGGACGATTTTCCGTTTCGGGAAACTCGCCCTCGCGCGCGTTGGAAGCATGAGCAGCGTCAGAACGAATGCCGCATGCCGATACGCACATCGGCCTGAGTGCTCGACGTGGACGGCGTGAAGCTGTAGCCGATCACCGCGTTCACACCGTCGGATGCGCGCAGATAGTCGCCGGAAATATAAACATCCGTGCGCTTGGACAACAGATAGTGAAGCCCGAGCGAGCCCTGATTCCAGTGGTTTCCTTCAAATCGCGTGTGCTGATAGCCGCCATAGAGCATCAACGCGGGCGTGAACGTGTAGGACGCTCCGCCCTCGTACACCTGCATATGCGAGGTCTGCCCGAGCCCCTTGATCGTCGTGTAAGTGAAGTTGCCGCTCACCATGACTTTGCCGATCGTGTAGGCGGCGCCGATTGCAAACGCGCCCTGCTTATCGACCGGGAACGATGATGAGCTATACAAATCCGTCACCGCGCCGGTTACAGGATTGACGGAAACCGTCGGCTTGCCGAGAAAAGTGCGCGTGCCTATCATCGCATACGGATCGAATGCGTAAATGCCGAACGGATTGTTCAATTGCGTATAGGCGGTGCCCATATTGAAGTTGCCGTTCTGGTATCGCGCGCCCACGCTCCACGCGCTCTTCTGATGGAAGTCGCCCGCGGTATTGCCGAACGAGTACATGCCGCCAAAAGAGAAGCCGGAGAAATCGGCGGAAAGGAACTTGATCGAATTCGGCAGCCGGTCGCCGTTCATCCGGTCGAAGTCGCCCTGGTGAATCGCATAGCCGCTCGCCCACGCGGAAATGTTGTACAGGTAGGCGAATTCTTCCGTCATGTCGAGTTGATTACCGAACGACAACGTGCCCCAGTTGTTCTTCAAACCGACGTAGGCCTGGCGCCCAAATTCCGCGCCGCCGAATCCGAGTTGTCCGTTGCCGACGTGAAAACCCGACTCCAGCACGAATACCGCTTGCAGGCCGCCACCCAGATCCTCGACGCCCTTGAAGCCGATACGGTTGCCGTATGAAATGCCGTCGTCGAATTTGTACTGGTGCGCGCCGCCCGCGTTGTTCACGTAGGTAATGCCTGCATCCAGAATGCCGTACAGCGTGACACTGCTTTGCGCATGAACAGCCGGCGACGCGCACACGGCGCCTGCTGCAATAGCGAGTCCCGAAAGACGGAGGGTATTGCTCTTCTTCATTTAATTCTCCCCTGCTCTATGCCTGCGCAATTCGTTGGATAAAGCGATTCCTGCTGCGCGCAATTCGTGGACGCGCAGCACTTCTCGCATGACGGGCAGTTCGAAACCGGCTGAGACCCAATCGATATGGCCTGATGCTATTGGTTGCGCATGCAAGTTCCATCAGGCCTGCATCGACGGGTCAAGAATAAGGGTCCAGATTTACAGCGAATCGATTGGATGCGACATGAATCTGTCGCCTCGCGACCTCGCGCTTGCCATTGCCTCTGTTATTTGACGCCGAGCGCCGTCTGCACGGCTTGCAGGCCATTCGCGCCGCTCGCGGTATTCACGCCGTCGAGCCATGATTTGAGCAACTCCGGGTGGCGCTTGAGCGCTTCGGTCGCGGCGATATCGACACCGGTTTTCTTTTCGAGAACTTCGGTAATCACGCCGTTTTCCAGATCGACGTTGAAGGTGAGCTGTTTAAACAGACGGGCCACGTTCGGGCATTGTTCCGCGTAGCCGGTGCGAGCAACCGTATTGACGGTGGCCCCGCCAAAGTTCGGGCCGAAGTACTTGTCGCCGCCGTCGAGATAGGTGAGCTTGAACTTGGTGTTCATCACGTGCGGCTCCCACGCGAGAAACACAATCCATTTCTTCTCGCGCACCGCCCGCTCGACCTGGGTAAGCATGCCCGTTTCGCTCGATTCCACGAGCTTCCAGTCGCCGAGCCCAAAAGCTTTTTCGTCCACCATCTTCTTGATGTTCTGGTTGGCCGGCGCGCCCGGTTCGATGCCGTAGATCTTGCTGTCGAACTTGTCCGCATTCTTTGCAAGGTCCGCGAAAGAATGCACGCCCGCCGCCGCCACATAGTCGGGCACAGCCAGGGTGAACTTCGCGTTGCTCAGATTCGGATGCACCACCTCGATGGATTTTTCTTCTTCGAACGGTTTGACGACAGGTGCCTGCGCAGGCATCCAGTTGCCGAGAAACACGTCGATTTGCCCTTTTTTCAGGCCCTGATAGGTGATCGGCACCGACAGGTTCGCCACTTTCTGTTTATAGCCGAGCGCCTTCAGCACGACGCCGGTCATTGCATTCGTAGCGTCGATGTCGGTCCAGCCCGGCCCCGCCATGTTGACCTGCGTGCACGATTGCGGCTCGGCGGCCATTGCAAAACTGACGGCCGCGCACAGCAGCGCAACGCCGGATATCGCCTGTTTGAGTAGCTTGTTCATCGTCGCGGCTTCCTGTCGGTGGGTGAAGGGTGAGCGTGTATGAAGCGTTAAGTGTTTGACATGAACCGTCAGTGTGCGACGGCTGGAAAACGCGCCATCGCCTCCAGCGTGTCGAGGTCGATGTGGTTGCGCATATAGCGTTGGCTTGCATCGACCAAAGGCTGCCAGTCCCACGAAGCCACCGTGCCTTGCGTGGTGGCCGCGAAATGAAAGCGCCGCCGCCGCTGGCTTTGCAGCACTTCGTTGTGCAATGCGGCGAGATCCCAGCGTTGCGCGATCTCCTCGCGAAACGCCGCTACCGCGCGCGCGTGTTCCGCTTGCGCAGCGAGATTCGCGCGCTCCAGCGGGTCCGCTTCGACATCGTAGAGCTGGTCGGGATCAGCCGGCGTGTGAATGAACTTGAAGCGCCCGCGCCGCAGCATCACGACCGGCGCGATAGCGCCTTCGGCAAGATATTCGCCGATCGCCTCGTCATGACCGCCTCGCTCGCCCAGAAGATGCGGCACGAGACTGTGCCCATCGAGTGAGTCCGGCCATGCCGGCGGCTCTTCGCCGCGCGCCAGTTCGACGAGCGTCGGCAGCAGGTCGAGATGCGACACCGACGCGCGCACGCGATGCCCGTCGAAATGCTGCGGTGCATGCACGATCAAGGGCACGCGGCAGCCGCCTTCGAAAAACGTCATCTTGTACCAGAGGCCGCGCTCGCCCAGCATTTCGCCATGATCGGAAGTCACGACGATGATCGTCTCTTTTGCGAGCCCCGCCTGTTCGAGTGCTTCGAGAATCGCGCCGAACTGGTCGTCGACATACGAAATCGCGCCGTAATAGGCACGACGCGCGTTGCGAATCTGCTGGTCGGTCGGCGGCGTCCGATCCGTTTCGTACACTTGACGCAGCCGCTTCGAATGCGGATCGGCTTCCTCGAACGAATCACGATGCGCGGGCATGTCGATATCTTCGTCGCGATACATGTCCCAGTACTTTTGCGGAATCGCATAGGGATCGTGTGGATGCGTCAACGACGCGACCATGCAGAATGGCCTTGCATCTTTTCCGGCGTGGCGTTCGCGCGCGATGTCAAAGAGCTTCTGGCGCGCGGTGAACGTGACTTCATCGTCGAAATCGAGTTGATTCGTGCGTACGCACGGGCCTGCGTCGATCACGGAACTCATGTTGTGATACCACGTGGGGCGCGCTTCGAAATCGTCCCAGTTCGGAGTCCAGCCGAAATCGGCGGGATAGATGTCGGTAGTGAGGCGCTCTTCGAAACCGTGCAATTGATCGGCGCCGCAGAAATGCATTTTGCCCGAGAGAATCGTGCGATATCCTTCCGCGCGAAGGTAGTGCGCGAATGTCAGTGTTTGCGACGGAAATTCCGCTGCATTGTCATAGGCGCCAATGGCGGAGGGAAGCTTGCCCGACAGAAAAGAAAAGCGCGACGGCGCGCACAGCGGGCTCGCGCAATAGGCGGAATCGAATACCACGCCCTGCTTCGCAAGACGGTCGAGATGCGGTGTTTTCGTGAGCGGGTGTCCGTACGCGGCGAGTGCGAACGGGGTCATCTGGTCGGCCATCAGAATGAGAATATTCTTTTTGCTGTCAAGCATTGGAGCGCGCCTCGAATAAAATCATGAATGTCAGTGCAAATACCGGTGCGCGCGCAATCGCCATTCAAGCCTATAGTTCGCGTCCGGCATGAACATCACTATTGCTGTTCAATTCGGCGCTGTGAAGACGGCAATTCGTTATGTGCCTATAAGGGGATGTTATGTCGAGGCAGGATCGCTTGCCGCCAATGCAGGCATTGACGATGTTCGAATCCGCCGCGCGTCTCGCGAGTTTCACCGCGGCCGCGCGCGAGTTGGGCTCCACGCAGCCGGCTGTGAGTCAGCGCATCGTGCAGCTAGAAGAGACGCTGGGCGCGCCGCTTTTCGAGCGGGGACATCGCGGTGTCACGTTGACGGAAGACGGCGAGCGGCTCTTCGAAGCCGTGCATCATGCGCTCGACACGATCCGTCTTGCCACCGCTGAGATTCGCGCGCGGCGCACGCCGCAAACGCTCACGCTATCCACCGATTTCGGATTCGCGACCTATTGGCTGATGCCGCGGCTTTCGCAATTCAAGGCGCTGATGCCCGACGTGGACGTCAAGATCATCACCTCGCAAAGCGTGTTCGATCCGTCGCACGATCAGGCGGATGTGGCCATTGCATTCGGCGACGAACATGCGGACTGGAATGCGCGCAGTGTCGTCAAGCTCTTTCCGGAGCGCGTCACGCCCGTGTGCAGCCCAGCGTTTCTCGCCGCGCATCCGCCGCTGCACTCGCCGTCCGGATTGCTCGCGCTGCCGCTGCTGCATCTCGAACCGACGCAGCCGGCGCGCTGGCTCTCGTGGGCCGACTGGTTCGCGGCGCACGGCCTCGTTGCACCTCCGGCGCATCGCGGCATCACTTTCAACAGCTTCACGCTCGTCACTCACGCCGCCATCATGGGGCAAGGCGTGGCGCTCGGCTGGGCGCCGCTCGTCGATGAACTGCTCGCGACCGGGCAGCTTGTCGAACTGTTCGATGCGCCCGTCGTGACGGAACGCGGCTACATGCTGGTCACGCAGCGCGCATCCGCGCCGGCCGTCGACGCTTTCCGCCAATGGCTTCTGGGAGAATGCGGACTCGACGCCGAATGAGCGTCTGACGCACCCGTTCCAGCGCCACGGCGATTCGCTTCTATCCCGGCCACCCTGTCATTTGCTCTACTGCGACGATGCATGCCGCGCCCCGCGGCATGGACCTATCGTCTATGTGGAGAGCGCATGTCCGCCGATTCCCGTTCCGATCAACTGGTTCTCACCGTGGCGTGTCCGAGCGCCGCAGGCCAGGTTGCCGCCGTTGTCGGCTTTCTTGACCGGCATCATTGCTATATCGACGAATTCACCGTTTTCGACGACGAACTCAGCGAGCAATTCTTCGTGCGCTGCGTTTTTCACGGCGTGGACAGCAACGAGACGCTGAATATCGTGGCGCTCAAACGCGAGTTCGAAGCCATTGCCGAGCGCTTTCGTATGACATGGGCGATGCACGACGTCGGCACGCGGCCCAAAGTCCTGATCATGGTGTCGAAACTGGAGCACTGCCTGGCGGACCTGTTATTCCGCTGGCGAATGGGCGAGCTGAAAATGGACATCGTCGGTATTGGCTCGAACCATCGCGATCTCGAACCGCTCGCGCAGCAACACGGCTTGCCGTTCCATCACCTGCCGATCACCGCCGATACGAAACCGCAGCAGGAAGCGCGTTTGCTCGATCTGTTCGACTCGTCCGGCGCCGAACTGATGATTCTCGCGCGCTACATGCAGATTCTTTCCGGCGACACGAGCCGCGCGCTCGCGGGGCGCGCGATCAACATCCATCACTCGTTTCTGCCCGGATTCAAGGGCGCCAAGCCGTATCACCAGGCGCATGCGCGCGGCGTCAAACTGATCGGCGCAACGGCGCACTTCGTGACCGACGATCTCGACGAAGGTCCGATCATCGAGCAGGTGGTCGAGCGCGTCGATCATTCATACAGCCCGGAGCGTCTGCTCGCTACCGGACGCGATGTGGAGTGCATTACGCTCGCCCGCGCGGTGAAGGCGTTTATCGAACGGCGCGTGTTTATCAACGGGGATAGAACCGTCGTGCTGTAATAAAAAAACGCCGCTTGAAAAAGCGGCGTTTCCTGCTTCGGGTAAATCCGGATTACTTCACCCAGCTATCCACCCGGTCGCCGTGCGCGCTGATCCATGCATCGGCGGCGGCGGTCGGCTTCTCGCCGTTTTGCGTCGCGAGCATCACGCTGTCGATCTCGCCCGGCTTCCACTGAAACTTCTTGAGGAACGCCACGACCGGCGGCGCCTTCTTTTCCAGTTCCGGATTCACCACGCTGTCCACGTGCTCGGCTTCACCGAACACTTTCTTCGGGTCGTCGAGGAATTTGAGCTTGTACTTCGCGAACATCCAGTGCGGTTTCCAGCCGGTCACGATGATCGGCTTGTTCGCCGCTTCCGAACGCGCCAGTTCGGCGGTCATCGCGCTGCCCGAACTCGGCATCAGCTTGTAGTCGAGTCCATAGGCCTTGATCGCCTCGCTGGTTTTCTGCATGACGCCCGCGCCCGCATCGATACCGACGATGCGCGCGCCGAACTCGTCCTTCTTCGCTTCGAGGTCGCCGACCGTCTTCACGTCGACGTTATCCGGCACGATGAGGCCGATTTTCGCGTCGTTGAAGTTCGCGCCAAGGTCGACCACCTTGTCCTTGAAGTTGTTCCAGTACGCTCCGTGCGTAACTGGCAACCAGGCGGACAGCGTCGCGTCGAGATCGCCGCGCGCCACGCCTTGCCACATCACGCCCGCCGCGACCGGCACCAGTTGCACCTGATAGCCGAGACGCTTTTCGATCACGCGCGCGGCCACGTTGGAGGTCGCCACGCTATCGTCCCAGCCTTCGACGTAGCCGATCTTGATGGTCGGCTTCGTATCCGCCGAGACGCTCACGCTGCTTGCCGCCAGCGCCGCGCTCAAGGTGCTCAACACCAGTATCTTTCTGATCAGTCTCACCGCCGTTCTCCCGTTTGCCTGACAAAAACAACCCAATGAGCATCTAGAATCGCCAGCCAGAATTGCCTGGTAGCACGGTTTTGCGACAAGTAATTGTCCGCATGCGACCTGGCGACGTGCTTTCCGTCTGAACTAATGCCGCTCCTCCGTACCGCTCCTTTCAAACTCCGCGCCGCTCACTTCTCGACCACCAGATCGGAGAGCGGCTTGCTGCAGCAAAGCAACACCATACCTTGGTCGATCTCGCGCTGCCGAATGCCGCCCGCGTGTTTCATCGCGACTTCGCCGGATACGAGTTTCACCTTGCACGTTCCGCACATACCTTGCGTGCATGACGAAGGCAGACGGACACCGGCTTTCTTCGCGGCATCCAGTACATGCTGGCCGCTGCCGCATTCGATCTCGCGATTGCTTTTCGTGAAGTTGACTTTATAGCGCGTCTCCGTTTCAGCGGGTGCGGGTGCGGGAGCGAGTTCTGAAGCAGGCTCCAACGCGGGTTCGAACCCCGGCGCCTTGTCACGCGCGTCCACGAAGCTGTCGGCCGTCACCGGTTCAGGCGCGGTTTGCAGCGCGTCCGCGACATGCGCAGTCGTCAATTGCGCCGCGACGTCGCTGACCGTTTCGAACGAAAAGCTTTCCTCGTGATAATGCTTGCGATCGAAACCGCCCTCGTCGAGCAGATTGCGCACCGCCTGCATATACGGCGCGGGCCCGCAGGTGAAGATCTCGCGCTCCAGAAAGTCCGGCGCGATCAGCTTGAGCAGCGGCAAGGTCAGAAAGCCGGTCACGCCTGGCCAGCTCGTGCGCGTGCCGACGCGTTCGCACACATACGCCGTGCGGAATCGCGTGTGATTCGAGGCGATCAGATCGAGTTCCCGCGCGAAGATAATGTCGTCCGGCGTGCGAGCGCTGTGCACGAACATAATGTCGCTGTCCTCGCCGAGTTCGTGGTGCGTGCGGCTCATCGACATCAACGGTGTAATGCCCGAACCGGCCGACAAGAACAAAAACTTGCGAGCCGGATGACGCGCGCACGTAAATTCGCCCGCGGGTCCGAGCACGCGAACCTCGACGCCTGGCTGAAGATTGTCGTGCAGCCAGTTTGAGACCTTGCCGCCCGGCACACGCTTCACCGTGATGGAAATGGTGTGCGGACGCGTGGGCGGCGACGAAATCGTATAGCAGCGATTGATCGATTCGCCCTCGATGTCGAGTTCCAGCGTAATGAACTGGCCCGGCTCGAACACGAAGGCCCGCTCGGAAGGCTGACGGAAGAAAAAGCTCTTCACGTCGTGCGTTTCCTGACGAACGTGGCAGCACACCAGCGTTTCGTCGGCATCGCAATTCCAGCGCGCGGGCAGCGCGTCCCAGAAGCGCGGCTGTGTAACGCGGCTTACTGCATGAACCGAGGCCGGCTCGGTGCCAGGCTGAAACGTGGCCTGATCGCGCATCATTGTTTTCTCCCGCTCCTGGTGGCGCTCGCGCGCTCAGCGCATGAAGGACACGATTTTTTCGCCATGCGCGTCCGGCGTGGCATCGTGCGTTTGCGGTGCATTGCTGTAATCCGCCATGCGGCCGATGTACCACTCGCAGAACTTTTCGACGAGGCCCTCGGTGAACGGCGAATACGGACCCGGCTCATACGCGCTGCTCGACGTGCCGCGTTGCGAGAACTCGACGAGCGCGCGATCCTGATCGTTGGTCGCGCGCCAGACGGCGGTGAGATTGTTCACGTCGTAGTCGATGCCTTCGCGCGCATCCTTGTGCACAAGCCATTTGGTGCGCACGAGCGTTTTGCCGGCCGAAAGCGGAATCACAGAGAAGCTCACGATGTGATCGCTCATGAAGTGATGCCACGAATTCGGCTGCGTCCAGAAAGAAAGGCCGCCGAGATCGGCTTGTTCGAAGCCGCCGAGCAATTTCTTCGACGCCACTTTCGCGTCGAGTGTCTGCGATTCGCCATCGCGATCGAGCGGCAGACGCTGCGTACGAAAACCGGTGACGAGATCCGCGAGCCGCTCGATTTCCGCCGAAGGCAAATTCATTGCCTCCCATTGCGCCGTGCGCCGCGCCACCGTTTCTTCGAAAGCGGCCATGCCTTCTTCGTTGGCCGGCGAGCGTTGATAGCCGAAGCCGAATTCGTAGAGCGAAATGGTCAGCTCGGGATGGTTCGCGACGCAGTGATAGCACTCGCGATTGTTCTCCATCGTCAGCTTCCAGTTGCCTTCCTCGACGATGTCGATCGACGCCGCGATCTTGCAGCCGGCCAGTTGGTGCGGCAGCAGATACGGCTCCATCTCCGCGCGCATCACGGAGAAGTCCGCGGGCGGATTGTCGGCGAGGCAAATGAAAATGAGGCCCGCGAGGTTCTCTACATGCACCTTCTTCAGGCTGTGCTTGCAGCGGTCGAACTGATCGCCCATATGCTCGGCGTACATCAGGTCGCCGTTCAGGTTATACGTCCAGCTGTGATACGGGCACACGATATTGCCGAGCGAACCCTTGTCCGTGTTGCACAGACGCGAGCCGCGATGGCGGCATACGTTATGAAACGCCCTCACCTGCATATCGTCGTCGCGGACGATCAGAATGGAGTCCTGGCCGATTTCAACTGTGATGTAGTCGCCCGGTTCGGGCACATCGGGTTCCACCGCGACCTGTATCCAGTGCTGCCGGAAGATCGCGTCCATGTCGAGCGCGAAAATGTCCTCGCTCGTGTAGAACGGCGCTTCCAGGGTGTAGCCCTTCTTGCGGCGTTCGATCATTGCGCGAACGTCTGCGGAAACTTTCATTGTGTGCTCCGTTGCGTGTCACGTCTGGCGCCGCGCCAGGCCCTCCTGGCGGCGTGTTCGCCCGAACCGGAAATCAATAATCCACGAGTTGATGCTCGCGCAAATACGCCAGAATCACTTGTACTTTTTCGACGGAACTCCCTTCAATTACGACGCTGCCGCCGCGGCTTTCCGTCGTCGTGGCCGAGAGCATGCGCGCGTGGCCCGAACGCTTCTCGGCGGCCGCGAGACGCACCGGCTTGGCGTTCGCGGGCCGGATGGTCCACGCGAGTTCGGGAGTGCCCGCGCTCGCGGATCGGGCGTCATGCGCGACGGGACGAATCGTGCCTTCGCGCAGGCGTGCATAGGCGTAGGTGGGCGTCGCGTTCGCCATCGGATGCACGGCGATGAGCGCGGGCAATTGAACTTCGACGCGCCGGCGCAGGCCCTTCGGCATGAACTGCCGCACTTGCGCGCAACCGTCCTTGAGCGTCACGTCGACCGCCGCGCCGACGAGCGGCAGATCGAGCGCATTGGCCACGCGATACGGCAGCATGCCGCTGTCGAATGCGCCCTCGGCGCGCGTGCCGGTCAACACGAGGTCGTAGCCGCGCAAACGCGCGGCGAGCAGCGTGGCCGCATCGGCTTGCGATCCGCTTGCAGCGGAAATCGCGGGAACAGCGGAAATCGCGAGCACTTCGACGGAGCGCGCACCGAGCGCTAGATATTCCTGCAACGCGGGGTTCGAAGGATCGCCTGCATGCAGCACGTCGAGCGCCGCGTCGTGTTGCCTCGCGAGCGAAAGCGCCAGCGTCAGCGCGGCGGCGTCGTTGCGGCTATAGCGCGCCACGCCGCTCACAGGATGTCGGCCCACGGAAACCAGCACGGCGATTTTCATGCGAGCGCTCCTTCAGCGGCCTTCGAATTGAGTAACGCAGCGCCTGTGCCGCGCGCTGTTCTCGCCGCCGCAGCCGCTTCGTTGAGCGCCGCGATGGTTTCCTGGGCATCCGCGATCACGGTCAGGTTCGCGCGCTTTGCGATCGGCGCGCTCGCGTCGAGGTTCACCGCGATCACATGACGGCAATCCTTGATGCCCTGCAAATGCTGCACCGCGCCCGAAATGCCGAACGCGATATACACGCTCGCCTCGACCGTCTTGCCGGTCGCGCCGATCTGCTTGTCGCGCGTGAACTTGCCGTCGTCGACGGCCACACGGCTTGCGCCGATCGCCGCGCCGAGCGTGAGCGCGAGACGCTCGAACGCGGGCACGTCGCTCACGCCGTTGCCTGCGGAAACGATAAAGTCCGCCTCTTCGAGCGCGAGTTGGGCGGCGTCCATGTCCTCGATGCCGAGATCGCGCACGCTGCCTTTCGTCACCGCCGCTGCGGTTTCAAAGCGCCACTCCATTCGCTCGCCCGCGCCGACGAACGGCAACTTCGGATCGACCGCATTGGGCGCGAGCAGGACGACTTCGGGCAGCGCGCAGGCCGCAAACGCGGTGTTCGCGTGCACATAAGCGGCCACGTGCGAGGCGTCGATTTCGACCACATGCGTCGCGACGCTCGCATTCGCGGCGGCCGCGTAACGGCGGCCTAGATCGCCGTCGCCCGTGGCGTTGTCGGGCAGAAACACGTGCACCGGCGCGTAGGCCGCGACGCATGCGGCGAGCGCGTTCAACTCGTCGGCGGGGGCGAACTTGCGGCGGTCGAAACCAGGCAGCTCGATCAGTTTGTCGGCGCCGAGCGCGGCGGCGTCGCCGGTAAATTCGCCGAATACGAGCAGCACGACTTCGGTGGATGCATCCGCGATCAAGGCGGCAGCCGCGAGCGTCTGACGCGCGTGATCGTCGAGCGCGCCACGGTCCGCGTGCGCCGCCACCAGCATCACGCGCTGCGGCGTGGCCGTCGTGCGGCGCTGCTTCGGCTGCTCGCGATGCGCCGCGCCTGCCGCGGCGAAATCCATGTCGGCCGCGACACCGGTCACGCCCAGCGTGATGCGCCTGAGTCCGTCCGCCGTGATCGTGAACGGCCGGCGCGGATCGATTCGTTTGATTGTGTTCATCGCGTTACTCCAGCGCCGCTGCAACCAGTTCGGCGACGTCCAGCACTTCAGGACGCGGCCCGACTACGCCTTCTAGCATCGCCGTGCAATTCGGGCAGCCCACGGCGACGATCTCGGCGCCGATGCCGCGCGCGTCGTCGATACGAATGTCCGGAATGCGGCGCTTGCCCGGAATGTCGGTCAAGGGCGCGCCGCCGCCACCGCCGCAGCATCGCCCACGCATGCCGTTGCGCTCCATTTCCACGACCTTGATGCCGATGCTCTTCAACACGCGGCGCGGCGCCTCGGTCTCACCGTTATAACGGCCCAGATAGCAGGGGTCGTGATACGTGATCTTGCGCTCCGCATGCGCGGCGGCTGCGCGCGGCGACAGCTTGCCGCTCGCGACGAGTTCGTCGATCAACGCCGTGTGATGCTGCACCTCGTAAAAACCGCCCAACGCGCGGTACTCGTTGCGCAAGCTGTGCAGCACATGCGGGTCCGCCGTGACGATCTTGCCGAACGAATACTGCGAGAGCGTGCCGATCAGCTTCTGCGCGAGCTGCTGGAATGTGGCTTCGTCGCCGAGACGCCGCGCCGTGTCGCCCGTATCGGTTTCCACGCCGCCGAGCACCGCATAGTCGATGCCCGCGCGATTGAGCACCTTGACGAGCGCGCGCAGCGTTCGCTGATAGCGCATGTCGAACGCGCCTTCACCGGCGACCAGCAACACCTCCACGCGACGCCCCGGCTGCGCGACCTGCACCTGCAAATCGACGGCCCAGTCATAACGCGCGCCGATGTCGTAACCATTCGAGCTGCCGGTTTCGCGCAGATTCGCCAGCGTGATCGGCCCCTTGCCGGGCACGACGCCTTCCACGAGCGTCTGATTTCGGCGCATATCCACGATCGCGTCCACATGCTCGATCAGCATCGGGCACTCCTGCACGCAGGCGCGGCACGTGGTGCACGACCACAGCGTCTCGGCTTCGATCAGGCTGGAAATCAAGGGCTTTTGTGGCGCGCCGCCGTGCTTGCCGACCGGAATGCCGGGCGTGGGACTGCCTGCGTATTCGGCGTCGGTGCCGCCCACCATGCCCGTCACCAGATCCTGGATCAGCTTCTTCGGATTGAGCGGCTGACCCGCGGCGAACGCGGGACACGCCGCTTCGCATTTGCCGCACTGCACGCACGCATCGAAGCTCAGCAACTGGTTCCAGCGAAATTCGACAGGCTTGCCCACGCCATATTCCTTCGCGTCCAGAACCGGCGCCTTCAATGCGGTCGGCGGCACGAGATCATGATCGTTACGCTCGGCAAAGCGCTCCTGACGCGGATGAAACGCGAGATGCAACAGACCCGCCAGCGCATGCTTCATCGGGCCGCCGCGCGCGGCGCCGAACGTCATCGTGAACGCGCCCGCAGCGATCAACAACGCAACGATGATGGCGAGCGCGCCGGACATCGCCGAGGCAGGCAATGCGATGAACAGCAGCAGACCGAGCGCGAACGAACCGAGCAGCAGCGGCAGGTGATCCCAAGGCCCACGCGAGAGCCGCGCGGGCACCGCCTTCGCGCCATGACGGCGACGCCACACGAACACCGCGCCGACCAGCATCACGAGCGCCGCCAGAAAGATCAGCTTGTCGAGCCACGGCGAGTAGATCGCGAGACCGTAGTTGACGAACACGAGCGCCATCGCGAGGATCGCGCCGCCGGCGGTCGCCACGTGCGTTTTCGCAATGTACGGATCGCGCGCGACCACGTGATGCAGGTCGACGAAATAGCGCTTCGGAATGGACAGCAGATTGGCCCAGCCGTACGCGCCCGCCGCCGTCGCGCGGCCTTCGCGCCAGAACGCGGCGCGCCTGGCGAGCGCGAATGCCAAACCCGCCATCGACAACCACAACAGCACGGTGATGACAGATACGGGGCTCATCGTCAGAAATCCTTGCAAAGGCGCAGCGCGTCGTAAATCGCGCCGTGAATGTTGTGCATGGAGATGCAGTCGCCGACGCGAAACAGCAGGAAACGGCCATTGCCGAGCTGTTCGGACAGCGACGGCTGCGGCTCGGACGCGAAGAGCTTATGCACGTCGATCTGGCCGCGATTCACCGACTCCGGCTTGAGCTTCCAGTACAACTCGTCGTTCGGCGTGCTGCCATTTTCGATCACGACCTGATCGACCGAGCGCTCTTCCTGCTCTTCGGTGTACTCGTTGCGGATCACGGCGATCTTCTTGCCGTCTTCCTCGTACACCCTGTCGAGCCAGTAATTCGGCGTATGAATCACGCCTTGCGCATAGAGGCGCCGATAGAAAATCGGGAAGGTCGTGCCGCCCACGTCGTCGGCCACTTTCACGTCGGGCGTGACGATCTCGACATTCGAGCCGCGACTGGAGATGAAATCCGCGACGCCCGCGCCCGCGTGCGTGCTGACGCCGTCATACACGAGCACGTTCTTGCCGGGTTCGACCTTGCCCGAGAGCACGTCCCACGAACTCACCGCGAGGCCTTCCTCGACGCCCCACGCCGCGACTTGCGACGTGAACGACGAGCCGCCCGTCGCCAGTACGACGATGTCCGGCTTCTCGGCCATGATGGTTTTGTCGTCGGCGGCGACACCGAGACGCCGGTCCACGCCGAGGCGCTTTGTCTCCATGTCGAACCAGCGGACGATGCCCGCCATCTGCTCGCGCTGCGGCGCCTTGGCCGCGAGCATGATCTGGCCGCCGACATAGTCGTTCTTCTCGAACAGCACCACGTCGTGGCCGCGCGATTTCGCGACGCGCGCCGCTTCGAGTCCGGCGGGCCCCGCGCCGACCACCACCACCTTGCGCTTCGGCCCGTTCGTGCGCGCGATCACATGCGGCATGGTCGCCTCGCGCGAGGTGGCCGCGTTCTGCACGCACAGCACGTCGAGCCCGTTGTACTGACGGTCGATGCAATAGTTCGCGCCGACACATTGCTTGATTTCGTCCTCTCGGCCATCGCGAATCTTGATGACCATATGCGGATCGGCAATCTGCGCGCGCGTCATGCCGACCAGATCGACCATTCCGCTGGCGAGCAGACGCTCGGCCTGGCCCGCATCGCGAATACTTTGCGCATGCATGACCGGCAGCTTCACGACCGACTTGATGCCGGCCGCGAGATGCACGAACGGCTCGGGCGGCAGCGCCATCGGCGGCATGCAGTTGGCGAGCGTGTTGTGCGTATCGGCGCCGGAGCCGATCACGCCGAGGTAATCGATCAGGCCGCTTTCGCTCATGGCCTGGGCGATTTCCTTCAACTGCTCGTGATCGAGGCCGTCTTCATGGAACTCGTCGCCGCACATGCGCAAGCCCACGCAGAAGTCCGGGCCCACCGCTTCGCGCACGGCCTTCAGCACTTCGACGCCGAAACGCAGGCGGTTTTCGAGCGAACCGCCCCATTCGTCGGTACGGAAGTTGGTGCGCGGGCTCCAGAACTGATCGATCAGATGCTGGTGCGCCGCCGAGATTTCGACGCCGTCCATGCCCGCGTCCTTCACGCGTTTCGCGGCGGCGGCGAAGTCGCCGATGATGCGGCGAATCTCTTCCACTTCGATGATCTTCGCGTTGCCGCGATGCACCGGCTCGCGCACGCCGGACGGCGACATAAGATGAGGCCAGTGTTCGCCATGAAATGCCGAGCGGCGGCCCATGTGCGTGGCCTGAATCATGATCTTGGCGCCGTGCGCGTGCATCGCTTCGGCGAGTCGCGAGAGCGGATCGATGATCTTGTCGGTGGCCAGATTCACCGATTTCCACCAGCCTTGCGGGCTGTCGATCGACACCGGGCTCGACCCGCCGCACACGGCGAGGCCCACGCCGCCCTTGGCCTTTTCTTCGTAGTAGCGGATATAACGGTCGCCGGGCAGGCCGCCCGGTTCCGCATAGACCTCGGCATGCGCGGTGCTGACAATGCGATTGCGCAACGTCAGCTTGTTCAGCGTGAGAGGTTTGAAAAGGTTCGGGTAACGCATCGCATCGACCTCGGAATGATATGGCTTTGTTGCGCTATGCCGCGAGCGGCGACACTTCGAACACGCAATGGTCATGGCCTTCGGCCGCGCATCGCGCTTCTTTCGATTGCGAAGGCGGACCTTTGCGCGCGCCCTCCGGCGCGGTGTCGTTGACCCAGTCCATCGCGCCCGCGAACCAGCCGGCGAACATGTAGCACAGCTTGCCCTGCTTGCCCGGTTGCGCGAGCACGAACGACGAGTGATGCAATTCGATGCGTGCGTGCGACGTGGCCGGATCGGCTTCGGCAATCGTGAAGAGACCCCAGCCGCGCTGCGAAAGCCGCTTCAGGTAGTGCTCGAATACGGCCATGCCGGCAATGCCGTGCTGTTTCGCTTCCTTGTCGCACCAGAAATACGCGGACTTGAAGCCGGCCTTGTAGAGAATCGCGGCATACGTGTCGATGCCGAGCGCTTCTTCGACGGCGGTGTGGTTGTTCGTGAAGAAATGACGCGGCACGTAGAGCATCGGCAGCGCGTCGGTGGTCCAGACGCCGGTGTTCGGATCGACGTCGATAGGCAGTTGGGGTTGCATGGAAAGACTCCGCTTTTTTGTCGTTGAATGGGCTTACTGGATGCGTGACGATCAGACCTTCCACACTTCGCCGAAAATGCGAACCCAGTTTTCGCCCATGATCTTCTTGATGCGCGTCTCGCTCCAGCCCGCGCGCTCCATCGCGGCGGTCAGATTCGGAAACTCGCCGATGGTGCGGATTCCTTCCGGATTCACGACCTTGCCGAAGTTCGTCAATTGACGATAACGGCCCTTGTCGTGCGTGATCCAGTCGAAGAACTCCGTGCTATAGCCTTGCGTGAAATCTGTGCCGATGCCCACCTGATCTTCGCCGATCACATTCACCACGTATTCGATCGCCTCGATATAGTCTTCGACGGTCGCGTCCGGGCCGCGCTTGAGGAACGGCGCGAACATCGTCACGCCGACAAAACCGCCCGCGTCGGCGATCTCTTTCAGTTGTTCATCGCTCTTGTTGCGCGGATGTTCTTTCAGTCCCGACGGGCAGCAATGCGAGTAGCACACCGGCTTTTTCGATGCCGCGATTGCCTCGGACGAAGTGTTGCCGCCCACGTGCGAGAGATCGACCATGATGCCCACGCGATTCATCTCCTGAATCACTTCGCGGCCGTAGCCCGAGAGGCCGCCGTCGCGTTCGTAGCAACCGGTGCCCACCAGGTTTTGCGTGTTGTAGCAAAGCTGCACCACGTTCACGCCGAGATCCTTGAAGGCCTCGATATAGCCGAGGTTGTCCTCGAAAGCATGGGCATTCTGGAAGCCGAAAATAATGCCGGTCTTGTTCTCTTTCTTCGCGCGGAAGATGTCGTCGGTGGTGCGCACGAGCGTGAGGATCTCGCTGTATTCGCGGATCTGCTGCTTCATCTCGGCAATGTTATCGACCGTCTTCTGGAAGCTCTCCCAGACCGACACCGTGCAGTTCACCGCGGTCACGCCACCCTTGCGCATGTCCTCGAACACCGAGCGCTCGAACTTCGAAATGTTCAGACCGTCGATGATGATGCTGTTTTCGTGCAGGTTGCTCATCGTGTGCTCCGGGTGTGCTCAGTAGATGGGAAAGCGTTCGCACAGCGCGAAAATCTCGCGGCGCACGCGTTGTTCGGTGGCGGCATGGCCTTGCGGATGCTCGCGCAGCGCATCGAGCACTTCGACGATCAGCCGGCCCACGTCGCGGAATTCGCTCAAGCCGAAGCCGCGTGTAGTGGCCGCCGGCGTGCCGAGGCGCACGCCCGACGTCACGGTCGGCTTTTCGCTGTCGAACGGAATGCCGTTCTTGTTGCAGGTGATGCCCGCGCGTTCCAGCGCCTGCTCGACCTGATTGCCCTTCAAACCCTTCGGCCGCAAATCGACCAGCAGCAGATGGTTGTCCGTGCCGCCCGTCACGAGATCGACGCCGCCTGCCTTCAGCACATCGCCTAGCGCCTGCGCATTGGCGAGCACATGGTCGATGTAGGTCTTGAAGCCCGGTTGCAGCGCCTCGCCGAACGCGACCGCCTTGCCGGCGATCACGTGCATCAGCGGCCCGCCTTGCAAGCCCGGGAACACCGCCGAGTTGATCTTCTTCGCGATCTCTTCGTCGTTGGTCAGCACGAAGCCGCCACGCGGACCGCGCAACGTTTTATGCGTGGTGGACGTGACCACATGCGCATGCTCGACCGGATTCGCATGACGTCCCGCCGCGATCACACCGGCAATGTGCGCCATATCCACCATCAGCTTCGCGCCGACGCTATCGGCAATCGCACGCAGACGCCTGAAATCCAGCGCGCGCGGATACGCCGAGAAGCCGGCGATCAGCAGCGACGGCTTATGCTGCTGCGCGAGTTCCTCGATCTGCTCGTAGTCGATCAGCATCGTGTCGCGATTCACGCCGTACTGAACCGCGTTGAACCACTTGCCCGAGAGCGCCGGCTTCGCGCCGTGCGTGAGGTGGCCGCCCGCGTCGAGCGACATGCCGAGCACCGTGTCGCCTGGCTTCGCCAGCGCGAGCATCACCGCGCCGTTCGCCTGCGCGCCGGAATGCGGCTGCACGTTCGCGAACTTTGCGTTGAAGAGTTGCTTGATGCGATCGAGCGCGAGCGTCTCGATCTCATCGGCATATTCACAACCGCCGTAGTAGCGCTTGCCCGGATAACCTTCTGCATACTTGTTGGTCAGCACCGAACCTTGCGCTTCGAGCACCGCGCGCGACACGATATTTTCCGACGCGATCAGTTCGACTTGCGACTGCTGGCGCTCAAGCTCTTTCAAAATAGCGCCGCGCACCGACGCGTCGCGCGTGGCCAGCGATTCTTCGAAGAAGGGATTCGGGTTCGACATGAAAGGTCCGTGAGGTCGTTGACGTTAGGCGCCGGAAGCGTTGATGGGCCTTCGTTTCTGCCCTGTTGCCGCCGGATTGCGTATGTCTATTCTTGACGCTTGCATCGCGCTTCAATTTATGAATTCAGACGCGTTCTTTGCCTTTTCCGCCATGAGCGACCTTTTTTCACAAGTCGCTCGCGGCGTCCCGCTTGTGTCGTGAACGACGCGTCAGTAATGACCCTGAGTCATGTAACGGCAGAAGGCCCGAAGGCGCTATAGAACGATCGTTCGCGCGCATCAGATGCTGCGCTGCGGTTGCATCGCGGGCCGCACGCAGTGCCCGTTTGCGGTGCTCGGCGGACGGGCGGCGGCGCTCTTCTGGTGCCGCTTTTCACGCATTTGTCCGCTGTTTCGCGAGCCGGTCTCGAAGACCGAGGGTTTAGCCTGATGGCATGCTAGTTGCGCTAGTCCTCAAAATCACAGGAGTCACTGCTCCCCACAGCGACGCGACATTACAGATTCGAAGGAATCACTCCTCTCATGTCCACCGATCGTACGGCGTCACTGTCGCATTTCGCCTTCATGCCGCTTCCCGACTTCACGATGATCGCCTTCACCAATGCGATCGAAGTGCTGCGCATGGCGAACTATCTGACGGGACAGTCGCTTTATCGCTGGTCGATCGTGAGTCCGGAAGGCGGCCCGGTGGCGGCAAGCAATGGTCTCTCAGTCGATACGGGTCCGGTGGAATGCGTCGGCCAGCCGGACATCGTGTTCGTGATCGGCGGCATCGACGTACAGCGCGCGACGACGCCGGCGCATCTCTCCGCATTGCGCCGCTTTGCCCGCATGGGCTGCGTGCTGGGCAGCCTGTGCACCGGCACTTACGCATTGGCGCGCGCCGGGTTGCTCGCGGGTTACGCCTGCGCGATTCACTGGGAGAACATGTCGGCGCTGAAAGAAGAGTTCCCCGATACGCGCTTTCTGAAAGAACTGTTCGTGATCGATCGCGACCGCGTCACGTGCACGGGCGGCGTCGCGCCGCTCGACATGATGCTCAACCTGATCGCGCCGCGCGTGGGCACCGCGCGCGTCACGCAGATCGCCGAGCAGTTCATCGTCGAACACGTGCGCGACACGAACGCACAACAGAAAATGCCGCTGGTGGCGCGCCTCGGCTCGGCCAACAAGTCGCTCTTCGAAGTCATTTCGCTGATGGAGAACAACATCGAAGAGCCGCTGTCGCGCGAGGAACTCGCGCGCCTCGCGGGCATGTCGCAACGGCAATTGCAGCGCCTCTTCCGCGAACATCTCGGCATGACGCCCACGCACTACTATCTGACGCTGCGCTTGCGGCGCGCACGCGAATTGCTGCTGCAAACCGATATGTCGATCATGCACATCACGATGGCGTGCGGCTTCCAGTCGGCCTGCCATTTCTCCAAGAGCTATCGCGATGCATTCGGCACCGCGCCCACGCGCGAGCGGCGCAAGCAGGCGCCTTCGCTGGGTTCGCCGCCGGTGCTGGCGGCTTGAGCGGCACGGGCACGCGCGTGTTACTCAGGTAACTCTGAAGCTTGGTACGCAAACGAAAACGCGTTGAACGGAAATCCGTTCAACGCGTTTTTTATTGCAGTCCGCTATTTCATGCGGACATCGCCCGGACATCGCCCGGACACTAGCCGGACACTAGCCGGACACTAGCCGGACACTAAGCGGCCTTCAACAAGCCGTGCGGATCGAGCACAAACTTGCGCGGCGCGCCGCCATCGAACTGACGATAACCATCGGGCGCCTGATCGAGCGAAACCACCGTCACGTTCACGATGTCCGCAATCGGCAAGCGGTCCCACAAGATAGCCTGCATCAGATTCTGGTTGTACTTCATGACCGGCGTCTGGCCGGTATGGAACGAGTGCGACTTCGCCCAGCCGAGTCCGAAACGCAGGCTCAAGCTGCCTCTGCGCGCGGCGGCATCGGCTGCGCCCGGATCGTCGGTGACATAAAGGCCTGGAATGCCGATCGCGCCGGCTGCGCGCGTGATTTCCATCAGCGAGTTGAGCACGGTCGCGGGCGCTTCTTCGTGCGAGCCGCTGCTGCCGTGGCCATGCGCCTCGAAGCCGACGCAATCCACCGCGCAATCCACTTCGGGCTTGCCGAGAATCTGCTCGATCTGCTCGCCGAGCGTGGCGTCTTTCGACAGATCGACGGTCTCAAAGCCCATCTTGCGCGCGTGCGCGAGGCGCTCCTCGTTCATATCGCCGACAATCGTGCACGCCGCGCCCAACAGACGCGCCGACGCGGCCGCCGCCATGCCGACCGGCCCCGCGCCCGCGATATACACCGTCGCGCCCGGCTTCACGCCAGCCGTCACCGCGCCGTGATAGCCGGTCGGCAGGATGTCGGAGAGACACGTGAGGTCGCGGATCTTCGACATGGCCTGATCGCGGTCGGGGAACTTCAGCAGATTGAAATCCGCGTACGGCACCAGCACGTACTCGGCCTGACCGCCGATCCAGCCGCCCATGTCTACGTAGCCATACGCGCCGCCCGCACGCGACGGGTTCACGTTCAGGCACACGCCGGTGTTCTGCGACTTGCAGGTCGGGCAACGGCCGCAGGCGACGTTGAACGGCACCGACACGAGATCGCCAATCGACAGCGTCTCCACGTCGCGGCCCACTTCGATCACCTCGCCGGTAATTTCATGGCCGAGCACGAGGCCGACTTGCGCGGTCGTGCGGCCGCGCACCATGTGCTGGTCGGAGCCGCAAATATTCGTGCTGACGACTTTCAGAATCACGCCGTGACCGATTGGGCGGCCACGTGGGTCGACCATCTTCGGATAGTCGATCGATTGCACTTCCACCTTGCCCTGCCCGAGATACACGACACCGCGATTGCTGCTCATTGAATGTCTCCATGGCTTGTGAGGGGCGAGCCGCCTGTGCGCGGCACACCGTTCAACGAGCGTAGCGCCCGCTGCGCGCGACCACCTGCATTGAACGCGACATGGGTTTGGCTGGAACCGACATCGCCGGCGCGATCGAGTTTTTATTGATTGACCATTCAATATAAAAAACATACGATGCGCCGATCGGACATGCCGGCACAACCGCCGCCGCGCACGGTTCATTCTTCACACCATCACCATGCCCAAACTCGGAATGCGCGAAATCCGCCGCGCGCAATTGATCGACGCCACGCTGCTCACCATCGACCAGACCGGTCTGGCGGGCGCGACGCTCGCGTCGGTGGCGCAGCGCGCGAGCATTTCGACCGGCATCGTGAGCCACTATTTCGGCGACAAGGACGGCTTGCTGGAAGCCACCATGCGCCACGTGCTGCGCGATTTGTGGCAAGCCACTTCGCGCCGCCGCCGCGCGGCGAAGTCCGACCCGCGCTCGAAACTGCGCGCGGTGGTCGCCGCCAATTTCGACCCTGAGCAAACCAGCGCGCCCGTCATGAAAACCTGGCTCGCGTTCTGGTCCGAGAGCATGCACAAGCCGTCGTTGCGCCGGCTGCAATATGTGAATACGCGCCGTCTGAACTCGAATTTGTGCGCGGATTTTTCGAAAGCGATGCCGCGCGGCGCGGCGCGGCGCGCAGCGAGTGGCCTCGCCGCATTGATCGACGGATTATGGCTGCGCGGCGCGCTCTCGGGCGAGCCGTTCGATACGAAAGCGGCGCTGCGCGTGGCAAACGAATACATCGATCTGGTTCTGACGGCGCGCGAGTAGACGGGCGAGTAGACGGGCGCGCGAGCAGAAGACCCGGCGACATCTTTAAAGGAGCAAGTCATGGCGTTATTCGCAACGCAACGTCTCTACATTGGCGGCGCATATGTAGACGCGACCGGCGCGGAAACTTTCGACACCGTCGATCCCGCGACCGGCGAGACGCTCGCCACGGTGCAGCAGGCGAGTGCCGCCGACGTCGATCGCGCCGTGCAATCCGCGCGTGACGGGCAACGCGAGTGGGCCGCGCTCACCGCGATGCAGCGCTCGCGCATCTTGCGCCGCGCCGTCGAGATTCTGCGCGAGCGCAACGACGAACTCGCCGCGCTCGAAACACGCGACACCGGCAAGCCGATTGCAGAGACGCTGGCCGTGGACATCGTCACGGGCGCGGACGTGATCGAGTATTACGCGGGCCTCGCCACCGCAATCGAAGGGCAGCAGATTCCGCTGCGGCCTTCGTCGTTCGTGTACACGCGACGCGAACCGCTGGGCGTATGCGCGGGCATCGGCGCATGGAACTATCCGATCCAGATCGCGTGCTGGAAGTCCGCACCGGCGCTCGCCGCGGGCAATGCGATGATCTTCAAGCCAAGCGAAGTCACGCCGCTGTCGGCCTTGAAACTCGCCGAGATCTACACCGAAGCCGGCGTGCCGCCCGGCGTATTCAACGTGGTGCAAGGCGACGGCCGCGTGGGCGCGATGCTGGCCGCGCATCCCGACATCGAGAAGATTTCCTTCACGGGCGGCGTGGAAACCGGCAAGAAAGTGATGTCGCTCGCGAGCGCGTCGTCGTTAAAGGAAGTGACGATGGAACTCGGCGGCAAATCGCCGCTGCTCGTTTTCGACGACGCCCATCTGGAGCGCGCCGCCGATATCGCCATGAGCGCCAACTTCTTCAGCTCCGGCCAGGTCTGCACGAACGGCACGCGTGTGTTCGTACAGCGCGGCGTGCTCGCGCGTTTCGAGGCACTCGTGCTCGACCGTGTGAAGCGCATTCGCGTGGGCGCGCCAAACGAGTCGAACACGAACTTCGGCCCGCTCGTGAGCGCCGCGCAATTGCAGAAAGTGCTCGGCTATATAGAAAGCGGCGTGCAGGAAGGTGCGCGATTGATCGCGGGCGGCAAGCGTCTCACCGAAGGACATTTCGGCCACGGGCAATATGTCGAGCCGACCGTTTTCAGCGGCTGCCATGACGACATGCGCATCGTGCGTGAAGAGATCTTCGGGCCGGTCATGAGCATTCTCGTATTCGACGACGAAGAGGAAGCCATCGCGCGCGCCAATCGCACTGCATATGGGCTTGCCGCCGGCGTCGTCACCGAGAATCTCTCGCGCGCGCATCGCGTGATTCATCGGCTGGAAGCGGGCATTTGCTGGATCAACACATGGGGTGAGTCGCCGGCTGAAATGCCCGTGGGCGGTTACAAGCAATCGGGCGTGGGCCGCGAAAACGGCACTACCACGCTCGAACACTACACGCGCATCAAGTCCGTGCAGGTCGAACTCGGTCCGTATCAACCGGTGTTCTGAGGAGCGCAGCCATGACCGCGAATGAATATGACTACATCGTCGTGGGTGCGGGTTCGGCGGGCAACGTGCTCGCGTCACGCCTGACGGAGGACGCCGACGTGACCGTGCTGCTGCTCGAAGCAGGCGGCCCCGATTACCGCTTCGATTTCCGCACGCAGATGCCGGCCGCGCTCGCGTATCCGTTGCAAGGGCGCCGCTACAACTGGGCCTATGAAACCGATCCCGAGCCGCATATGAACAATCGCCGCATGGAATGCGGGCGCGGCAAGGGACTCGGCGGGTCGTCGTTGATCAACGGCATGTGCTATATCCGCGGCAATGCGCTCGATTACGACGGCTGGGCCGCGCGCGCGGGTCTGGAGAACTGGACCTATCTGGATTGCCTGCCGTATTTCCGCAAAGCCGAAACGCGCGACGCCGGTCCCAACGCCTATCACGGCGGCGACGGTCCGGTGCATGTGACCACGAGCAAACCCGGCAATAACCCGCTTTTCGCCGCGATGGTCGAAGCCGGCGTGCAGGCCGGTTTTCCTCGCACCGACGATCTGAACGGCTATCAGCAAGAAGGTTTCGGTCCCATGGATCGCACGGTCACGCCGAATGGCCGGCGCGCGAGCACCGCGCGCGGCTACCTGGATCGCGCGAAGGCGCGCTCCAATCTGAGCATCGTCACGCATGCGCTCAGCGACCGCGTGCTGTTCTCGGGCAAGCGCGCGATCGGCGTCGCGTATCTGCACAATGGCGCGACGATCAATGCGTATGCGCGGCGCGAAGTGCTGGTGTGCAGCGGCGCGATCGCATCGCCGCAACTGCTGCAACGCTCGGGCGTGGGCCGCTCGATGTGGCTGCGCGACCTCGACATTCCACTGGTGCACGATCTGCCGGGCGTCGGCGAAAATCTTCAGGACCATCTGGAGATGTACATCCAGTACGAGTGCAAGGAGCCGGTCTCGCTCTATCCTGCATTGCAGTGGTGGAATCAGCCAGCCATCGGGCTCGAATGGATGTTGAACGGCACCGGAATCGGCGCGAGCAATCAGTTCGAAGCAGGCGGCTTCATTCGCACTCGCGACGACGATGCGTGGCCGAACATCCAGTATCACTTTCTGCCGGTCGCGATCAATTACAACGGCTCGAATGCGATCAACATGCATGGCTTCCAGGCGCATGTGGGTTCCATGCGTTCGCCGAGCCGCGGCCGCGTGAAGCTCACGTCGCGCGATCCGAATGCACATCCGGGCATTCTCTTTAACTACATGGCCGATCCGCTCGACTGGCGCGAGTTCCGCGACGGCATCCGCATCACGCGCGAGATCATGCGGCAACCGGCGCTGGATCGTTATCGCGGACGCGAGCTGAATCCCGGCGCGGAACTGACCACCGACGAGCAACTCGACACCTTCGTGCGGGCTCGCGCGGAGACCGCGTTTCATCCGTCGTGTTCGTGCAAGATGGGCTATGACGACATGGCCGTGGTCGATAACGAAGGACGCGTGCACGGCATGCAGGGACTGCGCGTGGTCGATGCGTCGATCATGCCGCTCATCACCACGGGCAATCTGAATGCACCGACCATCATGCTCGCGGAAAAAATCGCGGACCGGATTCGTGGACGCGAAGCGTTGGCGCGTGTCGATACGCCCTACTTCGTCGCGAACGGCGCGCCTTCGAGAAAGCGCGACCGGGTGACGGCCTAGTTTTTCAGCCGTGGCTTTTCAGGTCATGCGGGCGGCGGGCTCTCGGCGCCCGCAAGTTTTTCTTGCCCCTCCCGCAAGTTATCCTCGATTGTCAGCGGAAAGCGAAAGGCGAATAGTGCCGCATCACACCTCCCGTCGATAACAATCCAAGGAAACGCTGCAAATGAAGCTAAAAACCGTGAGTCTCGTGGCCTCCGTGTTCTTCGCGCTGGGCACTGTCTCGTTGCAAACCCACGCGGCAACCGGCACAAAGCCCGCGGTTAAAAACGTAGTGGACTCGGCGATCGAGCCGCTCATGGCGAAATATCACGTGCCCGGCATGGCGGTCGGCATCATCGTCGACGGCAAAACGTATGTGTTCGACTATGGCGTGGCGTCGGCGGAAACGCGCAAGCCGGTCACGCCACGCACGCTGTTCGAGATCGGTTCGGTGAGCAAGACCTTCACGGCGACACTCGCCGCCTACGCGCAACTCGGCGGCCAACTCTCGTTGACGGACAGCACGGAAAAGTACTTGCCGTCATTGGCGGGCACTCCGTTTGGCCGCGTGAGTCTTCTCCAACTCGGCACGCATACGCCTGGCGGCCTGCCGCTGCAGGTGCCGGACGAAATCCATAACAACGGCCAGTTGTTGCAGTACTTCAAGGCGTGGCAGCCGACCTACGCGCCCGGCACGTACCGCACCTATGCGAACCCCGGCATCGGCACGCTCGGTCTGATCACGGCGAAAAGCATGAACCGGGACTTCGCAGCGCTGATCGAACAGCGCATGTTTCCCGCGCTCGGCATGACGAGCAGCTACGTCCATGTCCCCGCAACGCGAATGTCCGACTACGCGCAAGGCTATACGAAGAACGGCGCGCCGATTCGCATGCAAGGCGGCGTGCTCGCCGACGAAGCGTATGGCGTCAGAACCACTGCCGCCGACATGCTGCGCTTCGTGCAAGCGAACATGAACCTGCTCGCCGTGGACGACAGGCAGCTTCAGCGCGCGATCACGGCCACCCACACGAGCTACTTCAAGGCCGGCGCGCTGACGCAGGATCTGATCTGGGAGCAATATGACTATCCGGTCGCATCGAGTACCTTGCAGCAAGGCAATTCGACCGCGATGGCATTGAACGCGACGCCCGCCAGCGAAATCAGGCCGCCGCAGCCGCCGCGCGAGGACGTGTGGATCAACAAGACTGGCTCGACGAACGGATTCGGCGCCTATGTCGCGTTCATTCCGCAAAAACGCGTGGGCATCGTGATGCTCGCGAACAAGAATTTTTCTATCGAAGATCGAGTCAGCGCCGCGTATCGGATCGTCACGGCGCTTGTCGCGCGCGAGCCATAAAAGAAGCCTTTAAACACGCTACGAACGCAAACGCGCACGCGCGGCAGCCGCAATGCGCGCGAGCGTTTCCGCGCTCAGACGCGCGGCGATCTTCTCCACGTATTCATGATGCCGCGCCTGCAATGGCGCGCCGAGTTGCTGCGCGAGCAGATAACGGATCAACGCGATGCGCCGGTGCCGCAGCAACATGCTCTGATCGAGCAAGGCGAGCGCGGCCTCTGCATCGTGCTCCTGAAACGCGCGCTCGGTGAGGCGCGCGGTGGCGAGCCGGGTCGACGTCATGAGAGTCCAGCGCCGCAAAAGCCGCGCGCGGTGCGTGAGAACACCGCGCGCCGCGTCACGACATCAGCGGTTCGGCTGCGTCGAGCATGATCTTCACGAAGTAATCCGCGAAGCTGCGCCGCACGACGATGTCGAAACTGTCCGCGCCCGTGGGCAGCAGCGTGATCGATGCCTTGAAGTAGTGACTTTGCGCGCACTGCCCGTCGCCGAACAGGTTCGGATGCAGATCGAGCGGACAGCCGCGCGACAGCACTTCACGCGCGCGCGTGCCGTCGATTTCGAGCACCGTATAGCCGCTGCCGATATCCACCGCCGACGCGAACACCCCTGCAAACGCAGCGCCGAGCTTCGCCTGCAACGGCGCGGTGCGCGCCGCGTCGTGCGCCGTTGCCGAACGCACGAGCCATTCGTCGGGGCCGAGCCACAGCATGTCGTAGCCATTGCCGCGCACAACCGTGTTGGCCTTCGCGGGCGGTTTGCAGCCGAGCACGCTTTCCACCGCTTGCACGAACGCGGGATCGCGCGTGTCGCCGCGCACGTTCACGAGTTCGAGAAACGGCCGCTCGCTCAATCTGAACGCCGCGGACGCAGTGGACTGATGCTTCCTCACGAGCGCGTCGACGCCAACCAGCGGCGACTCCTGCCACACGCCCGTTTGCTTGCCGACCGCGCGATCCACGACAGTCGCCGCCGCTTTAGTTTCATTCCACATGTTGACGCGCTCCTTCACTGTCGTAGAACACCGAGCTGGTGATCTTCGCTGCAATCTGTTTGCCGCTCGAAAGCGGAATCGTGACCGTTTCGCCGATCCTGTCGAGGCCGCCCTTCACTACCGCCATCGCGATCGAGCGCTTCAGAATGGGGCTGAAATAGCTCGACGTGACATGGCCGAGCATCGGCGCCGTGTCGCCCTGGAACGGACCGGCGACGATCTGCGAGCCTTCCGGTATCACGAGGTTCGGGTCGTCCGCGAGCAATCCCACCAGTTGCTTGCGCCCTGACTTCGCGGTGTCCGAGCGGGTGAGCGAACGCTTGCCGAGAAAGTCCTTCGACTTCGCGACGAGTCCGCCCATGCCGAGATCGTAAGGCGTCATCGAACCATCGGTATCCTGGCCGACGATGATGTAGCCCTTCTCCGCGCGCAGCACGTGCATGGTTTCCGTGCCGTACGGCGTGATGTCGTATTCAGCGCCCGCCGCCATCAACGCTTCCCACACTGCGCGCCCGACATTCGCGGGCACGTTCACTTCATACGCGAGTTCGCCCGAGAAGCTGATGCGCATCACACGCGAAGCCGCGCCCGCCACCGTGCCTTCGCGATAGCTCATGAACGGGAACGCCGCATTCGAAAAGTCGATGTCCTGACAGACCTTCTGCAAGACCTTGCGGCTGTTCGGGCCGACCACGGCGAACGTCGCCCAGTGGTCCGTCACCGACGCGAGACGCACGCGCATGTCCGGCCATTCCGTTTGCAGCCAGCGTTCGAGCCACGTGAGCACGCGCGCCGCGCCGCCGGTGGTGGTCGTCATCATGTAGTGCTGTTCGCCGAGGCGCACGGTCACGCCGTCGTCGAAGATCATGCCGTTTTCGTCGAGCATCAGACCGTATCGGCACTTGCCGACTTCGAGTTTGCTCCACGGATTCGTGTACACCCAGTTCAGCAGCTTCGCGGAATCGGGGCCCTGAATGTCGATCTTGCCGAGCGTCGAGGCATCGAGAATGCCCACGCTCTGACGCACCGCGAGCGATTCGCGCGCAACGGCGGCATGCAGGTCTTCGCCCTTCTTCGGGAAGTACCACGGGCGCTTCCAGTTGCCGACGTCCTCGAATTCCGCACCGTTTTCCACGTGCCATTCATGCACCGCCGTCTTGCGCACCGGATCAAGAAACTCGCCCAGCTCGCGGCCCGCGAATGTGCCGAACGTAACGGGCGTGTAATTCGGGCGGAACGTCGTGGTGCCGGTCTCGGGAATCGTCTTGCCGAGCGCCTGCGCGAGAATCGCCATGCCGTTGATATTGCCGAGCTTGCCCTGGTCGGTGCCGAAGCCCATCGCCGTATAACGCTTGACGTGTTCGACCGATTCGAAGCCTTCGCGCGCAGCGAGGAAAATATCCGCGGCGGACACATCGTTCTGGAAGTCGATGAACTGCTTGGGCCCACGCGTCGCCAGTTCGCGGCCGCCCACGAGCCACAGCGGCTGCATCTTCGACTCGCTGATCTCGGCGACCTGCACCGGATTCGGCCGCTTGACGATGTGGCCCGCGGCGCGCGCCGCCTCGCAGCCCGCATCGACGGCGAAACGAATGCCCTGGCCCAGCGTGAAGTCGCCCGCACACGCGCCCACACTGGTTTCGGGCTGCATCGCCTTGCCCGGCACGAAGCAGGCCTTGCCGTCATGCCAGTGCGCCTTGCCGCCCGATTGCGCGAACAGATGCAGCACGGGGCTCCAGCCGCCCGACATCGCGAGCAGATCGCAGCTCAACTCGCCTTGCTTCGCGCCGACCTGGCCGTTCGCATACGCAGCGACATCGACGGATGCCACGCGCAGTTTGCCGTGCGCCGCCGTGATCACGGCGCCGCCGATCACCTTCACGCCATAACGGCGCGCGAGTGCGGGCAGCGTGCCCCGCGATTCGCCCGCGCGCGGATCGATCACGGTCACTTGCGCGCCGGCTGCTTTCAGATCGAGCGCGCACTGATAGCCGTCGTCGTTGTTCGTGAACACCACGGCATTACGGCCCGGCAGCACCGCATAGCGATGCAGATACGTCGAGACGGCCGAAGCGAGCATCACGCCCGGCAAATCGTTATTGCCGAACACAATGGGCCGCTCGTGCGCGCCGGTCGCGAGAATCACGCGTTTCGCGCGGATTTTCCACATCAGCTCGCGCGTGCCCTTGCGTTGCGACACGGGCAGATGCTCGGTCAGACGCTGCGTGATCGTCACGAGGTTGTGATCCTGATAGCCGAACGCGGTGCTGCGCGAAAGAATCTTCACGTCGGGCATTTGCCGCAGTTCGTCTTCGATCTTGTGCACCCACTGCAACGCAGGCTTGCCGTCGATCTCCGCGCGGCACGACAGGAGCGAACCGCCGAGTTCCGGCTGATCGTCGACGAGCGTCACGCGCGCGCCGGACAGCGCCGCTGCATGCGCGGCCGCGAGACCCGTCGGCCCGCCGCCGACCACCAGCACGTCGCAATGCGCGAAGCACTTGTCGTAGCGGTCGGCATCCAGATGCTCCGGCGCCTTGCCGAGACCGGCCGCGTCGCGGATCACTTCTTCGTACTTCGGCCAGAATTTGCGCGGCCACATGAAGGTCTTATAGTAGAAGCCCGCCGGAATGAAACGCGCGATCTTCTGATTGACCGCCATGCGATCTTTCTCGATGCTCGGCTTCGCATTCACGCTGTTCGCCACGAGCCCCTGATACAGCTCGACTTCGGTCGCGCGCGCATTCGGCACCGTGTACGCGCCGGTTTCGAGTTGCACGACGGCATTCGGCTCTTCCACGCCCGCGGTGACGATGCCGCGCGGCCGGTGATATTTCCAGCTGCGCGCGACGAAGTGCATGCCGTTCGCGAGCAGCGCGGAAGCCAGCGTGTCGCCCTGATAACCCTGATACTGGCGGCCGTTGAACGTGAACGTGAGCGGCATTGCGCGGTTGATGCGCCCGCCATTCGGGAGTCGGTCTGTCTGGCTCATTGCGTCTTGCCCTCTTGTGCCTTGGCCTCGTTGCTGTCCATCTTGAGCAGCGGACGCTCGAACGTCTCGTAGCCCTGGATCTCGTAGCTCACCGTGTCGCGCTGGGCCTTGAACCAGCGGCGGCAGCCTTGCGTATGCATCCATTGCTCGCGATGCACGCCGCGCGGGTTCTTGCGCATGAACAGGTAGTCGCCCCATTCCTTGTCGGTGAGTTTGTCGGTGTCGAGCGGACGCATGATGTCCGCTTCGCCGCCGCAGGAAAATTCGGTTTCGGCGCGTGGCCCGCACCACGGGCATTCGATCAGCAGCATCTGGTTTTCTCCGTGTGCGTGATGTTAGTGGGCGACCGCGGCGGCGCCGTGTTCGTCGATGAGATGGCCCGTGTAGAAACGGTCTAGCGAAAACGCCGCGTTCAGCGCATGCGGCTCGTCCTTCGCGATGGTGTGCGCGTAGGCCCAGCCCGACCCCGGCGTGGCCTTGAAGCCGCCCGTGCCCCAGCCGCAATTGAAATACAGCCCCTTCACGTCGGTCTTGCTGATGATCGGGCACGCGTCCGGCGAGACATCCACGATGCCGCCCCACTGCCGGTTCATCCGCACGCGCGAGAACACCGGGAACATTTCGACGATGGCTTCGAGCGTGCCTTCGATAATATGAAAACTGCCGCGCTGACCGAAACCCGCGTACTGATCGACGCCCGCGCCGATCACGAGGTCGCCCTTGTCGGACTGGCTGATATACGCATGCACCGCGTTCGACATCACAACGGTATTGACGACCGGCTTGATCGGCTCGGACACCAGTGCCTGCAACGGGTGGCTTTCGAGCGGCAGGCGCACGCCGGCCATATCGGCGAGCGTGGTGGTATTGCCCGCCGCCACGATCGCGACTTTCTTCGCCTTGATGAAACCCTTCGTGGTGTCGACGCCCGTCACCTGGCTGCCGTTGCGGCGAATGCCCGTGACCTGGCAGTTCTGGATGATGTCGACGCCCGCCTGGTCCGCGCCGCGCGCGAAGCCCCAGGCCACCGCGTCGTGACGCGCCACGCCGCCGCGCCGCTGGATCGATGCGCCCAGCACCGGGTAGCGGCTATTCAGGTTGATGGTCGGTTCGAGTTCCTTGATCTGCGCGGGCGTGAGGAATTCGGCGTCCACACCGTTCAGGCGGTTCGCATTCACGCGACGCTCGGTGTCGCGCACGTCCTGCAGCGTATGCGCGAGATTCATCACGCCGCGCTGGCTGAACATCACGTTGTAGTTCAGATCCTGCGAGAGACCTTCCCACAGTTTCATGGCCTTCTCATAGAGCGCGGCCGATTCGTCCCACAAGTAGTTCGAGCGCACGATGGTCGTATTGCGCGCCGTATTGCCGCCGCCGATCCACCCCTTTTCGAGGACGGCGACATTGCGCACGCCATGTTCTTTTGCCAGGTAGTAGGCCGTGGCAAGACCATGTCCGCCGCCGCCGACGATCACCACGTCGTACTCGCGTTTGGGCTCCGGGCTCTTCCATTGCCGTTCCCAGTTCTCGTGATACGACATCCCGTTGCGCAAGAGGCTGAATATCGAATAGCGGCTCATCATTGATCCTTGTGGGTACTGTCGGTGCCAGGTGCTCGGTGCTTCATGAAACAGGCAAATCGTGGTTCAACATTCGATGACGTTCACAGCGAGCCCGCCGCGCGACGTCTCCTTGTATTTCGTCTTCATGTCCGCGCCGGTTTCGCGCATCGTCTTGATTACGTTGTCGAGCGATACGTAGTGCTGGCCGTCGCCCTTCATGGCCATGCGCGCGGCGTTGAGCGCCTTGATCGCGCCCATTGCATTGCGTTCGATGCACGGAATCTGCACGAGCCCGCCGACCGGGTCACAGGTCATGCCGAGGTTGTGCTCCATGCCGATTTCCGCTGCGTTTTCAACTTGCGTCGGCGTGCCGCCCATCACGGCGGCGAGCGCCGCGGCGGCCATCGAGCAGGCCACGCCCACTTCGCCCTGGCAGCCCACCTCGGCGCCGGAGATCGACGCGGTTTCCTTGTAGATGATGCCGATCGCGGCAGCGGTCAGCAGGAAGTCGACGATGCCTTCGTCGTTCGACGCATGCATGAACTTCACGTAGTAGTGCAGCACGGCCGGAATCACGCCGGCCGCGCCGTTGGTCGGCGCCGTGACGACGCGCCCGCCCGCGGCGTTTTCTTCGTTGACGGCCATGGCATACAGGTTGACCCAGTCGAGCATCGACAGCGGATCGCGCAGCGACTCTTCCGAGCGCGAGCGCAATTGCGCGCACAAGTCGGCCGCCCGGCGCTTCACGTGCATCGGGCCGGGCAGCTCGCCGCGCACCTTGCAGCCGCGCTCGACGCATGCCGACATGGCGCGCCAGATCGCGAGCAGGCCGTCGCGCACTTCCTGTTCGGGCCGCGACGCGCATTCGTTCTTCAGCGTGAGCTGCGCGATCGAGAGGCCGGTTTCGCGGCACACGCGCATCAGGTCGTCGCCGGTACGAAACGGATGCGGCACGTCCGCGCCGCCGCGCACGCCGTTCACCCGATCGCCCTCGCGATTAACCACGAAGCCGCCGCCGATCGAGTAGTACTCTTTTTCGACCAGCAGTTGCCCGTTTTCGTCGAAAGCCTGAAAGCGCATGCCGTTCGGATGCACGATGCCCGAACCCGGCGCGCCCGGCATCAGCTTGCGGAAAAAGCCAAGATGCTCGCGCTCGTCGAATTTCACCGGATGCTTGCCGAGCAGCGCGAGTTGCTTCGTCTCGCGAATGACCTGCAAACGCGGCTCGATCACGTCCGGGTCGATCAGTTCAGGCAGATTGCCTTCGAGCCCGAGCAGCACCGCCTTGTCCGTGCCGTGGCCTTTGCCGGTCGCGCCGAGCGAGCCGAACAGCTCGACTTTGACGCGGCGCACGAAGGCGAGCAGATTGGCATCTTCGATATGCGACGCGAAACGGCAAGCAGCAATCATCGGCCCGACCGTGTGCGAGCTTGAGGGACCGATACCGATCTTGAACAGATCGAAGACGCTGACGTTCATGGCGTGCCTTGTGCGTTGCAATGTCGGGTGGGCGGGAGTTGCGTTTCAACAGGCCCTATTGCACCGCACGTCAAATTGAACCGATAGAATAAAAACGGCATGGCAGTGGGATAGCGGCGTCAAGGGCGCTGTGGCGCTTTCCCGGTGCTATGCTTGGCTCAACTTTTTCTGCTCCGGCTGCATGCATGAACTCCGCTGAATCGCTTCCTCCTCTATCCATCGACGGCACGCCGAAAGAGCGCATCCGCTTTGGCATCATCCTGCTGCCGAACTTCACGCTGACCGCGTTTTCGGGTTTCGTCGACCTGTTGCGCCTTTCCGCGGACGAAGGCGACTTCAGCAAACCGGTGCGCTGTTCATGGAGCGTGATAGGGGAAACCCTTGCTCCGGTGCGCGCGAGTTGCGGCATCCAGATCACGCCATGGCAAACCTTCGACAAAGCCGAGCCGTTCGATTACGTGGTCGTGGTGGGCGGACTGCTGCATTCCGGGCCGGCCGCGAGCGACGCCACGCTCGCTTTCATTCGCCGCGCGGCCGCGAACAATGCGACGCTCGTCGGCATGTGCACGGGCGTGTTTTCGCTGATGCGCGCGGGCGTGCTCGACGGTTATCGCATTTGTGTGAGCTGGTTCCACTACTGGGATTTCATCGAGCGATTTCCGTCGGTCAATGAAGAGGCGCTGGTGGCCGACCGGCTGTTCGTGATCGACCGGCGGCGCATTACGTGTTCGGGCGGCCGCGCGTCGATCGACGTGGCCGCGGCCATTCTGTTGCGTCACTTTGAAACGGCGACCGTGCAGAAGGCGCTGCGCATTCTGCTCGTCGACGATATGCAAAAAGGCAATGCGCCCCAGCCGCATCCGCCCGGACTCGCGCCCGCTACGCATCCGAAAGTGAAGCGCGCGATTCTGCTGATGGAACAACATGTAGGGCGCTCCCTCTCGCTCGACGAACTCGCGCGCAAGCTGGACCTGTCGCCGCGTCAATTGGAGCGGCTTTTCAAGGCGCAAACCGGCAAGGCGCCGCAGGCGTACGCGAAGCAGGTGCGTTTGCGCACCGCCGCATGGTTGTTGACGAGTTCCGATAAAAGCGTGGCCGACATTGCGTCGAGTTGCGGCTTCTCCGACGCGTCGCATCTGGGCCGCGAATTCCGCAAGCAATTCGGCCTACCGCCCATGATGTATCGCGAGCAAGGCGGCACGCCGGCCGAAACGGAACACGGCGCGGATTACGACGAGACGTTTCCGGGCCGGGCGCAGGCGATCTGAAAATCGCATTTCGAGCCTTGTTTCGAGGCCTGAAAATGATACGCGACGAGATTCGCGCGGCCCGCGCCGCGCGAAAATCCAACGTCACTTCCCTGCTACATACGCCTTGACCGCCGGCAAACCGTCCTTGCCGTCGAATGTCTTGACGCCCGCGAGCCACTGGTCGAGCACCGCCGGATTCGCCTTCAGCCATTCACGCGCGGCTTTGTTCGGGTCCGTCTTGTTCATGATCGGCAGCATCACGTGGTTCTCAATGTCGGTCGTGAAATGCAGATTCGACACGAGCTTCGCGACGTTCGGGCAACGCGTCGCGTAGTCGGTCGGCGTGACTGTCATCACTTTCGCTTCACCGTAGTTCGGGCCGAAGACGTCGTCGCCGCCGGACAGATAGTCCATTTTCATCTGCACGTTCATCGGATGCGGTTCCCAGCCGAGAAACACGATCGGCTTCTTCTCGCGGATCGCGCGGTTCACCTCGACCAGCATGCCCGCCTCGCTCGACTCGACCAGCTTGAACTTGCCGAGCCCGTACTGGTTGCTGTCGATCATCTTCTTGATCAGCGCGTTGCCGTCGTTGCCCGGCTCGATACCGTAGATCTTGCCGTCGAGCTTGTCGTAGTTCTTCGCGATGTCGCCGAACGATTTGATGCCGGCCTGATAAGCGTAGTCCGGCACGGCCAGCGTGTACTTCGCGCCCGTGAGGTTCGGCGTGGGCAGCACATTCACCTGGCCGGCCTTTTTGAACGGGTCGATCATCGGGTCCATGGTCGGCGACCAGTAGCCCAGGAATACGTCGATCTGCTTGCTCTTCACACCTGCAAAGGTGATCGGCACGGACGCGATGGTCTTGGTCGGCTTGTAGCCGAGCCCTTCGAGTACCGTCGATGCCAGTCCGGTCGTGGCCGCGATGTCGGTCCAGCCCACATCGGCGAAGCGCACGTCGCGGCATGTGGCGGGATCGGCCGCGAAAACAGGGGAGACAGACGTGACACACGAGAAAGACAGCGCGCACAACGACGCGGCCCACAGACGATTCATGGCGGTTCCTCAGGGTGATGGATGCTGGATTTGTTGTTGACTTGCTCTATTACGCCGACAGACGCCGCTCCACGCTCGGCGCATGTCCGAACTGCGCGCGATACGCCTTGCTGAAATGACACGGCGAATGAAACCCGCACACGGCCGTGACACGCGCGATCGACGCGTCGGTATTGCGCAGCAGTTCACGCGCCCGGCGCAAACGCAAGGTGAGGTAGTAATGCGTCGGCGACACGCTCAGGAACATCTTGAACATGCGCTGCAAGTGACGTTGCGACAGATTCACGAGCCGCGCGAGTTCGTCGAGCGACAAAGGCTCTTCGATGTTCGCCTCCATCAGCCGCACGACCTCGATCAGTTCGGCGCGCGAGAAACCCACGCGGGCATCGACGGGAATGTGCTGGTAATCCGTCGAGCCGCGAATTCTTTCCACGATGAACTGCTCGGACACCTGCGCCGCGACCGCGTGGCCGAGGCGCATGCCGACCAGGTTCAGCATCAGATCGAGCGGCGCGGTGCCGCCCGTGCAGGTCATGCGGTCGCGATCGATCACGAACAGTTCGTCGGCGAAACGAACATGCGGATAGCTCTTGTGCAGCGGCGACATGTCTTCCCAGTGCACGGTGCAGCGATAACCGTCGAGCAGTCCCGCCGCGAGCAGCGCGAACGGCCCCGTGCAGATGCCGCCAAGCGGTATGCCCTGGGCCGCCACGTCGCGCAGCAAAGCGATCACCGTGTCGTTAACATAGTCGCGCACATGCCAGCCCGCGCACACAATCAGCACGTCGGGCATGCCCGCTTGCGCGAGCGTCGTGGTCGGCTTCACTGTGATGCCGTTGCTGGCCCGCGCCGGCTCGCCGTCCGGCGTGATCACCGACCAGCGGTAGTGCTCCGCGCGGCCCACGTAGTTGGCCATGCGCAGCACCTCGACCGCGCTCGTGAACGCGATCATCGAGAAGTTCGGCAGCGTCAGAAAGCCGACGTGTGCGAGCTTCGCGAGCGGCGAATCGGACGGGGCCTCGACCGGCGTGATCGCGTCGCGCTTCATGGTCCGCTCAGCTATGTTGCGCCGCCGGCGTGCGGCGCACCTTCATCAGATTGCGCAAGCCTGAGAAGAGCGGCGCACGCGCCATGCCGGGCGAGCGGCCGAAGCTTTCCGTGATGCGGTCCAGAATGATCGCGAGCATCACGACCGAGAGTCCGCTTTCGAAGCCGAGGCCGATGTCGAGCCGCTGAATACTGGCCAGCACGTCGTTGCCGAGACCGCCCGCGCCGACCATCGACGCGATGATCACCATCGACAACGCCATCATGATGGTCTGGTTCACGCCCGTCATGATGGAAGGCAGCGCGTTCGGCACCTGCACCTTGTAGAGCAGTTGCCACGGCGTGCAACCGAACGCCTGCCCCGCTTCGACAATTTCGCGGTTCACGTGCTTGATGCCGAGCGACGTGAGACGCACCGCGGGCGGCATCGCGAAGATCACCGTGGAGAGAATGCCGGGAACGCGGCCGAGGCCGAACAGCATCGCCGCCGGAATCAGGTAGACGAACGCGGGCATGGTCTGCATCAGGTCGAGCACGGGGCGCACGATCATTTCGACTGTGCGGCTCTTCGCGGTCCAGATGCCGAGCGGGATGCCGAACACGAGACTGATCAAGGTGGACGACAGCGTGAGGCCCAGCGTGATTACCATCTGATCCCAGAAGCCGGTGCCGTAGATGAGCAGCATCGCGAGCAAGGTGAAGAGCGCGAAGCGCCAGCCCACTCGCCACAAACCGATGCCGACGAAGAACGTCATCAGCGCCCACATCGGCACGGCTTGCAAACCGTGTTCGATGATCGCCGCAAAGTTCTCGATGACCTTGCCGATCGAATCGAAAGTTTTCGCGTCGTGGTCGAGCAGATAGTGAACGCCGTGATCGACCCAGGCGCCAAGTGGAATGATTTCAGACATGGGAACCTCGATGGCGCGTGAGAACGTGCAGCACGTTCGTCTTGTTGACCGAACCACAGTAGGAGCCGTCTGCTTCGACGACCGGCAAAGGCGCGCGGCTCGCCACCACGCGCTGGACCACATCGTCGAGCGGCGTGGTGCGCCGGATGCATTCGACGACATTCAGTTTCGGCGACGCGCTGCCCATGTCATCGCGGCTCACGAAGCCGCGAATCTTGCGCTGGCCGTCGAGCACGAACGCGTATTCGGCACTGCCGTTGAGCGTGGCCGCCACGCTGGAGGCGTCGATTTGCGGCGAATGCGAGTGCATGAGCGGCACCGCGTCGGTCTGCATCAGATCGCCGGCGGTCAGATAGCGGCTCGTGTCGATGCCTTCGAAGAAGGCGCGCACGTAGTCGTCGGCCGGGTTCGTGATGATTTCCTGCGGCGTGCCGATCTGCACCACCTTGCCGCCTTCCATGATTGCGATGCGTGTGCCGATGCGCATCGCTTCCTCGAGATCGTGCGAGACGAAAAGAATGGTGCGTTGCTGCTCGCGTTGAAGATCGAGCAGGACGTTCTGCATTTCCTTGCGCTTGAGCGGATCGAGCGCGGAGAACGCTTCGTCCATGATCATCAGCGACGGGTTGACCGCCAGCGCCCGCGCGAGGCCCACGCGCTGCTGCATGCCGCCCGAGAGTTGCGCGGGCAGCTTCTGCGCGAACGGCGCGAGGCCGACCTGTTCGAGCACGGTCATCGCGCGCGCTTCGCGCTCCTTCTTGCCCATGCCCGCCACTTCGAGCCCGAACGACGCGTTGGACAGCACGGTGCGTTGCGGCATCAGCGCGAAGGACTGGAACACCATGCTCATGTCCTTGCGGCGCAGCGCCGTGAGTTCGGAGCGCGGCACGCTTGCCACGTCGCGCCCGTCGATCAGCACCTTGCCCGCGGACGGCTCGACGAGCCGATTGATCAGGCGAATCAGCGTCGACTTGCCGGAGCCGGACAGGCCCATCAGCACGAAGATCTCGCCTTCCTTTACTTCGAACGATACGTTGTGGACGCCGACAATCTGGCCCGTGCGTGCGAAGACTTCTTCTTTCGTCGCGCCGCCTGCCAGCATGCCGAGCGCCTGTTTCGGGTTAGTGCCGAACACCTTGCACAGCCCTTCGACCACGACCTTGGGGGAATTCATTGAATGCTCTCCTATGTCGGCCAGAGTCAGCGCAAGGCACTGACCCTGGTCCCATGCAAAGCTGCGTGGCGGACCTCCGTCCGCGCTGTGCATACATAGTTGCCAGAAAAAAGTGCGACTAGCCGACTATTTGCGACAACCACATGTGGAAATACGACACCCATGTCGCATGAACGCTATTGCCGTCGGCTGGGAGCCCTGCTGGACAAGGCTTTCGCCGACGCATGCAGCGCGCTCGCCGCATGTCGTTCCAAGCCAAATGAAGGCTTGGTTCAGCGAAAAAACATTCGCGAAGGGTGCAAAGAAGTATGAAACGCGGCGCCGCGGCAATGCAACAGTCGATTTTTTGAGCGGCTGGTGAAGTGGTGGCGGTGAAGCGGCTGGGGAAGCCACTCGCTTTGTTCAGTCAAAAAGCGCCTGCCATAGAGGAGCCGCAAGCGAGCGCCGCCGCAACGACGACACTCGCCGCGAGCTCATGTCCGATCATTACTGGCTCGCGCCCGTGCCCATACCAGCCTTTTTCTGGGCTTTTTGAAGGTTGTTCGGGTAGTTCGGATCGTTTTGAGTCGGCTGATAACCGGCGTCTTCCAGCTTCTTCAACTCTGCGTTCTTCTTTGCGCGAGCCTGCTTGCGCGCCGCTTTGCGCTCGGCTTTGGTGGGCTTCGCGCTGCTGCTTGCGGTGGGCTGCGTGGTTTGCGCGGCGGTGTCGCTGGCCGTTTGGGCGGCTGCGAGCGGAATGCCGCCGGCCACCATGGTGGTGACCGCAAGGCCGAGCATGATCTGTCTGATAGCAACGCGCTTCATGGCTGACTCCCTCAAGTTGGCAATGGCGTTCAAGGTTGTTTGCAACTCTGCTTTCCCTGTTGCGTGGTCCGCGCCGCATCCGGCGCGGCTCGCCGTTCAGAGCTTAATGCCAAACGGCGCATCGCATAACGGTGCCGTTGAATGCGGGCAATCCCGCAACGCGATGATCGTGACGAAACGCAATTAGCAGGCCTGATCGCATCGGCAGGCGCGAAACGCACATGTATTCCGTGCCATGAGTTTTTCCTGCATGAGCGCGCGCGCTGACCTATTGTTTAAGCGCGCCGGGAGCGCCACGGCAGCGCTTTTCTACAACACAGGATGCTCCCCGTTGAGCGAATTGCTGCTCACAGGCGCGTCTTTTTTTGCATGCAACGAAGCGACATCAACTTTTCGAGGATGGAGAAAACGTGAAAACAGTCAATCTTTTAAAGGCGCTCGGCATTGCATTGTGTGTGGCGACCGCGTCGAGTGCTTATGCACAATCGAGCGATGCGGCGTCGTCCGGCGAGATGAATTCGTCGACATCGCGCACGAAAACCGTGAAAAAAGCAGACCGCAAACTCGGTCTCGACGTGCGCAAGGCGCTCTCCAAAACGCAAGGCTTCGACGTGTCGAACGTGTTTGTTCGCGCGCGCGGCGGCGCGGTGACATTGAGCGGATCGGTGCCCGACGGCGCGCAGATTCCGCAAGCCGAGGATGTGGCGAAGAATGTCTCCGGCGTGAAGTCGGTCTCCAACAAGCTGACGGTGGCCAATCCGAAAGGCGGCGGTTAAGCGCGCCTCGACTTGAATGGCGTCCTGTCAATTGCATCGGACCACGAAGGGTTGCGCGTCGAATGTGTTTCGCACATGCGGCGCTTCCCTTTTCGCGATGTCAGGCGCGCCGCGAATTCGACGCCCTCGCGTAACGCGCAAGCATCCACACCGCCGCGGCTCCCGCCGCGAGCAATGCGGTGTGCTTCGGATGCATCGATGCCTGCGTATACAAGCTCGATTCGAACACCTTGCGCTTCTGTCCCGAACGCTCGCGCAATGCGCCTTCCGTGCCGCGATTTCCCTGCGACGTGCGCGGCGGCTCCTTCGTGCGTTGCGATGCAATGCCGAAGCGGCTCATCACACGGTCATACAGATTCGGTGCCCGGCGCGCGAACGTGACCATGGCCGCCGATGCGCCGCCCACATACAGATCGCGAACCGGCGTCGCCGCGGCATGCAGGATGGCTTTAGCGACGATATCCGGTGCATAGAGCGGCGCGGGCAGCTTGGGCTGCACATCGAGATGATTGCGCGCATGCTCGACGAACTGCGTATGAATGCCGGACGGCTTGATGAGCGTGACCGAGACCGGTGCGCGCTCTTCGATCAGTTCCATGCGCAAGGTGTCGGTGTAGCCCTTCACTGCATGCTTCGACGCGACATACGCGCCCTGCAACGGTATCGCGATGTCGGAGAGTTCGCTGCCCAGATTGATCAATGCGCCGCCGCGCTGCCTGAGGTGTTTGAGCGCGATCGTCGATCCCTGCACGACGCCCCAGAAGTTGGTCTCGAACAATTGTTTCTGCTCGTCGATGGGCACGTCCGCGCAACGCCCGAAGATCGACGCGCCCGCATTGTTCACCCATGTGTCGAAACCGCCGAAGCGCTCAATCGCCTTGTCGGCGGCGGCTTGCAACTGCTCGGCGTGGCTCACGTCGGCGACCGCGTAGTCGACGAGCGCGCCCTGATCGCCGAGTTGCGTGGCGAGCGCGCCGAGCGCTGCTTCGTCGCGCGCAATCAGCATTACGCGTGCTCCGCGGCTCGCGGCGAGGCGCGCGGTCGCAAGACCGATGCCGCTCGTCGCACCGGTAATCACGATGACCTGCTGGGCGATCGGTTTGAGCTTCACTATCATGGCGGAATCCTCGAAGGAGAGAAAGGATTGCGGCAGCGCATGTGCCTCGCCGCCTGAAGAAGCATTTCGCATGCCGCACCGGTTTCGCGAACGTCGCTTCGAACACGGGCAGGCGCCCGAGTACTTGCAGCACGCCGTCAGCGCAACGACAGCAGGCGTTATGCAAATGAATGGCAATCGAGAGCCGCCGTAATATGTGCGTCCTTAAATTTTAATCACCGAATGCTTCAATGCGCGACAGCTGGTCGGGAACGCGGCGTGCCGCGTCGGGAAGCGCAGCCGCACACCCCACAAACAATATCCCAGCGAGGTCCACGCGTGCACCTGTCATCATCGCCATGAACCAACCTTCAGACGCCGCCCTGCCGCCGACGCTTCCCACCGGCGATGAACCGGGCTGCGCTCGCACGCGCGGCCCTGCACTCAGGCTGCTTGCATGGAGCGCGGCAGGCATCGTTGTCGCGGCTGTGGCCTGTAGCGTGTATGCGCTTGTTTATCCCGAGCGTATGCCGGCTTCGGTCGGCGCGATCGTCGAGGAGATCACGGGCGCGAATCCTCACCCCGTGCAACTGATGCGGCCGCCGAGCGCGCCGCTGAGCGCCGTCGCATTGCTCGGCAAAGCGATTTTTTACGACCAGACGCTGTCGGCTTCGGGCACGCAGTCGTGCGCGTCGTGTCACTCGCCGAAGAATTCGTACGCGCCGGACAACGCGTTTCCCGTGCAGCTCGGCGGCGCGCATATGAGCGAAGCGGGCTATCGGCCGCCGCCTTCGCTCACGTATCTATATCGGCAGGCGCCGTTCAGCATCGGCCCCGATCAGGGCGACACCGACGCGCCGGTGGATCTGACGCAACTCGCCTCGCAGGCAGCCGGCGTGCAGCGCGCGCAGAAGACCGCCCTCGCCGCGCCCGCCGCTCCGGCGATGGTGCCGCAAGGCGGCCTCTTCTGGGACGGCCGCGCCGATACTTTGCAGAACCAGGCAATCGGTCCGCTGACGAACCCGGTCGAGATGGCCAACAGAACGCCGGAAGACGTCGCGCGCAAGCTGCTGCAAACCCGCTACCTCGACCGGTTCAAGCAGCTCTTCGGGCCGTCCATTGCCGCCAATCCGAGCCTGCTGATCTCCGAGGCGATGTTCGCGGTCGGGCGTTATCAGATCGAAGAATCGTCGTTCCATGCATTCACGAGCAAGTACGACTACTGGCTCGAAGGCAAGGCGCGGCTCACCCATGCCGAGCTGCACGGTCTGCAGTTGTTCAACGACAAGGACAAGGCCAACTGCGCCGGTTGCCATCTGAGTCAGCCGGGCAAGGACGGCTTGCCGCCGGTTTTCACCGACACGCAATACGAAGCGCTCGGCGTGCCGCGCAATCCAGCCATTCCCGCCAACAAGGACCCGCAGTTCTTCGATATGGGCGTATGCGGCCCGTTTCGCGAGGACCTCTCGAAACAGACCCAGTACTGCGGCATGTTCCTCACGCCGACCTTGCGCAATGCCGCGAACCGCAAGGTGTTCTTTCACAACGGCGTCTATCACGACCTGAAACAGGTGATGGATTTCTACAATCTGCGCAACACGTCGCCTGAAAAGATCTATCCGCGCGATGCATCAGGCAAGGTACGGAAGTACAACGATCTGCCGCCGCAGTATCACGCGAACGTGGATGTCGCCGACGCGCCCTTCGACCGCAAACCGGGCGATCAGCCCGCGATGACCGACGAGGACATTCAGGACATCATCGCGTTCATGAAGACGTTGAGCGACGGTTATCGGGTGAACGGTTCCTGAAGCTTCGCGCCGCGCGCGAGCTTGCGAGCGCGCAGCGCGAAGCAACGCGGCCCGGCCCGGTGCGGTATCCTTGCCGGTTCCGCAATCTCTTCCGATACCCTCCCCGATGGCCTATTTCCCTTTTCACGCGGTACTTTTCGACTGCGACGGCGTGCTCGTCGATTCCGAACCGATTACCGCCCGCGTGCTCGCGGAGATGCTCGGCGAGCTGGGCTGGCAGTTGAGCATCGAAGAGACGATGCGCATTTTCGTGGGCAAGATGGTGAAGGACGAAGCCGCGTTGATCGAAGCGCGCACGGGCGTTGCGATTACGACCGACTGGCTCGCGCAATTCCGCGCGCGCCGCAATACAGCGCTCGATCGGGATCTGACGGCGATTCCCGGCGCGGTCACGGCGGTGCGCTCGCTTCACGCCACGTTGAATGGACGCATTGCGGTGGCATCCGGCGCGGACCGCGTCAAGATCGAACTACAACTGAACAAGGCGGGTATTGCCGACTGCTTCGAAGGACACATCTTCAGCGGTCACGAAATGCCGCGCAGCAAGCCGTTTCCCGATGTCTATCTCGCGGCGGCGGCGGCGCTCGATGTGGACCCGGCACGCTGCGCCGTGGTCGAAGACTCGGTGACGGGCGCCACGGCGGGCGTGGCGGCGGGTGCAACGGTGTTTGGCTACTGCCCGAACGAACCCGGTCATAGCAGCGCCGCTGCGATGCGTGAAGTAGGTGTGGTTCAGGTGTTCCGCGACATGGCGGAGCTGCCGCGCCTGCTCGCCGAGTGGCGCGGCGCCGCGTAAATGTCGGCGCTGACGAAGGTCGGCACATGCAGCGAGTGTCGGGAAGTCGACGACACTGTCGCGTGGCGAGTTGGCCGGCAGCGGTCACTTCGTGATTGCTTGATGGTCACTGCGTGATTACTTCATCGGCACTTCATCGGCACTTCAGGCACGCGAGCCCGCATGAAGTGCAGCGCTCGCTGCTTGTCGCCGAATGGCATGGTGTGTGCAAGTGGAAAGCCTGAGCGCGGTTGCGTCCGCGCTCAGTGCCCATTCTTTCCCGGAGACTCATCATGACCACCTTGATCCTCAAAGACCTTGCACGCGTGCATGAGCTCGACGCAGCCCGCTCGCGTTCCGTGCGCGGCGGTATCGCCTGTCTGAAGCCGGTTGTGCCCGTGCCTTGCCATGGCGGCATTGTTCCGCCGATTATCGTTCGCGGCGGCTGGAACGAAGAACCACTGTTTCATCCCGGTTGCGGACCGACGCCGATGCCCTGGTTCGGCATGCCATCGCCGCCGGAACGAAAGATCATTCCGCTGTGAGGCGCGCGCGCCGGCTTGCGGTGTCGAGAAGCCGGCCGCGCTGTTGGCGTTTGATCAGGTGTTGCCGGAGGTGAGCTGCCAGGCGCGTGCCGATCATGTACCCATCATGTACCAAGCGCGTCACGAACACCGCAAGATCAGCCCGGCGTCCGCGTTGCCGCGACAACCGGCGCGGGCGCGGCCGCCTGCAAGTGCTCGCCCCCATCGACCGGATCGGTGCCCGAAGGACGCGTCGAGCGCTCCGATTGCGCGAGCAGCGTGCCGACCGAGGGATCGATGGCATCGGTGAAAGGCTTCGGATCGAGTCCGATTGCAAGCACCAGCAACGCCATCGCGCCGAGCAGGACGAACTCGCGGCTGCCGAGGTCTTTCAGCTTCGCAACGCGCGCATTGGCAATCGCGCCGAAAATGACGCGCTTGTACATCCACAACGTGTAGGCCGCGCTCAGGATCAAGGTGGACGCCGCCATCGCGCCGATCCAGAAGTTAAAGCGGATCGTGCCCATCAGCACCATGAATTCGCCGACAAAACCCGAGGTGCCGGGCAAGCCGATATTGGCCATCGAAAACAGCATCACGAACGCGGCGAAGCGCGGCATGGTGTTCGCCACACCGCCATACTCGGCGATAGCAGCGGTTTTCGTGCGGTCGTACAACATGCCCGTGCACAGCAGCATCGCGCCGGACACCACGCCATACGACAGCATCTGCACGATCGCGCCGGCCTGGCCGATGCGGTTGAACACGAACAGACCGAGCGTGACGAGGCCCATGTGCGCCACCGTCGAATACGCGAGCAGGCGGCGCATGTCGGTCTGCACGAGCGCAAGAAGGCTCGCGTAGATCACGGCGACGAGCGAGAGCGTGATCATCATCGGCGCGAAAAAGTGGCTTGCCTGCGGTGCGATCGGCAACGCGAAACGCAACAGACCATAGCCGCCGAGCTTGAGCATGCCGATCATCACGGCGGCGCCGGTGGGCCCGTCGAGGTGAACGTCGGGCAGCCACGTGTGCAGCGGCCACATCGGCACCTTCACGCCAAACGCAGCGAGGAAGCCGAGAAAGATGAGCACCTGCGGCATCATGCCAAGGCGTGTTTCGCGCCACAGCGCGAGGTCGAAACTGTGCGTCTGGCTGTACAGATACAGCATGGACATCAGCATCATCAGCGAGCCGAGGAACGACACGAAGAAGAACTTCACCGCCGCATACGAGCGATTCGCCTGGCCCCACGTGCCGATCAGCAGATACAGCGGGATCAGCGTCGCTTCAAACGACACGAAGAACATCATGCCGTCGAGCGACGTAAAGACGCCTTGCATGAAACCCGACAACATCAGGAATGCGCCGAAGTATTGCGCGGTCCGCTCGGTGATCGACTCCCACGACGCGACCACGATGACGATCGTGGTAAGCGCGGTCAGCGCGACGAGCCACAGCGAGATCCCGTCCACACCCACATGCCACGCGATATCGAAGGTCGGCGACCAGCGGACGTTCTCGACGAACTGCATCGTCGTCACGTCGTTGCGGAAGTTCGTCACGAGCGGAATCACCGGGACGAAACCCGCCACGGCGCCGATCAATGCGAGCCACCGCGTGCGGCCGCGCGCCGCGTCGGAGCCGGCGCGCAAAACGACCAGGCCCGCGACGATGGGAATCCAGATGAGTAGGCTAAGAAGAGGCAATGGCATGTGCGCTGTCGAAAACTAGAGATACAAAACGCCGCATCAATGCTTTCGCGGAAGAAAGAATTGAAATGGCGTTGTAGGCTTGCGTTTAGCGAAGTGACGTGGAAGTGGCGCTGCCAAACTTCACGTTTACCCGCAGTCGAGTGACGAGGGTGGGAGATTACCAAGTTAAGGATACTTTTGCAGCGCAACATTGCGCAAAAACACTGGACAATGCATTGTTGCGACGGCCACCTCTTGCGAAACGCCGAAAAATGTGCAGTTGCACAAGACATTTCTTCATAGCTTTCGGCTGGAGAAGTTGTCCGCAAAAGCGGCTTTTTAGGCGACGGTTCGCGGACGTTTCCTGCGGGCGCCGTGGGCGCTCACGACCGCGAAAGGGCCGTGCTCGCACGAGAGCTTTTTTCGGGCCGACTTTTTGCCTCACCGAAGGCAATACGCGCCGTATTCGAAGTAAATATTTTTTATTCATGCGATGCCTCGAATGAAGGAATCGCGTGAGGAAAGCGTCGTTCGAGACTGCGCGTGCATCGCGAGCCGCCGCTTCGACGCACCTTACAGAAGCCGAATATACTGCGGCGATAACCCGCCTTCGGCCATCCTCTCCGGACAACGCATGGTGCTTCGTGACGAAGTTGTCGTTCCCGCGCTCGAGTGCCACGGACTGAGCAAGACGTACGGCGCCGGGCGCATCGTGCTGGCGAAACTCGACTTCACGCTGGCGCGAGGCGAGTTCGTCGCGATCATGGGCGACTCGGGCGTCGGCAAATCGACGCTGCTCAATCTGATCGCCGGCCTCGACCGCGCGGACAGCGGCGACGTGATGATCGACGGCGCCGCCGTCTCGCGACTCGACGACAATGCCGCGACGCGTTTGCGTCGGCAGAAACTGGGTTTCGTGTTTCAGGCCTTTCACGTGCTGCCGCATCTCACGCTCGCGCAAAACGTGGCGCTGCCGCTGCTGCTCAACGAACTCGATACCGCCGTTGCGCTCGACATGCTCGCCGAGGTCGGCCTGGGCGGTCGTGGCGGCGATTTTCCGCGGCAACTCTCCGGCGGCGAATTGCAACGCGTCGCGATTGCGCGAGCGCTCGTGCATCGCCCTACTTTGATTCTCGCCGACGAACCGACCGGCAATCTCGATCCCGATACGGCGCACGAAGTGCTCGCGCTGTTTCGCGCGCAAAGCAAGGCGACCGGCGCGGCCACGATGATGGTCACGCACTCGGAAGCCGCAGCCGCCGTGGCCGACCGCATCATGATTCTGAGCGAAGGCGGCTTGCACGCCGCTTCGGAAGCGCCCTCGCTTTCGCGCGCCCAATACGGCCCGCGAAGCCCCGCTCGTTCAGCCGATGACGCCCGCTGATTCGCACCGCTTCTCACGCATGCGCGGGCAACGTGTGCTCGCGCGCTGGCTGCTCGGCGCGGAATGGCGCAGTCATCGCGGACGCGCCCTCGTTGCAATCGCAACGATCGCGCTCGGCGTGGCGCTCGGCTATGCGGTGCAACTGATCAACAGTGCCGCCTTCACCGAGTTCTCGGCTGCGGCGCGCAGCCTCTCCGGTGAAGCGGATCTGCAGGTGCGCGGCGCTCAACCTCTCATCGACGAGGCGATCTATCCGCGTCTCGCCACGCACGACGGCGTGGCGCTCGCGAGTCCCGTTCTCGCGCTGGACGTGACCGTGCCCGAACAGCACGCCGCTTTACCGGTACTCGGCATCGACGTGTTCAAGGCAAGCCGCATTGCGCCCGATCTGACCGGCGTGCCTTCGACCGAGCGTCCTTTCGACACGCTCGCCTCCGACGCCATCTTTCTTTCCACCGCCGCGCAGCAATGGCTGCAGGTCAAAACCGGCGATGTGCTGGCGCTGCAAAGCGGCACCTCGATCGTGCATTTTCGTGTGGCGGGCGGCATCGTCAGAACGCGACCAGGACAACGGCTTGCGATCATGGACATTGCCGCCGCGCAGTGGAAGTTCGGCAAGCTCGGCAAACTCTCTCGCGTCGATGTGCGGCTCAAGCGTGGGGTCGAGCGCGAACGCTTCAAGCGGAATCTGCAAGCGGCGCTGGGCAACCAGTGGATCGTTGCCGAAGCACGCGATATTGAAAGCCGCACGGACCGGCTCTCGCGCGCGTATCGAATCAATATGAACGTGCTCGCGCTGGTCGCGCTTTTCACCGGCGCATTCCTCGTGTTTTCGACGCAGGCTTTGAGCGTGGTGCGCCGCCGCGCGCAGTTCGCGATGCTGCGCGTGCTCGGACTGACACGCGGCCAACTGCTGCGTCAGATCTTGCTGGAGGGCGCGCTGCTCGGCCTGCTCGGTTCACTGTGCGGCCTCGCGCTCGGCTATGCATTCGCTGCGGGCGCACTGCGCTTTTTCGGCAGCGATCTGGGCGGCGGTTATTTTCCCGGCGTGCAACCGCGAGTCGGCTTCGAACCGCTCGCGAGCGCCATCTTTTTGCTGCTGGGCATCGCCGTGTCGGTCCTCGGCAGTCTTGCGCCCGCACTCGAGGCGGCGCGGGCGCGGCCCGCCGCGGCGCTGAAGGCGGGTGCCGAAGAAGGCGCGCTCGCGCGGCTCGCCACGCCGTGGCCTGCCTTGCTATGCCTGTTGGCCGCCGCGCTTCTGACGCAAGCGCCGCCGTGGTTCGACGCGCCGATTGGCGGCTATGTCGCTGTCGCGCTGTTGCTCATCGGCGGGATTGCGTTGATGCCGCGCGTCACCGCATTCATCTTCGGCGCGGCGAGCCGGATTTCCGCAACCCGGCGACGTGGCGGCGCAGCGCCTACGCTTGCGCTCGCGCGTCTCGCGAATGCGCCGGGTCATGCGTCGATTGCAATGGGCGGCGTGTTGTCGAGCTTTGCGCTGATCGTGGCAATGGCCATCATGGTGGCGAGCTTTCGCGTGTCCGTTGAAGACTGGCTGGTTCATCTGCTATCGGCCGATCTCTATGTGCGTGTGGCGGAGAACGGCGACACGGGCGGCTTGAGCCCCGATGAACAGACCCAGATCGCCGGCGTTCCGGGCATTGCAAGCGCTGCGTTTGCGCGCACCTCGCATATCACGCTCGACCCGGCGCGGCCGGACGTGGCCGTACTGGCGCGCGAAATCGACGCGGCCAATCCCGGCGCGAATCTGCAAATGACGGGACCCGTCCTGTCGCCTCGTGAACTACACGACGACGAAACACCTGTTTGGGTGTCCGAAGCAATGGTTGATCTGTATGGATATCGGGTCGGACAGCGTATTCGCCTGCCGCTCGGCGAACGTGGACATGTGTTCGCCGTGGCCGGCGTATGGCGCGATTATGTGCGGCAGACCGGCGCCATCCAGATACGGCTGACCGATTACCGGCGCCTCATTGCCGATACGAATGTCACCGATGCGGCAATTACGATTGCACGCGGCGCGAGCGTCGAGCGCGTGATCGCGGGACTGCGCGCACTGCCTTTCGGCGCGACGTTGGGCGTCTCGCAGCCGGGCGAGATTCGCGCACGCACGCTCGTGATCTTCGACCGAAGTTTCGCGGTGACTTATCTTCTCGAAGCGGTCGCGATCGTGATCGGCTTGTTCGGTGTGGCCGCAACGTTTTCCGCACAGACGCTCGCGCGCGCCAGAGAGTTCGGCATGCTGCGGCACGTCGGCGTGACGCGCTCGCAGATCTTCGCCATTCTCGCGCTTGAGGGCGGCATGCTCACGGCGTGTGGGATCGCGATGGGCTTCATGCTCGGATTCGCGATCAGCCTGATTCTGGTATTCGTCGTTAATCCGCAGTCGTTTCATTGGAGCATGTCATTGCATGTACCGTGGAGCGTGCTCGGCACGGTCGCATGGGTGATGCTGGCTTCGTCATGCTCGACTGCGGTGATGGCAGGACGCGGCGCGGTCTCCGTGGATGCGGTGCGCGCGGTAAAGGAGGACTGGTGATGCGAACCGTGCTGCGTTTTCTGGCGCACGAACCAGTGACGAATGTGGCTGCTAGCATTGCTGTTTCGTCCACGCGCTTTCGACGCAAGCGTCTCTTCACTTCCGGCTTGCTGGTTGCCGGCATGCTGGGTATGCCGTTGGCCTTTGGGGCATCAACGGAATTCGCACCGGTCACGAAAGATCATCCCATCGCGCTACCAATGGACACCGGCTCGCACGCTCACTTTCGCACCGAGTGGTGGTACGCGACCGGCTGGCTCACTACGCCCGACAATCGTCCGCTCGGCTTTCAGATCACGTTCTTTCGCTCTGCAACCGGTCATGACGCCGCCGACCCGAGTGCTTTTGCGCCTTCTCAATTGATCATCGCGCACGCAGCGCTTAGCGATCCGGCACTCGGTCACCTTGTGCACGATCAGCGGATTGGCCGCGAGGGTTTCGGCCTCGCTTATGCAAAGCGCGCCAACACCGACGTCAAGCTTGACGCATGGAAGATCGTGCGAGCCCCCGATGGCCGGTATGACGTCAGCGTCGACGCCAGCGGATTCGCATTGCATCTGACGCTCATGCCAACGCAAGCACCGTTGGTTCAGGGCGAACGCGGATACTCACGCAAAGGTCCGCGGCCTGACGAGGCGAGCTACTACTATAGCGAGCCGCAATTGCGTGTGTCCGGCAGCGTGATGCGCCCAGCGACTCAAGAGGGTCGATCGCAAGGCGACACGGCAGTGACCGGCGCGGCATGGCTCGATCACGAATGGTCGAGTACCTTGCTCGACGCGAATGCGGTGGGTTGGGACTGGCTTGGCGCGAACCTCGCCGACGGTTCCGCGCTGATGGCGTTCAAGGTGCGTAGGCGCGACGGTCACGCGATATGGGCTCATGCGGCATTGCGCGATCGCGACGGACGAGTCACGACGTTCGCCCCAGGTGAAGTCGAGTTCACACCACGCCGCCTATGGCGTTCGCCGCGCACCAATACGTCGTACCCCGTTGCGATGACGGTCAAAACCGGCACGCTGTCATGGCAGCTTGACCCGCTAATGGACGATCAGGAACTCGATTCGCGCCAATCCACCGGAGCCGTGTATTGGGAAGGCGCTGTGCGCGTCAGCCGCGATGGCGCGGATTTGGGACGGGCTTATCTGGAGTTGACCGGATATGCGAACGCGCTGCGGATAGGCAAGGAGTGAGCGGCGGCTGCGGGTTCTGTCTGTTTTTCGCCGCCGTAAACGCAGAAACCCCACCTTGAAGGGGTGGGGTTTCTGATGCTGCTGGGGAGCCTGACGATTACCTACTTTCACACGGGCAATCCGCACT
>NZ_JAYXBK010000024.1:0-58417 GCF_036016995.1 Paraburkholderia sp. MPAMCS5
CACCACTTCATCATCAACCCGATCGTTGTCCGCCATCGTGTACACGTCTCCATCACGTTTTTGATGGACACGATGCTCCTATGCGCAGACCACAGCTTCAACGTGACTTCACCGGACCCTTACCCTATATTCCTATATTCCGGCACAGCATTCGCTGCGGCCTTCTAATCCTTCTCCGTTCTCCGGCGGTTAAACGGCCTAGCCCAACCGCAGTCGCTTCACCGAGAAGCAATCAAAGTACCGCTTAAGCTCTCTTCCGAGCTGGCAATTGATGTGGCAATCCAGTCGTAAAACGGTCCAGTCGCTTGCTGGCCTCTGTCACCGCCCACAGCGGCGCGCGGTGCAATTGCTGATCGTAATTGGTCGAGATTTGGGCGAATAGCGCGAAACCAACGTCATCCAGTGCCCATCGTCCGGTATTTCTTCCGGTATCGAACACCTTGGCTATTTCACGTTCCGCTGCACCCAGTTGCTCGCCGCTTGCGGCGCCGAAGCCCGCTTCGGCCAGAAACCCGGTCAACAGCATGACTTGCGTAAGCGTTTGGGCATCGCCCATTCCACCATCGCCACGACGCAATGCGTCGAGCGCCAGATGAACGCGAAGCGCGAGGTCGTCGGCGATCTGACGGGCGATAGGCAGCAGCATCGCCTTGCTATACCGTGCACGCGTCGCGCCAGTATTACGGGAAAAGGGAATAGGTTGTGCCATGAAGGTCCAATGATCTGCTGTGCAAATGCAATAACGGCGCGCGCGGTAAAAGGTTGAGCCCCTCCTGTCGAAGCCCGGCAGCATATCCGTCTCGGTAGATCGGGCGCGAGCCGACATTCCGCTGCAGTCTGAAGCGGCTATGCTCCGACGGCGGCCGCCCGCCACTCCCTGCAAACAGCATCGTTTCGCGGCTGAGATTGTCCCCACTCCATTGCGCGCCACTTCTTCAGGCGCGACACTGCGTCCGAGCCCTGCGGCAGATCTTCAAATCAAGAGTCGACCTCCAGCAACGTGTCTTTAATCCGCTTCCCTTAGCGGCGGCGTCCGTCATGTGGATCGTCATTAATTGGCATACGCTTTCGACGCCAGGCTCGCGCGCCGCTTTCTCGCTTGCCGCATGACTCTTGACGTTAGCCAGATCAAACCGCTCAAGCTCCGCCTGCAACGCATCCACATGCGCTCGATCAAAAGCCGCTATCCATGCTTCAACGTCGTCTGAGCCCGCGGCCACTTCGCCATGACGAAGCGCTGCCGCGAGTTCACGCCCGAACCACCTCAAGGCGAGCCGCAACACGCCGCAACACGCCGCCGCACGCCCGCCGCACGCCATATCGAAACTGGCGCAAACTGTGCGGACAATACAAGCACCGGAGGGCTCGACCGAATGAAAATCCTCATCGCGCGGATGAATCACGAGACGAACACGTTTTCCCCAGTGGCTACGCCGTTGTCGGCATTCGGCCAGAACAGCACGAGTCAGGGTCCGAGTTTCGACAAGGACGCGTACAACGACAACAAAGGCATGCAAACGGCGATGGCCGCGTTTATCGACGCAGCCGAGCGCGAGGGCGCGCAGATCGTGACGCCTGTCTCGGCGGCGGCGAATCCGAGCGGACCTGTCGAAGCCGCGGCGTACGACGCCATCTGCGACGCGATTCTCGCGGCTGCGCCCGGCTGCGATGCCGTGATGCTCGATTTGCACGGCGCGATGGTCGCAGAAAATTCGGACGACGGCGAAGGCGATCTGCTCGAACGCGTGCGCGCGGCGTTGCCCGACGCGCCGATTGCCGTCGCGCTGGATTTGCACGGCAACGTCACGCAGAAAATGATCGACAACGCGGATGTGATCGTCAGCTTCAAGACTTATCCGCACGTCGATATGTATGAAACTGGCGCGCACGCCGCGCGACTGCTGTTCGCGCTTATGCATGGCGAAGCAAGGCCGGTGATCGCCTGGCGCCAGCCGCCGCTTCTCACGCACACGCTGCGCAGTGCGACCGCCGAGGGCGCCATGAAGCGTGCCGTCGATGCCGCGCGCGCCGCCGAGGCCGACGGCATGCTCGCGGTTTCTGTGCTGGCCGGCTTTTCGCTCGCCGATATCGAGGCGCCGTGCATCAGCGTCGTGGTTATCGGCAATGGCAACCGTCTGCAAGCGGACGCGGTGGCCGAACGCATCGCGCGGCAAATCTGGAGTGAGCGCGAGGACTTCGTTTTTCGCGGCGCGCCGCTGGCGGATTCGGTTGCGCAAGCCGCGGCGCTCGCGAAAGACGTCGACAAGCCGGTATTGTTGCTCGATCACGGCGACAACTGCATGTCGGGCGGCACGTGCGACACAATGGATCTGCTCGAAGAGGCGCTCCGGCAGAATCTCGAAGGCATCGTCGCCGGGCCGTTGTGCGATCCCCAGGCGGTGGCCGCGCTGATGGTCGCGGGCGTGGGCAGTCCGGTGACCGTCACGATTGGCAACAAGCTGGCCAGCGCTGGGCTCACGCCGCGTCGGCCGGTTGCAATGACCGGTGTCGTGCGCGCCTTGACCGACGGCGAGTATGTGATCAGCGGCCCGACATACACCGGACAGCGCGCTTACATGGGACGAGCGGCGGTGCTCGACGCAGGCACGGTCAAGCTCGTCGTGACCGAGCACACGCATGAACCTTGGGATTTGGGCGTATTCGAAAGCGTCGGTATCGACCCGCGTCGCGCGCGCTTTCTGCTGCTCAAATCGCGCATGTATTGCCGCCCGGTTTTCGTGCCGATTTCCGCCGCGCTCGTGGAGTGCGACAGCCGCGGCGTGACGAGTTCGGACTACGGCTTATTCGCTTTCCGGAACGTGAGGCGTCCGGTCTTTCCACTCGATGCACACGCCGACTGGAGCGCGACGCGTTGAACGAAGCGAACGTGATGAGATGCAGGCCGTTTTGCACTTGTGCAGTTCGCACAGACTCTCTATAATTCGCGCCTCTACAGGCTCGTAGCTCAGTTGGTTAGAGCACCACCTTGACATGGTGGGGGTCGTTGGTTCGAATCCAATCGAGCCTACCAACGCATCTGTGACGTAGACGAAAGCGGCTTCGCTTTCGTCTACTGTCCTGCCCAAGCAAGTCGCTTCAGTTCCCCATTCGGTTCACATTCAGCTCACATCGCGCGTTGCAATGCAGCCGTCGTTGCCGGCGTAGCCTGCGCGGCAGATTTCACATCGAATCCATAGAACGACAGCGCCGTGGTGCGCACAATCGCGTCGAGCGCAGCGGCGTCGAGGCCGGCGTCGAGTAGCGTCGCGAGAGACTCGCCATAGCGCGTTACCGCTTCGTATTGCGTATGCGGCCAGTCGCTGCCCCACATCAGACGTTGCGCGCCGAAGTGCTCGATCAATTGCGCCGTTGCATCGCGAACGAATGTCGCGCCCGGCGCCGCGCAGCGATACGCGCCCGACACCTTCACCCACACGCGTCCCGTTTTGCCATAAGCGAGCAGCGCTTTGAAACCAGGGTCCAGCGTGCCGGGAGCCGGATCGGGCCGGCCGAAATGATCGACGACAATCCGCGCGCCGCTGTCCAGAAGCGGGTCGATCAGCGACGCGAGATCGGCTGCGTTTCTGTGCAACTCGACATGCCAGCCGAGCCGCGAAACTTTGTCGAGTAGCGGGCTCCACGGCTTCGCGCCGAGATCCGGCAACGCCTGTTCCATCAGGTTCAAGCGAATGCCCGTCACGCCGCGGCGATTCATGTCCGCGAGTTCATCTTCGGCAATATCCGATGCCACCACGGCGACGCCGCGCAAGCGCGCGCGGTTCGCGGACACCGCCTGCAACAGATAGTGGTTGTCCGTGCCGAGGAAGCTCGGCTGCACGAGCACTGCGTGCTTCATTCCATGCGCGTCCAGCAGCGGCAGATAGTGGTCGAGCGTTGCATCGTAGTTGGGCGCATAGCGGCGCGCGCCGCTCAAGGGCAAGCCTCGCTCGAAAATGTGCGCGTGCGTGTCCACGCCGTGTCGTGCAAACGGAAGAGAAGATGCGGATGCGTTCATATTCAGCTGCGCGGATGATTCAAGGTGAGGCGGGCGTCGGCGCCCGCGTTGGCATCGGCGGATTGCTCCGGCGCCGCGCCACGCAGACGCCTGCCGCGAGTTTCAGGAAGCGCCAGCACGGCGATCATGGCGAGTCCGTAGGCAATGGCGGCGTCGATGCCGATCGCCGCGCCGAGCGACATCGAATGGCTCATGTAGCCGACCAGCACCGGAAAACCCGCCGATGCAATGCGCCCGAAGTTGTAGCAAAAGCCGACGCCGGTGCCGCGCATGTCGGCGGGATATAGTTCGTTGAAAAGCGGGCCGAGGCTCGCCGGAATGCCCGCGGCGAACAGGCCGAGCGGGAAGCCGAGCACGAGCATCTGAGTGTTCGTCAAAGGCAGCATCACGTACGCGAGCACCGTGACGATGCAACAGAATGCGAACAGCGCGATGTTGCGGCGCCGGCCGATCCGATCGAGCAGATACGCGCTCAGCATGCAGCCGCACCAGAACGCCACGATCACGACCGCGAGATAGCCGCCCGTATGCAGCACCGACAGGTGCCGCTCCTTCGCAAGGAAGGTGGGCAGCCACGTCATGATGGCGTAGTAGCCGCCGTGAGCGCCGGTGCCGAGCACCGCGCCGATGATCGTGGTTCTGAGCACGCGCGGCTGAAACACCTGCACGATCTGGCCGAGCGCGGACACCTTGGCGCCGGCGTCGACCGGCGCGACGCGCCCGGGTTCCTGCAGATTGCGCCGCACGAACAGCACGAGTCCGGCGGGCAGCAGTCCGACCGCGAACATCGTGCGCCAGGCGGTGTCGGCGGGCAGCCACGAAAACACGGCGGCGTAGACCAGCACCGAGGCGCCCCAGCCGACAGCCCACGCGCTTTGCACCGCGCCCATCGCCTTGCCGCGATGTTCGCTGCGGATCGTCTCCGCCATCAGCACGGCGCCCGCGGCCCATTCGCCGCCGAACCCGAAGCCCTGTAGCGCCTTGAGCAGCAACAGTTGCGGGAACGTCTGCGCGAACGCGCACAGGAACGTGAAACCCGCGAACCAGAGAATCGTCATCTGAAGGGTGCGCACGCGGCCGAAGCGGTCCGACAGCGCGCCGGCAATCCAGCCGCCGAGCGCCGACGAGATCAGCGTGACGCTGCTGATCGCGCCCGCCTGCGTGTGGTCGATGCCGTACGCCGCGATGATCGCGGGAATCGCGAGCGTGAACATCTGCACGTCGAGCGCGTCGAGTCCCCATCCGGCGAAACATCCCCAGAAAGTATTGCGCTCGACCGCCGTGCTGTCCTTGTACCACTTGAACATTGCCATCTCCGTCGTTCTTACTGCTCGTGATTCATGTATTCATATATATGACTGCATGAATTTTGCACCCGATCCGCTTTCCGGTCTTTGCGTAATAACCCTCGCTCGCTCGCGATGGACCGGATGCGGTACAGTAGTTACTCCTCTGTATAACTGCATGAATCCATGAATACGGCGTCTTTCGCGTCCAGGCCCGACGACCGGTTGCCCCGTTACCAGCAATTGCGCGACGATCTCGTCAGCCGCATTGCCGCCGGCGAATGGGCGCCCGAAAAAGCCATCGCCACCGAGGCCGAACTGGGCCAGTTCTACAACGTCTCCACCGGCACCGTGCGCAAGGCGATCGATCTGCTGGTGAGCGACGGCGTGCTCACGCGCACGCAAGGCAAGGGAACGTTCGTGCGGCGGCCGCGTTTCGATTCGTCGCTGTTCCGCTTTTTTCGCTTCGTGTCGCGCGACGGCCAGCCCGTGCTCCCCACCGCACGCGTGCTCAAGCGCCAGGTGCTCAAGCCGAATGAAGAGATCCGCAACGCGCTGCAGATGAAGGCCTCGGAGAAGGCGATTCATCTGTCGCGCGTGCGGCTGATCGAAGGGCGCACCGTTTTGACAGAGGAAATCTGGCTGCCGCGCTCGCGCTTCGAAGCGCTCGCCACGCTGCCGCTCGATCAATTCGAAGACCTGCTGTATCCGCTCTACGAAAGGCTGTGCAAGCAGATGGTGGCGTCGGCGACGGAAATGCTCCGTGTCGAACAGGCTACCGCCGAAACGGCTTCGCTGCTGGGCATCAAAAGCGGCAGCCCGGTGATTCTGGTGCACCGCGTCGCATCCGACTTCGCGGGCACGCCGTTCGAATGGCGCAGCACGCGCGGCGCGGCCGATACGTTCCAGTATCAGGTCGATATCCGCTAGCTACACGGCCCGCGCTATGCGGGTATCACCTCATGGCGTCCGCGTGAAATTCATACAAACATATATATGAATGTATCAATTTGCTTACCGGTTCGCCGTGGCAGGCAGCGGAAGCAACAGCGGAGAAATCATGCCCACAAACCTGGAATTCGAGCAGCAGGTCATGAAAAAGATGGCGTGGCGGTTAATGCCACTCCTCATCGTCATGTTCCTGATTTCATTCATTGACCGGCAAAACGTCGGCTTCGCCAAGCTGGAGATGGTGCACGACCTCGGCATGACCGAGGCGTCGTATGGATTGGGCGCGTCGCTGTTTTTCATCGGCTATCTGCTGTTCGAGGTGCCGAGCACGCTCGCGCTGCATCGCTTCGGCGCGCGCGCGTGGCTTGCGCGCATCATGATGACGTGGGGCGTCGTGACGGTGCTGATGGCGTTTGCCCGCACGCTGCCGGTGTTCTATTCGTTCCGTTTCGCGTTGGGCGTCGCGGAAGCCGGTTTCTATCCGGGCGTGATCTATTACCTCACGCAGTGGTTTCCGCAAAGCTATCGCACGAAGGTGCTCGGCTTCTTCACGCTCGGCAGCTCCCTCGCGAACATGCTCGGCTCGCTCGTCGGCGGCTTGCTGCTCACGCTTGGCGGCACGTGGGGATTTGCCGGCTGGCAGTGGGTTTTCATGGCGACGGGTTTGCCGGCCATCGTGGTGGCCTTCGTCGCGCTCAAATATCTGCCGAATTCCGTCAGCGACGCGCGCTTCCTCTCGCAACAGGAGAAGGATGTGGTGGTCGCCGCGCTCAAGCGCGAGGCATCGGAAGACGCGAAGGCGACGCATCCGTGGGCCGCGCTGCTCGATCCCAGGGTGTTGATGTTCGCGCTGACCTACATGCTGATGTCGACCTCGTTGTATGGCGTGACGTACTGGATGCCGACGCTCCTGAAAGGCGATGGTGTGTCGTCCTCGCTCAACGGCGTGCTCAACATGATTCCGTGGGGACTCGCGACGCTGCTTCTGTTGTGGCTTCCCGGCAAGCTCAAGCGCGAGCGCGTGGTGTTGAAGGCGATGAGCGTGGTGGCCGGCCTCGGCGTGCTGTGCTTCGCGTCGAGTCTCGTGCTGCCCACCGCGTCGCTGCGCTTTGCGGCATTGTGCTTCGGCGGAGCGTGCATTCCGTTGCTGTATCCATGCTTCTGGTCGCTGCCGCCGCGCTTTTTCTCGGGCGCGCGCGCCGCGGCGAGCGTCGCCGCGATCAATGCGATCGGCAATCTCGGCGGCTTTGCCGGACAGAATCTGATGCCTTACGTCGGCAAGGTGGCACACAGCAAGATCGCGCCGATGATGGTGCCCACCGCGTGCCTGCTGACATTGGCGATCGGCACGGGCATCGCCGCGTTGATCGGAGCGCGCCGTCGCATGATGCTCGACGCGGCAACCGTGCGTTCGAGCTGAACAGTGCTCTGAGGAAGCGGCCGCGCGGCCGCTTGAATCAAACTTATGGACGCAGCAGATCGAAACTCGCGAGCACGATCACACCGGTCACGGCGATCAGCGCGACCGAATGCTGGCCAAAATAGAGCAACGCCGCAGCCGACCACGACGCGAGCGTAAATACGGCAACTCTTCTCATCGGAACCCCAAGCCCACGGCGAGCAGGCCGCTCGCCACACCGCAGATCACCACGGCCAATGCCACCAGTGCCAGAACACGCTTCGGAAAGGAGCGCCCGAGCATCGCCATCGACGGCACGCTGATCAGCGGCAATGTCATGAGCAGCGCGCCGGCCGGCCCGGCGGCCATGCCGAAAGAGAGCATGGCCTGAATGATCGGCACTTCGCCTGCCGTCGGAATCACGAACAGCGTGCCCGCAATCGACAGCGCGATGATCCACAGCACGCTGTTGTCGATATCCGGCCCGATGTGGGGAAAGAGCCACGCGCGCGCCGCCCCGAGAATCAGCACGAGCCCGATGTATTCGGGCACGAGGCGCAGTGTCATCGTGCCGAGAATTTTGACCCAGCGCGTGAACGCGTTGTTCGCCTCGTCTTCGGTGACGAGTGTGGCGATGGCTTCGCGCGACGCCTCCGCTTCCTTCGGCGTGACCATGCGGTTCACCAGATAGCCGAGGCCGAACACCATCACGAGGCCGAGCGCAAGGCGCAGGCCCATCCACTGCCAGCCGAGCACGAAGCCCATGAAAATCAGCGTGGCCGGATTCAGCGCCGTATTGCCGAGCCAGAACGCGATGGCCGCGCCCGAAGCCGCCTGACGCGCGCGCAGTCCCGCGACGACCGGCGCCGCGCAGCAGGTGCACATCATGCCGGGCAGCGACATGAGGCCACCTTTCACGACGCTGCTGAAGTCGCTGCGGCCGAGCGCGCGCGCGATCCATTGCGGCGGAATCAGCGCCTGCACCGCGGAGCCGAGCAGAAGACCGAGCACCATGGCCTGCCAGATCGCCTTGCCGTACGCGAGCGCGTAGTCGATTGCCGACTGCCACGACGCCGCCGGCGCGCTCGCCGAAGTGCCCATCAGAATCGACTTGCCGATCGAGTGCTGGCTCGCGGCCACGAACGCGCGGTGGTAGTACGGAAACCACTTTACATAGAAGAGTCCGACGACGGCGATCGCGAGGAACACGATCCAGCCAAGTGCGACGCGGGGCTGCCGAAGGGTTGATTGCATGTTGGTCTTCACATCATGTGGGGTCAAACGGGAGCGACTGAGCACGCGTCGAGTTGGGCGAGCAGTGCTTTGGCCTGATCGACGACATCGGCGTCGTTCGGCCGGAACTGGATTTTCAGCGCCTCTTGCAGTTGCACGAAATGCTGATGGCTGCTGCGTGCGTACGCGGGGTCGTAGTGCAACTCGATCAGCGCGTCCGCGAGTTCGGCGCGCCGGTTTTCGTCGACGAGTTGTTGCCAGCCGGCGACGCGCTCGCGACTATGCAAGCCGATCAGACGTTGTAGCTGCGCCTTCAGCGACTCGGGCTCGTCGAACAGATGCGCGTAGTCGTGCAGCAGAAACGCCGAGCGGTCTTCGCGCGTGGTGGACACTTCGATGCACGCGCCGCGATGAAACGTTTCGAGCAGCGCGAGCGGCAGCGTGATGGCGCCGATGCGGCGGCTTTCCGCTTCGACGAACACCGGCCGCGCGGGATCGAAGCCGCGCAGCGCGCTGACGAGCGACGTGTCGAAGCCCTTTTGCGACGGCTGCGCGACGCCGGCCCACGCACCGAGCAGCGAGCCGCGATGCGCGGCGAGCGCTTCGAGATCGAGCGTCTGCGCGCCGGCTTCGTCGAGCGCGGCGAGCAGGCGCGTCTTGCCGCTGCCGGTCGGGCCGACGAGCGCGACGTAGTGGAACTGCGTCGGCAAGGTGGCGAGCGCTTCGACCGTTGCGCGCCGATAAGTCTTATAGCCGCCGTCGAGCTGACGCGCGGGCCAGCCGATCATGTTGAAGAGCGACGTGACGGAACCCGAGCGTTTGCCGCCGCGCCAGCAATAGACCAGCGGCCGCCAGTTGCGCGGCCGGTCCGCGAAGGTGGTTTCCAGATGCCGCGCGATATTGCGCGCCACCAGCGCCGCGCCCACCTTGGTGGCCTCGAAGGGCGACACCTGCTTGTACATGGTGCCGACCAGCACACGCTCCTCGTTGCTCAGCACCGGCGCGTTCATCGCGCCTGGAATGTGGTCTTCGGCGAATTCAAGAGGCGTGCGGACGTCGATGATTTCATCGAAATCACCTGCTTGATCGAGGCTGGCGAGTAGGTTCTTCAAGGGGGTATGCAGACAAAAAAGCGCGCCGGAAAGAGCGAAATTATCGCATGGGGCGCGCTTCCCGACAGCGGACTGCTTTCAGGCTGCTTTCACGCCGTTCTTCCGGCGGTCCGCTGCTTCCTTCAGATCACTTCGACGCGCGCAGCGCCCGCGACCATTTCGCCGATCACGCGAGCGTCGGCAAAACCGTCGGCGTGAAAGAGGGCGAGCACGTCATTCACGGCGTCGGGCGCACACGACACCAGCAGTCCGCCCGAGGTTTGCGGGTCCGTGAGCAAGGTGCGCGCGGTCGCGGCAAGCGAGGCCGGCAACGCGACGTCCTGGCCATACGCCGCCCAGTTGCGCCCGGATGCGCCCGTGAAAATGCCGGCTTCGGCGAATTCGACGACGCCCGGCAGCCACGGCAGGTCGGCGTAGCGCACGCGCGCGGTCAGCTTCGAGCCGCGCGCCAGTTCGAGCGTGTGGCCGAGCAGCCCGAAGCCGGTGATGTCGGTGAGCGCATGCACGCCGTCGAGCGCGGCCAGTCCGGCGCCCGGCCGGTTGAGTTGGGTCGTTGCGCCGATCATCGCGGCATAGCCGTTCGCGTCGAGCCGGTCTTTCTTGAGCGCCGCCGAGAGCACGCCGACGCCGAGCGGCTTGCCGAGAATCAGCACGTCGCCGGCCTGCGCGCCCGCATTGCGTTTGACGCGCCGCGGATCGACCACGCCGATCGCGACCAGACCGTAAATGGGTTCGACCGAGTCGATCGAATGGCCGCCCGCGAGCGGAATGCCGGCGTCGGCGCAAACCGATTCGCCGCCTTTGAGCACCGCCGCGATCACGTCGTGCGGCAACACGTTGATCGGCATGCCGACGATGGCGAGCGCCATCAGCGGTTTGCCGCCCATGGCGTAGACGTCGGAAAGCGCGTTGGTGGCGGCGATCCGGCCGAAGTCGAACGGGTCGTCGACGATCGGCATGAAGAAGTCCGTGGTCGCGACAATGGCTTGCTCGTCGTTGAGCTTGTAGACGGCGGCGTCGTCGGCGGTATCGTTGCCGACCAGCAGGTCGGGGAAGAACGGCAGCGGCGCGCTGCGCTTGAGCAGATCGGCGAGCAGGCCGGGCGCGATCTTGCAGCCGCAGCCGCCGCCATGCGACAGACTGGTCAGACGGGGCGACGAGTTGGCGTCGGCATTGGCGTTTGCGGGAGAATCGATCATGGTGGCGCGAATGTCTGGCTTTGAATGATCGCATTATGAGGGTTGTCGGTGTGGCGCGCAGGAAACGCAACGGCTGCCGTGCCCGGCTCGCGCATGGCAGTGTCAACCGTGTCAATTGAGCGTGGGCGCGGTTGCGGGCCTTCCGTGCCGCGCCAGCGTGTCGCGATAAATGCCGGGCACGCGAGCCAGTTGCACGGGCGTGCCTTCCTGAACCACCCGCCCGCGATGCATGACGACGATGCGATCGAACGATTGCAACGTCGACAGCCGATGCGCAATCGCAATCACCGTGCGATTTTTCATGAGACGTTCGAGCGCGGCCTGAATGGCGATTTCGGACGCGGTGTCGAGCGCGGAAGTCGCCTCGTCGAGCAGCAGGATCGGCGAGTCTTTCAGAATCGCGCGAGCAATCGCGATGCGCTGACGCTGGCCGCCCGACAACTTCGTGCCGCGGTCGCCTGCAATCGCATTCAAGCCTTCCGGCAGGGCGGCAATGAAGTCCATGCAACTCGCGTCTTCGCATGCGCGCCGCACGTCGGCTTCGCTGGCATCGGGACAGCCGTAGCGAATGTTGTCGAGCAGCGAGCGATGAAACAGCGCCACGTCTTGCGGCACCACCGAGATCGCCGCTTGCAGGCTCTCCAGCGTCACGTGCGAAATCTCCTGACCGGACACGAGCACGCGTCCCGCGCGCGGTTCATAGAAGTGCTGAAGCAGCGCGAGCACGGTCGATTTGCCCGCGCCTGACGGCCCGACCAGGCCGACGCGTTCGCCCGCTGCGATGTGCAGCGTCAGGTCGTGCAATACGGCTCGGCGTTCTGGATACGCGAACGAAACCTTGTCGAAATCGACGGTCGCCCGGTGCACCGTGAGCGGCGCGGCCTTTGGTGCTTCCGGCATCGAATAAGGCGTCAGCAAGGTTTGCGACGCCTCTGCGAGACGCGCCACGTGCTGCGTGAGATCGACGAACGCCACGGCGACGTCGCGCGAACCATGCAGAATCGCAAAGCCCAATGAGCCGACCAGAACCACGTCGCCTGTCGTCGCTCTGCCTTGTGTCCACAACCAGACTGTCCAGCCGAGCACGCCCGCCGACAGCAGCGTCGTCACGAACGCGTGCAGCAGGCGCAGCCTTTCCAGGTAGAGCAGGCTGTGTCTGCGCGCCTCGGCTTCCGTGTCGAGATGGCCGTCGAAGCGCAGCACCTCCGCGCTTACGGCACTGAACGCGCGCACGAGGTTCATATTGCCGATCACGTCGACGAGTTCGCCGTCCACCGAAGCCGCCTGGCTCGCGAACGCCTCGTGCCGCGCCGTGCCTTTGCGCGCGAGCCAGAACAGACACGCGGTGAGCAGCGCGGAAACGGCGACGAGCGCGACACTCATCTGAAGACTGACGGTGGCGACCATGACGATCGCGCCGATCACGGTCAGCGTCGGCGGCAACGCGGTCCATGCCAGCGTGTTCTCGATCACATACACCGCGTTCGCGGTCGCCGACACGCGGCTCGACAACACGCCCGGCTGTTTGTCGGCAAAGAATGACGGCGCGTGTCCCATCAGATAGTCGAACATGTCCTGGCGGATGTCGCCCGTCACGCGCACGAACGCGCGCGCCGAGATCCAGCCGGCGACGCGCCACAACAGGTTGTCAGCGAAAATCAGGCCGACGAGCATGGCAAACGCGGCGACGACCGTCTCGGGATGCGCGCGTCCGTGAGGCAGCGCGTCGATCAGATTGCGAATGCCGTATTGCGACGCGAGCGCGAAGCCGACCGCGCCGGTCACGCTGGCCAGCACCATCGCGTGAGCCGTTTTGCGGCGCTCGACGTATCGCCAGATGAGTCGGATGGGCCGGCCCGCATAGCGCGATAGAACGCGCGAGCGCCGCCGCCCGCGGACGCGGCTCGCGCGGCTCCCTTCGCTTCGCTCGACGCGTTCCATGATGCCCTTCCCAAACTAGCGCGCCGGCGCGCGACAGGTTCGCTTTCGGAGAAGAAAAGCGCTTCGGGTCTCCGGCGAAAGACGACGCAAGTCACATGCCGTGCGCCGCATGGTGGTGTTATAGAAGGGTTTTGATGAAAGCGTTACGTGAACGCATTGAAAAAATGGAGGGCGCCAATGCTTGCCAGGGGCTTGCGAGGGCTTGCGAACGGTTGCTAATGGTTGCGCCGTCGCGAGCATTGGCGCCGCGTTTCAGTTGGCGAGGCTCGGCGCGGTGACGGCGCCGTAATAGGTCGCGGCGCCGGAGCCGCCGGTTGCGCCCGGCGCTTTATAGCCGGCGATGAAGTGCCCGTAAATATACGGATTGGAGCCGTTGGATGCGCCTTCGATGTGAAACGGCGCGAACGCGACGATCGGCCCCGCGCTGCCCGTCTTGCTGCCCGAACCTAAAGTGGCGACGACAGGCAGCAGCACATCGGCGGGAGCCGGCACGGAGTTGTACAGCGTATTCTTCTCGCCGGATTGAATCCACGTCGAATCGCCGATTCCGAGGGGCGTCGGGTTGCCGTTGGCAATCAGATTGCGGATCGAGGGGACGTCTTGCGTGTTGAGCTGAAACGACGTCCACTGTCCCGATCCCATGCCTGCAGCGCAACCCGTGTACTGATACGTCGAGCCGATCTTGAACTCCTGCGGCTTGCCGGTGGCGGGATCGTTGACCGGCTGTCCCGTCGTCGCGTTCCAGTACGCCGAGTACAGACACTGGGAAATAACCGTCGGAAACAGTGTCCCTTGCGCGGAGTAACCCGGCGCCGAAATCACCGCCACGGCCGTCGCGCTGATCGGCATCGTGCTGACGCCGATGATCGGCGCCAGCACGAGCGAGAGCGGGCCGCCATTCTGGCCGGCCGCGCGGCTCACGGTGACCTTCACGGCGGGTTTGTCGTAGGTGCCGGGCGAAGGGACCGGCAGCGCCTGCATGCCGGCGGGCGTGCCGGTCACGTTCCAGTAGCCGCTTTGAACCTGCGCGGTCAAGAGCGCGGTGCCTTCGGTTTTGTTCAACGTAATCGCGGACTGCGCTTTCGCTTCGGCCTGCGTCCAGTTCGGGCTCGCATAGTTCGGCCCGAGCGAGCCCGCGCCCGCGAGCGCCGCGGCATCGGCTGCGTTCTGCAGTTCGTTGCGCACGACCCACGCGCGGCCCAGATCGACGGCGAGTGCCGTGGTGCCGATCAGCACCGTCATGCAGAGCGCGGTCATCACGGCGACCGCGCCGCGTTGCCGCGCGAGCGACGGCCTATGGTTGGTTCGGGATTTCATGGTGGACCTCCATCGCGTGTGGATTGCGCAAGGCAGGGATTGCCCGATCGCCTATTCGTAGTTCATGGTCGTCACGGCGGAAATGGGTATCGCGCCCACCAGTTGCGTGACGATCGTGCCGAGTCCCACGCCGCTATACGTGTAAGTGAGCGTGACCTTGAGCGGCTGTCCGGTCGTCGTGCCCGACGACTGATCGACGGCGACGCTCACGGGCGCCGCCGTGCCGAACGTGATCAGATACGTCGATGCATAGTTCTGCGCGACGGTGGTGATCTGCGCGGGCGTGAGTGGCGGCACCTTGTACATCACGCCCGCGCGCGCGGCTTCGCGGCTCGCATTGGTGATGACCGCCTTGTCGTAGAGCGCGATGCTGAACTCGACCATGCCGAATACGAGCAGCAGCAGAAGCGGCAAAATGAGTCCGAACTCGACCACCGCCACGCCCGCTTCCCGACGCGGCCGACGCCGGCGCGACGCGGCCAGACGCTGTAGCCTGCGGCCTTCGTGGTGCGCCGCGCGGGCCGGTTCACGACGCGGCGCTTCGTGCGGCGCAATCGAGTGCGCGCCCGCGAATGCCACCCAATGCCTTGTTCTATGGTTCATTTTTCATCCCCCTGTGCGCGCTGCCGTTTTTCATCGCATCGCTTAATGCTCTTCGTTCTGCCGGTTCTTCCCGCGGTTTTGTCCGATCGCCGCGCTCACGTGCCCAGCGTCGGCAACAGCGTGCGATAGATATGGATGAACGCCGGTCCCATCAGCACCGTCATCAGCGCCGGGAAAATGCAGAAGATGAGCGGAAACAGCAGCTTCAGCGCGATCTTCGCGGCGCGTTCCTCGGCGCGCATTCTGCGGCGCGTGCGCAGCGTGTCCGACATGACGCGCAGTGAAGCGCCGATGCTCGTGCCGAAGCGTTCCGCCTGCACCAGCATCGACGCAAACGTGTCGATGTCCTCGACACCCGTGCGCAACGCGAAGTTGCGCAGCGCCTTTTCCTTCGTGAAGCCCGAGCGCAATTCCAGCAGCATCAGCTGCAATTCGTTCGCGACCTCCGGGCTCGCCAGCGCCATTTCGTCGGCCACGCGCATCAGCGCGGCGTCCATGCCGAGGCCCGCTTCGACGCACACCGTCAGCAGGTCGAGCGCGTCCGGAAAGCCTTCGACAATCGCGCGCTGACGCTGTGCGCGACAACGCGTCAACACCACGTTCGGCGTGTAGTAGCCGATTGCGGCGAGCATCGCGAGAATCGTCGCGCTCACGGCGAACTGCCCGTTAAAGAGCGGCGTGCGCATCAATGCGACGAGACCGAGCAAGGGCAGCAACAACGCGAGCGCGGTTTTGGCGGCGAAGTAAAGCGCGGCCGCCGTCGATGAACGCCAGCCCGCGTTCATCAGGCGCAAGCGCAGCGGCGAGTCTTCCCAGCCTTCCTTCGGAATGGAAAGCTGCGAGATGGGACGCGAGATGTCCGCGATTTTCTCGGCCCATCCCGAGCCTTGAGCGGACAGTGCATCGGCCGACAGCGACACGCCGCCTGCCTGTTGAATGCGGCGCTGCATGTCTTTCGGCGCCATCCACCACATGAGCGCGACCACCGCGCCGAATGCGGCCATGAACACGCCGGCGAGCAGCAGCATGTTTCTAGAATCGAGTGCTTCCATCATGGTTCTCCCGTTTGGATTCTGTCGATGCGCGCGTGGCGTTACACGCGAATCCGCACGATCCGCCGCATCCACAGCACGCCGAACACCATCGAAACCAGCACCGATTCGATGACCTTGAGCCCGGCGGAGTCTTCCCACAGCACTTTGAGAAACCCCGGATTCAGCACATACATTCCGGCTGCCGCGGCGAACGGCAACACGCCGATAATCCATGCGGACAGGCGTCCTTCGGCGGACAACACGCGCACCTTGTCGAACAGCCGCAGCCGTTCGCGAACCAGTGATGCGATGCTGTCGAGAATCTCTGCGAGATTGCCGCCGGTTTCGCGCTGGATCAGCACGGCGATCACGAAGTAGCGCAGATCGCGAACCGGCACGCGCGTCGCGAGATTCAACAGCGCTTCGTTCAGCGTGACGCCGTAATTGATTTCATCGAAGACGATGCGGAATTCGCCGCCCGTCGGCTCCGCGAACTCGTTGCCAAGCATGCCGATCGCGCTCGAAAACGAATGGCCCGCTCGCAGCGCGCGGCTGATCATGTCGGCGGCTTCGGGCAACTGCCGCTCGAGAAGGCTCAGACGCTTTTTGCGAGCGCGCAACACGCGCAGTGTCGGAAACGCGAAGGCCGCGATGCAGGCCAGCGGCGTCACGACCGGCAGCACATGGATCGGCGCCAGGCTCGCCGCGAGCAGCACGAGCGCGAGCGCCACCACGCTGTGCGTGACGAGCCGTCCCACGGTGAGGCTCAAGCCGGATTGAAGAATGATCCGGTCGATCGCCTGGATGCGCGGCACGCGCATCATCAGCGCATGGACCGGCGCGGAGCCGCTCAGCATGCGCTCCTTCAGAATGGTCAGGCGCTCGGCCTGCACATTCGCGCCTGCCGACAGCGCGCGGATACGTTGATCGAGACGGCGCGCGGCGGGACCGTGATGATTGTTCCACCACTGATACAGCCCCTCGACGCCGAGGACCACGGCGATGAACAGCAGGACAGCGAAGGCGTAGAAGATCGGATTCATGGAAGCCTCACAAAGATGAGCCGTGTGCGCCGCGTGCCGCCGGCGCGAACGTCATGCGGTCTCGAAGCGCCGGCTCGGATCGTAGATCTGATCGGACAGCGCAATGCCGAACGCCTGCAGCCGCTCGGCGAACTTCGGTCTCACGCCGGTCGCGCAGTAGTGGCCGCGCACGGCGCCGTTCTGATCGACGCCCGTTCGTCTGAACGTGAAGATCTCCTGCATGTTGACGATCTCGCCTTCCATGCCCGTCAATTCCTGAATGCTGACGACCTTGCGCCGGCCGTCGGTCAAACGCGCGACCTGCACCACCACCGAAATCGCCGACGAAATCTGCTGGCGCAAATTCTTCGGCGGCAACGCGAGACCGGCGAGACTGATCATGTTTTCGAGGCGCGTCAGCGCATCGCGCGGCGTGTTCGCGTGAATCGTCGCGAGCGATCCTTCGTGGCCGGTGTTCATCGCGTTGAGCATGTCGAGCGCTTCCGCGCCGCGCACTTCACCGAGGATGATGCGATCGGGCCGCATCCGCAGCGCGTTGCGCACGAGCGTGCGTTGCGTGACCTCACCCCGTCCTTCGACATTCGGCGGCCGCGTTTCGAGGCGCAGCACGTGATGCTGACGCAGTTGCAATTCGGCCGCGTCCTCGATGGTCACCACGCGCTCGCCATCGGGAATGAAGCCCGAGAGAATGTTGAGCAGCGTGGTCTTGCCGCTGCCCGTGCCGCCCGACACCAGCACGTTGACCTTCGCGCGCGTGAGCGCGTCGAGCAGCTCGGCCATCGGCGCCGTGAGGCTGTGCGACGCGATGAGGTCCGCCATTTGCAGCGGATTCACCGCGAAACGCCGGATCGACATGAGCGGTCCATCCACGGCGGAAGGCGGAATGATGGCGTTCACGCGCGAGCCGTCCGGCAGGCGCGCGTCGACCATCGGGCTCGATTCGTCGATGCGCCGCCCGACGCGCGACACGATTTTCTCGATCACTTTCATCAGATGCGCGTCGTCATAGAACGTGACGTCGGTCAGTTCGAGGCGGCCGCGGCGCTCGACGTAAGTCGTGCGATGCGTGTTGACGAGAATGTCCGACACGGTCGGGTCGCGCAGCAGCGCTTCGAGCGGACCGAAGCCGAACATTTCGTCGTGAATGTCGATCATCAGCTGCTTGCGTTCGAGATCGTTGACGGGCGCTTTGTCTTCTTCGAGGATGCGCGCGATCAGTCCGCCGATTTCGTGACGAACCTGTTCGGGCGGTAGCCGCGCGAGACGTTCGAGTTCGACGCGATCGAGCACGCTTTCGTGAACTTTCCGCTTGAGCGCCTGATAGGCGGCGCGCGCCAGACCGAGCGGCGCGCGCGTGGCGGCCTGGCGCTCGGGCAGCGCATGGACCATCTGTGACGACATCTGTTCGCGTAGTGACATGAGATTCTCCTCGCTGATGTTGTGACGCCGTTGTTATGACGCCGTCGATTGCCGCTGCGTGGCGGTGCGGCCAAACAGCCGGCCGAGCAGCGGTTCATCGCGTTTCTTCTGCGGGACGGTGCCCGCCGACTGGTTGACGATGCTTTGCGCCAGCGCCTGCACGCCGCGCGACAGCGCGCTGTTGCGCGCGGTCTTCAAGACGGGCTCGCCGAGATTGACGGCGTCGCTGGCCGCTTGCGGGTCGTCGGCGATCAGATGCGAAGGGCGCTTGCCGAGCACCTGTTCGAGCGCGCGCGCGGCGCGTTCGTCGTGGCGGCGATGCCGGTTCACGAGCAGACGCAGCCGCTCCGGCGAATACGCGAGCGACACGAGAATGTCCTGTAGACGGCGAGCCGCCCGCACATACGGCATGCTGGCCTGAAGCACCATATGAATTTCGGCGCTGCGATCCAGCGCGACGATGGAAAGCGCATTGATGCTCTGGCCGAGGTCGAACAGCACGACGTCGTAACGCGGCGCCGCCACGCCCAGAATCCATTCGATCTGCTCTTCGCGGAGTTCGAGCGCCTTCAGCGGATCGCCCGCGCCCGCCAGCACGTGAAAGCCGGGTGTCACGTGCGCGAGCGACGCGTCGAGAAACGCGGCGTCCATGCGGTCGATCTGCGCGCACACTTGCGGCAACGTCGACGGCGGTTCCTGATCGCTCACGAGAAACGCGGCGTCGGCGAACATCGGATTCAGATCGACGAGCAGCACGCGCTTGCTGTGCAACGTGGCGATCGCGTGACCGACGTTCGCCGCGATCAGGCTCGTGCCCGCGCCGCCTTTGCACGAAATGAACGACACCATGTGCGTGTCGTGGCGAGCGTCCGCTGCATGCGGGGCGATGGCGCGTTGCACGGCGTCGTCGAGCGTGCGCGCGTCGAGCGGCCAGTTCAGCACGTCGCGGATGCCGGCGCGCATCGCGGCGATCAGCGTGTCGGGCGATGTCTGCGGCAAAAGCAGAAGGCACGTGAGGCGCGGATAGCGGTGCATCAGCACGTTGACCGACTCGAGTTCGGCGCGCTCGGGCGACGCCGCGTCGATGATCAGCACGTCGAACGCATCGAGACTGTCGCCGCGCTCCTGCAACGTGGACGGCGCGCCATGCATGCGAGTCGTCGTGCAATTGCCGCAGTTCGCGGCGAGGCGAACGAGTTCCGACATGCGGCCGGTGTGCTCGGAGTTGATGAGGATATTGATCATGATGGTGTCATCCGCGGAATCGTTGACTGATGGATTGCGGCGCCGCGCGCCGCGGTCCCTGTCACGTTGCCTAGTCGCCGTTTGCGGGCGGCGGCGTGGCCGCTCCCGAACCAGCGGCGCCGCTGCCGCCCACGCCGATCACGAACGCGTTGCCGCTCGTCGGCGGCGCCCTGAACGACGCGGTGTAGTTCGAGATCGCGCCGACGGCGGCCTTGCCGTCGATGCCCGGCGTGGACGGATGCTTCGACGCGGCGTCCGGATCGATGATCTGCGCTTGCGTGAAGCTCTTCACCGATTCGCCGAAGTGCCGGTCGAGGTCGGGCGTGGTCGACATGCAGGCGCTGAGCGCGATGCACGCCGGCACGAGTAACGCAGCCCAGCGCGAGAAGGAAAGAGTGCGATTGGTCATGATGTTTCTCCGAGGCTTGGCATTAGTTGTGAGCTTGCGCGGACGACGCGCGCGGCTTGTCGTTCGACGGCGCTTCGCGGGCGGCGATCAGTGCTGCTTTCGCCTCGACCCTTGCGGCGCGCGCGGCGGAGTCGTCGGCGGAAGTGAGCGCGGGCGTGCGTTGAGTGGGCGTGCCTTGAGCGGGCGCGGCGGCGTGCGGTTCGGGCAGCGGCGTGGCGAGTGCGGCGGGCGTCGGCACCATCGCGGACACAGGCGGCTCCGCTGCGTTCGGCGCAGCCGGCGCCTGCGGCTGCGACGGCGCGGGAGCCAAAGCGGGCGACGGCGCCGGGGCCGGCACGGGCGGAACGGGCTTGCCTTTACCGGCGGAATCGCGGCCTTCCATGTTGCCCATCAGATAGACGTCGGCTTCGTTCGGCGTCTTCAGGCGGTCCGTGGGCAGCGGCAGATTCGCCGCCGTTTGCAGCGGCTTCACGAGGTGCGGCGTGATGATGAACACGAGTTCGGTCCGGTCCTGCTGATACGACGTGCTTCTGAAGAGCGCGCCGAGCACCGGCACTTCGCCGACGCCAGGAATCGCCTTGAGCGTGCCCGTCGCGTTGTTCTTGATCAGCCCGCCGATCGCGAAGGTCTCGCCGTCGTTCATCTGCACGGTGGTGGACGCGCGGCGGGTGGTGATCAGCGGCAGAACCGTGAGGTTGTTCGTGTTCGTCGCGCCGACCGTGACGCCGGTGGACGACAGTTCCGAGACCTCGGGCGCGACCTTCAGGTTGATGCGGCCGCCCGCGAGCACGGTCGGCGTGAACTTCAGGCCGACGCCGAATTCCTCTTCCTGAAGAATGATGGTCGAGACGCCGTTGAGGCTGCTCTGCGGAATCGGAATGAAGACCTTGCCGCCCGCGAGGAACGTCGCTTCCTGGCCGCTCAACGTGACGAGATTCGGTTCGGCCAGAATCTTCACGAGGTTGTCGCCGTGCTGGCCGTCGAGCGCGACGTTGAACGGCTTGTTGTTCGCCTTGTTCACGTCGATGATGCTCGACACGCCCGCGAGCAGGCTGCTCACCAGTGCGCCGGTCCACGAGCCGAAGCCGCCCTGGATGTTCATGGCCGCGCCTAGCTGGTTGAGCACCGTCTTCGACACTTCGGCAACCTTGACTTCGAGCATCACCTGTTGCGGCGAATCGACGGTCATCATGTTCAGGACGGTGGCCGTTTTGCCGCCGGCGTTGCCGGTCATCCCGCCGTTCGCGCCCGGCAGCGTGCTGCGCGCATAGGCCTTGGCGATTTCCTGCGCCTGACTCGCGGCCTGGGCGCTGGACACGCGGCCGGCGAGCACCAGGTCCCCCGCGACCGTGGAGACGCGAATGTTCGGTTCATCGGGCATTAGTTGGGACAGCGAAGCTTGCAGGCCGCCGGAGTCTGCATTGACCACGACGTTGATCACTTCGCATGCGCCGCTCTTGCCCTGCACGATCATGTTCGTGGTGCCCACGGCCATGCCGACCACGTAGAGCGTTTGCGGCGACACCATGGTGGCCTGCGCGACGAGCGGATTGCCGAGCGTGCGGTTGCGCACCGGTTCGGCGGTTTGCATCAACGTGGATTTGCCGACCGGCACGACGAGGGTGCTCTGTTCGCTCGGCGTGCGCGTGCAGGCCGGGCCGCGAACGGGGGCGCTTTGCATCGGGCTCGGCGGCTGAGCCGGTGCGGGATTCATGCTGATGGTCATCTGCACCGGCCCATGCGACATGGGCATCGCCTTGCCGGCCATGCTGTTCTCCACGGCCTCCTGGGCCTGCACGCCATGTGCGGCGATCAGCGAAGCGCATACCGTTGTGGTCAGCAACGCAGCGCGCATCGCGTTGCCGTTCGTGAGCTTCCGTTGACTCGATTTCATTTCGTTATCTCCCCGTAGCCCGCTGCGAGCGAACTGTCGTGTGTGAGATGCCGTGGCATCGCACGATCGCGTGTGTGATTAAAAGCACTCCTGGCTACCTTGCACGCCCGATAGCACGCCGACGCAGTCGCGTTTCGGCGCGGGACGGGCCACGTATTTGACGCGCGCCGGCGCGGCCGCGACGACAGGCGCGGAGGCGACCACCGGCTTGCCGAGCAGCGTGATCTTGGTTGCGCCGCCGGTCGGCAACGCTCGGTCGTCGATCTGATTGCGCAACACGAGTGACAGGCTGCCGACGCTGCGCGCGAGGTCGAGCTTCTCGGCCTGGTCGGGCGTGACTTCGAGCGTGACCGCGTTGACGACCTTCGGCTGCGTGTCGTCGCGGCTTACTTGCTGGGCGACGGCGAGCACCAGAATCTTTTCGAGGACGATCTTCGAAATGCTCTGCTGCGGGTCGTTCTTTGCATCGGGCTCCTGAGTATTGACGATCACGTCGACGTAATTGCCCGGCAGCGCGAAGCCCGCGACGCCGACCACATCGTTCACGCGCACCGTGATGGCTCGCTTGCCTTCGCCGATCACCGCCGACAGTCCGCCCTTCGTCCCTTGCGGCGCGAGCTTGGACTCGATGACCGGCTCGCCCGGTTCGAGGCTCGTGCGCACCACGCGGCCGTCGAGCGCCTTCGGGTCCTTGAACGCGCCGGGCGGCACGCTTGCCGTGGGCCAGTTCACCGTGCGGATCATGCTGGGATTGAGCGGCTGGCCGAGACTCACTTCGGCGGTGGCGACCGCAACCGGCGTCACTGCCGACGACGACGTCTGCAACAGCCATCGCGACGCGAAGCCGACGGCGGCGAGACCTGCAAGCAGAGCCATTCCTAACATCACGATTGCGCGACTGGTTTTCATGGTGATACTCCTTTCATGAGTTGCTAAGGCACGTGCCGATCAAGTGCCGGCGTACCGTCTGCCGGATAAGGCGGTGGTGGAGGGAGGCGCCTCGTCATGCCCCGGCGCGCTGCCGAAGTAGCTGTGCCATGCATGAGTCAGGCGGTATTCGCTGACGACCGGCACCTCGCCGTGATAAAGCGCGAACGAATGCAGGACAGCGAGCAGATCGGCGGGATAGCACGCGAGAAACGGAGTGCGGCTGCGCAGATGCAATTGATGCAGCAGATACTCGAAGGCGCCGGGTTCGACTTCGAGGTTCAGCGCCGCGCATCGAGCGTCGAACAGGCGCCGATAGTCTTCGACGGACAGCGCGCCGACATGCAGCTTCGAGCCGAGCCGGCGCAGGAACGCGTTGTCGTTCAGTTCGACGGGCGTGAGGTTGGTCGAGAACACGGCCCACACATCGAAAGGGCTCACGAAACGCGCGCCCGATTGCAGCGCGAACTGATCGACGCCGCGATCGAGCGGCGTGATCCAGCGATTGAGCAGCTCGGCGGGCTCGACGCGTTGACGGCCGAGGTCGTCGACGACATACATGCCCATGTTCGCCTTCATATGCGGCGGCGCCTGATAGAAGCCGCTGTTGGCGTTGAACTGGAGATCGAGCATCGACAAGGTCAGCTCGCCGCCCGACATCACCATGGGCCGCTCGCATACGCGCCAGCGGCGGTCGGTGATGTCCGGCAGATCCTGCGCATGGCCGGCGCCGGCGTCGCGATGAATCAGCGGGTCGTGCAACTGGATCACGTCGCCGGCGACGTAAATGGCATAGGGAATGGGTACCGCGCCTTGCAGCAGCGTGCCGAGCTGTTCGGCGAGATAAGTCTTGCCGCTGCCGGCCGGGCCGTAGAACATGACGGGGCGGCCCGCATTCAACGCGGCCACGGCGGAATCGAGCAACGACATATCGGCGACGAAGCTCGCAAATGCCGCGCGCACTTCCGGCTGCGCAATGTGAACGTGCTTCACCGAATACTCGTTCACCACGCTCACATAGGCTTCGAGCGAGACCGGCGCGGGGCCGCAATACGTGGAGCGGCTCGCTTCGTGAGCGGCGAGTTCGCGCCCGGCATCGGTGAGTCGCAGATGAACATCGATATCGGCCGCGCCGCGATGCGCGATCTCGACGAGATGCTCGCGCACCAGAAAGCCGATCGTTTCTTCGAGCACGGCGGCCGTCAGGCAGTGCCGCACGATCAGATCGCCGAGCGACGACTTGCCGTTCTGCAAGATCGACTTCAGGATCAGGTGCGCGATGAAAAGCGCCGGCAATCCCGTGTCCGCGATGTTGCGCGGCGCGCGCAATGCGGCGGTGTTCGTGCGTGCCTGGACAGCGTCTTTTGCCGGCATCGAGTCCGCGTGTTTCGCGCTCGTTGCGTGATCGGTTGCCGTGCTGTGCTCGTTCATGTCGTACTCCCCGATGCCGCGCGCCGCTGTGGCGCGTGGCGGTGATCTTCGTGTTGTCTGTCTTTTTGGCCGGATCGTGGTCCGGCTTTCGTGTGCGCTTCGGTTAAACCGTCGCCGTCAGCAGCACGCCGATGGTGCCCGCCGCGATCGCCACGCCGTACGGCACCGAGCCCACCGATTCGATGGAAGCCGCGCCTGCGCCGCGTAAAGCGGGATGAGCGATGATTCGAAGGTTCGCCCAGACCCTGCGCAACTGGTGACGCCGCGCGGTCCGCGCGAGCATCCATATGCCGCCGATCACGCACGTTGCGAGCGCGGCATAGAACACGAGCGATGTGCCGATCCATGCGCCCACCATCGCGAGCAGCTTCACGTCGCCCGCGGCCATGCCCCGCACGAGATAGAACGGCAGGAAGAGTGCGAGCCCCGCAACGGCGCCCGTCATCCATGCGATGGCGCCGGCTTCCATTCCCTTCAGCCAGCACTGCACGAAAAGCGCACCGAGCAGACCTGCGCCGACCAGCACGTTGGGAATGCGCCGGCACTGGATGTCCGTGCTGGCGGCGGCAATCACGAACGCGATGACGCAGGGTGCGATCGGTGGCGGGACGTTGGCGGTGATCAACATGTCGGGCTCTCGTCGGTGAAATCGGACATCGAAAGAGGGCGATGCGATGGACGGTCACGCCAGCGTGGCTCGTCCATCGGCACCTTGCGCGAAACTAGGCCAGGTAGCCGGAGATCGCGATGAACTTTGCTTCGAGGTTGGTCCCGACGGCGGTCACACCGACCACGATGGCGAGCGCGATGAGCGTTGCAATGAGGCCGTACTCGATGGCGGTGACGCCTTCTTCGTCGCGGATGAACGTGTTGATGGACTTGATGAACGATTGCATGTCGACTCCCTTATGAACTTGAAGACGGCCGTGCGGGCCGGGCAACACGTTGTAAAAGCGGTGGCGGCGGAGAGGGCGCTTGTGCGATTCGTCCGCCGGCACCGTCAAAGGATTACGCGAGCTTGGTCGAGATCAGGGTGAACTTGGCTCCGAGGTTGGTGCCGACGGCCGTCACGCCCACGATGATGGCCAGAGCGATCAGCGTGGCGATCAGGCCATACTCGATGGCGGTCACGCCTTCTTCGTCGCGAACGAATGCCTTGGCGCTGTTGATGAACGATTTCATGATTTATCTCCCTTAGGATGACTAACTTAGGTGTTATCGGATAGCTACGGTTTGGGTACAACGTGCTGCATTGCTACGGGTGCTACAGGAAAACGCGTCCGCACGCTGTGCGAGACAGCGGACGAACTGGAGCCGCGAGCGGCTCGCCACGATTCATGTGCTGGAGATCGCGCTGCGTGTGCGGGCGGCAAGAAGCCGGGCACAGGAGCGACGTATTGAAACCGGCCGCGAGGCGCGGTGCCGTGACGCGGCTTGCGATGCGCATCGCGCACGGCAACACCGTTGCATTCGGAATGGCTAGGGTCATTTTCTTGTACTCCTTGTCTTCTTCTGTCAGCCGGTTCGTTCTTCTCGACGCTTCTGGACGAGCATCAGAGAAGCCCCCGTCGGCATCGACCTGGTCATGGGTCATGTCGCCGGCTGTGTGAAAACATAAAGGCAAGGAGTGGGCCAGCTTGAGTCGCCCCACGAACGCATGGGGCTTGCAGCCGTTCAGCTACATTCTTCCGAACTGCGACGCGAGAAAATCTGACCGAGTTGCTTCACTTCTGCATCATCGCGAAGTCATTGTTGCCGGTGGGCGAAACGGCTGTCCGCCGCCATGGTTCTGGTGCGCAAGCCAGAGTTAGGGATTTGACGGGGTACATCAAAAGTGAATGTGCCCGCTAGATCGGGGCTGTTTGCGAGGCCCATGTCGTATGGAACCGTTGCAAGTTTGAAACGTGGGTAGTTTAAGCGCGCATTTCACACCAACGTGTGGCGGTTTTGCGCGTGCACTGGAGCACGCAAGACGAAAAAACCGGTGTTCGCCAACGCACATTTCTCGATGGATTCGGAGGCGGCGGCTCAATGTCGAGGGGCTTGGCGCCGAACGAAACCGCCTTCGATGCAGGACTCGCGAATCGAGTACGCGTTAGGCCGGCAACGGCACGTCTTCGATCAATCCGGCTTTCACAGCACGAATCCTGCGATCCACGAAATAGCCGCCGCCTTCGGTGTAGCGCAAATAAAGCCGCCCGCAGAGCGAGCATTGCCACACGGCGCAGCGGTTGTACGGAAAGTAGCGCGGGGCGATGGGCGCGTCGGCGGACCAATAGCTGGTTTTGCCCGGCAGATATTCGCTGAAGGTCGGCTCGGGATCGTCTTCCGGCAGCAGCGTGCCGATTTCGTCGAATTGCGTTTCGTCTAGAGAAAGAGGCTGTGATTGCCAGCCGTCGAGCGGCGTTTTCGTGCATGCACACGGCGCGGTTGCGCGCGCCTCGGCGGCGCGCGCGAGTTCGAGAAGCGTTGCAGCGTTCAGATATTGCGCCATGAAGGCTCACTGTCGGGTGTTCATCATCCTGTCTCGTTGAGGGGCGACCCACGAACGGTCGAAGCTGCCTTCAGCAATCGACTTCAGGATCGCCGCCTCCTTCGCATGCTGCCGGCGCGCGCTTTCTATCACGGCTTCGACATCGGCGGGCGCGATTGCGAGCAGACCGTCTTCATCGCCGACAATGATATCGCCTGGATGCACCACCGTGCCACCCACGGTGACGGGCACGTTGATCTCGCCGGGGCCGTTCTTGTAGGGGCCGCGATGCGTGACGCCGCGCGCATAGACCGGAAAGTCGCGTTGACGCAGCGCCCCGACATCGCGTATGGCGCCGTCGATGACAAGTCCCTGAACGCCGAGACTTTCCGCGAAACTCGCCATGATTTCGCCCATCAGCGCTTGCGTGAGATCCCCCGCGCCGTCGATCACGAGCACATCGCCGGGCCTGCAAAAATCGAACGCGCGATGAATCGCAAGATTGTCGCCGGGCCGCGTATGCACGGTGACAGCCGTGCCGGCGAGCGGCTTCGGTCGATGGTAAGGCCGCAAGCCGAGCATGCCGCTCGCGCGCGCCATGTTGTCGCTGAGCAGCGAGACCGCGAGTTCGCGCAAGGCGTCGAGCGTGGCGGGGCGAGCCTGGGGCGCGGACTCGTATTCGCGCCATCCGATCGGATTCATACGGTGGCTCCTTGCGCGGCGGCTTGTCGTTCGAGTTGACGCGAGAGCCGCGGGTACACAGCGCGGGCATTGTCTTCATAGATGCGTTGACGGTCCGCGTCGCTGAGCCATTCGATCGCATCGATATAGCGGCGTGTATCGTCGTAATGATGACCCGTCTCCGGATCGATGCCCTGCACCGCGCCGATCGTCTCCGACGCGAACAGAATGTTCTCGACCGGAATGACTTTGGCGAGCAGTTCCGCGCCGGGCTGGTGATACACGCATGTGTCGAAGAACACGTTTTTCAGCAGATAGTCGCGCAGCAGCGGACGCTTCATGTCCTGCGCGAGGCCGCGATAGCGTCCCCAGTGATACGGGACCGCGCCGCCGCCGTGCGGAATGATGAAACGCAGCGTGGGGAAATCCGCGAACAGATCGCCCGTGAGCAACTGCATGAACGCCGACGTGTCGCCGTTGATGTAATGCGCGCCTGTGGCGTGAAAATTCGGATTGCACGACGACGACACGTGAATCATCGCGGGCACGTCGAGTTCGACCATGGCTTCATACAGCGGATACCACGAACGGTCGGTGAGCGGCAAACCGGCCCAGTGACCACCCGAAGGATCGGGATTCAGATTGCAGCCGATAAAGCCGAGTTCTTCCACGCAGCGCCGCAATTCGTCGATGCAATTCGCGGGCGCCACGCCCGGCGCTTGCGGTAACTGGCATACGCCGACAAAGTTGCGCGGAAAGAGCGAGCACACGCGATGCACGAGGTCGTTGCATTCGCGCGACCACGACGCGTTCGCTTCGGCGGTCGCGAGATGGTGGCCCATGCTCGCGGCGCGCGGCGAGAAGATCGTGAGGTCGGTTCCGCGTTCGCGCTGAATGCGCAACTGGCCGGCTTCGATGCTCTCGCGGATTTCATCGTCGCCGATAGCGGGACGTGGCGGCGGCGTATGACCGTCCTTCAGCGCGGCGATCTGCTGCGCGCGCCACGCTTCGTGCTGCGGCGGCGAGGTCGTGTAATGCCCGTGACAATCGATGATCATGGTGTGCAATTACCTGTTGGTTATCGTCATGCGTTGATGCTGCTGCTGTGCTGTCGCGCGGTACGTTTTTGTGAATCACACGCGCGGCGCCGCGTCGCCGGGCGCGAGCGAGGCCGCTTCTTCGTCCGATGCCGTGACACGCATCACGAGTGCGATGATGGTCGAGACCACGAGAAAGGCCGCGATCGTCAGCAGCGCGAGTTTGAAGTTGCCCGTCGCGTTGCGCACGAGACCGATGCTCCACGGACCAACCAGTCCGCCGAACTGCGCGATGGTGTTGATGAGTGCGATGGTCGCAGCGCCCGCCGCACCGGTTCTGAACGACGACGCGAGACTCCAGAACAGCGGGTTGCCTGCATAGATGAACAGGCCGGTCACGCACAGCAGCAGATACGCGACGATCGGATTCGGTGCATAGGCGCTGCCGGCAATGGCGAGCGCGCTCATGCCGTACACGAACGCGAGGTGTTTCTTGCGATCGCCGGTGCGATCGGAACTGCGGCTGATCAGGAAGGTGCCGAGCACGCCGAGCAGCGGAGGCGCCGCGGAAAGAAAGCCCACTTCGATATTCGTTAGATGTCCAAGGCTTTTTACGATTTGCGGCAGCCACAGGAACAGGCCATAAATGCCGACGAGCGCGCAGCCGAACAGGCAGGCGAGACTCCACACGCGAATGTCGCTTGCCACGCGCAACAGCGGGAAATGAGTGTTGCCGCCCAACGCCTCGCGTTCGCCGGCGAGCGTGGATTCGAGCCAGCGCTTTTCGTCGGCGGAAAGCCAGTTTGCGTCGGCGGGGCGTTCGGTCATGATGCGCAGCGTGAGCAGACCGAGCAGCATCGCGGGAACACCTTCGAGAATGAACATCCACTGCCAGCCGTGAAGGCCGAGAATGCCGTTCGCGTAGGTCATCAGCGCGGTGGAAATGGGGCCGCCGAGTACCGCGGAAAACGAGCCCGCGATGATGTAGCCGCCCACCGCACGCGCCCGGTAACGCACCGGAAACCACTTGGTCAGATAGACGGCGACGCCGGGCAGAAAGCCCGCTTCCATCACGCCGAGCAGAAAGCGCAGCACGTAGAAGCTCGTGTCGTTGAACACGAACGCAGTGACCGCAGCGACCGCGCCCCACGTCAACAGAATGCGCGCGATCCAGCGGCGCGCGCCCACGCGATGCAACAGCAGGTTGCTCGGTACTTCGAGCAGCATGTAGCCGAAAAAGAAAATGCTGCCCGCGAATCCGAACACAGCGGGGCTGAAGCCCAACTGCTTGTTCATGTCCAGCGCGGCGAAACCAATGTTGATGCGGTCGAGGTAATTAAAGAACATCATGGCGAAAAGCAGAGGCATCAGGCGCCCATATACCTTTCGCATGGTTGCGGCTTCGTCGATCGGATTCATCCTGTCTCCTACCTTGCGGCAACGGCGATAGCCGTCCTCGCGTTCTTGTCATGTATGCCGCCAATGATAAGAACGCGCGCGCATGGAGTCCAAGACCGGTTGCTTATGCTTGTATAGGTTTTTGCTTATAGTATGGCGGGCGCGAGGGGCGGCGGCAGGCAGGCGAGAAACGCACGCAGGTGAGGCGACGCGTCGTCGGTGCGAAAGGTGGCGGCGAGTGTCGAGCGATATTTCGAACCTTGCCCCACGAGATGACGATAAACCACGTCGCTGCGCCCGAGTCGCGCCACGGATTCGCCGACGAAAGTCACGCCGAGTCCCGCTGCAACGAGCGCAATCGCGGTTTGAATTTCATACGCCTGATGCGCGACGAGCGGCGTGAGACCGGCATCGCGGTACAACGATAGAACCGAGCGCTTGAACTGCCCGTTCTGATGCTTCGGATAGAGAATCAGCGGAGTATCGGCGAGATCGGCCATCTTCACTTTTTGCTGCGCGGCGAGCGGGTGCCCCGGGTCGATCGCCACCATGACCTTTTCCCGCAGAAGCGGATACGACGTGCACCCGTCAATGGCCAACGGCTGCCGGCCAATGCCAACGTGAATACGCATGTCGCGCAGCGCGTCCGCCTGTTCTTCGGTGAGCATTTCGAAAAGCTTCAGTTCGACTTGCGGATACGCGTGATGAAACGCTTTGAGCGCGGGCGGCAAAACGCTGTACATCGCCGAGCGCGTGAAGCCGATGCTGAGCCAGCCGCGCCGGCCCACGCCGATTTCTTGCGCCGCGAGGCTTGCCTGCTCCAACGCGCCGAGTATCTGACGCGCCTCGGTACACAGATAGTGCCCCGCCTCGGTCAAGGTCAGCGGACGTCTTGCACGATTCACAAGCTGTGTGCCGAGGCGCTCTTCAAGCGAACGGATTTGCTGACTGAGCGCGGGCTGCGCGATATGCAGCCGCTCGGCGGCGCGGCTGAAATTGAGCTCCTCGGCGAGAATCACGAAGCACTGTAGAGCCCTAAGGTTCATGGCGATTCTGGTTGACGTCGATACGCGCAGGATAACCTACACTGTGATTTTGATCCGCGAAAACCGGGGAGATCGTGCCATGCAACTGACCGACTTCGACACGCTGACATTCGATTGCTATGGCACATTGATCGACTGGGAGACCGGCATCTTCGAAGGCTTGCGGCCGCTTCTCGAACGCGTTGGCCCAACGCTCACGCGCGACCAGGTGCTCGAAGCGCATGCGCGGCACGAGTCGTCGCAACAGAAGTACACGCCGTATCGGCGTTATCAGGAGTTGTTGCCGATTGTCTATAAGCGTCTCGCGGAAGAGTGGCGCGTGCCGTACACGCTCGCGGACTGCGTGGCATATGGCAAATCCGTTCAGCACTGGCCCGCGTTCGACGATTCTGCCGCGGCCTTGCACTATTTGAAGCAGCACTACAAGCTGGTGATCCTGTCGAACGTGGACAACGAAAGCTTCAGCTATAGCAATGCGAAGCTGCAAGTTGAATTCGACGCCATCTTCACGGCTGAAGACATCGGTTCATATAAGCCGTCGCCGCGCAATTTCGAGTACATGCTGGAGAAGCTGGGCGAGCGCGGCATCCGCAAAGACAGGATTCTGCACACGGCAGAAAGCCTCTTTCACGATCACAAGCCGGCGAATGAATTCGGACTGGCTTCGTGCTGGATTTATCGCCGGCACGCGAAGCAGGGTTTCGGGGCGACGATGGACCCGGGCTCCCAACCCAGGATCGACTTTCGCTTTAACAGCATGGCCGAACTGGTGGAAGCCCATCGCAACGCTTTAGCGTGATACGGCCGCGCGCGCTTATTCGTCGAAGCCGCCCTGGCACAGGTACTTGATCGACAGGTAATCGTCCAGTCCGTACTTCGAGCCTTCGCGGCCGTAGCCCGACTCCTTGACGCCGCCAAAGGGCGCCGCTTCGCTCGAAATCGCGCCTTCGTTGATGCCGATCACGCCTGCTTCGAGCTGGCGCGCCACGCGGTCGATACGCCGCACGTCCTGGGTAAAGAAGTAGGCGGCGAGGCCAAACGGCGTGTCGTTTGCAAGACGGATCGCTTCGGCTTCGTCGGTAAAGCGGAACAGCGGCGCGACGGGTCCGAAGGTTTCTTCGCAACACACGAGCATGCCGTCCTGCGCGTCGGTCAGCACGGTCGGCGCGTAGTAGTTCGGGCCGAGTTCCGTGAGACGCTTGCCGCCCGTTAGCACTTTTGCCCCTTGTTTTACGGCGTTTTCCACGTGCCGCGCGATTTTGTCGATGGCGCGCTCGTTGATCATCGGACCGATTTGCGCGCTCGGGTCGGTTGCGGGCGCAACCTTCAATTCGGCCACGCGTTTCGCGAGCAGATCGGAAAAGCGCGCATAGACGCCGGCTTGCACATACACGCGGTTCGGGCACACGCAGGTTTGGCCGCCGTTGCGGAACTTGGCGGCGATCAGGCCGGCGACAGCCGCGTCGAGATCGGCGTCGTCGAACACGATGAACGGCGCGTTGCCGCCCAATTCCAGCGAGAGCTTTTTCAACGTGCCCGCGGATTCACGCGCGAGATGCTTGCCGACCGGCGTGGAACCGGTGAACGTGATCTTGCGCACGCGGGCATCGGCGAGCCAGTCGGCCACCGCTTCAATGCCTTGTTCGCGCGACGCCGACAGCATGTTCAACACGCCGTCGGGCACGCCCGCTTCCTGCGCAAGAGCGGCGAGTGCGAGCGCGGTGAGCGGCGTATCTTCGGCGGGCTTGGCGACCACGGTGCAACCGGCGGCGAGCGCGGGCGCGATTTTGCGCGCGATCATCGCGAGCGGGAAATTCCACGGTGTGATCGCGGCCACCACGCCGATCGGCTCCTTCACCGCGCTCATGCGTTTGCCGGGCTGCTGCTGCGGAATGATGTCGCCGTAGATGCGCGTCGCTTCGTCCGCGAACCACGCGACGTACGACGCGCCATACGCGACTTCGCCGCGGCTTTCCGCGAGCGGCTTGCCTTGTTCCGTCGACATCAGCTTCGCGAGGTCTTCTGTATTCGCGACGATCAGCGCGTGCCAGCGGTGCAAAATCCCGGCACGCTCGCGCGGCAGCCTGGCGCGCCAGGCCGGCAGCGCGCGGGCTGCGGCGTCGGTGGCGGCGCGCGCGTCGGCTGCGCTGCTGTTCGCGACTTCGACAATGGTTTCTCCCGTCGCGGGATTGGTGACGGCGAAGCGCGCGCCGTTCGAGGCGGCGATCCATTGTCCGTCGATGAGATTGAGCGGGCGGATCAGTTCATTGCGCGTCAATGCGAGAGACATTGCGTTGCTCCTTGTGGATGCAGCCATTTAGTGACCCGATGCTACCCGTGTCGCGGATTAAATGACTCGCCTCAAAAAGCGGCCCACGGTACGCCTGTTCTTTTTTTCAGGCCGCCACAGCATTTTGTGCTGAATGCGCTGGATGCGCCTCGCAAGTATTAACGAGTCCGCTGCTCGTTGCGCGCCTTCACACAATCGGACGTGAAGGTCATGCTGGCCTGATCGGGCGTCATGCGCGGCGCGTTCGGCGCGTAGATCGTCTCGATGATCGCGGCAAATGTGCGGCGATCGGCATCGTCGCGATAGTATTTTGCGGCTTGATTCAGCGCTTGTTCCCGGGTCTTTTTGTGCGCGCGCCATGACGCCACCTGAGCGGCGATGTCGCCCACAGCAAAGCATTGATCGCTGACGGTTTGCGCTGCGGCCTCTACGGTCGCTTGCGCGAAACATGCCGCAAGCCATGCCGATACGACGATGCGTTTCATGACGAAATCCTGTTTGGGCGCAAAGGCCGCAGTGTATCGCGGCCGCGAAGCGTCGCGCGCCGCGTCGATTCGTCGCGCGCGCAAGCACGCACGGCAAGCACACACCGAAAAAAAAGCCGCCTCGAAAGGCGGCTTCAAACACCGGAAACGATCCGGCGCTGCGTGCTCAATGTCCGAACGACTCCGCTTTCGACACCGACGCATTCGCCACATGCGGCCGCGCGGCCTGCTTGATCAGCAACGCGATGCACGCGATCACACCGGCGACGGCGATCGTCGCGAAGATGCCGCCGAACGTGAAGTGGCGGCGTGTCAGTTCGGCCACGAGGAACGAGCCCGCAATGCCGCCGAAGCGCCCGATGCCCAGCATCCACGCGACGCCCGTGCCGCGGCCTTGCGTCGGATAGAACGCGGCGGCGAGCGCGGGCATCGACGATTGCGCGGTGTTCATCAGCACGCCCGCGACGAACACGATGAACACCAGCGCGCCGACATTGCCCACCGCCTGGCCGATGAAATACACGCTCACGGCGGTCAGCGCATAGCAAGCCGCGATGATCCGGTTCGCGTTGAAGCGGTCCATCAGCACGCCGCACAGCACCGCGCCCACGCCGCCGAGCGGGAACAGCGCGGAAATCAGCGTCGCGCGTTGCGGCGTGAGGCCGGCGTCCTTCAGCAGGATCGGCATCCAGTTGATCGACGCGTAGAAGATCACGAGGCCCATGAAGTAGGTGACCCACAGCATCACCGAGCCGACGATGTACGCGCGCGACAGCACGACCGCCGCGCCTTTGCCGCCGGTTTGCGGCGCGGTTTCGGTCATCGTGAATGCGGCCGCCTCGCGGGCGTCGCTCGAAACGCGCGAGAGCGACGCGCGAATCCGCTCGGCCGGCCGGTTGGTTGCGACCATGTAGCGCACCGACTCCGGCATTTTGATGACCAGCAGGACAAACAGCAGGAGCGGCGCGATACCGCCGAGCAGCAGCACGCTGCGCCAGCCGAAATGCGGAATCATCCACGCCGCGAGGAAGCCGCCGAACGCCGCGCCGAGCGGAAAGCCGCAGAACATCAGGTTGATCACCGTGGCGCGGCGGCTGTCCGGGCAATACTCGCCCATCATCGTGACGGCGTTCGGCATGGCCGCGCCGAGACCGACGCCGGTGATGAAGCGCAACACCGTCAGATGTTCGATGCTCGAAGAGAACGCCGAGCCGAGGCACGCGACGCCGAACAGCAGCACCGAGCCCAACAGCATCGAGCGGCGTCCGAGCCGGTCAGAGAGCGGCCCCGAAGCGAGCGCGCCACACGCGAGGCCGAACAGCGCCGCGCTCAGCACGGGCGCGAGCGCCGGTTTCGGAATGCCCCATTCGGCGAGCAGCGACGGTGCAATGAAGCCGATCGCGGCAGTGTCGAAACCGTCCAGCAGGACGATGACGAAACACATGAAGAAGATCAGCCACTGGAACGGCGAAAACGGATGTTCGTTGAGGAAAGTCTGAATATTCACAGCGTTGCCGCGATTCATGGTGGGTCTCCTGACTGCAAAAAGGCTCGTCGGAGCGAGCCTCGTCTTTCTTTACGACCGGCGCCGTGAGTGGCGGCGCGCGATGTCTGTCTCTGCGACTCTGTCGGCCTCGCTCATGCATAGTATTCGGGCAGGCAGGTCGTCGCCATTCATTTCGATTTGTTCGCATATAGAACGTGGATTCTTTGAGCGAACACGCGCCACTGTAAGTAAATTGATAAGGGCGGGTCAACGCGGGATTACCCGACAGCGCGGCGAAGGGCATGCCAATGAGGCAGGGCGCGAAAGGGGAAAGCAAAACGTGAAGGCCAAACGTGAAGGCCGCACGTGAAGAGAAAAGCGGATGCCGCGGCGCGCCTCGTTCGCGCGCCGGGAAAGACGAAACCTGTCGAATCAGAGAATCACATAGATCTTGCGCATGGTCTCGTCGACTTCCCAGAGACCTTCGGTGTTCGCTTCGAAAAACAGCGTGTCGCCGCTCTTGAAGTGGACGGTTTCCTCGTTATCGGGCGTAAAGCGTCCGTGTCCCGCGAGGATGTGCATCACCTCCGCCTGCTTGACCGAGCGGCGATACGTGCCGACGCCGCATTCGAAGATGCCGGTGTCGATCGACTCCGTGCCCTTGATCACGCGTTGCACGCCCGAGACGCGGATCGGCATGGCGCCGGGCAAACCGGCCGTGCCCCAGTCTTCGAGATGTTGCAGCTTCACGCTGTCTTTGATCTGCTGAACCTTCATGTTGTCGACGCCTTTATAAATATGCGCGCCCGCTCACAGGCGGCGGGTTGAAGTGCTGGCGATGGTCTGCTCGATCTTGCCGAGGCGCACGACCGTCACGCCCGGCCGCAGTTGCCGCAACGAAGGCATCACGAGCATGCAGTTGTCGTAGGGCGTGGTGACTGCCTCGCCGTTGGACCAGCCGATCACGGCGCCCGCGTCGGGGAAGATTTCGAGGCCCGTGTAAGGCCCGGCGAAACGGAAATCCATACTCGTTGCGACGACCGGTTCCGTGACTCGCACGATGTGCTGCGCCGGCGGCAAGGGCGCGAGCCAGCCGGACGGCAGATCGCTTTCCTCGACCACGCCCGCGAGCAGCAGAAAACGCGCGGTCGTGTCGCGCGCCACCGCGACGGCGCGCTTTTCCCAGTGCTGCCCGCATTCGATCAGCAAGGCGTTCTGCGCGGCGGCGGCGTCGCCGAAGCCTTCGTAGTCGCGCATGCGGCGGCCTTCCGGGTGCCCTTCGTCGCAGATCACGGTGGCGGGCGTGCCGAGCCGCACCGCGAGGTCGATGCCTTTTTGCAGCGGCCCCGCGACGATCAACGGCTTGCACTTCTCGTGCATGGAGTGCAGGTCGAGCAGTGCGTCGACGCTGTCCACCACCGGCCGCATCGCGCGGGCGCGCGCCAGTTCGCTCGAGTCGCGCGCCAGGTCGTCGAGCACGGCGGCAGTCCACACGCGGTTGAAGTCCTGATCGACGAAACGCGCAGCGTCCGGCTTCGACGGATCGAAGCTCCGGTACGCCGCGACGTTCGCGAACGCGAGCGTGAGGCGCCCGCGCCGCGGCCGCAATGCGCGGCGCAGCAGTTCGTCCACGACGATCGCGCCGCACACTTCATTGCCGTGCGTGAGCGCGTTGATCATGACGTGCGGGCCCGGCACGCCGGAGTCGAACGTATGCACGTAGGCAATGCCCGAGTCCGACTGTTCGTGAACCGAGATGTCGGGGAACTCGACTTCGATGGGATAGCTTTCCGTGTTCATGACGTCAACCGAGCTTCGCCGCGATGGCCTGGCCGACTTCCGTCGTGTTCGCCTTGCCGCCCAGGTCGCCGGTATGCGGGCCTTCCACCAGCGTCGCTTCGATGGCGGCGAGAATCGCGTCGTGCGCCTCGCGCTCCTTGCCCTCGTGATTGCCGAGGAAGTCGAGCATCATGGCCGCCGACCAGATCATCGCGATCGGATTGGCGATGTTCTTGCCCGCGATGTCCGGCGCCGAGCCATGCACCGGCTCGAACAGCGACGGAAACTTGCGGTCGGGATTCAGGTTGCCCGACGGCGCGAGACCGATCGTGCCGGTGCACGCCGGGCCGAGATCGGACAGGATGTCGCCGAACAGATTGGTGGCCACGACCACGTCGAAGCGATCCGGATTCAGCACGAAGCGCGCGCAGAGAATGTCGATGTGCTGCTTGTCCCACGTGACGTCCGGGTACTGTCCGGCGATGCCCGCCGCGCATTTGTCCCACCACGGCATGCTGATCGCGATGCCGTTGCTCTTCGTCGCCACGGTGATCTTCTTGCGCGCGCGGCGCTGCGCGAGATCGAATGCGAACTTCAGCACGCGCTCGCTGCCGTGCCGCGTGAACACCGATTCCTGCAACACGAACTCGCGCTCCGTGCCTTCGAACATCACGCCGCCCACCGACGAATATTCGCCCTCGGTGTTTTCGCGCACGATCCAGAAGTCGATGTCGCCCGCCTTGCGGCCCGCGAGCGGCGAGGGCACGCCGGCAAAAAGCCGCGCCGGACGCAGGTTGATGTACTGGTCGAATTCGCGGCGGAACTTGAGCAGCGAGCCCCACAGCGAGATGTGGTCGGGCACCGTGTCGGGCCAGCCGACCGCGCCGAACAGAATCGCGTCGGCCGATTGCAGTTGTGCTTTCCAGTCGTCCGGCATCATCTTGCCGTGCTTCGCGTAGTACTCGCAGCTCGCCCATTCGATGTGCTGATACTCCAGCTCGATGCCGAAACGCGTCTTGACCGTGTCGAGCACGCGCAACGCTTCGGGCATGACTTCGACGCCGATGCCGTCGCCGGGAATGACTGCGATCCGATATTTCTTCGACATGTTGTGCTCCTCCATTAGGGCTAGTCCCGATTCGATGACAGTTATTTTATTCCTGCTGTTTGGCTCTAAAATAATCGCTTTAGTTAAGCCACTGTGCACGATTCGTGTACAAACTCACCGCCTTCGAGCCACCTATGAACGCCGTCCCGTCACCCGATCTCGGCGATTTGCGCGTGTTTTGCGAAGTCGCGCGCAAGTCCAGTTTCAGCGCGGCGGCGGAGGCGCTTTCGGTGTCCGCGGCTTATGTGAGCAAGCGGATCAATGTGCTGGAGACTACGCTCGGTACGCGTTTGTTGCACCGGTCCACGCGCCGCGTGGCGATCACGGAGGCCGGCGAACGCGTCTATACGTGGGCCGAAAAAATTCTCGACGACGTCGACCAACTCGTGGAAGACGTCTCCACCACGCGGCGCATTCCGGGCGGCAAGCTGCGCATTTCGAGCAGCTTCGGTTTTGGCCGGCGCTTTGTCGCGCCCGCGCTCGCGCGCTTCTCCGAGCGTTATCCGCAATTGAGCGTGCGGCTCGATCTGTTCGACCGGCTGGTCGATGTGGCCGGCGAAGGCTTCGATCTCGACATTCGCATCGGCGACGAAATCGCGCCGCATCTGATCGCGCGGCGGCTCGCGCCGAATCATCGCGTGTTGTGCGCGTCGCCCGACTATCTCGCGCGGCATGGCGCGCCGCGTCAGCTTGCGGACCTGTCGTCGCATGCGTGTCTCGCGATCAAGGAGCGCGATCATCCGTTCGGTTTGTGGCGGCTGACCGTGCGCGGCGAAGCGGCGTCGATCAAGGTCACGGGACCGTTGTCGACCAATCACGGCGAAGTGGCGGTGCAATGGGCATTGGCCGGGCGCGGCATCGTGCTGCGTTCGATGTGGGACGTGCGGCCGCTTCTGGAAAGCGGCCAGTTGCAGCAGATCTTGCCCGACGTGACGCAACCGGCGAACTTGTGGGCGGTGTATCCGGCGCGGCTCGCGCAGTCGGCGAAAGTGCGCGTGTGCGTGGACTTCCTCAGCGAGGAATTCGCGCAATGGAGCCCGCCGGAACAGAGCGCCTAATTGTGATTCTGCGAGAACAGGGTTTCGAGCGGATAGTGGCTCTTCACGAACGGCGACTTGATGATCACGTAGCTGAAATACTTTTCAATGCCGATGTCGCGTTCCAGTAAGCCTTCGATAATGCTCTGGTAATGGCTCACGCTACGCGTGACGAACTTCAGCAGGTAATCGTAGCCGCCGCTCGCGAGATGGCACTCCACGATTTCATCGACGTCGCGAATGGCATTCACGAACTTGATGAAGTCTTCCCGCCGATGATCGGCGAGCGTGACTTCGGTGAAAACGATCTGCACGTCGCCGAGCTTTTCGAGCTGGATCTGGGCGCCATAGCCGACGATGTAGCCGGCTTTCTCCAGGCGCTTGACGCGAATCAGGCAAGGGCTGGGCGAAAGGCCGACCGCATCGGCAAGCTCGACGTTGGTTATGCGGCCTTTCTTTTGCAACTGCGAAAGTATGCGCAGGTCAATACGGTCTAGCTTGCAATCGCTGCTCATCGTAACGTGTGATTCCGGCGGTTGAGGTAAGGGGCTGAGGGCGCCCTCTACTCTAGCATGCAGCGGCGCTAGTTTTGAGCCGGTTCTCCACCGCGTGACCCTTCAGCGCGGCTCGCACGTCGGCTTGCGCGAGAACATCGTCGAGGGTTTTTTCGAGCCGTTCGAACATCAGATCGAAGTTGGATTCGGTGTACGAAAGCGCCGGCGCAAAGCCGAGAATGTTATCGCCGAAGGCCCGGAAAACCAGGCGGTTTTCGTATGCCGCGGCGGCGATGCGATCCGACAGTTTCAGCGCCGGGTCGAACTGCGCCTTGGTGTCTTTGTCCGCGACGAGTTCAAGCGCGCCGAGCAGGCCGCGATGGCGCGAGTCGCCCACGAGCGGATGCGCGAGCAGCGCGTCGAGGCCGCCGGCGAAACGCGGCGCGCGCGCCACGCCGTTCGCGAGCAGGCCGCCTTCGTGATACAGCCGCAGCACTTCGAGACCGATCGCCGCGCTCACCGGATGCGCCGAATACGTGTGACCGTGGCCGACCACGGCTTCGGTATCGCCGTCGGCAATGCCGCGGTAAATTTCATCGGACATCAACACCGCGCCCATCGGCGCATAACCCGCGGTCAAGCCCTTGGCGACCGTCATCAGATCCGGTTCGACGTTTTCGCCCTGGCACGCGAAGAGCGGACCCGTGCGGCCAAAACCGGTAATCACTTCGTCGGCGACGAACAGAATGCCGAGCTTGCGGCACGCTTCGCGCATCGCCTTCAGCCAGCCGACCGGCGGCACAATCACGCCGCCCGAGCCCTGGATCGGCTCGCAGAAGAACGCGGCGACGTTGTCCGCGCCGAGTTCCGCGACCTGCGCTTCGAGCGACGCGACCGAGGCCGCGATCAGCGCGGCGTCGTCGGCGTAATGGCTGCGATACGCATACGGCGACGGCAGGTGATGCTGGTTCGGCAGCGGCAGATCGAAGTTGCGATGGAACGCGGGCAACGCGGTGAGCCCCGCGCCCATAGTCGACGAACCGTGATAGCCGCGTTGCAGCGCGATGATGTGCTTCTTCGCCGGCCGGCCCGTCGAGTTGAAGTAATGCGTGATGAAGCGGATGGCCGAGTCGATCGCGTCCGAGCCGCCGAGCGTGAAGTACACGTGTTGCAGCGAAGCGGGCGCGACCTGCGCGAGTTTTTGCGCGAGTTCGATGGCGGGTTCCGAGCCGAAGTGGAAATAGCCCGTCGCGTAGGGCAGCTTCTTCATCTGGGCGGTGGCGGCTTCGACAATGCTGTCCTGGCCGTAGCCCACGTTCACGCACCACAGGCCGGAAAACGCGTCGAGCAACTCGTTGCCCGCCGCGTCGCGCAAAAACGCGCCGCTCGCGGATTCGAGCACGGTGACGCCGCGCGCCTCGTGCGCCCGGTAGTTGATGACAGGATGAATCAGATGCTGGCGGTCGGCTTCGATGAGCGATTGGATCGGCATGATGGGTTCTCGTCGCGGAAAGGGGCTGTTGACCGTTCCATACTACTGATCTGCGGCGATCGCCTGCTTACCTAAACAATTGCCGGAAAAGCGCGCGCGACGCGTTTTGGTGCACGCCCTTAGCATTTTCTGCTGCGGACGTTGAAAAGCGGCGGCGCGAGCCGGTTACGTCTATTAAGTGGGATGCGGGCGCTCAATAGCCGCGTGAGCGGTCGATCTGACCGAGCATCGGCAGACCTGCGCGATGGCGGCGCAGGTTGTCGAGCACGACATCGACTGCGGTATCGGGCCGCGTCGCGCTGGCGATATGCGGGGTGATGCGCACGCGCGGATGCGTCCACAACGGATGTCCGGCCGGCAGCGGCTCGGGATCGGTCACGTCCAGAATGGCGCTCTGGAGCTGGCCGCTTTCGAGCGCCGCGAGCAGATCGGGCTGATTCAGATGCGCGCCGCGCCCCGTCTGGATCAGCGACGCGCCGCGCGGCAGCTTCGCGAACAGGCTGGCGTCGAGCAGGCCGCGCGTGGCGGGCGTCAGCGGCAACAGGCAAACCAGCATGTCGGTGCGGCCCAGAAACGCGTCGAGCGAATCTTCGCCCGCAAAACATTCGACGCCCTCGATCTCGCGCGGCGAACGGCTCCAGCCCGCGCAGGCAAAGCCGAACAGGCGTAGCCGCTGCAGCACGGCGGTGCCCAGCACGCCGAGACCGAGCACGCCGATGCGCCGTTGCGCGGCGAGCTTGAGCGGCAACTCGCGCCACACCTGCTGCTGTTGCGCAAGCGCGTAGTCAAAGAGATCGCGGTGAATCGTCAGCGCGGCTTGCGTCACGTATTCGACCATGCCCTCGACGAGGCCCGGTTCGATCATCCGCACGATCGGCACATGCGCGGGCACGCCCGACAGATCGAATTGATCGACGCCCGCGCCCACGGAAAACACCACTTCGAGATTTGGAAACGTGCGCGCCGGGTTCTCGGGCGGCTGCCACGCGACCAGATAGCGGATCGCGGCCGGATCGCCGTGATAAGGCCAGACATGAAACGGCACGTCGGGCGCCTTCTCGGCGAAGCGTTGCGCCCATTGCGCGCCGCGCGCCGGGTCGGCTTTATAGAGGAGAGCCATGAGCGGTCAAAAAATCGCCTGATTGATGATGCCGTATTGCGCGTACGGCGTGGCCTGCGCGTTCAGGCTTTCCGGCGCGGCGTTGCGCACCATCCTGACGACGGTGTCCACGCGCGGCAGGCCCAATTGTTCGAGCCAGTCGGTCAGGCCGCTGTCGCCCGGCGTATCGACGCGCACGAACACGCCTTCGTTGAGCGCGAGCCAGTGGCTGATGAGCGCCTTCGCGCGGCTCGAATCCCCGGACGCGGGCGCGACCACCGGACCAATCGCAAAGCCCCGTCCGAAGCGGCGAAAGAGCGCGAAGCCGACCAGTTCGCCGTCGCGGTCGAGCGCGATGCCGTCGGCGTTTTCGAGCAGCGCGGGCAGCACTTCGCCACGGTCGAGGCCGCTTGCGTGCGAAGCCAGCTCGACGAGCCGCGCCGTGTCGCTCGAACCCAGCGGCCGCAAACGCTCGCCGGGCGGCAACGACACGAGCGGCGGCTGGAACGCCGCGCCCTGATGCTGGTCGAGCGTGCCGGTCGCGCGAAAGCCGAGCTTTTCGTAAAGCGGCTGACCGGCGGCGGTCGCGTGCAGGAACGTGATGCGGCCGCCGAGTTCTTCGAGCAGCAGTTCCATCAGCTTTTTGCCGATACCGCGTCCTTGCTGCGCGGGCGACACGATCACCATGCCGAGCGACGCGCGATCCGCGCCGAACTTCCAGCACAGCGCGGTGCCGATCACGCCGCTCGCGTCTTCGGCGACGAAACCCATGCCTAGCTGCGCGACGAATTTCCAGTCGTCCGCGCGATGCGGCCATTTGAGTTCGACCGTCAACGCATGGGCGGCGGCGACGTCGTCGAGGGTAAAGCGTCGGTAGGTAATCGGATCGGGCACGCCGTACTCCCTGAATGACTAGATGACTGGAGGCTTACGCGTCACTGTGTCATCCGGGGCGCGGTGTGACTAGGACGATCTTTTTATCCGGCGCGCTTCAGAGGGCCGCATCGAAATTCGATGCAAAACGCCCGGTCTGGGCCCGCATTACAAGCGGGTTCTGCTGCGTGGCGATTTTTGTCGGCGACATATGCCAGGCGCGCGGCTCTACGATTTTGTCATGGCGGCGCTGCGCTGCGCTGCGTCGTGGCGCGGCATTGCAGCGGCGCGGGCGGTTTCCATCAGCCGGCTAGCCGGCCAGCCGGTCGGCCGGTCACTTACTCAGGACACTTTCTCATGCACAGCTTCAATCCGGACGATGTCGCGATTCGCAGCGGCCACTTCATCGGCGGCGAGTACGTGGAAGGCCGCGAGCAGGACGGCCGGCCCGGCGCGCGCCGCATCGAGGTGGCGCGCCCGTCGGACGGCGTGCTCTACGCGAGCGTGCCGGTCGCCGACGCGGACATGGTGGATCGCGCGGTCGAAAACGCCTGGCACGCCTTTCGCACGAGCGGCTGGGCGCGCATGGCGCCGCGCGAGCGCGCGAAAATCATGCGCCGTTTCGCCGATCTGGTGGACGCCGACGCGCCCGCGCTCGGCCGTCTCGAAGCGCTCGGCTCGACGCGCCCGGTGGCGCAAGCCGTGTCGTGGGACGTGCCCTTCACCGCCGAAGGCATCCGCTTCTATGCCGAATTCGCCGACAAGCTGGGCGGCGACGTCGCGGCTACCGACCACGATCATCTCGGCATGACGATCGCCGAGCCGTATGGCGTGATCGGCGCCATCGCGCCGTGGAATTTCCCGCTCGTCATGGCCTCGTGGAAGATCGCGCCGGCGCTCGCCGCCGGCAACGCGGTGGTGTTGAAGCCTTCGGAGATGACGCCGTTCTCCGTGCTGCGCCTCGCCGAACTCGCCGTGCAGGCGGGCGTGCCCGCGGGCATCTTCAATGTGATTCAGGGCGACGGCCACACTACCGGCGACGCGCTGGTGCGTCATCCGAAGATCAGCAAGGTCACGTTCACCGGATCGACGCGCACCGGCGCCGCGATCATGGCGGCGTGCGCGAGCGCCGGCACCAAGCCGGTCACGCTCGAACTGGGCGGCAAGAGCCCGCAGATCGTATTCGCCGACGCGCCGCGCCTCGACGACGTAGCGCGCCGTATCGCCGGGGCGATCACCGGCAACGCGGGACAAGTGTGCGTGGCGGGCTCGCGCCTGCTCGTCGAGCGAAGCCTGGCGGAGCCGCTCGCCGAGCGCATCGGCAGGATCTTCGCGGAACTGAAACCGGGCGCGACCTGGGCGGCCGACACGACGCTCTCGCCGATCATTTCCGAGCCGCAGGCGGCGCGCATCGACGGCATTGTGGGGCGCACGCTCGACGCGGGCGCGACCCTGCGCTACGGCGGCGTGCGCGCCGACGCGGGCCAGGCTTCGGGCGCGTTCTCGGGGGCGTTCTCGGGGGCGTTCTATACGCCGACCTTGCTCACCGACGTCACCGCCAGGTCCGAAGCCGTGCGCGAAGAAGTGTTCGGCCCGGTGCTGACGCTGCAAACCTTCGACACCGAAGAGGAAGCGCTCGCGCTCGCGCAGCATCCGGAATATGGGCTCGCCGCCGGCGTGCATACCGCCGACCTCGGCCGCGCGCTGCGCTTCGTGCGCGGTCTCGAAGCCGGAACCGTGTGGGTCAACCGCTATGGCCGCACGTCCGACTTCATGATTCCGACGGGCGGCTACAAGCGCTCGGGCATCGGCAAAGACCTTGGGCGCCAGGCGTACGAAGCCAATCTGCGCTTCAAGAGCGTGCTGATCGACATGCGGCCCTGAGTTCCTGAGTCCCTGGGTCTCTGAGGCGCCGGTCTGGCCGCCCGCGCTCACGGCCGGTCACGGCACAGTGTGCTGCGCGGCGGCCCAAAAACGCATGGTTTGTGTCACGAGCAGCGCGCGAATCAGGAACATCTATGTTTTTGCGCTGATTAAATCTTTCACAGGAATCAGGTTTTGCTGTTTTCGCCAATGAGCTCGATGCGAGTTCGCCACCACGATAGGACTGCACCATGATCGACTTCGAACCGAAATACATCACTTTCGACTGCTACGGTACGCTCACCCGATTCCGCATGGCCGAGATGACGCGCGAGCTTTACGGCCACCTGCTGAAGGGCGACGACCTCGAAAAGCTGGTCGCGTTCTACGCGGGCTATCGCCGCGACGAAGTGCTGGGCGCATGGAAGCCGTATCGCGAAGTCGTGGTGAATGCGCTGCGCCGCGCGTGCAAGCGCATGAACGTCGAGTTCAACGAAGCCGGCGCCAATGCGATCTACGAAGCCGTGCCGACGTGGGGTCCGCATCCGGACGTGCCGGAAGGTCTTTCCCGCCTCGCGAAGAAGTACAAGCTGGTGATTCTGTCGAACGCATCGGACGATCAGATTCAAAGCAACGTCGACAAGCTCGGCGCGCCGTTCCATGCGGTGTTCACGGCACAGCAGGCGCAATCGTACAAGCCGCGCATGCAAGGCTTCGAGTACATGTTCGACAAGCTCAACTGCAATCCGGAAGACGTTCTGCACGTGTCGTCGAGCCTGCGCTACGACCTGATGACCGTGCACGACATGGGCGTCAAGCACAAGGCGTTCATCAATCGCGGCCATGAACCGTCCACGCCGTATTACGAGTACGTCGAGGTCAACGGCATTCCGCAACTGGCCGCCGAACTCGGCCTGTAAGCGCCGGCCACGCCGAGGACACACCGGATGAAGCTCGATTCCTACTGGCTCGACACCGCGCCGCCGTGCGTCCCGGCGTGCGAAGGTCCGGTCGACGGCCACGCCGATGTGGTGGTGATCGGCGCGGGTTTCACCGGCTTGTCGGCGGCTCAGGCGCTGTGCAAGCGCGGCGCGTCGGTGACGGTGGTGGATGCCGGCCGCGTGGGCGGCGGCGCGTCGGGCCGCAACGGCGGCCAGGTGAATACGGGCGTCGCGCAAGACTTCGCGGCGCTCGCCGCGCAGCTTGGCATCGAGCGCGCGAGCGCGTGTTATCGCGCGTATTCGGACGCGGTCGATACGGTCGAGCGTCTGATCCGCGAAGAGCGGATCGACTGCAATTACACGGCGACCGGCAAGCTGAAGCTGGCGTCGAAGCCGCATCATCTCGCGCATCTGGAGAAAACGGCGGATCTGATTCGCCGCACGGTGGATACCGACATCGAACTCATCGACGGTGAAGGTATTCGCGGCGAAGTGCAGTCGGACAGTTTTCATGGCGGGCTGTTGCAGCGTCACGGCGGCCAGATGCATATGGGCCGGTTCGCGCTCGGGCTCGCCGAAGCGGCGGTTCGGCGCGGCGCGAGGCTTTATGAAAACGCGGCGGTGGCGTCGATCGTGAAAGACGGCGGTGCGCATCGCGTCGTCACGGCGCGCGGCGAAGTGCGCGCGAAGCAGGTGCTGATCGCAACCGGGCCGTCGCGGCATGGGCCGTTCGGCTGGTACCGGCGACGGCTCGCGCCGGTCGGCTCGTTCATCGTCGTGACGGAGCCGCTGTCGCCGGATGTCGTGGCGCAGGTGTTGCCGAACCGGCGCGCGTACACGACCACGCGCCTCATGCACAACTACTTTCGCGTCACGCCCGACTCGCGTTTGCTGTTCGGCGGCCGCGCGCGCTTCACGGCTTCCGAGCGTCCGTCCGATGCGAAGAGCGGGCGCATCCTGCAACAGGGTCTTGCCGCGATGTTTCCGATGCTCGCGGGCGCGCGCATCGACTATTGCTGGGGCGGTCTCGTCGACATGAGCGCCGACCGCCTGCCGCACGCGGGGCAGCACGACGGCATCTATTTTTCGATGGGCTACAGCGGCCACGGCACGCAGATGTCCACCCACATGGGTCAGGTGATGGCCGACGTGATGGACGGGCGCGACGAGCGCAACCCATGGAGCGGCGCCGAATGGGCCGCGATTCCAGGACACACCGGCAAGCCCTGGTTCCTTCCGCTCGTGGGGACGTATTACCGTATCAAAGACCTCTTCTATTGAAGTCCCGGTGTTGAAGTCTCACCGTTGAAGTCCTGCTGTCGAAGTTGCCAGTCAAGCCCACGCATACACACCACTGCCACTCTCGCGGAGACATTCGATGAATAAGGAAAACCCACAACACGGCGCGTTCGACCCCGGTCACGAGCTGGAGCAATTGACGGCGAAAGGCGCCTCGCGACGCGACGTGCTGCGCGCGATGGCCGCCGCCGGCATGATGTCGATGACGGGCGCCGGGCTGCTCGCCGCAAGCGGCGCGGCCCTCGCCCAAGGCAAGCCGAAGCCGGGCGGCAAGATTCGCGTGGCGACGCAGTCCGCTTCCGCCGCCGACACGGTCGACCCCGCGAAGGGCGCGTTCGCCACGGACTACGTTCGTTGCAACATGTTCTACAACGGGCTGACCGAACTCGACTCGCATCTCGGCGCGAAGATGGCGCTCGCCACCTCGCTCGACACGAAGGACGCGACCGTGTGGGTCGTCAAGCTGCGCAGCGGCGTGCAGTTCCACGACGGCAAATCGCTCACGCCCGCCGACGTGGTCTATTCGATCATGCGTCACAAGGACCCGGCCACGGCATCGAAGGCGAAGACGCTCGCCGATCAGATCAAGGAAGCGAAGGCCACCGGCCCGGACGAAGTGACGATCACGCTCGAAGGCGCGAATGCCGACCTGCCCGTGATTCTCGCCACGTCGCACTTTCTCATCATTAAAGACGGCACGAAGGATTTCAAAACGGCCGTCGGCACCGGCCCGTACAAGGTGAAGGAATTCTCGCCCGGCGTTCGCACGATCGGCGTGAAGAACGAAAAGTACTGGAAGCCGGGCATGCCGTATCTCGACGAGATCGAGCTGATCGGCATCGGCGACGAATCCGCGCGCGTGAATGCGCTGCTGTCAGGCGACGTGCAGCTGATCAACGCGGTGACGCCGCGCTCGACGGCGCGCATCAAGAGCGCGGGCGGCTTCTCGGTGCTGGAGACGAAAACCGGCCAGTACACGGACCTGGTGGTTCGCGACGAAGGCGGCATTTCCGGCTCCGACGATTTTCGGCGAGGCATGATGTACTTGCAGGACCGCGAGCAGATTCACCGCGCGATCTTCCAGGGCTACGGCGCAATCGGCAACGATCAGCCGATCGATCCGACCAACAAGTATTACCTGGCCGGTTTGCCGCAGCGCAAGTTCGATCTCGACAAGGCGAAGTACCACTTCCAGAAGGCCAAGGTGGGCAGCGCGCCGATGCAGATTTACGCGTCGCCGGCCGCCGAGGGTTCGGTGGAGATGGCCATGCTGCTTCAGCAGGTCGCGCCGCAGGCAGGCTTGAATCTGCAGGTGACACGCGTGCCGGCGGACGGCTACTGGTCGAACCACTGGATGAAGCATCCGCTCGGCTATGGCGCGGTGAACGCGCGTCCGAGCGCCGACGTGCTGCTCACGCAGTTCTTCAAGTCGGACGCGCCGTGGAACGAAGCGAACTGGAAGAACCCGAAGTTCGACCAGTTGCTGGTCGCGGCGCGCGGCGAACCGGACGACGCCAAACGCAAGCAGATTTACGGCGATATTCAGGTGCTGATCCATGACAACGGCGGCATCGGCATTCCGCTGTTCCAGAGTTCGCTCGACGCCTTCACGAACAAGCTCAAGGGACTCGGCTCGATTCCGCTGGCCGGTCTGATGGGTTTCGATTTCGCGGAAAACGTCTGGCTAGAGGCGTAAACAAGGCACCGTCAGCCCTGCAATACGCGCACTATATGTACACGCACACCGCGTTCGCGCGGCGTGCAAGCTTCACACAAGGAGGCGACTTTCGATGAAAGCACACGCGCAACGACTCATCGCCGCGCGCCTCGGCCTCGCGCTGCTCACCCTGCTGCTCGTCTCGGCGATCGTGTTCGGCATTACGGGGCTGCTTCCCGGCGATGCCGCGCAGCAGGCGCTCGGCCAGGCGGCCACACCCGAGGCCGTCGCCGCATTGCGGCATCAGTTCGGGCTCGACCAGCCCGCGCTGCAACGCTACGGCGAGTGGCTGCTGCATATCGTCAGCGGCAACTTCGGCACGTCGTTGTCGAACAATATGCCCGTGAGCGAACTGATCGCGACGCGCCTGCCGAATTCGCTCGTGCTCGCCGGCTTGACGGCGGTGGTCTCGGTGCCGCTCGCGCTGCTGATCGGCATCACGTCGGCCATGTTCCGCGGCTCGCTGCTCGACCGCGTGCTGAACGTGCTGACGCTCTCGGCGGTGGCGGTGCCCGAGTTCCTCGTCGCGACCATCGCGGTGCTGATCTTCGCCGTGAAGCTGCGCTGGCTGCCCGCGCTGTCGTATCTGTCCGAGGTGAATTCGTTCGGCGCGCTGCTGCGCATCTACGCGATGCCGGTCATGACGCTGTGCTGCGTGATCGTCGCGCAGATGGCGCGCATGACGCGCGCCGCCGTGCTCGACCAGCTCAACTCGTCGTATGTGGAAATGGCGCTGCTCAAGGGTGCTTCGCCCGTGCGCGTGGTGTTGCGGCACGTGCTGCCGAACACCATCGGGCCGATTGCGAATGCGGTCGCGCTGAGCCTCTCGTATCTGTTCGGCGGCGTGGTGATCGTGGAGTCCATCTTCAACTATCCGGGCCTCGCGAGCCTGATGGTGGACGCCGTGACGAACCGCGACATGCCGCTCGTGCAAGGCTGTGTGATGGTGTTCTGCGCGGCATATCTCGCGCTCGTGCTGATCGCCGACCTGTGTCAAATCGTATCCAACCCGAGGCTGCGTCGATGATGAGCCGAACCACCAATCCCCACGTTCCTCACGCCGGCACCGAACTGTACGACGTCAGCCGCGACGAAGCCGTCGCCGAGACGCCGGCCGTCGAAGCGGCGCCCGTCAAACACAACGCGCTGCAACGTCTCGTGCACCGCTTTTCGGTGCTCGGCCTGATCGGCTTGCTGATCGTGCTGTTCTGGCTGCTGGTCGCCTTCGTCGGGCCGCTCGTCGCGCCGTACAAGGGCGGCGCGTTGACGTCCACGGAAATTTTTGGCCGCTACAGCGCGGCGTATCCGCTCGGCACCGACTATCTGGGCCGCGACATGCTGAGCCGCATTCTCTACGGCGCGCGCTATACCGTCGGCCTCGCGCTCGCGGCGGCCACGCTCGCGAGCGTGATCGGCACCTTCTTCGGCCTGCTCGCCGCGGTCTCGGCGAAATGGATCGACGAAGTGTTGAGCCGCCTGTTCGACGCGTTCATTTCGATTCCGAGCAAGGTGCTCGCGCTCGTCGTGATCGCCGCATTCGGCTCGTCGATTCCGATGCTTACCACGGTCGCCGCGCTCGCCTACATTCCTGGCGCGTTCCGCATTTCGCGCTCGCTCGCGCTGAACCTGATGGGCCTCGAATACGTGCAGGTGGCGCGCGCGCGCGGCGAAGGGCTGCTTTACATCGCGCGCGTCGAGGTCTTGCCGAACATGATTCATCCGATGCTCGCCGATTTCGGCCTGCGCTTCGTGTTCATCGTGCTGCTGCTGAGCGGCCTCAGTTTCCTCGGCCTCGGCGTGCAGCCGCCGAACGCCGACTGGGGTTCGCTCGTGCGCGAGAACATCGGCGGCCTGTCGGAGGGCGCGCCCGCCGTGCTGATGCCGGCGGTCGCGATTGCCACGCTGACCATCGGCATGAACCTGCTGATCGACAACTTGCGGCGTCGCAGCCGTAGCCACGGAGACGCATGATGGCCGAGCGGGACATGATTGAAGTGAAGGGGCTGCGGGTCGTCGCCGGACCGGCGCATGGGCCGCTGACGGAGATCGTCAAGGGCGTCGATTTTTCGGTGAAGAAGGGCGAGGTGCTCGCGCTGATCGGCGAGTCTGGCTCGGGCAAGACGACCATCGCATTGTCGCTGCTCGGCTATGCGCGCGCCGGCTGCGCGATCAGCGGCGGCTCGGTGAGGATCGGCGACGTCGAGGTCTTGTCGCTCGATGCGAAAGGACGCCGCGCGCTGCGCTCGCGCACCGTCGCGTATGTCGCGCAGAGCGCGGCGGCCGGTTTCAATCCGGCGCGCACGATCATGGATCAGGTGACCGAGCCCGCGCTGCTGCATCAACTGATGACGAAGGAAGCCGCGCGCACCAAAGCCATCGGCCTCTTTCGCGCGCTCGCGCTGCCCGCGCCGGAGACGATCGGCGATCGTTATCCGCATCAGGTGTCGGGCGGCCAGTTGCAGCGTTTGATGGCGGCCATGGCGTTGATCACCGATCCGGCTGTCGTCGTGTTCGACGAGCCGACCACCGCGCTCGACGTCACCACGCAGATCGAAGTGCTCGCGGCTTTCAAGAAGGTGATGCGCGAACTCGGCACGACAGCCGTGTACGTGTCGCACGATCTCGCCGTGGTCGCGCAGATGGCCGACCGCATCGTCGTGCTGAACGGCGGCGCGGTGAAGGAAAACGGCGCGGTCGCGCAAGTGCTCGACGCGCCCGTCGATGCGTACACGCGCCAGCTGCTCGCCGCGACGCGCCGGCCCGAGGCGGCGGCCATGCCGCAGGGCGGCGCGCAGGTGCCCCCGCTGCTCGAAATTCGCGGACTGTCGGCGGGGTATGGGCGCATCGACCGTGACGGCGTGCCCGCCGTGCGCGTGCTCGACGACGTGAGTCTCGCGATTGCCCGCGGCAGCGCGCTCGGCGTGATCGGCGAATCGGGATCGGGCAAGACGACGCTCGCGCGCGTGGTGGCGGGTCTCGTCGATCGTGCTCGCGGCGAAGTGCTGTTCAACGGCGAGCCGTTGCCCGCGCAACTATCGCAGCGCACGCCCGACCAGTACCGGCAGATCCAGATCGTGTTCCAGAACGCCGACACGGCGCTCAATCCGAGCCATTCGATTGCGGATATTCTCGGCCGGCCGCTCGCGTTCTATCACCATCTGCGCGGCTCGGCGGCGAAAAAACGCATGCTGTCGCTACTCGATCTCGTGAAGCTGCCCGCTTCGATCGCGACGCGCGCGCCTGCCGGATTGTCCGGCGGCCAGAAGCAGCGCGTGAACCTGGCGCGCGCGCTCGCCGCCGATCCCGCGCTGATTCTCTGCGACGAAGTGACGTCCGCGCTCGATACCGTGGTCGGCGCCGCGATCCTCGATCTGCTCGCCGAATTGCGGCGCGAGCTGGGCGTGTCGTATATGTTCATCAGCCACGACATTTCGACGGTGCGCGCGATCTGCGACGAGGTCATCGTGCTGTACGCCGGCCAACGCGTGGAAGCGGGACAGCGCGACGTGCTCGCCGCGCCGCCGTACCATCCGTACACGGGTTTGCTGGTTGATTCGGTACCCGAACTAAAGCCTGGCTGGCTCGACGCGCGCCGCCACGTCGCCGCATGCGCATTGCCCGCGATGGGCGAGAGCGCCGCCGTGCCCGAGCTGTGTTCGTTCCGCGCGCGCTGCCCGGTGCGCATCGACGGAATGTGCAACACCACGCCGCCTTCGCTCAGAAAGCTGCCTTCCGGCGCCGAGATTCTTTGCCACCATTCGGCCGCCGAATTGAGCCGCCTGCAGGCTCTGGAGACGATCCCGGCATGAACCAGCGATTTGTGCGGCTCGCGGAAACCGGCCGCAAGACGTTTCCGATCACCGTCGACGGCGTGGTGCGCGAGGCCGCCGAAGGCGACACGCTGATGGTCGCGCTGCTCACGAGCGGCAGCACCTTGCGCGATTCCGAATTCGGCGATGGCCGCCGCGCCGGTTTCTGTCTGATGGGCGCGTGCCAGGACTGCTGGGTCTGGACCGCGCAAGGCGAGCGCGTGCGCGCGTGCAGCACGCCCGCGATGCCCGGCATGTCGATCGTGACGAAACTGGCCGAGGCCGGGGAGGGCGTATGGCCCCGCGCGTAGTCGTGATCGGCGGTGGACCGGCGGGCGTGCGCGCCGCGCAGGCGCTCGTGGAAGCAGGGCTTCGTCCAACCGTAATCGATGAAGGACGCAGGGACGGCGGACAGATCTACCGGCGTCAGCCGGAAGGTTTTTCGCGCAGCTACGAGACGCTCTATGGCACGGAAGCCGCGCGCGCGGCTTCGCTGCACAGCAGCTTCGACGCGCTGAAAAGCCAGCTCGATTACCTGCCGGAAACGCTGGTGTGGAATATCTCGGCGAATGCGGTGCACACGGTGAGCGGCACGCGCTACGGCACGCTCGCGTTCGACGCGCTCATCATTTGCAGCGGCGCGACCGACCGGCTGATGCCCGTGAAAGGCTGGCACCAGGCCGGCACATACAGTCTGGGCGGCGCGCAGGTCGCGCTGAAATCGCAAGGCTGCGCAATCGGCTCGCGCATCGTGATGATGGGCAGCGGACCGCTCCTGTATCTCGTGTCCGCGCAATACGTGAAGGCGGGCGCGCGGGTCGCCGCCGTGCTCGATACGTCCACGTTCATGCAGCGCGTCGCCGCGTTGCCGCGCTTGCTGGCCATTCCCGCCGCGCTCAGGAAGGGCATTGCGCTGACGCGCGTGTTGTCGAATGCGCGCGTGCCGGTGTATCGCGGCGTGCAGCCGCTTGAAATCAAAGGCACGCCGCAAGCCGGCGTGAGCGGCGTGGAAGTGGCGCTGCCGGGCGGCAAGCGCATCGGGTTCGCATGCGACGCGGTCGCGCTCGGTTATCACTTGCGCCCGGAGACGCAACTCGCGGACCTCGCCGGCTGCCGCTTTCTCTTCGACGACGACACGCAGCAGTGGCTTCCGCAAATCGACCGCGATGGCCGCAGCAGCATCCAGGGTGTGTATCTCGCGGGCGACGGCGCGCGCGTGCGCGGCGCCGACGCAGCCGAACGCTCGGGCCGCCTCGCCGCGCTCGCGGCGATGCAGGATCACGGCATGCAGCTCGCGGCCATGAAGAGCATGGACGGCTTGCGCGCCGAACTCGCGCGCTTCGCGCGCTTCGCCGCGGGCTTGCGCGAGGCGTTTCCGTGGCCGGCGAAGTTCGCCGCGTCGCTGCCCGACGAGACCATTGTTTGCCGCTGCGAAGCGATCACGGCGGGCGAACTGCGGCGCGTCGTACGCGAGGGCGGCGCGCAGGAAGCCAATCGCGCGAAAGCGTTTTCGCGGGTCGGCATGGGCCGTTGCCAGGGGCGTTACTGCGGGCACGCGGGCGCCGAAATCGTTGCGGCGGCGGCGTGTGTGCCTCTGTCGTCGGTGGGACGGCTGCGCGGACAGGCGCCTGTCAAACCGCTGCCCGTCGCGATGACCGAGGAGGTGGCCGAATGAGCGCGGCGACTCGCAATGAAGCCGATGTGATCGTGATCGGCGGCGGCATCATGGGCACGACCACCGCGTTTTTTCTGCGTCAGAGAAAGCGCTCGGTGATTCTGCTCGAACGCGGACTGACGGGACAACAGGCGAGCGGCGTGAACTTCGGCGGCATCCGCCGGCAAGGCCGCGCCTTGTCGCAACTCGCGATGGCCAATCGAGCGCTGCGCACCTGGCAGCGCTCGGCGGAACTGCTGGGCGAGGACATCGAGTTTCTGCCGGTCGGTCACACGCGCGTGTGCTATCACCAGAAGGACGTCGAGAATTTCGATCAATACGCGATCGACGCGCGCGCTCACGGGCTCGAACTCGAAGTGCTGCACGGCGACGCGATGTTCCGGCGCTTTCCGTTTCTTGGCCGCGAAGTGCTGGCGGCGTCCATCTCGCCGCTCGACGGCCATGCGAATCCGCGGCTTGCGTCGCCCGCCTTTGGACGCGCGGCGGCGCGTCTCGGCGCGCAGGTGATCGAGAATACGGAGATCGTGCGCGTCGAAAAAGAGGGCGGCCGCTTTCGCGTGGAAAGCGCGCGCGGCGACGTGTATCACGCGGCGCAACTCGTGATATGCGCGGGCGCGTGGGCCACGCGTCTGTCCGACCAATTCGGCGAAGGCGCGCCGCTCACCGTGAGCGGGCCGCAAATGTGCGTGACGGAGCCGGTGCCGTACGTGTTCAAGTCGTCGATGGGCGTATTCACGTCGATCAAGGAAGAGAGCATCTACTTCCGGCAGATTCCGCGCGGCAACATCATCGTGGGCGGCGGCCCGGCGGGTCCGGCCGATGCCGTGACGAGCCGCGCGTCGGTGCTGCCGCGCAACACCGTGCGCCAGCTCGCGCAGATGCGGCGGCTCGTGCCCGCGCTCGCGCCGCTACACGTGATTCGCGTGTGGAGCGGCGTCGAAAGCTATTTGCCGGACGGCGAGCCGGTGATCGGTCCGAGCAGCACGACCGACGGTCTCTTCTATGCGTTCGGCTTCAACGGCGCGGGCTTTCAGATCGGTCCAGGCGTCGGCGAGACGATGGCGGAACTCGTCGATACGGGCAGCACGCCGATTCCGCTCGACAAGTTTTCGATCCGCCGTTTTGCCAAAGCGTCCGCGCCTTGCTCGACCATCGTCACGTCATGAAACAGTCCTTCAGTCTCAATGCCGCGCGCGCTTTTATCGACGCTCATTTCAACGAGCCGGTGACGCTCGCGCAACTGGCCGAGCTGTCGGCGCTGAGCGTGTCGCGCTTTGCGACGGTGTTCCGGCAGCAGTATGGATCGTCGCCGTATCGCTATCTGTGCGGCGTGCGGATTCAGCGCGCACAGACGTTGCTGCTCGAAGGCGTGCCCGGTTCGGTGGTCGCGACCGAGGTGGGCTTCTTCGATCAAAGCCATTTTGGCCGGCATTTCAAACGATGCTGCGGCATGACGCCGAGCATGTTCATCCAGCAACGCGCGGCGGCCAACGCGGGCAAACATGGCGCCGCTAACGCGAAGCCTGCCGCGCCGCGTTCAGCTTCCGCCATAAGGTCGTCTTGCTGATGCCGAGCGCCTCGCACACGGCATTGCGGTCGCCGTTGTGCGCGGCGAGCGCGGCGCGGATTTCGTCGGCTTCCACGTGACGGCTGCGCTCGCGTAGCGTGGGCGCGGTTTTTTTCGAGCGCGCGTGGTGCGGCTCCGTGATTTCCGGCGCGATGCCGCGCAACATGTCGCGCGTGACGAGCGGCGGCGTTGACATGTTGTTCACGCTCGCGTTGGCTTGCGTGTCGGCCTGCAAGTCGGCAAGCTCCACGGCAATGCGTTCAATCACGTTCTGCAATTCGCGCACATTGCCCGGCCATGCGTATCGGCGCAGCGGCTCGGCGAGCGCGGCCAGAACGCGTTCGGCCGCCGCCGCGTCGGGCAGGCGCGCCGCGAGCCGCGGCTCGCGCGTCGCGGCTTGCAACAGCAATTCGACGGCGAGCGGCAGCAAGTCCGCGGGACGTTCGCGCAGCGGCGGCAGCGCGATGCTCAGAATGTTGAGCCGGTAGTAGAGATCGGCGCGAAAACTGCCCGCTTCGATGCCCTTTGTCAACGCGCGATGCGTGGCCGCCACGACGCGAATGTCGACGCGCGTGGGCTCCGTCGAACCGAGCCGCACGACTTCGCGCTCCTGCAACACGCGCAGCAAGCGGCTTTGCAGCGAAAGCGGCATTTCGCCGATTTCGTCGAGAAACAGCGTGCCGCGATGCGCCACTTCGATCAGGCCCGCCTTGCCGCCTTTGCGCGCGCCGGTGAACGCGCCTTCCTCGTAGCCGAACAATTCGCTTTCCAGCAGCGCCTCGGGAAAGGCGCCGCAATTGATCGCGACGAAGGCGAAGTCGCGCCGCGCGCTCAACCGATGCATGCTCTGCGCGACCATTTCCTTGCCGGTGCCGCTCTCGCCGAGAATCAGCACGGTCGCGTCCGAACGCGCGTAGCGCTGCACGAGCGCGCGCACCCGTTGCATGGCGTCCGACGCGCCGACCATGTCGTCGAGCCGGTAACGCGCGGTGAACTGCTGCACACGCTGGCGCGAACGCAGCGTGCGGTCGAGCCGCTCGACCGCGCGCGATTCCTGGAATGTCAGCACGGTGCCCGCCGCGCCGCTCGTCGCAAGCGGTCCGCGATGCACGACGTAGCTCGCGCCGCGCACCGTGCAGAACGCGTCGCCGTCCGAATCGGGCAGGCTGCCCGCGAGATCGGGCGCGAGGTCGAGCAGCGCGCGGCCCGCCGCGTTGGCCGCGTCGATGCCGAGCACGGCGGCAAGACGCTGGTTCATCGCTTCGACGCGGCCTTGCGCGTCGAGCGCGACGACGCCGTCGCGCAAGTGTTGCAGCAGGTTGTCGAGCCGTTGACGGCGCAGCGTTTCGCGCCGTGTGGCCTGCGCGACTTCGAGCGCGGTGTCGAAGCCCGCGCGCACCGACGCGCGCGAATACAGAAACACCGCGCCCATGCCCGCGTTCGCGGCGAGATCGGTCACGAGTCCGGGGCCGACCACCATGTCGATGCCGCGATCGCGCAGATCGAGCACGACGCTTTCCGCGTCCTGCGCCGATTGATACGAGGCGAGCGTGACATCGAGCGAATAGGCGGCAACGAAGCGGCGCACTTCGTCGGGCGTGTCGCCGTGCGTGACGAGCGCGACCTTCGCGCCGTCGCGGCGCGCGCGAGCGAGCGCATGCATGAGATCGAAGCCGGTCGGTCCGACCATCACGACCGGCACCGCGACGCGCGTTTTCAGATAGGCGCCGTTCGAGCCGCCGGCAATCACCACGTCCGGACGGCCCGCGCCCGCGGCGTCGATTTCATGGACGGCGTCTTCGAAACCTTGCGCGACGATGCGCAAATCCGCGCGCTCCACATATTCGCCGGCGATGTCGAAAAAGAGATCGCGCAGGCGGCTGATGCTCATGGCCCAGATGCGCGGGCGCTGGGCGCTGTCGAAGAGAGGTGTGCTCACGGCGGCTCTTTAATGGGTAAAGCCAAGTCTGGTTATTATGCGCGCATCGATTTCATAAATGAAACTATGGCATTTCAATGATGAAACGCGCGCGGCTTCGCGTCGTGCGGCGCTTCCGGCGAATCAGGCACTTAGCGTCGCCCGCTTCGCCTGGCCCGTTCTTTGCATTTCAGGCTGCGTCCGAAAACACCCACCTTGCAACTGGAGACGAATTCATGAGCGAAGCAGACAACAGCACGCCGAACGCGGGCGGCTTCAAACCGAAGAAATCCGTGGCGCTGTCCGGCGTGACGGCAGGCAACACGGCGCTGTGCACGGTCGGCAAGACGGGCAACGATCTGCATTATCGCGGCTACGACATTCTCGACATC
>NZ_JAYXBK010000025.1:0-57654 GCF_036016995.1 Paraburkholderia sp. MPAMCS5
TGCTGGAAGGCATTGCCTTCAGGGACGGCGAACCGGTGCAAGACGATCAACCCGGTCAGCAGAAACTCGCCGCCTGACGTCGCCGGCTATCAACCGCTCATACACCAGACTTGACCGTATCTCAACCGGCAGCCGGCGCACGCGCAGGAAGTAGGGGATCTGAACACACCAATGTCCGACCGCAGCGCCGCGCGCTGTTCGAGGGCGAGGCCGATTGACGGGCCCTGACGAGTGACAGAAACAGATCCGCCTGATCCGCCTGATCAGCCAGGCGACCGTGGACGGACTCGACAGGCACGCGCATGCAATGTTCTGGGCCCCAGTGCCCGGACCGTTCAATGCTGGCAACGCGGCGAGCCTGACGCCTTGGACGGCGTTCTTCACGGCACCACGAGAAGAGGTTGCAATATCGATATTGTGAGCGTGCTCCCTACCCAGAAGAGTATCCAACGAAGTCGGCTTATCGCGGCCGTCGATCGACGCTCTAATGCGATGGGTCGTCCTTGTTTGTTTACGCCGACCGAAAATTCAGCCACATGTAGGGATCGCGCCGACTGAAAATTGAGCCGGACAATCAACCTATCCTGCTAGTTTTTCTGGCAGGGTGTTTGGGGATGATCCCGATGACGATGATTGGCAAGGTGCGGCGGATGTTCCACCGCCAGAACAAGTCGGTACGCGAGATAGCGCGTCTCACAAGCCTGTCGCGCAACACGATTAGTAAGTATCTGAACATGGATGTTCAGGAGGAGCCGAAGTATCAGCGGCGCTCGCAGCCGACCCGGTTGACGCCGTTTCATGAGGTGCTGGTGCAGGCGCTCAATGTCGACGCGCGGCGACCGAAGAAGGAGCGGCGCACCGCCTGGATGCTGTTCCAGGAGATCAAGGGCGGCGGCTACGACGGCTGTTACTCGCGGGTCACCGATTTCATCCGGGCCTGGCGGCAAAGCGGAGGCAAAGCGGTTTCGAAATCGGCGTTTGTGCCGTTGCGATTCGAGCTGGGCGAGGCATTCCAGTTTGACTGGTCCGAGGAAGGACTGGTTGTCGGCGGCATTTATCGCAAGCTGCAGGTGTCGCACATGAAGCTATGTGCGTCGCGGGCGTTCTGGCTGGTTGCCTATCCGAGTCAGGGGCACGAGATGCTGTTCGATGCCCATACGCGCTCGTTCGCGGCCTTCGGCGGGGTGGCCCGCCGGGGCATCTACGACAATATGAAAACGGCCGTAGACAAGGTGCACAAAGGCAAGGGTCGCACGGTCAATCCGCGTTTCGCAGTGATGTGTTCGCACTACCTGTTCGATCCGGACTTCTGCAACGTCGCCAGTGGCTGGGAGAAAGGCGTCGTCGAGAAGAACGTGCATGACAGCCGTCTGCGCATCTGGATTGAGGCGCGTGCACAACGCTTCGGCAGTTTCGCCGAGCTGAATGCGTGGCTGGCAACCCGATGCCGGTCGCTGTGGGAGCAGGTGAAGCACCCGGACTATCGGAACCTGAGCGTTGCCGATGTGTTCGAGCAGGAGCGCGCCCATCTGATGCCAATGCCAACACCGTTTGACGGTTATGTTGAGCGCGCAGCACGGGTCTCCTCGACCTGCCTGGTCGTGGTCGGGCGCAACCGCTACTCAGTGCCATGCGAATTCGCAGGCCAGATGCTCAGTACGCGGCTCTATCCTGGCCGTGTTGTGGTGGTGGGTGATGACGCCGTGGTGGCCGAACACGATCGGCTGGCCGATGAAGGTCTGGTGCGATACGACTGGCAGCATTACATCCCGCTGATCCAGCGCAAGCCCGGCGCACTGCGCAACGGCGCGCCGTTCCAGGATATGCCCGATCCGCTGCAACGGTTGCGTCGGGCGTTACTACGCGAGCCAGGTGGTGACCGGGTAATGGCCAAGGTGCTGGCACTGGTGCCGGAAAGCGGTCTGGATGCCGTAGTGGTTGCCGTCGAACTTGCATTGGAGCAGGCGCCGCCGTCCGGGCGTGTCAGCGTCGAGCATGTGGTGAACGTGCTGTCGCGCATGCGCAGCGTGCAGATGCCGCCGAAGATCGATACTGCGCTACAACTGACGACACCGCCGCTGGCCGACACATCGCGCTACGACGGGCTGCGCCCGGCGCTGCAACAGCCGGAGGCCGGTCATGCGTGATCTGATCGTCGAACTCAAACACTTGCGGCTGCACGGCATGGCTGCCGGCTGGGCCGAACTGCTCGAACAGATGAATGTCGAGGCGGCGTCTTCGCAATGGCTGCTCGAACGGCTGTTGCAGGCCGAGGTCGCGGATCGGGCCGTGCGTTCGGTCAGCCACCAGATGAACGCGGCGAAGTTCCCGGTGCATCGCGACCTCGCCGGCTTCGACTTCGATGGCTCGCCGGTCGATCGCCAGCTCGTCACGCAACTGGCCGGCATGACGTTCACCGAGGGCGCGCACAACCTGGTTCTGGTCGGCGGCCCGGGCTCGGGCAAGACGCATCTGGCGACCGCCATTGGCGTGTCCGGCATCGTGCACCACGGCAAGCGGGTGCGCTTCTACTCGACCGTGGATCTGGCCAACGCACTGGAGCAGGAGAAGGCGCAGGGACGCGCCGGGAGGATCGCGGCGAGCCTGCTGCGCCTCGACCTGGTCATTCTGGACGAACTCGGATATCTGCCCTTCAGCCAGGCCGGTGGGGCGTTGCTATTCCATCTGCTGAGTCGCCTGTACGAGCATACGAGCGTTGCGGTGACAACAAATCTGGACTTCGCCGAATGGTCCAGTGTGTTCGGCGACGCGAAGATGACCACGGCATTGCTGGACCGGCTGACGCATCACTGCCACATCCTGGAAACCGGCAACGAAAGCTACCGTTTCCGCCATAGCAGCGCCAGTGCAAAGAAGCGTATCCGCTCGCGTGAAGCAGCGCGCAGAGCCGACAGTGCGAGCGAGAACGAATCAGCCTGATCGTCGCTTGCGGCGCAGGGGAAGCCGCTACGGGCTACGCCCTTCGCAGCTTCCCCTGCGCAATGAGGCCTCACACGAAGGAGGACAAGCACTCCCGAAACCCATACACTTATCCACAACCGGTCCTGCTTCAGACCGGTCTCCACCCCGGCTCAAAACTCGATCGGCGCGGTGGCTCAGAATTCATTCGGCGCGGACATCCTTGCGGTAATTCTCGAACGTGGTCTTTTTGTCGGCGACCCGCGCGAGCCACGCGCGCACCGCGGCGAGGTCGTCGCGGGCAGCAATCTGCGCGTGACCGCGAGCCCGGTTGGTGCCGTCGCGACCGTCGAGGTCCGCGGGCAATTCGAGCGCGTCCAGCGGGCGGGGGGCGAGGAGGGCGGTTTTCATGGGCGGGTGGGGAAAGGGCGGACGGGTTCAGAGTGTCACCGTTGGTTTGCATAATTTTGTTCCCGTGAGACCGCGATGAAACAACCGCAGCGCGGGTCAGCGGGAACAAATTTACTTCAAGAAATTCTGCACCATATTGTTCCTCAGCCGGGCGCTCGAAGTGATTTTGTGTCTTCTCCCACGGTCGTTTGCTGCGAGTGGGTCCGTGACGCGCCGCTCACCGCATGCTCGTTATGGCGATGACGTGGGAGTTCAACGTGGTGTTCGACGCGTTGATCACCCGGCTGGAGAACATCGACCCCGGAGAGTCCCGCCATTTGCACGCGACGAAGTAGGACCAGGAACAAAATTATGCAGAAAACGGGAACAGTTTTATGCCAACCAACGGTCACGCGGCGATTGTCGCATCACTGGGCATGAATCTCAACATTATAGGATTAATGTCAAAATTCAACACAGAGGACGTTAGAAATAAAACGGTTTACGTAGTAATATTTAAGAAAATCGGTCGGAAGAATCCTCATGAGTGATGCCCTGTCCCCCAACGCGGCGCTGGCCGCCGAGATCGAGCGCCTGAAGGTGGCGTTCCCGAAGACCCGCGAGCTCTACCGCGAGGTCTGCGCGCTGCTGTTCTTCCGGCATGGCATCACGCCAACCGCCAACCGTCTGTATCAGCTGGTCCGGCGCGGCAGCATGGGCACGCCGACTGCGGTGCTCGGCGAGTTCTGGGCGGAACTGCGCGAGAAGAGCCGGGTACGCATCGACCATCCCGACCTGCCCGACGATCTCGGTGCCGCCGCTGGCGAACTGGTCGCCACCCTCTGGATGCGCGCGACCGCATCAGCGGAGGCCGCGCTCGACGCACTGCGTGACGAGGTCGAGGCGCAGCGCGTCGAGGCGCAGCAGTCGGTTGTCGCCGCCCGGGACGAACTGGGTCGCACCGAGACGGCGCTCGAGCAGCGCACCGCCGCGCTGCTGGCCGCGCAGGTCGAGATCCGCGAACTGGACAGGGCGCAGGCCGAAGGCCACGCGCAGCGGCAGGCACTGGAGGGGGAGCTGGCGCGGATCAGGGCGGCGCTGGCTGCGCGTGATCGCGAACTTCTTGAGGTGAGGGAAGGGTTTTCGCGCGATCTGGGGAAGCAACGCGAAGCGGCGGAACGCGCCGAGGACCGCCTCCGGGCTGCCGAAAAGCGCGCCCTGCTGGAGATCGATCGCGAGCGCAGTACTGCAGCGAAGCTGCAGAAGGAGCTGGACGAAGCCATGCGTCGCGCGGACCACAAGGACGCCGACCGTCGCCGTGCGATTGAAGCCATACAGGCGCAGTTGGGCGACGCGCGTCATCAGGCTGGCGTGCTGCAGGGGCGGCTTGACGCTGTTCAGGCGGAGAACCTGCGGCTGCAGACCGAGATGACGACGCTGCGGGAAGCGGAAACGCGTGCACGGGAAACCCGGGCGTCGTCCGCATCGGCTGGAGTCCGGAAGGCACCACGGACGACCCGTTCGTCCCGCACGGTGCCGACGACGGCCAAAGCAGCAACGCGGCGCAAAAAAACGGTATAAACGCAAAGGTACTCGCCACCAGGGAAACGGGTGCATGGCTGATATCTATCTGCTCGCCGGACTGACGCTTCCGCCGGGCGTCGCGCCTGAGTCCCTGCCCGGGACCGTGACGCGCTTCATGTCGGATTGCTGGCCGGGCATGAGCCGCACGCAGATGATGGCCCGCGCGAAGCGGCAGGGTCTGCGCCTGTCGTTCCGCGCAACGGCGCCGTGTCTGCCCGGCGAAACCGGCGGGTTCGAGTTGCGCTTCAACGATGGGGCAGTGCAATGCGTGATGCTGGCCCGGCTACAGCGGCTCGGAGACAGGAGCGGCAAACGCCGGCAAACGAGCCGGACTGACGTGAGGCCTGGCCGGGATTCGCGAATATCTGAAGCTTCGGGTATTAATGAATCCCGGCCAACCCTCGACGTATCCCGACCCCCGCCACGCGACCCCAGGCAGACCCGGTTGTTCTGACGCGACGCTACCGGTTGCCGCGCAGCGCGCCGCTCGCTATGCTCGCAGCCTTCAACGGTTCGGGAGTGATGAAGTGCGGCGCGTGACGGTCAGGAAATCAGCGGTCCACGGGCGAGGCGTGTTCGCGCTGCAGGCAATCCCAGCCGGCCAGCGCATCTTCGAATATCGCGGTGAGGTGACATCGTGGCGACGGGCCTCTGCCCGGTACCGGCGATCCGGCGTGCGCGGCCACACATTCATCTTTGGACTGGCTGACGGGCGCGTGATCGACGGCAGCGTAGGGGGCAACAGCGCCCGCTGGCTGAACCACTCCTGCCAGCCGAACTGCGAGGCGATCGAGGACGAGCGGGGGCGGGTTTTCATCGAGACGCTCAAAGACCTGATGCCGGGCGAGGAGCTTTGTATCGCCTATGGACTCACTATCGATGACGCGATTACTCCCGAACTGATCGCTGACTATGCGTGTCGCTGTGGGGCGAAACGGTGTACTGGTTCGATGCTGGCCTCGGCAAACGGATCACAAGCGCGTCGTGACAGACGCCATCCGGATACCCTGTCGAATCGGATTGGCGCCGGGAGATCCATGCGATGACTCGTCGCGCGCAGCGGTTGCTTGGGGCGACGCGCGAAAGCACCGCATCGTGGGGCGGCAACCGCATCCTTTAAGCTGGTCGAGCAGTTACGCCACGTCGGCGTCCATCCCAACCAGGTGGCGCAGCTGTCGCATATCGATGCCGTCCACCACGCCGAGTTGGCCGCCACACTTATTGAACTGCGCGGCCTTCTCGCGCTGTTCGGCATTGCGCTCGGTTTCAACGTTGCAGTCATCGTTCTTCATTCACGCCTGGCAATTGCTGGTAGCCTGGTACGGGAGCCCCGTCCGCGAATTAGCGTTGCGAGCTGCGATTCACCGTGGTAGAAGCACCGCACGAACGCGCCCGTTTGCGGCACGAAGAACACGACAGGAGTATGCGGTGAAACGAACCGCCGAAAATCAGCGGAAGGTAGTCGCGGTACGCGTCAACCCACAGATCGAGCAAAGGTTGCGGCTATTGGCAGAATTAACGGGACGCAGGCAATCGCGTTTCCTGCAGCAGATGATCGAGGGCGGCATCGGCGCAATGGGGAGGATGAACAAGGTAAGCGTTTATGCTCTGCAGAGCATTAGCGTTTTTAGATACAGTTCCGGGTTGTACGCAGTTGGGCACTCATCGATAACAACAGCGACCGATGGATGCCGGTTTCCGCGCAGTAGCACTCGGTGTTGGTTCGCATAATAAGAGCAAGCTTTTCCGATCGGCCATTGTGGTCGACAGGAGAAGCTTATGATCAAGACGAATTCTTCCGACGAGTTCGGGACCCGGCCTCTAGGATCTGCGAGGACAAAACTATCCGTAGAGCTACCCAACGAACTGAATCGATGGGTTGACGATTTCGACCGTCATCTGTCACAGGTGGTTGGACTTGCTGCATCAACCCGCCACCAATATTGTTTCTACGTTCGCCGATTCTTGGCTGAGCTTCGTGTAGCCACCGTTCCGGATCGCTCCGTGTTGCGGGCGGAGGTATTTACCACTTTCGTTCGGCAGGAGGCCGGTCGCCTTCACGGGCATTCGCGCAATCAGCCTGGTACTGCGATGCGGGCCTGGCTCAGATATCTCGTTTTCTGCGGAGTGGTGAACACTGGGCTAGAAGCCGCGATTCCTTCAAGGGGGGTGAACAAGGTAAGCGCAAATTCCTATCATAAGCTTTATGGTTATGAAGATTGCAGCGATCATTGCGAATTGACGCAGTAAGCCCGATTTTTCTTGCGCTAATCTGAGCGGCCCTCTGCGATCCGGAAGATCCGCAATGGCAACCCTCGAACGCACCGCGTACCCGCGCTTCCCCGAGGTTCTGGCGCCCCGGGAACTGCAAGCCTGCTACACGCCGTTGTCCGATGAACTCGAATGGGCACGCCGGTCAACGCGGGGCGAGCGACCTCGATTGGGCCTGCTGGTGCTGCTGAAGGTCTTTCAGCAACTGCACTATTTCCCGCCACTCCATACCATCCCAACCGCCATCATCGATCACGTCCGGGCGGCCGCCGATATCGGCGACACCGTGCATTTTGGTTACGATACTGAGACCTCCCCAACGCTGTTCCGGCATTACGCGGCAGTTCGAGCCCACCTGAACGTGAAGCCGTACTACGGCACCGATGCGAATGCGATCGCGACACGGGCGGCGCACACGGCGTCGCTGACGATGGACCAGCCTGTCGACATCATCAACGCGACGATCGACGAACTCATCGCGCGCGATATCGAACTGCCGGCGTTCTCGACGCTGGACCGGCTGACCGAGCAGATCCACGCCCGAGCGCAGTCGAGGCTCTTCAAACGCGTCACGCGACGCCTGACCGATGCGCAGAAACTCGCGCTCGACCGGCTGCTCGCGCGCGATCTGTCGAGCCGGCAGACTGCCTACAACCGGATCAAGCGTCATGCGAAACGCCCATCGCGCCAGCATCTGGACCTGCTGATTGACCAGGTCGCCTGGCTCGACGAGCTCGGCGATTTCTCACTGGCCATCGCCGGGATTCCAGCCTCAAAGCTGCGCTCGCTCGCCAACCAGGCGATGGCGCTCGACGCGTCGGCGCTCAGAAACGACACACAGCCCGAGAAGCGCTATACATTGCTCGTTGCGCTGCTCAACCGCATGCGCGTGCGCGCCCGCGACGATCTCGCCGACATGTTCGTACGGCGCATGGGCGCCATCCACAAACGCGCGAGCGACGAACTGGACGCCATTCAGCGAAAACAGCGTGATCAGGTCGAGGATCTCGTCGGCTTGTTAGACGGCGTGGTCGACATTCTCGCCGATGAATCCGACGAGACGGCCATCGCCCGAGCGGTCAGGAAGCTGCTTGCGCCGAAAGGCGATCTGGAGCCGTTGCGCGAGAGCTGCGCGGCGATCCGCGCCTTCAGCGGCCGCAACTATCTGCCGCTGCTCTGGAAGCACTTCAAGGCGCACCGCTCGGTCATGATGCGCGTCGTCCGTACGCTCGAATGGGATTCGACCAGCCCGGTTCGCTCGCTGCTGAATGCACTCGATGCGGTGCTGGAGAACGAATCGTTGCATCGGGAGTGGATCGATGCGGATGTCGACATGAGCTTTGCCGCGCCGCGGTGGCGCAAGCTCGTGCGGCGCTCGCACGGCGAGGGGTCTCCGACCAATCGCCGGTATCTCGAGCTTTGTGTGTTCTCGTACATGGCCGAGGAACTACGGGTCGGTGATCTATGCGTGTCGGGCTCCGACGCGTACGCGGACTATCGCGACCACCTGTTGCCGTGGCGGCAATGCGAGCAACAGCTGCCGGACTACTGCGACAAGCTCGGCATGCCCACGACCAGCAGTGACTTCGTGCGCCACCTGCGTCAATGGCTCACAGACGCTTCCCACAAGCTGGACGTTGAGTTGCCGCGCAAGCGCGAGCACGTCGTGATCGATCGTCACGGCGAACCGATCTTGCGCAAAACCATCGCGAAGGAGATCCCGGCGAGCGCGACTGCGTTGCAGGAACGGCTGAACGCTCGCCTGCCGACGAGGAACATGCTGGACATCCTCGCGAACATCGAGCACTGGACGCATTTCACGCGGCACTTCGGGCCGTTGTCCGGGAGCGATCCGCAGATTCGCAAGGCCGCCGAGCGCTACCTGCTCACGATTTTCGCGATGGGCTGCAATCTCGGCCCGACCCAGGCGGCCCGGCATCTGGATTCCGATGTCACCGCGCACATGCTGTCGTTCGTCAACCGTCGGCATATGAGCCTGGACAAGCTCGAGACCGCACAACGCGAGCTGATCGAACTGTACCTGCGGTTGGACCTGCCGAAACACTGGGGCGATGGCAAGACGGTCGCGGCCGACGGCACGCAGTACGACTTCTACGACAACAACCTGCTCGCCGGCTATCACTTCCGCTACCGGAAAATGGGAGCGGTCGCGTACCGGCACGTTGCCGACAACTATATCGCGGTGTTCCAGCACTTCATTCCGCCCGGTGTCTGGGAAGCGATATATGTGATAGAGGGCCTGTTGAAAGCGGGCCTGTCCGTCAAGGCGGACACCGTCCATGCGGACACGCAGGGCCAGTCGGCCGCCGTGTTCGCGTTCACATATCTGCTCGGCATCAACCTGATGCCGCGGATTCGCAACTGGAAGGATCTCGTGCTGTACCGGCCGGACAGCAAGACCAAATACAAGCACATCGACAAGCTGTTCACGGCGACCATCGATTGGGTCCTGATCGAGCAGCACTGGCAAGAGCTGATGCAGGTCGCGCTGTCGATTCAGGCGGGGACAATCTCGTCGCCACTGCTGTTGCGCCGGCTCGGCTCAGAAAGCCGCAAGAACCGGCTGTACCTGGCCGCGCGCGAGCTCGGCAATGTCGTTCGCACGGTGTTCCTACTCGAGTGGATCGGTAGCCTCGAATTGCGGCAGGAGGTCACTGCGAACACGAATAAGATCGAGTCGTACAATGGCTTTTCCAAATGGCTGTCGTTCGGAGGCGACGTGATCGCCGAGAACGAGCCGGAGGAGCAGCAGAAACGGCTACGCTACAATGACTTGGTCGCGTCGGCCGTGATCTTGCAGAACACGGTGGACATGATGCAGGCGCTGCGCGAGATGGCGGCAAACGGCGAGAGAGTGCGTGCCGAAGACATCGAGTTTCTGAGTCCGTACCCGACCCACAACATCCGCCGCTTCGGCCACTATAAACTGCACCTGGATCGTCGGCCGGAAGCCTGGATGAAGGACCCGTTGTTCGGCCATGCTGCCCGTACCTACGCATCCCGCCCATGACTGCACGCCCGGCCATCACTACAACCCGTTTCGGCGATGTCGACACCGCCGCGCTTGAGCGGCTTGAATCGAGCTACGACACAACACGCCTGTTGGCCGCCGTCGATATCGTCGACCGCATCCGCACCCAGCTTCATGATCCCGAGGGGTTACGCGATGATCTGCTGGAGATCCACAGCATGGCGCACTCCGTGTTGAATGGGGCACCGTCGGTGCCGTCGCGACGCGAAGGCACCTTGCCCGAACAGGTGCTGAACGCGCTCGATCTGATTGACGAATTTGTCATGGAACTCACTCAACTGAGAGCGATCCTCGAGCCTCTCGAAGCGCTACATCCGGACGACGGTTTTGGCGAAGGTTGAACGGCGCCCGCCCACTGATCGAGATCCAGCCGCTCGCCCGCGCGCTTAGACGGACACTCAAACGCCGGCTCCTCTCAGATCTTGGCTGCTTAAGTTTCTTTGCTTCGCGATTGCTGCGCAACTGACCTTTTGCCATCACACTACTCCGATGGTATCGATGCTCTCCAAAAAGCGCGAGCGTCCAAGCAGTGTTCGCCGATTTCACATCGCTGTCGCGAAGCGTTTTCAGCGATCTGGCCGTAGCAGAGGATTTTCTTCGACAGACACGACTACCGCGAGTGCAAAATGCAAAACCCCGCCGAGCTTGCCGAGAAATTTCTCGGCGTACCCTATGAAACGTTGGACGAGCGCGCCAAGAATGTTGCGCGACTGGTCGCGGAGCGCAGACACGTAGCAAGAGATGCGGCGAAAGAACTGGATGCCTCGATGACGCGAGGCCAGCGCGCAGCCGATGCCGTGGCGGCCTTCGGCGGATCGTGGATATTCATCACGTGTTTTATCGTGATCATGATTGTCTGGGTTGGCTTGAATTCGGTGATTCTAGCCAAGTACAGCGAGACTTTTGATCCATACCCCTACATTCTGCTCAACCTGTTTCTCTCGATGCTTGCGGCCATCCAAGCGCCCATCATCCTGATGGCGCAGAACCGGCAGTCGTACAAGGACCGGATGTCCGCCGAGCACGACTACGAAATCAATCTGAAAGCCGAACTCGAGATCATGTTGCTGCATGAAAAGGTCGATATCCTGCGTGATAAACAGTTGACCGAATTGCTGAACATCCAGAAGGAACAGATGGAAGCGCTGAAGAACCTGCTCGTGTCCAGCAGGACGTCGAGCGACAAAGCGTCGGGGTCGCCCGCTGAGTAAAACGATATGATCGAACAGCGACGGTCTGTTATTCGGTCCGGCGGGGTCCCTTTCCGGAATCGCTGTACATCCGCCAGGAAGGAGATACAGTCGGTATTGTTGCGACACAGCATTAACAGTACTAGTCGCTCCGACCTGCTGATCTTTAGCGAAACACTCGCCTCCGAAATCCCTTGGACGCACGTGCCGGGTCGATTCGGGAGCATACAATGAATACCACCACCGTTGAACAATCCGCTGACTTCGGCCGGCATACTTTACCGGCAATTTTTCGTTTGCAAAATGAAGGGTTCGAGCGCCTGCTGAAGCTGACGGAACTCAATCTCGCGGCCATAAAGGGGATGCTGGACGGGGGGCAATCCCCCTTGTCATCGTTGCCATCTGGACTACCGTCATCCACTGGTGCGGTTGGCCTGCCGCAGCAATTTTTCGAGCCCGCCCTGGCGTATGCGGAGCAGGTCCAACAGATCGATTCGCAGTTCTTGGCAGCCGTGACACGGGCGGGCGAGGACCTGCATAACCAGTACAACGTCATATGCAAGTAGTTGGCAGCCAATCTTGGGCAGACCGCACCCTTTGGTTCTGACGCCGCCTACACCGCGATGCTGTCTGCAATCGGTGGGGTGATGCGGTCCCAGGGAATGATGCAGGAAGCCGTCAAGCATGCGGCTAGTGCGCGCACGCCCGGCAACCCAGTAACTGACATCGCATAGGCGATAGCGATGCGCGGTTTGCGCGCAAGCAAGAAAACGACGCCCTGCACGAGCGGGTCGTTGGGCGGTCTCGCCGCCTAGTGGGAAGCCGGCAAGACGCCGGCTTTCCCCATTTTGTGCCGTCAAAATATAGTTTGCTTTGCAATGCCATTGAGCGCATTGTGAAATGATCCAGATGTACCTGACCGCCCTTTTTCGCATCCGGATAAACACTGTTCGATGACGGTCAGCACCGCTTAAGGAGCACGTCATCATGTCCATCCCGACCATCGAATACAGAGGGTACGCACTCAGCGCATACCCGCGCCAGGAATTCCCGCTGCATCGCGATCCGTATGCCAAAGGTCCAAGGCAGTTCTCGTGCATCGTGAGAATTGACCCCATTCCGGCCGCCGGGGTCAAGGCCGGGCGCTATTCAACGTTATTCGGTACAGCAAGTCCCACCAACGAGGGCGACGCCGTCGACCTCGCGATGCAATACGGCAAAGACATCATAGACGGCAAGGTTCAGGCGACCGAACTCTGACACGCCGAATGCCAGTCAGTCGACCGCTCAAGGGGGCAGCTCATGAAATATCCAATTTACGTCCACCGCGATGGCGACACCGGTTTTCGCGCCAGTTTTCCCGATTTTCCCCGCGCAGATGCGCGCGGCAATTCGTTGGGCGAACTGAATCGCAACGCGCAAGAGATGGTTGAGTTGATGTACGACCGCAGCGAGCAACTCATACCCGCCCCCACCTGCAGTACATCGGAATTGCGGGCGCTCGACGTGGACGACGGAGAAGGGATCTGGATGTTCATCGGCATCAACCTTACGCGGGTTACCTCGAAGGCCGTGGGCGTTCAATTGAGCCTGCTTGAGAGTGTGCTGCAGCGAGTTGTTGCGGCGGCAAGAGAGCGTCATATGACGCTCTCAGCGTTCATCACGCTGGCTGCCGTACATGAACTTGAGCCCATAAGAATGCAATCGTCGTGCGCGCGTGTTGCCTGCACGACGGAGGAACTACCATGAATCCCATCACACTATCTCTTTCCGCCACGTTCGCGCTGGCGGGCTTGGTCGTTGGCGAATGGGTGAGTCTGTATCTGGCTCCCCCTCTTTTCGTCATTGCCATCCTCATCGCACTATCGGTGAAGGTTGCCAATGTCTGGCAGAAGTTCGTCATCCTGCGTGTCGGGAAACTGCAAAGCGTCAAAGGTGCGGGCTTTTTCATGATCATCCCTGTACTGGATAACGTGGTTGCGATCATCGACGAGCGCATCCAGACGACTGCCTTCAACGCAGAAGAGGCACTGACCAAAGACACCGTGCCGGTCAATGTCGACGCGATCATTTTTTGGCACGTCCACGATGCGCAAAAGGCCGCGCTTGCGATCACCGATTACCGGCAGGCGATCGATCGTGTCGCACAGACGACGCTACGCGAAATGATTGGCTCCTCAATGCTGGCTGCGCTGCTCTCCGATCGAAAAGCCGCCGACGCGCATTTGTGTGACGAGATCGGAAGCAAGACGGCCGACTGGGGCATTACCGTCCGCTCCGTGGAGATTCGGGACGTCGCGATTCCAGTCGCGCTTCAGGACGCCATGTCGCGGCAGGCACAGGCCGAACGCGAAAAGCAGGCACGCGTGATTCTGGGTTCCGCAGAAGCCGAGATTGCAGCGAAGTTCGTCGAAGCAGCGCAGGTCTATGAAAACCATCCCGGGGCGCTTCAATTGCGGGCGATGAACATCATCTACGAAACGACCAAGGAACGCGGCGCGATGATCCTGATTCCGAGCTCGATGGTGGACAGTCTGAATCCGCCGCTAGCGCTGGCAATTGCAGGACATGACGTGGCCGGGGCTGCGTTGGCGCCCCTCAAGACTGCGGCGTAGCTCGATTGGGCATGAGCGCTGGGTTGCCTGGCGGAGCGGGACGCGACAGCCGCCGGCCCGCACAGCGCTTCGCTGCGTTGCCCATGTTCACCGGCTGGGTTTAACACCAGTTTCCGATTCATGATCGATGCGGACGGAATGAATTGCTCGGTCCGCATCGCATCAGATCGACGATGCCACCTCACTCTTTCCCCCCACCGTTGATCCCGCTTCCAGTTCGCCATACCTGCTTGCCCCGCTCGGAGAGTTCGCCGCAACTATGCTCGGCGTCGACCTCCGTCCCTTCTACCGCCATCTCGCCGCCAGCCTGTTCCTGCGCTTTTTGTTTCTGCCTGTGTCGTGCCGCCATGGCTTCGTCGTGCGACCTGCCTGCGTAATTCAGCGTCATTTCGTCTGCTCCTTCAAAAACAGCCTTTACCGCTTGGCAATCTGCCGAGGTGCGTCAATTTTTTGAAGCTACCGTCCGAATTGCTTGCGCAGCCTGTCCATGACATGGCGTTCATCCAGCCAACGGGCTTCCCGCTTCCGCCGGAGGCTGCGCCGATTTCGCCGCAGCGGCGCTGCCGACCAACAGTGCCCGCCCGATCACGATGCCCCACATTGCGTACGCCATATCATCCTTTTCACTCTATACCGACCAATAGACTACGCGGTAGAGAAATGGCACTTCTGTGCCCCGGCTCTTCCGAAAGTCACATACTATGTCGGTCAGTGACAGTGCCTATGACACATCCATTCGCGGAGCGGATGCCAGTCTAGCCTTTTGGAGCATTCGTTATATTTTTGGTTATCTGAGGAAAAGCGCCGGCCGGACTCATTCACCAAGCCTCGATTGCCAGGAAACCTGCTGTTTCAGGGCGCCGTCTTGCCTTTCTCAACACTGTTTCGGTGTTCCGCCTGGTCACTGGCTCTCGGGTGTAACGGGCATGTCATCGCCCGTCGCGTTGTCCGCCACGTCTCGCTGTTCTCTTCGCTCTTCGAGGAATTGTGTGCGCACGACGAAGGCAGAACGTGCGGCATGTAACGCCCGCGTTACGAGGTACGACGCGTCCCGTAGTGCGTTTCTACTCAGCGGGCCCGAGGATTACATCAACAGCGGCCTGGCCGGCGATCTCCGCAACAAGGTAGGCCCAGCGTTCTGAAAACGGACCACCCCGGATTTTGATGCGCTCGCCGAGCGCTGCCACACCAGGAGGCTGGATGGGGCCTTTGATGCGAAACCAGACATCGAACATATCCGCTGATGTGGAAAGCAGATCAATGTGAATCTCGAATCCGCGATATGCGACTGTTCGTTGCATGAAGACCTCGGACTGTAGCAGCGTGAGAAGCCACAAAGACTAATGGTAAGCCTATTTTCTTTGCCTGCGTTAGCGGTTATTCGATGCCGGCCCGCACACGTCGTCGCGCGCTCATCGTCACGCGAATGAGGGCCGGCATCGAATAACCCTTAACGTCTGCTGCCGCCCCGTAGGTCATGCCTCAGGAGCTGACCGGAGAGCGAGAGCGGGCTGCTCTGGGGCTCGGTTTGGGGTGCACGGAATACGGATGGACTGGTAAATAATATTGAACTAAACCGCTGGCGCGGTAGTAGGTGGTTGGCCGACGTCGTCGGCTTCGACTCTGTTCGCGGCGAGCATTCCTTCAAATGAGACGATGGCAGTGCAGTTTCTGCCCTGTCCGTTTCGAAAGGAGTCTGCCATGTCGGAACTACGTCAACGCATGATCGAGGATATGCGTGTGCGCATCCAACCTACGTCGCCACATTTCCGGTGCGGCGACCGAATGCGTAGAGCAGTATTCGTGGTCGGCGAATTCGCAACCTGCGCCCCTCATCTCCGTGGCTCGCATACCGCCATCGGCGACCTTACACCCGGCCGCTTCGATTCAATGCCCATAGGCGCGACCGCCTGCAGAGCGGTTTAGCTCAAAGAATTTTTTGCGAAGCGGTAACCGCACAACGGTTGTCGCTTCGGCCAGCGCGTGCCCGTCACCGCTTCGCAAAAAAACTCCGCCTTACCAGGCCGTATGCGAATTCGATTTAAGCTGGCAAGCATGAAAACGCATGAAACCGAAGGGCGATCGTCGAGCGGGTCTGCGCGCTGTCCTCGCTGACTACCGACGATGCGATCGCCTACTGGGCGTTCCTGCGACGGCCGACACCGCGCGAACGCAGGGTCGGGCCGTCGCGGCCGCGACAAAGCGTGGAATGACGACCGTTCAGCGGACCACTCTCGACGCGCTCCGCCGCCTACACGCTGTCCGTACTTGCAGCACTGTTTCGCTGGAGGGTCGAGCAGCGCTATGCCCTTGCCAATCATCCGTTCGCGGGCGTCAAGGTGCGAGGGCGCGTGAAGACGGGCCTCGACGCCACGCGCGGTTTTACGGAAGGCGAATGACTGCTGTTCCGCGCGATCGCAGAAGGACTTGAATGCTCCTATGGCTGGAGTGGGGCGGCCGCAAAGCGCCTTCGGTTCCTGCCGGATTTCGGGTACGCCACCGGCCTGAGAGGCAGTGAGTTGACAGGGTGCAACGCCCGGCGACGTCCGCATCGACGATGCATGGTTATCACTGGTTGCACCTTGTCGGCAAGGGCAGCAACATTGGCACGGTGACGCTCCCGGCACCGGCGCGCAAGGCGCTCGATCAGTACCTGACGCAACGCCGGTTGCCGGTCACACGGGAAAGATGGGACCCCGCAACGGTCATCGTGGCCAGCCTCGCGGAAGATGGCGCCGGGATCGAAAGCACGCCGCTGTGGTGCGTTCTGAAACGGTTCTTCGTGCAGGCGGCCGACGCGATCCAGGATGAGCGGCCCGCGATGGCGGAGAAGCTACGCCGGGCGAGCCCGCACTGGATGCGCCACACGCGTGCCTCGCATGCGCTCGCGCGCGGAGCCGAGCTGATCCTGGTGCGCGACAACCTGCGCCACGCGTCGATCTCGACCACGTCAACCTACCTGCACGGCGATGAGGTCAAACGGGCGAGGCGGTTCGATCAGGCGTTTGGTGTGCCCGAGCGCTAGCGACGGAGGCCAAATGGCCATCAGTCCCCTCCAGAAAGCGCCAACTTTACTTCGCAAACCTCCTAACCTGTTGATTTCCACCGAGTCTTAACCCACGGGGGGCGGGTCAAACGCCGGTTTTTGTCTGACGTACCAGAGAATTCGCCTGAACCAAAGCGGGCTGCTTCCATTGGACCAGCTGTGCTGGAAGCCCGGCGGGATGGCAATATTTGTGAACGCATCACCTATAATTAAAAATGGTCGCGACCCGACAAGGAGGTTGCCATGACTCAGTCGATGATTAGCGTTGTGGTCGGTCTGGCGGTACTGTTGGTCGTCGCGTTCATGCTCGCGCAACGTTACATGCGCGACCACAAGGGCGACAGGATGGTTCAGTGGCTTGACGGACATCACATGGGTTGGATGCACCGTAAGCATTGAGAGCGCGGTCGACGATGCGGTTCCGGTCTACGATATCGGTGACAGAGCGGTCCTGGGTAATGGGCATGTTATCGCCCAACGCGCTTTCCACTGCGCCTCGGCTCTCCTTCCGCTTTTCGACCAATGACGGTGCGTAGCAAAAGCGACATGCGTTCAACGTGTAATATCATCGTTACGGTGCACGAAGCGTTTCGCTGATCGTGTTTACTTTGCGGAGGACTGCGTCGATAGCGGCTTGGCCGGTGATCTTCGCAATAGGGCGGCCCTAGTAACGTGAGGCCGAATCGGAGATGTTCGATTATCCGTTGCATGGAGATGTCTGATTCCAACACCGCGACAAGGTGGGGACGTCAATGGCCAACCTGTTCGTCTGCTGTTTGCGCTTTCAACATGGACATCCGCGGGCGTTTTCTGCGACAGCCTTCAACTTCAGCAGGACAAATTTCGGAGCAGCACCATGGCCGACGCTATCCCGCAAAATACTTTTCGCGGTCTTCCCTTGACGCCGGAGCAGGACGCAGAAGTCAGGCATTTCATAAAGAAGAAAAAGCAGCGTGGAAAGCCGTGGGACACGCCGGAGTTGACGGCGATGCTCAAAGACATGCTGGAACCCCCGCGCAACGAAGATAGAGAGCCCGGAGCCACTGCTATCGACGAGACCATCTCGGCCACCGAGCGCGCCGCAGCGTCCATCGACGAAGCCATGGAACCCGTTGAGGCAAACGAGGAGCGGAATGCGGCCATGGAAACCGAGCGTATGAAGGGCCCCAGACGTTGAATTCCTGGCGACGAACTCGTCTGGAAGCGGAGCGTTCTGCCTCACGCGGCAACTGAAAGGAATTCCTCGGAGCGTGCAGACAAAGGGTAAGGCACGCGTATCCGTTGACGTGCAATGACCCGTCCGCCGCCGGATAGGCGAAGAGTAATTCAAAGAGATTTGGAACAAGCCGCAGCGGGCTCGTCCGTCGCGTCAGCCAATGTTGGGTTGAGCGCACCGACGACCAACATGCATGGAGCATACGGCTCGCCTTCGGGGTGAAGGGGCGGCATCCTCGTGGAATTTCCAGGGATATGGGGCTTACGACAGATCGGTGGCGACTGACGTAGCAATGACCGCAAGCGGTATCAAGATGAAAACCTGGTCGGAAGATTTTCGTGTGGAAGAGGGCAGTAAGGTCCGTCTTGGCAAATGGCTAACCAGGGTGGGGCCTCTGTACACGTCAAAGGAGCATTACCAGGAACTACTCACCGCGCACGTGGCACGATTGAGTTCGCTACAGCAACTGTTCTACGCGTCGAACCGCCATGCACTTCTGCTGATCTTCCAGGCCATGGACGCGGCCGGCAAGGACGGCGCGATCAAACATGTGATGTCGGGCGTGAATCCGCAGGGATGCCAGGTTTTCAGCTTCAAGCATCCCACGCCCGCCGAACTGGAACACGATTTTCTCTGGCGCACCACCCGCGATTTGCCCGCGCGTGGGCAAATCGGCATCTTCAACCGGTCATACTACGAGGAAGTTCTGATCGTCCGTGTTCATCCTGAGATTCTGCTTGGCGAAGGGCTGCCGGATGCGTCACTCGACAGGCAAGCAATCTGGCAGGAGCGTTATCGGTCGATCGTGGATCTGGAGCGTCACCTTGAGAAAAATGGTACGCGTATCATCAAGTTCTTCCTCCACCTGTCCAAGGCTGAGCAACGCCGTCGCTTTCTGGACCGCATCGACGATCCGGACAAGAACTGGAAACTCAGTGCAGCGGATATCGACGAGCGCAAATTCTGGAACCAGTACAGGAGGGCGTATGAGCAATGCCTCGCCGCAACCAGTACCCGATGTGCCCCATGGTACGTCGTGCCCGCCGACGACAAGAAAAATACACGGCTGATCGTCTCCCGGATCATACTGGACGCACTCGAGTCGCTTAAGATGACTTATCCCAAATCGACCGCAAGCCGGCGCCGGGAACTGCAGGCAATTCGCAGACGCCTCGAAGTTTGACGTTCGTATGTTTTGAGAGTCGATCCTCATAACGGGGCGTCATGTGAATGGCCCCGCGCGCGTTACACGGTCGGCTCGCGCGACTCCACTTCCTCGGCTACACCCGAGCGCAACGACATTGACAGCCTGTGCGCGCCGGCATCGAGTGGCACGTACACGCCTTCGCCACAGCACTCAACAGCCTGACCGTCGAGCACAATGTGCGTAGCACGATCTCCCGGGACAGATTCCACGTGGATGTCGTAGCGCGTCGAATGCACGCAGATCGTTGCCTCAAAGCCCGGCCACGAGTCTGGAATACTCGGATTCACCACCAGAAAATTCCCTTCCCTGCGAATTCCCAGAATGCCCTCGACCCCCGCGCGGTACATCCATCCAGCCGACCCTGTGTACCAGGTCCAGCCGCCGCGCCCGACATGAGGCGCAACTGAGTAGACATCGGCTGCGACCACGTAGGGCTCGACCTTGTAGCGTTCGGTCTCGATCGGCGTACGCGCGTGATTGACCGGGTTGAGCAGCGAAAACAAACCCGCAGCCCGGTTGCCGTCGTCTATCTTCGCGAACGCGAAGATCGCCCACATCGCCGCGTGGCTATACTGGCCGCCATTCTCGCGCAGTCCCGGCGGGTAGCCCTTGATATAGCCTGGATCGTGCGATGACTTGTCGAACGGCGGTGTGAACAGCAGCGCAATCCCGTCATCCGGACGGATCAGGTGTTTGTCCAGCGCCGCCATCGCAAGCCGCGCGCGATGCGGATCTGCCGCGCCCGACAGTACAGCCCACGATTGCGCAATCGAATCGATCCGGCATTCTTCGTTGGTGCTCGAACCGAGCCAGCTGCCGTCGTCGAAAGTCGCACGACGATACCATTCGCCGTCCCAAGCGTCACGCTCCAATGCCTCGCGCACCGACAGCGCATGCGCGTGCCAGCGCTCGCTACGCGCCGGATCGTACGATGCGGCGAACGGCGCGAATAGCTCAATGGTCCGCACCAGCAGCCAGCCGAGCCAGACACTTTCTCCACGGCCGTCTGCGCCGACGCGGTTCATCCCGTCGTTCCAGTCGCCGGTGCCGATTAACGGCAAACCGTGCGCACCGGTCAATTCGATGCATTGATCCAGACCGCGTGCGCAATGTTCGAATAACGAGGAAGACTCCTCCGCGAGCATCGGCTGAAAGAAGGCGTCGTGCTCGTCGGGCTGCAGCAGGGGGCCGTCGAGGAAGGGCACGACCTCGTCCAGCACGGCTCGATCGCCCGTGCAGCCGATATACGTCGCAGCCGCGTAGGCGAGCCACACGCGGTCGTCGGAGATCCGTGTGCGCACACCTTGCCCCGAGTGCGGCAGCCACCAATGCTGAAAGTCGCCATCGACGAATTGCCGGGATGCGGCGCGCAGCAAATGCTGCCGTGTGTCGAGAGGCCGCACATGTGTTAGTGCCATCGTGTCCTGCAGCTGGTCGCGAAAGCCATACGCGCCGCTCGCCTGATAGAACGCCGAGCGCGCTTCGACCCGGCACGCGAGCGTTTGATACAGCAGCCAGCCGTTGAGCATCAGATCCATCGCCCGATCCGGCGTCCTGACCTGGACGGCGCCCAGCACGTTCTGCCAATGGCATGTCACTTCGGCGAGGACAGCGTCGAGGTCCGCCGCGCGATAACGTTCGATCAATGCCCGTGCATCGGCGACGGATGCGCATTGGCCGACGAATGCGATCACCTCCACCTTTTCGTATGCGCCCAGATCAATGAAAGTCTGCAGGGCCGCGCATGGATCGAGTCCGGCACCGGTCGCGCCGGACAGCGGCACGTTGCCGGTCAATGCCGCAGGTGCGGTTGGGTCGCCGAGGCGGCCGAGGAATTCGGTGCGATCCGCGGTCCAGGCCGCTTGCCGGCCGCCCAGGTCCGCGAATGCGACGCGTGTACCGAATGCGATATTCCATGGGTTGCGCGCCAGCATCGCCCCCGTGAGCGCGTCGATTTCCGTCACGACGAAGGGCCCCGATGCACCGCGCGAGGTACCGAGCACCCATTCGAGCCATGCCGTGACCGATAGCCGCCGTGGGCGGGCGGACAGATTGCGTAATGTCAGCCTGCTGATCTTCAACGGATCGGCACACGGTACGTATTGCAGCAGGTCGAGTGCGATACCGTTCGCTTCGTGCTCGAAGCGGCTGTAACCAAAGCCGTGACGTGCGATGTAGATCCCCCCGTCGCGAATCGGATTCGCCGTGGGCGTCCATACGTCGCCGGTGCTTTCGTCGCGCACGTAAATGGCTTCGCTGACGGGGTCTTCCACCGGGTCGTTCGACCACGGCGTGAGCTGGTTTTGATGGCTGTTTTCGGCCCACGTGTAACTGGCGCCCTCTGCCGCGACCTGGAACCCAAAGCCGGGGTTGGCGATCACGTTGATCCACGGCGCGGGCGTGCTGGCCTGCGCTGCGAGCACGGTCACGTATTCCCGGCCGTCACTGCCGAAGCCGCCCAGGCCATTGAAAAATTCGAGCCCGGCGCCCGGCGTCGGCACGGCGGACATATCGGCAGGCGCGGGCGCGGATGCCGACCGCGGTTTTTTTTGCCGGCGCGGCGCGGATGCCCGTGCCGGCATTTGCGACAGGTAGGCAAGCTGCGCAGCGATCGCCCCGCGGCGTGCCAACAGCACGATACGCGCGGCCGAAAGCAGCAGTGCCCTGGTCTCGACGCTCATCAGGTCGGCGCGCAACACATAGACGGAACCCTGCGCGAGTTCGCCGTCAAAGCGCGGTCGCGACTGGCTGCTCCGCACCGCGGTTTCGATCGCGCCCTGCAACTCCTGGATATAAGACGAAGCCCGTTCATTGACGATCACGAGATCGACTGCCAGCCGCTTCATCCGCCAGTATTCGTGTGCCTTCAATAGGTGCCGGACTTGCGCGATATCTTCGATATCGCCGATGCGAAGCAGCACGATCGGCAGATCGCCCGAAATTGCGTGCGGCCACAAGGCCGACTGCGGACCGGCGCCGCGCACGATGGCCCCGGGTGTCGCCCTGAAGCGTGCGTCGGCATACAGTAGCGGCGCCGCGAGCCGCTGAAAGTCCGCCGCCTCTTCTGCGTCCACATCGAGGTAGCGCAATTGCACCTGAGCTTGCGTCCATGCGAGCGTTTTAGCGCGGTCGAACGCGCTGCGGTCGTGATGCTGGTCGATCAGATCGAGCAACTGTGCGCGCGACTCGGCCACCACCGTCCAGAACGTGACGCGCACGACCTTGCCGGGTGGAACCTGCACGCGATAGCGCAGCGAGAAGACCGGGTCGAGCACAGTACCGGTCGTATTGGAGAGCGGCTGGTCGTCGGCGATCGATGCGGCTGAGCGCGCATTGCGCCCGCGGCCCAGAAAGCGTAGCCGATCCGTTTCGTACTGCGGTTCGGCAACGATCTCGCCTTCGACGACGGCAAAATGCGCGGCCCACACCTCGGCATCGTCGTGTGAACGCGGACGCCGCGTTGCCACCAGCGCCGCGAATTCGGCAAGATGCTCGGTCTGCACGAACATCCGCGAAAAGGCGGGATGCGCGTTGTCGGCTGCCGGCGTAGCCAACGCGAGTTCGGCGTATGAGGTCAGTTCGATTTCGCGTGTGCTGCGCCCGCTGTTCGCGAGCGAGACACGACGCACTTCGCCGTTTGCTTCACCGGACACCAGCACGTCCACCGTGGTGATTAGCGATCCGTCGCGACGGGTAAATTCCGCGTGATCTTCGCCGAACACGACGTCGCCGTATTCGGGTTCGGAAGCGACCGGTTGCGCGCTGGCAGACCATACTTGTGAGCCGAGCGTATCGCGCAGGAAGATAAACGAGCCCCAATGGTCGCGGGTCGCGTCTTCGCGCCAGCGCGTGATCGCGATTTCGCGCCAGCGGCTGTAACCGGCGCCTGTGGCGGTGAGCATCACAACATACCGTCCGTTGGACAGCAAATGCGTAATCGGCGGCCCGTTGGCGGCCATCGTTTCGGCGACGCGACGTACCGTCGGCGACATCGTGCCAGCGTCCGCTGCGGACGTGCTCACTTCCTCGGCGCGCGGATGGGCCACTGCGACGTCGCGCGGCATGCGTTCCTGCAACAGCAGTTCGCTCGCCTGGATCATCGGCTCGCGATGAAAGCGCGCGCGCATCTTCGCATCGAGCAAGGTGTTGGCAATCGCGACGATCGTCATGCCCTGGTGGTGAGCCATGAAACTGCGGACGATCGCGAAGCGCTCGCCGTCGGGCAGTCGTGCGCGGGTGAAATCGAGTGCCTCGTAAAAGCCATAGCGGCCCAAGGCGCCAAGTCTCGTGAGTTGCGCGTAGTTCTTGAGGGCGGCCCGTGGGGCTACCATGGTTGCGAGGCCCGTCGCGTAAGGTGCGACTACGCGGTTTTCGGAGAGACCGCGCTTCAGGCCGAGTCCAGGTACGCCAAAATTCGAATACTGATAGTTCAAGTCGATGTCGCGGGCCTGGTACGCGGACTCCGAGATGCCCCATGGCATGTCGAGCGATCGCGCGTATGACATCTGCCGTTCCACGACCAGACGGCTGGTCTGTTCGAGCAGACTGCCGACCGGCGCGCGCATGACCAGCGACGGCATCAGATACTCGAACATCGACCCCGACCACGAAATCAGTGCAGAACCCTTGCCGACCGGTGTCGCCGCGCGGCCGAGGCGAAACCAGTGACGCGTGGGCACGTCTGCCTTCGCGATCGCAAGCAGGCTTGCGAGCCTCGCTTCGGAGGCAAGCAGGTCATAGCAGTTCGCATCGAGGCTGTTATCCGCCCGCGAATAGCCGATCGACAGCAGCTTGCGGTCCGGATCGAGCAGAAACGCGAAGTCCATGCCGAGCGCCATCTCGCGCGACGTGTCGGCAAGAGCGCGCAGACGTGCTGGCAGAAGCTGCGGCACGGCGCCCGATTGTCGTCGATCGCGGCTGTGTTCACTCACGCTGCGACGCAAGGATTCGATCCAGAACATCAGATCTGCATAACTGTCGTCGCCGCCGGCCGGCATGATCGCGCGGGTCGTCTGCGCGGCTTTCTGCGTTAGCCGGATCAGCGACGGCGACAAGGCGTCAAGCATCTGCGGGCCACGCAGGTGCGTATCGATTTCTTCAAAGATCTCGACGAGCCGTTTGCCATGCTCCGCATTTGCCGCCGGCAGCGCGTCGACGGCCTCGCGCGCGAGTTGCAGGTTGTCGCGTATTCCGGGCCTCGCAGCCGGCGCAAGTGGCGCTTGCAGCCATTCTTCGCACGCATTGGCGAGCGCGATCAGATGCCCGGCGAGATTGCCGCTATCGACCGACGAAACATACGCGGGCGCGAGAGCCCGCAGATCTCGCGTGTCGTACCAGTTATAGAAATGACCCTTGAAACGCGGAAGTTTCTGCATTGACGCGAATGCGGCTTCGATGCGGTCGACGGTCTCTGTTGTCCCTGCCCAACCGAAATCGCGTGCGGCGACGGCCGACAGCAGATACAGTCCGAGATTGGTCGGCGACGTGCGCTGCGCGATGACTGGCTTCGGGTCTTCCTGGAAATTGTCCGGCGGCAGCATGTTTTCCAGCGGCGTAACGAAGGTCTCGAAGAAACGCCATGTGCGGCGCGCGATCAGGCGCAGTCCCTGGGCATCCGCATCGGACATCGCAAATCGCCCCGCGATCGCCGGCGAACGGCTCGACCACAATGCAAGCATTGGTGCGGCCAGCCACAGCGACCCGAACAGCAGCACGAGCGGCCAATGCGTCGGCTCGACGGCCAGCGCGCCGGTGCATAACGCGAGTGCGAGCGCGATACCGCCGGTCATTTGTCGATAAAAGCCGGGCAGATCGAGGCGCGGGCTGGCCTTCGACTGCGCCGCCGTCGTCCATTCGAGCAGGCGGCGATGCGTGATGAACAAGCGCACCAGCGTCCGGACGATCGCATCGGCCATACGCCATGCATGATCGGCGAGAAACGCCGCCGATAAAGCGATTTGCAGCGCGGCAAGCCGCATGTCGGCAGCGAGCCCGCGGAAGTGATTGCGCAGGCGAATTCCGGCACGCCGCGGCAGGATTGCGAATAGTGTAGGCAGGAGCGCGGGAACCGCGAGCACGGCTGACAATGCCAGGATTCCCGCAAGACCGGCGCGCACCGGCATCAACCAGCACAGCGCCAACGCAGCAACCATCGTAGGGGCGAGCAGCGAGCGGCGCAGATTGTCGAGCATCTTGAAGCGTCCGATGGACGGCATTGCTGGTTGTGCACGGCCTCGATGCCCAACGATCCACGGCAGCAACTGCCAGTCGCCGCGTGTCCAGCGATTCTGGCGCTTGGCCGTGACGTCGTAACGTGATGGCACTTCCTCGACTACCTCGACATCCGAGGCGAGGCCCGCACGCGCAAAGATGCCCTCGAACAGATCGTGACTGAGCAGGGCGTTTTCCGGCACGCGGCCACGTAATGCCGCTTCGAACGCGTCGACGTCGTAGATGCCTTTACCGGTAAACGAACCCTCGCCGAAGAGGTCCTGATAGACGTCGGATACGGCTGCTGCATAGGGGTCCATTCCTCCTGGACCAGAGAAAACGCGCTGATAAAGCGAACCCTCCTGGCCAACGGGCAGCGATGGTGTTACACGGGGTTGCATGATCGCGTAGCCGCTAACCACGCGCTGCCCGATTTCACTGAATTGCGGCCGGTTCAGCGGATGTGCCATCTTGCCGATCAGGCGCAGCGCGGTGTCGCGCGGCAAACGCGTGTCGGCATCGAGTGTGATGACGTAGCGCACGCCCGACGGCACCTGCGGTGCGCGCCCCGCGATGGGCACAAAGTTCGTGTCGGTCGCGCCACGCAGCAGCCGGTTGAGTTCGTGCAGCTTGCCGCGTTTGCGTTCCCAGCCCATCCATTTGTTCTCGCTCGCGTTGTACACGCGACGGCGGTGCAGCAACAGGAAACGGCTACCGCCGGGACCCCGTCCGTGCCGGCTGTTCAGTTCTTCGATGGCGTCGGCTGCGACGGCGAGTAGAGGCGCATCGCCGGGCAGCTCTTGCTCATCGGCATCGAGCCCGTCAGCCAGCAAGGCGAACGACAGGTCGCCGCCAGCGCCCGCGAGATGATGCACCTCGAGACGTTCGATCTGCTCGCGCAACTCGGTCTCGCTTGTCAGGAGCGTCGGCACGGCAACCAGTGTACGCAGCGATGACGGCACGCCCCCCGTCAGTTCGAGCCCGGGTAACGTGATTGCGCCGGAACACCATGTCACCGCGCGATTGACGAGCGCGGTCGCAATCTCCGTGGCGGGCAGGAATCCGCATACGGCAAACGACGCGAGTATCCACGCGTCGGTGCCCTGAGGCTGTGAGGTCCACTGCGCCCACAGAGCCTGCAAGGCCAGCGCCACCAGCATCGCGGCAACTGCAAGGATCGTACCGACGTAGCCACCAATGCCGAGACGGGCACTGAATCGCGTCATCCGCAGACGCGGCGGCGGTCGAAATTCCAATGCGTGTTCGAGCGCACGTCGGCCCTCGGCGATCAGGTGATAGCCAGGCTCCCCCGCACGTCCCGCGCGCGCTGTATCGCCCGCCTCTGCAATCGCCGCTTGCGCCGCCTGCAGGGCGAGATCGGTCACGTCGAGTTCATTCGCGGATGAGCCGCGCGCCAGTTGCTCGATCGCACTGCGGTACAGATTACGCGTGGGAAAATCCATCGTGCCGAACGAGCTGCCCGCACGCAACCGCGCGTCGACAAGGCTCATGCTCTCGAACAGCTCCGTCCAGTCGATGTCGGAAATCAGGCGAATGCTGGTAATCACGTTGCGCACTGTGACGTTCGCCGCGCCTTGGTGTTGCTGCGCGTGCTGCACGACCTCATCGATGGAAAGGCCCTGGCATTTCAGCCGATCTTCCAGCCAGCCCAGCGCCGGCGTGGTGCGCGGATCCTGATCACGCAGGCGCTTGGCGAGTTGCGCTGCAAACGGTTCCGACAGCGTGCTCAATGAACGCGCGGCGATATCCACTTCCAGTGCGGAACGCGCGCTGCCGGATTCGAGCAGACGCTCGGTGAGCGCGTCGGCATCGGCATGTGCGGTGCGGGCTGCGGTCATCTCGTCGGCTAGACGTCGCAGGTTCTCGATCAGCACGATCCGCAGCGTGATCGCCACCGCCCACAATTCGCCGATCGTCAGCGGTTGAATCCGTTGATAGGCGTCGATGAAACGGCGTAGCACCTGTGGGTCGAAGTGACTGTCGGTGTGGGCCACGAACGCCCACGCAAGCCCGAATACACGCGGATAGCCGGCGAACGGACCCGCGGCAAGTTTTGGCAACTGACGGTAGTAGCCGGACGGGAGGTCGTCGCGGATCTCGCGGATCTGCTCTTCGACCAGGTGATAGTTGTCGAGTAGCCATTCGGCCGCAGGCTCTACGTCCCGGCCACTGCCCAGTTCTGTGGCGCTCGCCCGGTAAGCTGCGAGCAGGACGGCAGCGTTGTCGTCTAGCCGTGTGTGCAGCGCCAATACGGCGGGCGGCTTTTTCGTCACCGGTTGCGCGGCGGCGAGGCTTTGCGCGTGCTGTTCGAGGCGTTCTACGCCAAACAATTCAGCGCGCACCGGCGCGGTGTCTATCCAGGGCGGCGAGCGCGAGCGAAATCGTATCGCGTACTGAAGCAATGTGTGCACCGACGCCATCCTTTTTGTGGTGAGGTGACTTGAGCGGGCAGGGCAAAACGCCCCGCGCGATGTCGTTGAAAGGCGTGCCGGACACCATCGTTACGATGTTCCGTGGGCGCGAGGACGGATTGCCGGTAGGACGAACTCCGGCTCTACGGCGCGTGCGGTCAGTCGCGTGTGTCGGGCGACAAATCCGGTAGCAAAGAGAAATAAGCCGGCCCTTGGGCCAATCTGTATGGCTCTGCAACAGACGGTGCCGGCGTAAGATGAGATCAGGAGGCACAGATCCCGGTCTGCGCCATCAGGTGTTGGCTTGCTATTTCTTTTTCATTGGTGAACTGGTCGCGGAACTTTTCCGGGCTGTCGTCCAGGATACATCCGTTTCGGGAGACGGCACTTTTTTGGGTTGTTTAGGCTTTTTAGCCTCGCGATTGCCGCGTTGTTGCCCCTTTGCCATGATGCTTCTCCAATTACTTCGACCGCGAAAGCGACCGCCTTGTTATTCATTCTGGGCGCGTTTTCCGATTCTGTCGCGATCTATTTTCACAAGCCTGCAGGAAAGGGGGCAGACCGTGCGAGCCAGCGAGGATGCGCGTCGGACGTGGCGTGCAATGCGCTGCACCGATACGCGTCACGGCACGGCATGCGCGACGGCAGCTAACAGGATGAACCGCGTATTCGCATTCTTCTTGCTTGACTACAGTCATCAGCGTATGGTGAGACACGAAGCTCAAGAAAGTCGATTGCTGCTCATCAATGGCTCGCTGCGTCAGCGGTATTCGTTGTCCTCTCACTCCTTGACTCTTCGGACACTCCACCATTGGAGCTGACACATATTTTTCTTAAGGAATGTTATGGATACCGGTACTGTAAAGTGGTTTAACGATAGCAAAGGCTTTGGGTTCATTACCCCCGACGCAGGCGGGGAGGATCTATTCGCCCACTTCTCGGAAGTGAGCGGCGAAGGTTTCAAGACCCTGGCTGAAAACCAGAAGGTTAGCTACGAAACGAAACGCGGTCCAAAAGGACTGCAGGCAGCAAATATCAAGCCGCTGTAAGGCGACTGGTGCCCGCGTTTGCGGGCACCCTGCATAGTCGCGTTTTCTGCTGCGCTCAGCGAACCGCTGATGCCTATCTTTAGCCACTCTGTTTGGGCTGCTGCCGGTTTCATGGACGCCTTCTTCGTCAGGGAGTCGATGTGAAATTCGGCTTCATGGCGAAACACGGGGTATCTGGCTTGTGAGTCTGATGTGCGATGCGCTCGGTGTCTCGCGTAGCAGCTTCTATGCGTGGCTGACGCGGCCATCGAGCAAGCGTCGCCGGGATGACCAGATTCTTGGCGAACAGATTCGCCAAAGCTTCATGGCAAGCGACCGGATCTATGGTGCTCGCCGCGTTTGGCGCGACGTGCTGGCTTTAGGCTGTCACTACGGCCATCATCGGATTAAACGACTCATGCAGGCTCTGGGCTTACTCGCGCGGCCTCCGCGTCGTGGCTTGCCCAAGGATGCCGGTGCTCGCAGTGCGATTGCCGGTAACGTGCTCGTCGACAAAGACCCGCGGTGTACAGGCCCCGTGACGACTGCCATCCCTATCGGTTCTCAAGCTCATGTACTGCAGCCAGCGTGATGAACGCCGAACGCGTCATATGACGTTCCTTTGCCGCCGCATCGATTTGCTGCAACAGACTCTCAAGCAGGCTGAATTGAATGCCCACAGCTTCCGAGGTAACCCGCGCCAGATTGATGTCGATAAACATCCAGATCCCTTCCCCGTCGTCCATGTCGAGTGCATGCAATTCGGATGTACTGGAGGTAGGTACGGGTATGAGCTGTGCGCTGCGGTCGTACATCAACTCGACCATCTCCTGCGCATTGCTCATCAGTTCGCCCAACGAATCGCCTCGGGCATCGACGAGTGGAAGATCGGGAAAGCTGGCGCGAAAGCCGGTGTAGCCATCGCGGCGCACATAAAGTGGATATTCCATGACCTGCTCTCCTCGATCTGTCGGCTGACAGGATATTCGGCGTGTCGGAGTCCGGTCGGCAGCACCTTCCTGGCGATGACGTCTTTGCCGCATTGCATCGCGAAATCGACGGACTCGTCCAGGGTGGTGGGACTTGCCGTACCAAACACCGTTGAGTAGCGCCCGATCTTGTCCCCTGCGGACCGAAGGGGACAACCGTCACGGCGGACAAGAACTCCCTTGGACCTTGGGCACATGGATCGCGGTGCAGCGGGAATTCCTGCCGCGTGTTCAGGCGTAGCACTTGTCGGCTCCACAATGCGCTCAATGCCATTGCTGCGCAATCCAAATCTCGCGCGGCGCAAAAGGGGGAGCGGGCGTCCTGCCCGCCTTCCCGTCTGGTGGTGAGACCGCACAACGACTGCTCTCTGGGACCGGACCGCATCATCCCGCCGACAAGCGTACGGATTAAATTGGCTACGAGACCTCACCGCAATTCGCAGAGCATGCCGGCGGCGGTAGCGGTAAGCGTTTGCAATCGAGCTTGCATTGCTGATCCAAAGAGCGCACTCTCAATGGGTTCGACGTACGGAGCCTTCGGTTCAGCATCGGCACCGCGAGATGTCTGCAGCCAATATGGTGTCCTGACAAGAAAACACCGTGACGATTACCGACGAAAGACGTCCGACCACACGTTTCGTGCGTCATGCCTGCCGTGTTCGCCACGTCTTGTTCGACCGGCTTCATCCGGCGACCGGAAATTTCCTCCACGAATGTTCAATCCGACCGATTTGATGAGTCGGTTGGTGCTATAGCGCGATCCGCTCACAAGAGCGCAAACCCGATCAGCATTGCGAAGCGATTGTTTGCGTTTCGAACTGCGAGCAGCCGCCCGCAACCGGCCGGTCATCGAACCCTTTAACTTTAGCTTCTTGGAGCTAGCATGCTCAAACGAACTGGCGGGTATTCAGCGTCACCCATCAAGCAAGGTGACTTTTTCATCACACAGAAGGTGCGTGCTGCTGCACTGGAGAAGGCGGAAAGCGAGCGCGCCCGGAGGCGACGCGAGAATGACGCCCTCCTTGATGTTAACGCCAGCAAGTGGCGATATGACAGCAGGCGGTAACGAGATGGGAACAGGGAATGGAGTTATCAACTTTCCGAATCCCAGTCGTATCCACGACACGTCTAGACATTGTGTGTGCTTCTGGGGTTACGACAACGCTCGCGAGATTGCCTTTCTCGTCGACGACGCAATGCTGACGAAGCTGAGCCCTGGTACGGGTTTGGATGAGTCCGAGTTGCTCGCAGTCTTCGACCGCAATCGCGACAGGATTATGGGACTAGCCAGAAGCTTGTATAAAGGCGGCCCACAGACGAGATATTCAATTTCGATTGACTGAAGCGACTTCCTCACGTAACGCGGCACGATGGACGAATTGAACTTTACGCCCGATCCTGGTCGATCGGGCACCTTCGGCACCTTCGGCACCTTCGGCACCTTCGGCACCTTCGGCACCTTCGGCACCTTCACCGCAATCGGCGCGGCGGCCATCCACACCTCGCGTTCTGGCAAGCAGCCGTCGAGCACCAAGGCGCGTTGCTCGTGCACGTCTCGACGTGCGCGAACCGCTCCATGAGTTCTGACAGTTCCGCTTCCGTCATGGATCGCCGCTATGGAGCCAATCTGTGATCGGCGTGTAGGCGCCAGTGTTTCCGGGACACAGGCGCGGCTCGAACTTTCCAGGTCGGTACGCTCCGTTCTTTTTGAGCGGAGCGTGCATGGTCAACAGGAGGTTCGAATTGTTTGAATATCGCCAAGTCCTTGTCCGCATGCGGCAAGGCGACTCCGACCGCGACATTGCGCGCGGCGGATCAGTGACCGGCCGCCGTACGTACGAATCAGGCTTCGAGTCCACCCGTGAAGATGAGGTAACAAAGGGAAATGGTCAGCGGGCGCGCGCCGCCCCAGCGATACTGGCGCATCCCTTGTCAGGTTAATTGCGGAAATTCCAGCCCGGTCATTGAATCTGTTCAAGCAGTCGCAGAAGCGGCCCCGGTGCTGCCCCCTTCTGGCAGTAGGCGTCGAAGCCTGAGGCCACACCGTCGGAGCGAACCGTACGCTCGTCCTGCGCGGTAAAGGCGACAATGACGAGGTGCTGGGCCGTAACGTCGTGGCGAAGGATTCGTGCCACCGTGTAGCCGTCCATGCCCGGCATGTTGATGTCCAGTACAACGATGTCCGGCATTTGTGCGGCGACTGCAAGTAGCGCCGCTGAGCCGTCCAGAACGCACTGTGCGTCATAGCCTGCCAGTGAGAGTACTGTCGTGAGTGACTCTGCGCCGGGACGATAATCGTCGACGACGAGCAGCCGGCGGTTGGTGTGCGTTGCTGCATGCTGTACGGTGCGCGCCGTCCAGCGTGTTGTGCCGGGGAAGGATTTCATGGCGAAGGTGTGCCTCGCAGTTGGCTGGCAGCGGAAGACTCACTGCCCGATGGCCGTCGTTGCGCATCTCGTCCGCAATGGCAGGATGTAGGAGCCTGCGCGCAAACTCCGTACCCATGGAGAAAACGAACGAGCCTGCCAGACTTTATCGAGGCGAATCTTGAGGCCCGGATGGATAGCCCGGCGGAGAATGCCCGTGCGTACAGCTGGGCGAGTAGTCGACGCCCCTGGTCGTGCTGCGAAACTTGACCCGGAATATGCTGATGAATGTTGCGCAGACTTGCGCGGAACGCCGAGTGTGCCCCTGCGGACGCCAACGTCACGCCATCGGCGCAGCATCCACGGCGTGCCACGAGTGTTCACCCTATGACTTGCCGGTTCGAAGTTGATGGACGCGAGCGAGCAGGTCGAAGGCCCGCTTTTCCAGGGCGGCATCGCGAGGAAGATCGTCGACTATAGCTTTAAGCCGGGCCTTCCAATACGCGGGATTGGCGACCGGCGTTCGAAGTGACAGATACGGTTGTGTCCGCTCGAGGAGCGAAACTACCGCCTTGATATGCAACAGCTCAAGTTCCAGTTCGTGGTAGGAGCGCATGCCGGCTATTCTTCCCTGGCCGCCATTTGCTCACGTTGCCGATCGCAAATGCTGCTTAGGTACATCGATTGAAAAACTGATCGTGGTCAACCCTTACGGGATGGCCCTCTCGTGAACGCATTACCGGCTCGCCGTCCGCACCCCAAGCAGGTATTGCCAAAATGTTTCGCGAACGCCGTCGACGCGCAACGCGTGTCCGCAGCGCACCTCAACGGACGGATTCGCCGGAATCAAAACGCACGGCTGCGCAATACTCCGTCGAGCCGTGCGGCTGTTGATACGCACACCTGCCTAGAATCCTTCCTCGTAGTTGTGCCCACGCCCGCACCGGGAAGCATATGCAGATATATCACCGTGAAACGTTTAGCCCCGGACGGAACGGGAACCCGTAGTCGTGGCGAGCCTTTCCCGTCGCGTCATCGTGCGGGAAAAGGAAGAGCGGGAAACGTGAGCGACGACATCGCGTACCGATGTGATCGACCGTGTTGCACGGTCTTCAGTGAAAAGTGGCGAGCCCCTGCCGCCCGACAAGACAGCTGCGGAACTGCAGAAAACGCGGGCAGGCATATCGGCAGACCCATACTACGCGTACTGGCGGATTTGTACAGCGCATATTCGGCTTCCAGGGGTGCACGGTCCGGAGTGCAGCCGTCCCGTGCTTGGGACACCGGACGCAGTCACGTCAATGGTGGTCGACGTTAGGGCGAGCTTTTCGGGAGGGGGACGCGCCCCAAACCGATAAAAGAGCGCTTATCCCCGGCTAGAAAGAGAAATCGGCCGGCGTCTGTGGTCGCCTGCTGTTCCGCTCCAAAAAAGACGTTGCCCGATTGCGGAACGCTTCGATAACGCCTGCTATGCAGGCAGCAATTACCAAAGCCGAGGTGTTCCACAGCGAGATTGACACGTCCGGTATGGAAAACCGGAACGCGTCGCTTATTACAAATTGGCGCTCGACATGCGTATCCCCCGGAGCATGCTCAAGGGGGGCACAAACCGCTCTCCTTGGAGTTTTAGTGATAAATGTGGCGATAGCTGACGCCCATGGCGTCGTACGCGAAGGCTTGCGGCAGACCCTGCAAGCCAGTGGCGGCTTCGATATTGTCGGTGAAGCTTTTGATGGTGCCAGCACGCTGGCGCTTGCGAGAATCACCGACGCTGTCCTCCTGACGCTGGGTCTGTCGATGCGGGGTGTCCACGGCCTTGATCTTATTCCTCTGATCAAGACTACGAATCCCTCCCTGCGTATTCTCGTTGTAACAATGCAAGCGGAGGAATCGTATGCCGCCCGTGCATTCAAAGCCGGTGCGTCGGGCTATATCACAAAGGCGTGTTCGCCCGTGGATTTCATCGATGCAGCCCGACGGGTTGCCGCAGGTGGCGTGTACGTCAGTCTTGCGGTGGCCAACCAGTTTGCCCAAGGCTTAAGCGACACGGCTTCAGCGATGCCTCACCAGCGGCTATCGGCGCGGGAATTGGAGATACTTCTCCGGATTGCGGCAGGCGAATCGCGAACCGTGATAGCCCAAAAGCTTGGTTTGAGCACCAAGACCATCGGCACCCACAGGACGAACGTTCTGAAAAAAATGGGGTTTGCCAGCGACGCGGCGCTTGTCCGCTACGCGATGCGCCACGGCCTCGTTGAGGAAGACGGGCTCGATGCACTTTGAATCGGGTAACGTGCTGTGTCGTTGCGCTTACCACGAATGGCAAATGCCAGAGGGAAATTGGTCGCTGGTAACCCAACGTCTTGATGACTCGAAGGGAGCGGCCGCAGCCACTAGGGGACTGCGAGTACTTCGCCCGGAGCCCGGCGATTCGCATGAAACTGTGCGTAGGGATGTTCCTCCCGTGGCGCTTGCGTGCATTACCGACACGCCTTGCGGGCACTGATCTTCTTCATCATATGCCTGGTTTCCGCCATCGCGCAGATCGCGACGGCCGCAGGCCGGTAGTCCAAGCGGTGAGGCGCGCTGCGCCTTCAGAAACTCGAGATAAAGGACGTCCCGCTTGGGCTTCCGCGCAATTGCGTCAATGTGTTCAATAAATTGTGGCATGGCACATCGTCCGTGAATTCATGATGAAAGGCCGTGTCGGTGCCGCGTCATTCAACGATGTAGCCCATCGCCGCCGCACAGGCTGGGCAGAGGATCAGTACGCGGCCATCCTCGCGGCCACGCAACGTCGCTGGCTCGCTGCATCGCTCGCAGGTGCACCGGCTCAATCGTGCAGCTTCGGCAAGCCAGCTATCCACCTCTCTCGTTATCTCACCGCGGAGGCGGAACTGCAGACTACCCAGCTTTTCCAGCACTTCTTCAATTGCGAGCAGACTCGCCGCTGCAGAAATGACGACGCCTTTGACTGGTCCGCAGATGTAGCGAATCGGCTTGCTCCGAAGAAGGGACCATTTCGCGCGTGCAGGCGGCTCCCAGCACCCTGCCTATTGTGCGTTCCTGACTTGTCTCTCACGATGGGCAACATATAGCGCAGGAGACATCGCGCAGAGTCAGAGGGCGGCCGGTGCATCATCGGCCGCCCTGTCGAGCGACTCAGGTCGGTGCGGCCAACAGTCGAACCACGTCTTCGGGATCGACCGGCTTGGTTAGGTGATGGTCGAATCCTTCCGCGGCTGACCGACTACGATCCACAGGCAGCCCGTACCCCGTGAGTGCGATCAATGTCATGTGCCGTCCCGTATCTGCGGCGCGCAATCTTTGCGCGACTTCATAGCCGTCCATGTCGGGTAATCCAATGTCGAGCAGGATGACCTCCGGGTCGAAGCTCGCCGTCATGGCGATGCCCGAAGCACCGTCGAGGCAGGTCTTCACCTCGTGTCCCGCGATGGTCAACAGCGTCGCAAGCGCTTCGCCCGCGTCTGCGTTGTCGTCAACGATGAGAATCCGTTTAGGAAGCGCGGTGGCCGGTACTGGCATCGCGTCGCGCCCGATGGTGGGCGACGTCGTATCTAGCGGAAGGTCGACGATAAACTCGCTACCGGTGCGACCGTCGCTGAGCGCACGGACCGATCCGCCGTGCAGTTCGACCAGGCGCCTGACGATGGACAGGCCAACACCCAGCCCGCGATGGCGCGGTGCGTCGGATGCGGGACCCTGAACGAACATGTCAAACAGGCTCCCGATCATGTCCGGCGGAATGCCTCGCCCGTTATCCTTGATACTCAGCGACAAGCGATGAGCCGTGGCGGTCGCCCGCAGCTCGATGGATCCTCCGGGCGCAGTGAATTTGGCCGCATTGATCACGATGTTCTCGATGACCTGCGAGAGCCGGGTTGGGTCCGCGTAGAGAAAGAGGGGGACGTCGGGCAGCGAGACCGACAGCCGGTGATGACGCTCTTCGACGATAGGCTGGCAGACCTCTATGCCACTCTGCACGATGGTTTTCAGCGCGACAGTCCGCCGGTTCAGTTCAATGCTGCCGCTGGTGATCCGTGTGATGTCAAGCATATCGTTCACTAGATGCATCATGGCGGCGCCCTGGCGCTGGATCACGCCCACGGCCCAGGTCTTCTGGGCTTCGGAGGCCGCCGCCGACGCGAGCAGGTTGCCGGCCGAATATAACGCCGCCAGTGGATTGCGTAGCTCATGGGCAAGCATGGCCAGAAACTCGTTTTTCCGCCGGTCGGCCAGTGCGAGTTGCTCCGCGCGCTCCCGGAGCTGCGCGTTGCTCGCACTGCGGTCGATCATGTCCCGTTCGGTCGAGGCAACCGCTACCGCGTTGCCCGAATCATCCAGCAGAATCGACATCGTCAGCCAGATATCGACCACATGGCCATCCTTCGCGACCCGCTGCGTTTCGTAGGAATGGAGCGCTTCGTGATGCAACGCCTGATGGATGAAGTCAAGATGATCGTGTCTTGCCCCTTTCGGCTGCAGGTCGGAGACAGACATGTCCAGCGCCTCCTCCTCGCTGTAGCCATACATACGGGTGGCAGCCCGATTCCATGCAAGGAAGTGGCCTTTCAGGTCGAATACCGTGACTGCATCGTTGGAGTCCTGCACGACTGCAGCCAGGTGCCGCGAGCGCTCATTGGCGCGTCTGACGGGCGTGATGTCCATCCACGTGAGCACTGCGCCAGCGGGCAGCCTGCCGTCAGCCGCGGCATAGGGCGTGATCCGGCGCAGATACCAGAGGCCCGTGGCCGTCTGAACCTCCTTTTCCGCGGAGCGGGTGAGGCCGGCGAGTACGTGTTCCGTGTCCGACATTAGCGCATCGCCCAGGGGTGCGCCGAGCACCTCGGCAATGGCGCGGCCCGTATCTGCGGGCGCAAGACCAAACAACCGACCAGCACTGGGTGTGAACCGTCTGATGATGCCGTGCTCGTCGAGCAGCACGGTCGGGATTTCCGTGCTGGCCAGAACGCTCGTGACGTCCGCGTTGAGCGCCTCCAGCTCGTGCAGCTTCTGTTCGAGCTGCGCGTTCACCTGGCTTAGCTGTTCATTGACCGCCTGCAGTTCCTCTTTCGACGTTTCGAGTTCCTCGTTGGCCGAGTGCAGTTCCTCGTTCATGGAAAGCACTTCTTCGTTCGACACCCTCAGTTCGCTGTTGCTTTCTTCCAGTTCCTCGATCGTGCCGCCAAGGGCCGCCTGGGTTGTGCGAAGCTCGCGCTCCAGGTGCCAGAGGTCCGAATCCACTCCCGATGTAACCGGCGACGCAGGGCGGTCGACCACAGGCAGCCGGGCGAACAGCACGAGCAGGGCCTTGCCGGAATTCGCCGTATCGAACGGGCGCGTCACGGTGATCTTGATTGCCGGCATCTCTGCGTTCGATACGATTTCGCTCACCGGTGTCCCTGAGCTGTTATCCAGTGCGCGGCGCAGGGCGATCCGCAACTTCAGGCGCAGCCCTTCGCGCGTCATGTCGAGGAGATTACCGGTCGGCTCGCCCGCAGGCTGGCTCAGATATTCGTCCGCCGCGCCGCTCACATACAGGACTTGGTGCGAAGCGTTGACCAGGATGGACGCCGCGTGGTGCTCGGCCAGCAAGGTGGCATTCACCAGCTCCGCGTAGCCCTTGTTCCGGACACCTACGCGGCTCGCGGGCGGGAACTCCTCGCGACGCACGGTGCGTGTCGAAAAGCGATAGCCGGAGACACCGGGACTCGCTACGGGGCTGCGCTGGTAAATGCGCCAGGCTTTGGACACCTCGTGAAACTGGGTCGAGTCGGGATCGGTACTCTCCGAGCGCCCGAGGAACAGAAAGCGGTTCGGATTGAGCGAGAAGTGAAACAGTTCGAACACGCGCTGCTGGGCGTCAGGCTCGAGATAGATCAGCAGGTTGCGGCAACTGATGAGATCGACGCGGGAGAACGGCGGGTCGGCGATCAGGTTCTGTGGCGTGAACAGGATCGTCTCGCGAATCTCCTGCCGGACCTGATAGCCATCGTTGCGCGCATGAAAGAAGCGTTCGAGCCGCGCCTCTCCGAGCGGCAACGCCACGCCGGGAGCGTAAATGCCCAGCCGCGCACGCACGAGCGCCACGCGGTTCACGTCAGACGCAAGGATCATGAATTTTCGCAATTCGCCGCGCTTCTCGATTTCCTCGGCCAGCAGCATCGCCATCGAATAGGCTTCCTCACCCGTCGCGCAGGCGGGGATCCAGACGCGCAACGGTTGGTCACCTGCAGGTTCGTCCAGTAGGCGCGCCAAGACCCGCTCGGACAGCGCCTGCCAGGCCTGCGGGTCGCGGAAAAACTCGGTGACGCCAATCATCATGTCCAGACCGAGTGCCTCGACCTCTTCAGGCCGGCGTCTGAGCAGGTCGCAATAGAGCTGGAGACTGGCGACGCGGTTGACGCTCATGCGGCGCGCCACGCGGCGCGCCAGAGTTCCGCGCTTGTAGCCCCTGAACTCGAAACCCGCGTCCGCCAGGGTTCTGAGCACCGGCTCGAGGTCGGGGGAATCGCCGTCGGGTGCAAAACTTGACAGTATGACCGCTTCCGAGCGTCCGATGTACTCGATGAGCGCCGCCGGCATGTCCTCCACCGGCAGCACGTAATCAACCAGACCGGTGTCGATGGCATACGCTGGCATGGCGCCGTGCTCGGCCGTTTCCGGATCCTGCGCCATCACCATGCCGCCTTCCGCCTTGATCAGGCGTAGACCCGCTGCGCCGTCTGCGTTGGCGCCGGTGAGTACGATGCCTATCGCGCGCTCGTGCTGGTCCGTCGCAAGCGACTTGAACAGGTGGTCGACTGGCATGGGAATCTCCGGCCGGCCGACGGCGGGCGATAGCCGGAACAGTCCATGGAAAACGCTGACGGAGAATTTTGGCGGGATGACATAGACATGTCCGCCCATAATCGGTGCTCCGTCTTCGATGACTGACACGACCAGGGGAGTGGCCCGCGCCAGTAACTCGGCCAGATGACTCTCGGCGTCCGGAGCGAGATGCACCACGACCACGAAAGCGATATCGGGCCGTATGACACTAGCCGCGCGGAAAAACCGGCCAAGCGCCTGAAGCGCGCCGGCCGAGCCGCCGATCGCGACGATACGTGAGGCCCGCGGTGGCTCGCTCGCCGGCGAGGAGGTGTTGGCGTTCATGTTCGAATTTGCGCCTGTTGGTCAGTGAGCCTGGTGGCCGGGGAAGCGGTTCAGTTCGCGTGCGCATCCGGGATTCGCGCCTCTGACGCTGCCACGAGCGTGCGCCGATCCGTGTTTGCGGCTGGGGTGCTCACACAGTGCACGTTCGGGGCCTGTCGCGCCAGTAGTTTCGAGTCCCCTGTTCCCACCATGCGTTCGGAGGGGCTAGTCGCACCGGTGCGTTCGCCAGATGGGCTGTCGTTTGGCCATTTACCGCTGCCCGGTGGCTGCGTAGTTTGGCGCAACGCAAGACTGCAGATCGCCGGGCACCCCAGTGCCGCTCAGCCGCGCCCGGCGTAGACGTAAGCGTGGCAGATTCGGCGCGACGTTCCAGGGCAGTAGTTCGTCGATGCGGTTTAGCGTACGTAAAAATCCGTTTCTTGAGGGCACCCCGGTTGGCATGAAGGGGTTGTCCCGTAAAGTCTCACCATGAGGGTGGCCACCGGTGCGCCAGTATTATCTTGATAACATGTTTTAGTAGGAATAATGGGCGCCAGGCCAACAGCTTTTCTGTCCGAATTCTGAAGCCGCCCCGAGCTGAGCGGAGGCGAAATTGCGCGCCGCCCTCTTTTAGCATATGCTTTGGCATATGCCAATCAACTGCGAGGTCAGCCATGATCGAAGGTCGACACGTCCGGCTGTTCCGTAACGGCCGCAACCAGGCCATCCGTATCCCACGCGAGCTGGAGCTGCCCGGCGAGGAAGCTGTCATCCGGCGGGAAGGAGCCTGTCTCATTATCGAGCCGCTGCCCGTCACGCCCCTGCGCGAGCTGCTGGCGCAGTGGGCGCCGCTCGACGTCGGGTTCCCCGACATAGGCGATCTGCCGGCCGAGCCCGTGGAGCTCTGATGCCGCTGTATCTACTCGATACCAACATCATTTCCGACGCCCTGCGTAATACGCGCGGTGCGTGTGCCGCGCGCATCGCACAGTGCGACCCGGACAGTTTATGCACCTCGATCATCGTGGCCGCCGAGCTGCGTTTCGGTGCGGAAAAGAAAGGGTCGGCCGAACTCACCGGCCGCATTGAAAGCGTGTTGGCGAGCCTGCCCGTGATGGCACTCAACGGCGATGCGGACCGTTTCTACGGGCAGCTGCGCGCGGCGCTCGAGCGCGCCGGCCAGCCGATCGGGGCGAACGATATGCTGATTGCGGCGCACGCGCTGGCGCTCGATGCGGTGCTGGTGACCGACAACGAGGGCGAGTTTGCGCGCATCGCCGGACTGCACATCGAGAACTGGCTCGTGCGCAAGCGCGGCTGAACGTCTCTCGCCGGCCACTGGCTTCTTTCGCGACTCCTGGCAGCGCACGGAATGCCCAGCATGAAGCGGTGAACGCTCTTCGGGGCGCTGCGAATTTGCCACCGCTGGAAGAACCCGAGATTGTTTCCATCGGCAGACACGTCTATGGCAGCGGACCGTGTCTGCTCGAAGAGGAGCAGGCAGCGATGGAACGCGTCCTGGTCCTCCATGACCAGCATGTTCGCCGCGATCCCGAAGTTCCGCTGCGTACAGGGTAAGCACTCGACCAGCACCGTAGCGTAGATCGTTGACGACGGGAGCGCGATGCTATCGGATAGGCTCCACGTGGGCAGTAGAGGGTAGCGACGACGCCACGTTCCACGGCAGCAGTTCGTCGATGCGGTTGATCGGATGGTCAGCGACGCGCTCGAGCACGTAGGTGAGATACGCCTCGGGATCGAGGCCGTTCAAGCGCGCCGTGCCAATCAGGCTATACATCGCGGCGGCACGTTCGCCACCGGAGTCGGCGCCGGCGAACAAGTAATTCCGTCTGCCGAGGGCGACGCCGCGCAGTGCTCGCTCGGCGATCAGGTTGTCGATTTCCGCACGCCCGTCGCTGCAGTAGTAGATGAGCGCCGACCAGCGATTCAGCGCGTACTGAATCGCCCTGGTCGTGTCGGATTTTGCAGAAAGCGTGGCGAGCGTTGCTTCGAACCAGCGTTTCATGTCGTCGAGCAGCGCCACCGCTCGCGCCTGGCGCACGCTGTGCCGCTCATCAGGTGGTCTGCCACGGATCTGCTCCTCGATCTTGTAGAGCGCGCCGATCCGGCGCAGCGCTTCTTCCGTTAGCGCATTGGGACGGACGGCATGTAGATCATGGATCTTTCGGCGAGCGTGGGCCATGCAGGCAGTTCCCTGGATGGTGCCGCCGCGACGACTGTCTCACCCGCTTTGACTGCCGCCAGGCTGCCTTCCTGGTGCTGCTTGCGCCGGCCGAACATCTGGTTCGGATTGACGCCGTGCCGTCGGGCCACTGCCGATACCGACGCGCCCGGAGCTAACGTCTCCTGCACGATGGCGATTTTTTCCTGCACCGTGCGTCGCCGACGACGCTCCGGTCCGCTCAAAATTTCGATGCTTTCCACGTAATGACTAGGCTTCGTGATGGTCACAAGACTATCCGTATTTTAAGAGAGTCCTTGTGTCCTCAGATACGTGGGGCTACTCCAAAGACCTCGGACTGTAGCAGCGTGAGAAGCCACAAAAACCAATGGTAAGCCTATTTTCTTTGCCTGCGTTAGCGGTTATTCGATCCCGGCCCGCACACGTCGTCGCGCGCCCATCGTCACGCGAATGAGGGCCGGCATCGAATAACCCTTAACGTCTGCTGCCGCCCCGTAGGTCATGCCTCAGGAGTTGACCGGAGGGCGAGACCAGGCTGCTCTGGGCTCGGTTTGGGGTGCACGGAATACGGATGGACTGATAAATAACATTATCAGTCCATTGCCCATTTTGAACTAAACTGCCGATCATGAAAACGCGTGAGACCGAACCGATCATGTTTCCCGACGACGCCGAACTGGCCGCGCTGCGCGCCTGGTACGCGGGCCTTGACGCACGGGCCGCGGTCGCCCGCTATCTGGGCGACCGAAGAGCAGCCGGCGCGTCGTCGCGCGGCGTGCTCGGCCGCATCCGGCGTGCCTTGGTCGCATATGCGGCAAGCCGCCATCGCGACGATCTGGCGGAGGTATTCGGCGAAAGGGGGCCCAGGCCGGCCGACGCCGTTGCGCGTGCAATCGAAACGTTGCGCAGCCTGCCAGCACCGGTGCCGCACATCGCCGACGAGATCGACCGGTGGTTGCCGCCGCGGGCGGTGGCCACCCTGCAGGCGCACGGCATCCGGACGCTGGCCGAGCTGACCGTGCGGATTCCGCGCCGGCGCCGCTGGTGGGCGGCAATCGATGGTCTCGGTGTCGCGAGCGCACGGCATATCGAGGCATTCTTTGCCGCCCATCCGGCGCTAACCGAACGGGCGCGGGCGTTGATCGTCGCGGCGCCGGCCGGAGACGTCGTGCCATGGGAGCAGTTGCGCGTGCCGAACGAAGTCGACGGCTCGCACGGACAGTTCCGCGCACCGCAGGCCGCCTGTCTGCTGAACGCGTCCAACGACTACGAAGCGGTCCAGTCCTGGCTGTCGCTGCACGAATCGGCGGCCACGCAGCGCGCTTACCGAAAAGAGGCGGAACGCCTGATCCTGTGGGCAATCGTCGAACGAGGCCGCGCGCTGTCGTCGCTCAACACCGACGACGCGATCGCCTACCGGGCATTCCTGCGGCGGCCGACGCCGCGCGAACGCTGGGTCGGACCATCCCGGCCGAGGCACAGTGTCGAATGGCGGCCGTTTACCGGCCCACTGTCAGCCCGCTCGGCAGCGTACGCATTGAATGTCCTGTCGGCACTGTTCCGCTGGCTGGTCGAGCAGCGCTATGTGCTCGCGAATTCGTTCGCCGGCGTCAAGGTCAAGAGCCATGGGCCGAGCGCCGGATTGGACGCGTCGCGGGGCTTCTCCGAGGGCGAGTGGCGGCTGATCCGCACGCTGGCCGATGGCCTCGAATGGTCTTATGGCTGGAGCGTGCGGGCCGCGCAGCGCTTGCGGTTTCTGCTCGACTTCGGCTATGCGACCGGCCTGCGCGCGAGCGAACTGGTCGGCGCGACGCTTGCCGACATTCGCCGGGACGAGCACGGCGATCATTGGCTGCACGTGCTCGGCAAGGGTGGCAAGCGCGGCAAGGTGGCATTGCCACCGCTTGCGCGGACAGCGCTTGACCAGTTTCTCGTGCAGCGGGGCCTGCCGGTCACGCCCGCGCGCTGGAATCCGGCGACGCCGCTCGTCGCGAGCCTCGAGGGGGACGGCGCGCACATCGAAAGCACAAGGCTTTGGCGCGTGCTGAGGCGGTTCTTCGTGCTGGTCGCAGATGCGATCCAGGACGAGCGGCCCGCGACAGCCGAGAAGCTGCGCCGCGCGAGCCCACACTGGATGCGCCACACGCACGCGTCACATGCGCTGACCCGAGGCGCCGAGCTAATCATGGTGCGCGACAATCTGCGCCATTCGTCGATCTCGACGACGTCAACCTATCTGCACAGCGATGAAGTGCAGCGAGCCCGGCAGTTCGATCAGGCGTTCGCCGCACGCGACCTCAAGCGGTAGCTCGTTTATGTCGATTTACGAATAGGCAAAAGAATTTTCATAACTTCGAGGATTATGATAGGAAATTGCGCTTACCTTGTTCATCCCCCTTCAATGCCTCAATGGAAACACGCATCACTGCCTGTCCATCTCGCTATCGATGAAACCGAACGCGTGCTCGGAGCAGCATTGGATAGCAGTCCGCAGTGGATAACGTCAAGCAGGATGGCCGGTTTACCGACAACCATCTTGGCCGGTCGACCGGGTTGATTGTCGGCGGTTATTCAGCCATGTTTGTCGCTCCTTCCTTTTGATTGTCGCTGGATGATTGTCGGCGCCGGCTGTTCTGTTTGTCGCTGGCGGTGCGACGACGGTAGCTTTCGACATTCATCTCGAAGATCGTCGAATGATGGACGAGCCGGTCAATTGCAGCGACGGTCATGCCGGGATCCGGGAACACGTCGTTCCAGCCGGAGAACGGCTGGTTAGCCGTGATGAGGAGGCTACGGCGCTCGTATCTTTCGGCGATCAGTTCGAACAGCACGCTCGTTTCAGCCTGGTCCTTACGGGCGTACGACAGGTCGTCCAGGATGATCAGGTCGAACCGATCTAGTTTGGCAAGGGCCGACGGCAACTGCAGGCTCTGCCGTGCAGCCTGCAACTTCTGCACGAGCTCGCTGGTGCGCGTGAACATCACCCGGTAGCCTGCGTCGATCAGCGCGTGTCCGATGGCCGAACCCAGATGGCTTTTTCCAGCCCCGGGTGGCCCAAACAGAAGCGCCGTGGCGCCTTTCTCAAGCCATGCGTCGCCGGTCGCGAGTGCCATAACGTGCGCCTTCGAGACCATCGGCACCATGCTGAAGTCGAAGGTTGCAAGCGTTTTGGTCGGGTCCAGATGCGACTCGGCACGGTGTCGTTCGATGCGTCGTTTCGCCCGTTCGGCCAGTTCGTGCTCGAGCAGCGCTCCGAGCAACCGTGTAGCCTGCCAGCCTTCCTTATCGGAACGCTGCGCAAACTCGGGCCACAGACGGGCGATCGTCGGCAGGCGCAGTTCATTGAGCATCAGGGCCAGACGGCCAGCATCGTAAGCGGGTGTGCTCATGCCGCCACCTCCTTGTGCAGCAGGTCGTCATAGCTGCTTACGGGTGGCATCTCGACATTGACGACTGGGCAAGTGGCATGACGTGGCGCAAATTCCTCGCGCAACGCCTTCAGATCGGGCAGATTACTGTCAACGAGCAAGGCATTCAGGCGCGCGGCCAACAGAGCCTCGACGCCATCCATCGCGGCGAGCTCGAGCAATCCGACCATCGTCTTGCACGCCTCGCGTTGCGCCAATCGCACCTCCAGCTGTTCCCAGGTCCGGCGATAGGCTTCACGCGGAAACAGCTCGTCGCGAAACGCAAGTCCCTTGAAGGCCTGTGGCTTGCGTTTGAGGCTCTCGATGAAGTGTCGGTAATCCAGTGAACGACGGTTATCGCCGGCACGCGAGCCTCGCGGGGTACTGTGCACCAGTGCGCCGGACAGATAGCAGTCAAGCCGGTCACCATAAACGCGCACCTTCAGGCGGTGACCAATCAGGCGCGATGGCGCGCTGTACAGAATGCCGCGCACAGTGAATGTGCTGCAGCGTGTGACGCGCGCTTCTTCCTCTACGAAGTCGGTCGTGCGCCTTGGCGGCAGATCCATGAGCTGTGCGCGCTCAAGGCGGAACGCCGCCGCGTTACGCCGGTTACGGCGCATGACGATCTCGCGCAGAAACTCGTTGTAGGCCGCACGATCGGCGAAGTCTCGATGACCGCGCAACATCAACGCCTGATCGACGGCTTCTTTAAGATAGCGATGCGACGATTCAACGCTGCCATTCTCGTGACCAAGGCCACGATTGTTGCGCGTGCCGTGCATGCCGTAGTGCTCAAGCAGCGCCGCATAGCGTGCCGTGAAGTCGTCTTCGTCGGCGAGGTTTCTGAACGCCGCTGACAGGCTATCGGTGCGATGTTCGCGCGGACATCCGCCCGCTTGCCACAGGGCGTTCTGCAATCCCATGGACAGGGCCTCGAAGCTCTCGCCGCCTTCAACGACGTTGACGTATTCCCAGCGTGAGAACGCGAGCACGAAGTGATACAGGCGGTGATCGAACTGGATGCCAGCGATCGTCACGCGCACTTCGGCCATGTCGGTAAAGTCGGACAGACCGCGTGCGCCGGGCTCATGCTGCTGGGGGAAGAAGACTTCCTTGGGCGGACCGGACATCGCCCTCCATTGCCTCACGCGCCGCTCAAGTGTGCGGCGTGTGCTGTCGGGATACTGTCCGGCGTGATCGTCCTGCAGTTTGCGCAGGATCGTGATCGCCTGAAGTTGCGGCGCATTTGCAAGCATCGGAACGACTTCGGTGTCCCAGACGTCAGCGAACGGGTCGGGGCGTGAGCGCCAGTAGCCGCGCGGCTTCTGGGAAGGCATCGTGGCGTCTCCTTCTATGCGCCGGGCGCTGCGTACGCTGATGCCAGCCTTCGCTGCGGCGATCTCCTGCGAGTGATGTTTGCGTTTAGACATGTAGAGGCGAACCTGTTGGTCGGTAATGCGGGTTCCAGACATGTAGCTGATCGCTTTTTTATTCGATCAGCCATCGTAGAACCCAGCCGACTCGGCGCCGCCGGTGATGCGTCGCCTTCGGCGGCTACGCCGCCTTTGACTCCACATCACCGGCCAAAACCTTCGCCGCTACACCGGCCAACATGATTGTCGCCGTCCACCGCAGGAGCTGCGCAACCATGCCATCGTGCTAATCCTGGCGAGAATGGGATTGCGAGCCTGCGAGGTCAGGCACCTGACGCTCGATGATATCAACTGGGCAGAAGGGTGCGTGGGTATTGCCCCCGGGAAATCCCATCGCGAACGACGCTTGCCTTTGCCTCGCGATGTTGGTGAGGCTCTGTATGCTTATCTTCATCATGAACGTCCTGCCAGCCTCTGCCGCACGATCTTTCTGAGCACCAAAGAGCCGTACGGGCCGATTCTGGACTCTTCGGTAATATCGAGAACCGTCCGCCGCGCGATGACCCGAGCGGGCGTGGTGGGCATCCCGGCCGCTGCACACGCGCTACGCCACTCGGCCGCAACCCGGATGGTGTGCCGTGGAGCGAGTTTCAAAGACGTCGCCGATGTGCTGGGACATGCTTCGCTGGCGACGACTGCGATCTATGCCAAGCTCGATGTCGCCACGCTCGTGCAAGTGGCGCTGCCATGGCCGGGAGCGAGATCATGAACGGCCCTCTGGAATTGCGCAGCCACCTTGATGCCTATCTTGCTGTTCGGGAGGCGCTGGGATTTAACGATGCAGCCAGAAAGGTCTTGCTGAGAAACTTCGTCGAGTATGTGATCTCCCCTAACGGACGGTGGCCGATTGACTCTCAACTCGCGGTGAACTGGGCATGCGGGCCATCGTCCGTCCGAGGTCCTGCTGCGCAGGCAATCCGCCTTTCCACAGTCAGAAGATTCCTTTGCTATCTGCGGGCTAGCGTTCCGGAAACGCAGATTCCCGGGCCCGGCTTGCTTGCGCGGCCGCAGAGGCATCGGCCCTACATCTTCACGCAACAGGAACTCGTCAGCATGCTTGATGCCGCCGCCGCGATGCGGCCGCGTCGCACACTGCGGCCGCACGTGTACGTGTCGATGATAGGCCTGCTGGCCAGCACCGGAATACGCGCAGGCGAGGCCATTCGGTTGACTATCAACGACGTGCTACTCGACGCTGATCCGCCAAGGATCCTCGTTCTTGAGACCAAGTGTCGCAAGTCGAGGATCGTGCCGCTGCATGTGACGGCAGCGGAGAAGTTAAAGGCCTACGTGCGGCTTCGCGAGCAACTGGGATACGCCGGGCTGTCGGATCGGTTCTTCATGTCCGAAATCGGAACGGCGATCGACTACGGATTCTTCGCGACTTGGTTTACACGTACGGCGCGTCGGCTAGGCATGCTGCCGTCTTCCGACGCCCGGCGACCAACCCTCCACAGCCTCCGACACACGTTCGCCGTAGAGCGACTGACGCAATGGAGTCTGGCGGGGGCGCCAGTCCAGCAATGGATACCTAATCTGTCGGTCTACCTGGGACATGTCAGTCCCGTGGAAACGTACTGGTACCTAACCGCGACACCCGCGCTCCTGCTGACCGCGGCGATGGCATTTCGGGAATACGTCAGCCTGGGAGAAGCGAAATGAAGTCCACCACCATGATCGGCCCATTGCTGCAGGGCTTCTTCGTCGAGCATCTGCTCGCCCATAAACATGTCAGTCCTCGGACTGTTTCGAGTTACCGGGACACGTTTCGCATGTTGCTCCAATTTGTACGGGATCGAACCCACACCGAGCCTTCGTCATTGCGTGTGGCCGCGCTGGATGCGCCAATCATTCTGTCGTTTCTCGATCATCTGGAATTTACGCGACACAACTCAGCACGCTCGCGCAATGTCCGGCTTGCGGCGATCCGCAGTTTCTTCCGATGGATTGCGCTGTGCGATCCAGAACTGGCCGGGCTGGCCACACGCGTTCTTGCCATACCTGTGAAGCGAACTGATCGACGGCTTGTGCAGTCGCTCAGCCGCGCCGAAATTGATGCAGTACTTGCTGCGCCTGACCGGTCCCAATGGCTGGGGCGCCGTGATCATGCATTGCTGCTGACGCTTTATAACACCGGCGCTCGTGTTTCAGAAATCACGGCGCTTCAGCAGGCGCAGGTTCAGTTCGGCAGCAGCACGTTCATTAACCTGAAGGGGAAAGGCCGCAAGGAGCGGAGCATCCCATTGTGGTCAAATACTGCCCAAATCCTGAAGGCATGGTTCCATGAACTGGAGGGTACCCGCACGACGATCGCGTTTCCCAGTCACCGTGGCCGGCAACTATCGCGTAACGGTGTCGACTACATCCTGCAGCAGGCCATCAGCCGGGCAAGTTCGCATTGTCCAAGCCTGGCAGACAAGCGCATTTCTCCGCATGTCGTGAGGCACACGACCGCGGCACATTTGCTGCAGGCCGGCATCGACATCAGTATCATCGCCCTCTGGCTCGGTCACGAGAGTATCGAGACCACGCACATGTACATCGACGCTGACCTCGCAACAAAGGAGCGGGCCCTTGAGAAGCTGGCGCCCACAGACGCAACTTCCCTTCGGTTCAAGCCCACCGACAGCGTGCTTGCCTTCCTTCAACAGCTCTGATTATTTACAGTTGATCCGCCGGCAATCCAGAAACATCGGATCGTCAGCGGACCAACTGCGTACAACCCGGAACTGTATCTAAAAGCGCTTATGCTCTGCAGAGCATTAGCGTTTACCTTGTTCATCCCCCAATGGAGGATGTCTGGCTGTCACCGGATGTTCTCTCGCGGGTCCGGAGCGGCACGATGCCGTCGCGCCAACAGGCGAGCGACGCGATTTCAGACCTCCTTGCCAGCTCAATGCCAAACGAGGCGAACCGATAAAGAGTAGCGCTTTGCGCAGAAAATGGTGGTAATAAGCTGCCAGGACGCGCAACTGTTCCGAGCACACACCGAGCGACGCTCCCGGCTGCGTGCCGTCATGTGTATCAGGGGCTGGCCGACCGACATCTCGTGCGGGAAAGCGGATGCGCATCGGTCGGCAGTAAAATAGTCGGCTCGCCGGACCGGGACAGGATCCCGGCGGTACGTGCCAAAACACCGCCGTGAGTTGCCGCAGTTGCGTCGAGAATCCGGCGCACGGCGCGAAGACGACCAAGGGAGCGTAACCAACGCATGAGCAACGATCCAACGCCGATGCCGCAGCAATTTTCGCTGTTTAGCGATGAGCCGCACCATGACGCGGACGATGATGCCGGCGAGACGTCGGTGCCGGGCAAATACAGCAATTTTGTCGTCTACGTGGATGAGAGTGGTGATCACGGCATGCAGACACTGGACGCCAACTATCCGGTGTTCGTGCTGGCTTTCTGTGTGTTCTACAAGCGGCACTACAGCGAAAAGGTCGTGCCGGCGCTACACAAGTTCAAGTTCAACCACTTCGGTCACGACCTGGTGGTCCTCCACGAACATGAAATCCGGAAGGAGAAAGGAGATTTTCGTTTCTTCGTCAATCGCGAGCACAAGCAGCAGTTCATCTCCGAGCTGACCGGCATCATTGAGCTCAGCAACTTCATCCTGATCAGTTGTGTCATTGACAAGACCCGGCTTCGTGAGCGCGGCGACGCGGAGAACAACCCCTACCATCTTGCGCTGGGGTTCTGTCTCGAAACGCTCTACGAATTCCTTCAGGAAAAGAATCAGGATGGCGCGCTGACGCACGTGGTCGTCGAATGCCGCGGCAAGAAGGAGGATAACGAGCTCGAGCTTGAGTTTCGTCGGATCTGTGACGGGGCCAACCGACTGGGCATCTCCCTGCCGTTCGACGTCATCTTTGCTGACAAGAAGGTCGATTCGCCCGGGCTGCAACTCGCTGACCTTGTGGCCCGGCCGGTCGGGATGAGTGTTATTCGCCCGGGGCAGGAGAACCGCGCATTCGAGGTGCTGAAACGAAAATTCTATTGCAGCGGCGGGCGCGAACGTCTGGGAGAAGGCTACGAGGACTGGGGACTGAAGATTTTCCCGTCGCGAGAAAGCGAAAAGCCCCGGTGAGACTCACCGAGGCTTTGACGCCGACCGGGAACTCCCAGTCCACTTGGTCACCATTATGGGGGCGACAGACACTGCTGACAAGACTTTTGTACGCCAGCCGATCCGCGGTATTCCGTGTCTTGAGTGTATGCTTAATAGTCCGCGCTGGTCTATCGAGCGATAAGCCCTATTGGGGCGAGGAGCGTCCCCGTTCGGTCACCAGGTTTAAGCCTACGCTGATGCTAGTTTCACTTCCGAAACGCTTCTACTTTCGCTTCATTGCACGTCGGTGGCGGCATCGGCGGCAGCTCCCGGTTCAGAGGTGATGTTGGGCTTGCCCGCAAAGCCTTGCTAGGCAGGCGTTCCGGCGAAGTATGGCGGAGCGCGTCAAATCTGCCAAGGAAAATCACCACTCGTGATAACTCCAGTTATCAGATGTAGCGATTTCTTGCCGGGGTGGAAACGACGTGCTATTGCCTGCGAAACGGCCGGAAGGCAAGGGCGGACCGCATTGCGCGCGCGGCACCGGATCTGCCGCATTCTCCGGTATGTGACGGGCACGTTCGAAACGCTCTTTGCAAATCAAGGCTGGGGCGCGCGCCTCGACGAGAGCCTCGCTGCCGGCACCTTTGCCGATCGCGCGGCGCAGAGATCCGAACGCACCTACACGGACGATCTGGCGGCTTGCGATCTATCGCGGGCTCGTGATGAGCGGCGCCGCCGGACAGCCGACTATCTAGGCGGATGCCGTGTTCGCGCTTTCGAATCCACCGCCGCGGGTGCTTCCGGACCCCCCGACTATCGACAAACAGGCGAACAACCCGCTGGAGCGGGCGTGTCGTAGGCCAGACACGAGCGCGTGGTTTTGCAAAGCAGTGCTCCCTTACGAGTCCCCTTGTGACGTCAGACCACAGGCGCTGCCCTCTTGTCGGTTGTTTTCTATACATGAACGGATATAATCCGGACTAATGCCGCTAGCGCCCCCAAAAGTCGGGAGCGCAAAATGTCGTTGACGCGCGGTACGACTAGGCGGGAGATGACGATGCAACGCAGAGAGACGCACGGCGGCACAGACAATGTGCTAACTACCCCCGGCTTTAACGATGCGGGGGATCTGTCGGCAAAGACCATCCTTGCTGTCAAGTTGAACGCGTTGATTGAAGAGCGCGGCCTCAGCCAGATGAAAGTTGCCGAAATTACCGGGATGACGCAACCGAAGATATCGCAGGTTCGTCGTTATAAGCTGCAGAACATTTCACTCGAACGCCTGATGCAGGCGCTGGTATCGCTCGGTCAGCATGTTGAGATCGTCGTCAGGCCTGCAAGGAAGACCAGCCGCGCTTCGATCACTGTCGCAGCTTAGACGGACCCGCAGTACACACATGAAACAGATATTGGGCAAGGTAAGCACATGTCGCGAGCAGACCTACTCGTAAGCCTAGTCAAGGCAGGAAGCCAGGGCGACCAGCAACTACTGCGCACGACCGTCGAAGCCATGGCGGCTGAAGAGCGCGCCAAGCATCACCATCAACTGGCCGACAAGCTAGTCGAGAACCTGGGATCGGCCAAATCGGGCCCGCGCTCGGCCGAGGTTGTGCGCTCTTTCGATGGCGGACACGGTGGCCTGCTGTATGAAGTTGAGCCAAGGAGAACCTTGGATTCGCTATTGCTCAATGAAACCGTATTCACTGCATGTCGCGAGCTGGTCGAGGAGCAGCATCGTAAGGACTTGCTGCGCTCCTACGGAGTAGAGCCTCGGCATCGAGTACTGTTGTCCGGCGCGCCGGGTAACGGCAAGACTTCATTAGCTGAAGCGCTTGCCGCCGAACTGATGGTGCCGTTGTTCGTCGTGCGCTACGAGGCGGTGATCGGCAGCTTCCTTGGCGAGACTAGTGGCCGCTTGAAGCGGCTCTTTGACTTCGTGCGCACGCACCAGTGTGTGCTGTTCTTCGACGAGTTCGATACCCTTGGCAAGGAGCGAGGGGATACGCACGAAACCGGCGAGATCAAGCGCGTGGTCAGCTCTCTGCTGCTGCAGATCGATGCACTGCCCAGCCATGTAGTCGTTGTGACCGCCACCAACCACGCTGAACTGCTGGATCGTGCCGTGTGGCGCCGTTTCCAGTTGCGCCTCGCGCTGCCGGAGCCCACCGTGGCGCAAAAAGAAGAATGGTTCGTGCGTCTGCAAAAGCGACTGGACGCCCCCCTCGGCATAACGCCGAAGACCTTGGCCTCAAAGCTCGAGGCGTCAAGCTTCTCCGACCTGGAGCAGTTCTGTGAAGACATACAGCGCCGCTACGTTCTGGCGCTTCCTGCTGCCAATCTTAAACGCATCATTGTTGAACGCCTCAACCAGTGGAAGACGCGATTCACGATCGACCAATAACAAGAACGGGCAACGCTGACTTATGGCGAATGAAAACTATCCGCTTCTTTTTTTCTCCGCGCCAACTGAAGCTGGTCGGAACTCGCTAGGTGGGGGTAGTGGTTCAGTTCACTTCCCTGGAATCGGACGTCAGAGAGCGCGTATAGCGCCACAACTCGCAGTACTGCAACAAGCCTTCGAGGCGAAACGCCTCAGGCTGCAGCAGGCCGCGCCGATGGAGAACCCCGAGCTGATCCTCGTGCTGGAAGTTGCAGGCACGGTACAGAACTTCGCCAATGCCGTCAGCAAGGTGCCTGGTCTGGATTGGCTGCTCGAATGGGCCGAGGAGCAAATCGAACCCGACGAAGATTTCTATGCCGAAAGCCGGGGGCAACAACATAAGCCTTACGCCGGGCGTCTTTTCCTGCTCGGAACCAATCAGGAAGCGCTGACACAACTGTTGGCGCTATGGAATCGCCACCAACAGAATCCCGATGTGCAGTTCGCGCGAGGCTTGGCACCGTTCAAGCACGTCTTTGAGCAGTTGCGCACCATTCGTCATTGGAGCATCGGCGATCGCGTCGATGCCGACATGCGCCGATACTGGCAGGATGGCATCGACAATGGCATGGCTGCCATACGGTTCGAGATTGAAGCCTGGCACTTCAGCGTACCGCAGAAAAATGAGACGGCGCGCGTCGAGGTGGAAGCACTGGTCCAGCGGCTGAATGGTCGTGTTCTAAGCCGTGCGTTGATCCCCGAAATTGCTTACCACGGCTTTCTGGTTGAGCTGCCTGCGGCAGCTATAGCGACTATCCTGGCGGGAGAAACGCCGGAACTTGTGCTATCGGATCGCATCATGTTCTTCCGGCCTAAGGCGCAGTCGGTCACCGACGGTGTGAACGAGCCTCAACTCATCGTGCAGGCAGAGATACCCGCCGGGGCAGACAAGGCTCCGGTGATCGCACTGTTGGATGGCTTGCCACTCAGCAATCATGCTTTGTTGGCAGGCCGACTTGTGGTCGATGATCCGGATGGCTGGGAGGTCGAATACGAAGCCAAGGACCGCGTGCATGGCACGTCCATGGCATCACTGATCCTGCACGGTGAGTTGGATGGATTTCCCGCGCCGCTGGATCGGAAACTGTATGTCCGTCCTATTCTGCGGCCGGACCCTCTGGACACCTTCAACCCGCGCCGTCGCGAGCACACGCCGGACGACGAACTGCTGATCGACCTGATTCATCGCGCGGTAAGACGGATTTGCGAAGGGGAAGCTGGCCAGGAAGCTGTGGCACCGACGGTACGCATCATCAATCTTTCCGTCGGCGACGACACTCGATTGTTTGTGCGCGAGATGTCGCCTTGGGCGCGCCTGCTCGATTGGCTCGCTTTTCGGTATTCCCTACTGTTCATTGTCAGCGCCGGCAATGACCTGCGCCCACTCGCACTGCAAAGCCCTAGCAACACCCTGCTCGGCATGACGCCGGATGACCGTGCGGGCTTAGCCTTCACGGCGCTGACCGCCGAGAGTATGGACCGCCGACTCATCGCGCCGGCGGAGGCCATGAACGTGCTGACTGTCGGTGCCCTGCATGCAGATCACGCGCAGCCTCCCGTGGTACCAGACCGTTTCGACTTGTTCGCCATTGGAGGGATTAGCCCGCTCTCCCGTGTGGGTCACGGGTACCGGCGTTCGGTCAAACCCGACATCCTGATGCCCGGCGGCCGCGTGCTCCATCGCGAACGTATGTTGGCGGGTGCGCCGGTAAGCGTGCTCGATGCGGTTACGGCTAGCGCCGCACCTGGCCATCGTGCAGCCGTACCGCCACTACCCGGGCAAACCCTCAACGAGACAGCCTACAGTCGCGGTACCAGCAACGCTGCCGCGCTGGCCAGCCGCGCTGCGGCGCACGCGTACGACGTGATCGAATCGCTGCGTGTGCAAGTCGCCGATGCTCCAGCCGCCGAGTTCGATGCGGTCTTACTCAAGGCCTTGTTGGTACATGGTGCGCAATGGGGCGAATGGTCAGACAGGCTCCTGGCCCAACGCCCGGACTTCCAGCTTATTCAGAATGCAAATTCGAGGCGGATAGCCGAGAAAGACTTCGTCACCCGTTGGTTGGGGTATGGCGTGGTCGATGTGGATCGAGCCGTGACTTGCACCGCTGAACGGGCGACGCTGCTTGGCGTCGGTGAATTGGGCGCCGACGAAGCGTTTGTCTTCTCTGCACCGCTGCCACCCAGTCTTGCAGGTAAAAGGGCATGGCGACGGTTGACGCTCACTCTGGCCTGGATGTCTCCGATCAACTTCGCTCATCAAAGCTATCGCCGCGCCAAGCTATGGGTAACTCCGCCGCAGGAGCAGTTGCGCATCAAACGCCTCAATAGCGCCCACGAAAAGGCAGTTATGCGCGGCACGGTACAGCACGAGATTCTGGAAGGTGAAGACGCCGTGGCGTTCGTGGATGGCGACCGCTTCGTGTGCAAGGTGAACTGTGCTGCGGACGCTGGCGACCTGGCCGGTAAGGTGAAGTTCGCCCTGTGCGTCTCGCTGGAGGTCGGCGTCGGCTCAGGAATCGCTGTCTATCAGGAAATACGCGCTCGCATAACGCCGGCTATTGGCATCCAGCCCGTGTAGCGGGAATTGCTCGTTGAACGGCCATCAAGGAGAAATTGCATGCCGTCCGTGGCACTGTCGAACGGCCATATTGGGGAAGTGACCACGTCTTATCGACGCTCAAACACCATCTTTGGTTACCGAACACACCCATGCAGTATGGCGTCGAGAACGCCGTGTTGGCACCCGGCAATAAGGTTGAACAATGACGGCAAACGCATTTCAACTTGAGGCCATCCAGGCCACCGAGGGGCCTGTACTCATCATAGCGGGCCCGGGCTCGGGCAAGACGTTCACGCTGGTTGAGCGTATCGTGAACCTCGTGACGAATCACGGCGCTGCTCCCGAGAACCTGTTTGTTGTCACGTTCACGGATAAGGCTGCCCGCGAGCTGACCACCCGCGTCTCGAATCGGCTCAACGAACTCGAAATCCCGTTCAACCTGAACGAGATGTACCTCGGAACGTTCCACTCGATCTGTTTGCGGCTCCTGGAGGACTACCGGGAGTTCACCCGCTTGCGCCGAAGTTTCACGCTGATGGACCAGTTCGATCAACAGTTCTTCCTGTACAAAAACCTCACAGATTTTCGTGCCATCGAAGACAGCGATCTGGTTTTGGGCGATGAGCACACCAGCCGTTGGGGACAGTCCGAGCTGTTGCTGAAGCGCCTCAACACCGTGGCCGAAGAAGCGTTGGACGTCGGCGGGTTGGTGGGAGCCGATGATGCGGCAGTCGCGGCGCTCGGTAGGTGTTTCGAGCTGTATCAGCGACTGCTGCTCGAAAACAACGCCTTGGACTTCTCCGGTATTCAGTTGGAAGCGCTGCGTCTGCTCGAACAACAGCCCGACGTGCTGCTGGCGCTGCAGAAGCAACTGACGTACTTGATGGTTGATGAGTACCAGGATACCAACACGATTCAGGAAAGGATCTTGAAGTTGTTGATGGGCGAACGGCGCAACCTATGCGTCGTCGGCGACGACGATCAGGGCCTGTATCGGTTTCGCGGGGCCACAATCCGCAACATCCTCGAGTTTCCGGAGCAGTTCCCGCCGGGGACATGCAAGCGCATCACGCTGACGACCAACTACCGGTCCCATCCCGGCATCATCAGCTTCTACAATGGATGGATGGCCGACCAGATCTGGACCGACGGTACGCGGACGTTTCGATACGACAAGGTTGTTGAACCACAAGATGCGACGTTTCCAGCGGTGCCGACGGTGGTTAGGGTTGGCGCCCAGGATGGGCTTTCCTGGCACGAAGAGGTATTGGCGTTCCTCCATCGACTTCGAGACAGCGGCCAGCTCACCGATTGGAATCAGGTCGCCTGAGGTTGACCCGGTTCGACGGACGGATCTGCAGTTGAGTCTAATGCGGTGTGGCACCTCCCGATAAGGTTGAATCGCGGGTTGTCCACGGCCGGGCGGCGGGTCGCCTGTCACGACCACGACGCTGCCCGGCGGTGGACAACCCGCGCGACGATAAGCTTTGATCTTGCGCATGCAGGTTTTCGAATTCGAGCGGCGAACAGTAGCCAATGCTGCTGTGGAGGCGGCGTATGTTGTACCAGCTCTCCAGAAACGAGAACAAATGCCGCCTTGCCTGTTCGTGGGTCGCGAAGTGTTCGCGACAGAGCAGTTCGGCTTCGAGCGTGCCGAAGAACGACTCGCACATCGCGTTGTCGTAAGCATCGCCAGCCGTGCCCATCGATGGCTGTACACCTGCTTCGCGGCAGCGCCGTCCAAAGGCAATGGAAGTATATTGGGCGGATTCAACCGGTTGTCGCAACACCTTTAATCGGGGAGGTGTTTATGGGACGACCAGCCGGGTGGATGCAGAAGTTGACAGGGCGAGGAGCGATGCGCTCGCCAGGTGCACCGTCGCA
>NZ_JAYXBK010000026.1:0-51056 GCF_036016995.1 Paraburkholderia sp. MPAMCS5
GTTGCCCATGCCAATGACGTGATTGCCGTTCGCATCCGCATGCGTGCGATAAGTCGGGACGCTCAGGTCCATCAGGCCGTAAAGCTGCACGCTCGATTGCGCGTAGGCACCGCTTGCTCCGAATACGCCGGCTGCGACAGCCACGCCAAGGTATCTTTTCTTCAAGTCCGTCTCCTCAAGTTGCTGCGTTGAAAATCTTTTTATGCTCGCGGCGTCTCTAGCGATCTTTGTGTTCGGCTGTCGGGTCCGGCGTGCGAATGGATGCAATCCTAGTGACCTGAATCCTTCACGATCCTTTCCTGTTCCGTTTGAACAACTAAGTGAAATTACCAATATATGGAATGACGCCACTCGGCATCACTCGGCATCACTCGGCATCCTTTCTCCGCAGGATGTAGCCCAAGCCTCGCAGCGTCGTGATCTGGGCGCTCGAACTTGCGAGATGCTTACGCAAACGATGAATGTAAATGTCGATGGCGTCCGCGCTCGGTTCGTCATCGAGACTGAACACGCTCTCCATCAGCATGGTTTTGGACACGGTCTTGCCTTGTCGCAACATCAGCGTTTCGAGCACGGTATGCTCGCGGCGGCGCAACGCAAGACGCGCGTCCTGATGAAAGAACTCGCGCGTATCGGATATGTATTGCAGATCGCCGCATGTGAGGCAGGAAGACATGCCGCCCGATTGCCGGCGAATCTGCGCCTTGATACGCGCAACCAGCTCGCGCGCGTCGAATGGCTTCACCACATAATCGTCCGCACCGGTACTGAAGCAGTCGACTTTGTCTTCCGTCGAGCCATGCGCCGTGAGCATGATCACTGGCACCGTATCGCCGCGGCGGCGCAATCGCGCCAGCACCTCTTTGCCGTCCATTCGCGGCAACCGGAGGTCGAGCACCACGACGTCGTAACGTTGCGTGGTGAGCACGGCATCGGCGCGTTCGCCGTCGGGCACGCAATCGACCGCGAAGTTCTCGAGGCGCAGCAGATTGACAATCCAATGTGCAAGCTCAGTGTTGTCTTCGACCAGTAGTACCTTCATCGGATATTCCTCAATCACGCCACTTCGGCAAGCGGACCGTGACGACGAGACCGACTTGCTCGGCATCCGGCCTCAATGTCACTGTTCCACCATGCGAGTGCGCGACTTCCCGCACGATCGACAAGCCCAGACCGCTTCCCTCTGCGTCGGTCGCGCCGCGATAGAAACGTTCGAATACATGGCCACGCGCTTCGGCCGGAATGCCCGGACCGTTATCGATAACCTCCAGCACCACTTCCTGATCTTCCTCCCGGCACGTTGCAGTCACCCTTCCACCTTCCTGTGTGTAGCGAATCGCGTTATCGACGAGATTCGACACGAGCGCCATCAACAGCGTCGCGCTCCCCGCGACGTACGCGGCTCCGCTCAACTCGGCGCCGATATCGATCTGCCGACGCTGTGCAGCCGCCACGAGTTCTTCCAGTACGCATGACACGACAGCTGCCAGATCGACCTTCACAGGCGTGCGATCAGGCGGCGACGACTCGGCTTGCGCGAGCAGCAACAGCTGATTGGTCATCTCGGTCATCTTGCCGCTGCTGCGACGTATGCCCGCCAATGCGTCGGTGAGCATCGGTCCGCATTGCCCACATGGACGGGCACATTGAATCTGCGCTCCGAGCAGTGCGAGTGGAGTACGCAATTGATGAGCGGCGTCCGCGATGAACTTCCGCTGTGTCGTCGCGTGCAGTTTCAGTCGCGCGATGCACTGATTGATCGCGTCGACGACAGGCCGCAATTCGGAAGGCAGACGCTCGATACGAACAGGTTCGAGTTGCAACGCGTCGCGATCGGCGACGTCGTCCTTCAGTCTGATGAGCGGCCGCAACTCGAATGTCAAGCCGAGCAGCGCCAGTGCTACGACGAGCGCGAGCATCAACCCTTGCCGGATCAATTGCGGCCGCCAGAGGTTCTCCAGCATCGCGCGATACGATGCCTGCGTCTTGCCCACCACGACCGTCACCGGTTCGGTTGCGCCCGAGTCGTATAGCTCGCGCTCGTAGGCGACCGCGCGAACCGGCTGGCCATTGAGCGACGTGTCGTAAAACACGGGGTTCGGCGTGGCTTGTTCAGGCAGCGCCAGTTCGGGATTGCCGCCAAGCAGGCGTGCGCGGCCCTTCACTATCCGGTAGAACACCTGGTCCTGATACGGCGACTCGAACATCTCCAGCGCCGCGGGCGGAATCCTTGCGATCAGTGCGCCGTCTTCCCAATCAACGTCTTCGCCGATGATTCGCGCGGACGCGAGCAATGCGTTGTCCTGCAGAAGGCCGGCCGTCTCGCGAGCCGCGTCATACGACATGACGCCGGTAACGAACATGAATACGCCGACCGGCATGAGTAGCCACGCGAGAAGTCGCGCACGCAGGCTTTGCATCATGATGGACTTCCCTTCGCATGTGCCGCGCGTACTGCCACTGCAATGCGCGCGGTCGTTCTCTCCTCCTGATCGCTGCGTGTTTGCATCGATGGCGCGATTATGAGAGCGCGAATCCTTCTCTCCGCTTTCAACACATAGCGTTTTTCTTAGGGGAAATCCATGAGAAGGACGTCAGTGCTTCTGGAATAGCAACAGAACATCGAGCGCTGAGCTTCAATTTCATTACAGCTATAGCGCCCACTCAATGCACACCATAAATAACTTTTACTTTCCGATTCTTCTCTGCACCGCCATTGTGTGAACCGTACTGCCGGCCTTTAGCCGCGATTTCTTAAGATTACTTAAGTAATGATCTATTGGTCATCGTCGATCGCGAGCGCATGAAATTGTAATTTGATCCACTGACCGGCGGTCAGGCCAAATAAACCGAAAAGGAGAGGAATAGATGGAAAAGCGCCTGATGACCTTAATGTTGCTCGGTGCGGCTGCGCTAACCGCTTGCGGAGGCGGCAGCGATGTCAGCGGCCCGACAGCGCCGAGGCTACTGACGAATATCGCCGTGCCCAATGCGTCGAGTCCAGCCTTCAGCTTCGATATCGGTTATGTCGAGGGCGGCACGTACTTTCTTGCCGACCGCAATAACAAGGCAGTCGATTTCGTGGACACGAAGTCGAACGCGTTGACTGCGCAAGTACCGGGGCCGTTCGCCGGGATTGGCGCAACGACGGACTCGTCGGGCCCCGACGGCATTGTGGGCATCACGGGAACGAACACTATCTATGTAGGCGATGTCGGTTCCGTCAAGGTCGTCGATACGGCTGCGAGAAAGACGATCAATAACATTGCCGTCAGTACTACCGGATCGCGCGTGGATGAAGGTTGTTACGATCCCGACGATCATCTCGTGATGTTCGCGAGCCCCGGAGAGTCTCCGCCCTTCGTCACGTTCATTTCCACGCAGACGCAAAACGTCGTGGTCAAGCTTCCCTTTAACGGCTCGTCCGGACTCGAAGCGTGCACTTATGATGCGGCCTCGAAGAGCTTCCTGATCAATAACGACGGAACCGCGGCCAATCCCGATGGAGAACTCGATGTCATTACCGCGAGTTCAGCGGTGGCGGGAACTCCCACTGTTAGCAAGTCGTTTCCGCTAGGGAAATGCGGACCGTCCGGCCTCGTGCTCGGACCGAATAACGACGTGCTCGTGGGATGCGATCCGCCCGCCGGCAACCCGCTCATCACGCTGATTCTCGATCGGACCAGCGGCGCGATTCGGGCGACGGTGCCCTTTGGCGGCGTGGACCAGGTCGATTATGATCCGGCGTCCAACCGGTACTTCCTGCCGGCCCGGCATTACGTGTCGAGCGGTACGGCCGCAGCGTCTGGATTCACCCCGACGATGGGCGTGATCGACGGCGCGTCACGACAGCTGCTCTTCAAGGTTCCGGTGGGCACGGGCGCACACTCTGTCGCCGTCGACAGTACTCACGGGCAAGTGTATGTGCCGTTCCAGGGCGGCGCGTCGGGATTCCCGAACGGCGGCATCTCGGTCTTCTCGACCCACTAGTGTTTGCGATGTAGATGAAACCAACGCTCCGCGATCCGTTGAATGAGCGGCCGTGGAGCGTTAGTAACGAATTGCAGTTATCGCGGCAACAGCTTATAGAGCCGATGCTCCGGCAACGTCGCAATGAGTTGCCAGCCGGGCACGTTTTCGGACAAGTGCCGGGACGGATCGAACACCGCGAGATAAACCCCGGTGAACCGGCTTTGCAGGTCCGGAAAGCGCTGTTGCAATTCGGTTGTCCACGCATTCAACATACGATCGTCCGCGCGAAATGCCTTATCGCCGTTCTCGATGTCGTCCTGGAACTTCCTCAACGCCGCATTTTCGCCGCGAAACAGTACGGGCTGCTGGCCGGCTTTCAGATAAAGGTCGGGCACGAGAACACCATTGAGCGTTGCGAGCGCAACGACCTTATCCAGATACGGATTCCAGCGGCGCGGCGCCGTTCTTGGCGACGGATAAGTCGTGTCCTGTTTGTACTGGAACAGCACCGAGCCGGATTGCAAGGATGCGAACGTCGTGCGGTAAGCCTCGATCGCGGGCTTGGCCGCGCGCCAGTCCGCCGTCACAGTACCGATGCGGAACACGAAAACCAGTACAAGCAGGAATGCGCCGATACGTTGAAGACGAGGCATCGACTCGCGGACGTCGATCAATGCAGTCAGAAGAAATGCGAAGCTCAGCGCGCATCGCTCGACGACGCCATACGAGGCGAATGCTGAAAACGGCGCGAACAACGCGACAAGCGGAAGCGCCGCAACGGTGATCAGGCACTCCGGCTTGCACGTCCACCACCTCAGTAGAAGGCCAACGACTATTGTCAGGCCTAAGCTCGCGAGTATCGCCACGTCGCCTGCGGGATTGCCGACGGCGAACACATCGAGCCATCGGCTGATCTTGGCAAAGATATGAATGAAGCCGAAGTCGATGGAGCCGCCGAGTCCGCCCGTGCTGCTATGCGCCAGCAGCAAAACTGGAAGCACCAATGGCAGGAAACATGCAGCCGCATGACGTGCCAGCGAGCGGCCTCGCACTCTTCCTTCCTGGATCAGACAGCCGAGTTCCCACGTGCCGGTGACGAGCGCGAAAACGGCCAAGGGAAACAGATGGCAAAAGTAAATGAGAAGCGCACTGCAACATGAAACCGCGATGCGCGCGACAATCGACTCGCGAAGCGCCACATGCAACGCAATAGCCCACAAACAGAGGCCCATGCCGAACAGGTAGTTATCGTAGCCGCGTACCAGAATCCAGTTGTAGAGCAGCAGGAAACTGAGGAGCGGCAACCACGACCAGCGGCCGTTCACAGCCCGGCTCACCATCAGACATCCCGATGTCAGCAACGCGAGTTCCACGAAGATGAAGAGCCACGCGGCCCATTCCACCGGCAGGATTCTCGCAAGCCACGGAACCGTGAGGTCCATTGCAAGGTCGGGCAACGCGTCCCATCGAATGACGAAGTTCCCCGCGTAGTTGGCCGGATGCGAAAGAATGTCTACTCTGACAATGTTATAAAAGTGCTGCCCTAATGGCGGAATCGACGTAATGAAGAGCGGCACCGAGGCCACCAGCGTTCCAATCAGCCATATGCTCCACAGCTGCAACGGCTGTACACCGCGTACCGCATCTTCTCGCGCATTCATCAAGGCCCTTGCGGGCAAGTCCATATTTTTCATCGTGTTGGCCTATCTTTTATGCGCCCGACGTAGCGGGCAAATACAACAGCATCACGCTGGCCAGCAGCAGTCCCGCCGCCGCGACGATTCGCAGGGAAATCGATTCTCCGGATGCCACGCCGAACATCACGATCTCGAGAATCGTCACTGCAACCATCAGCGGATAGGCCACACTCAATTGCACGCGCTTGAGCGCGAGCGCGTAGAACGCGAATCCGGCGGCGTAAGCGGCAAGCGCGCCGAGTCGATAAAACAGGGGCCGGCCGTTCATTCCGAGAACCAACACGTCGCCAGACACCACGACTTGCCCCGCGAGACGCAAAAGTATGCTGGCCAAGGCACTGCATGTGCCACTCAAAAACAGGAAAGTGAATTGCATGACTAATTGCCCCCTGGCATACAGGTATTTCTCTGACGATCAGGCTGCTTCGTCGCCGCTTCCGCTTCAGGAAGACAATGGTTGATTGACGTATTCGATCGCCGCAAGCAGATATCGCCTGTCGACGACTCCCCATCCCGCCTTTCTTCAGACCGGGATGTCTGGCAGATGCGCATTCGCAATGAGCCCTCCTCGCCCAGATTTCTTAAGAAACCTTCAGGAACACAAAATGAATTAAACGAGTTTGAAAACCGAACTGGCAAATGCTCTCAATTCGTCGAATTGGGTGACCAGTTCCAGACACAGCACGAACCCGACCATCGCGGAGGCGCCTGGATAGCGTTCGATCCAGCGCAATAGATACGGCGCGTACAGTCTTCTGATGGCATCGCGAGTCATGATGTAGGTAATGACGACGCCAATGGCAGCGCCCGCGAGCAGGTCAGTCGGATAGTGAAAGCCGAGATACGCACGCGGAAGGCAAATGAAAATCGCCACGTACAGGAGCGCGAGGACGCCGACGCGGCGGGAGACAAGAAAAATGCCTACCGCGACCGACGTCCAGAGCATCGCGTGATCGCTTGGAAATGAACTCCACGCGGAGAGCATGCTTTCAGCGTGCGGGATGAAGGGAAAGTGAATGTGCAGGTCCGGGGAAAAAGCGGGACGCGTGCGGAATGGCAAAAAATGCGCAAGAAGTCTTCCGACGAAAAGCGAGAGCAAACCGCTGACCGTCGTGGCGATGACGATTTCACGCCGCCATTCCCGGTGGCTGGTCGAGTGAAACCATATCCACCATAAGACGGGGATCAGCACCAGTCCTTTGAATGTGTACATGTCCGCGATGACCTGGACGGCATGGTTACACAGCGTGCAGAAGTTGAAACTTTCGAGAAAGGTCTCAATGCTCGTATCGAAGCTATTCATTTTGTTTCGCGGTCTAGTATGTGCTGGAATCACGACGGTCATCACCCGCGTCGTGGATTACGGTCGGCCAACACGCACTTTGGCCCGATCCCGCAATACACCCAGATTATGTGATTTGCCACCGATCGAGGCCGAGTATCAGCTTCTGAGTGCTCGCTTGCGCACACGCGGTTCAGGTAGAACTTGCGCTTCTGGCCGATGACGTAGAACGTTGGCGGGATATACCGGGAACCCACCCGGATTCATGTCGCGAGACGAGTCTCATTACCTCTTTCAGACTGCCGACTCCAATCTGACAGTCATGCATTAATCCCGCGCGCGGCCCTCCTCTCACAGGGCCGCAAAACGAAACTCAGGCGCGCTGCCGATAACCCGCTTTCAGCGCCTCCACGACGAGCACGACCGCGCGCGAAGACTGCCGCCGGCGAGGATAGTAGACGTGATGTCCCACGAAAGTGGGGCACCAGTCTTTCAGCACCCAATTGAGTCGCCCAGCCTCGACATGTTTTGCGGCGAGATCCTCAGGCACATAGGCGAGGCCGAAACCGGCAAGCGCGGCATCGAGCATCTGATACACGTTGTTGAAAATGAGTTGTCCCTGAACACGCACCTGCAGTTCGCGACGCCGCTTGCGGAGTTCCCACGGCAGCAGTGAATCGCGTGTTGGAAGCCGTAAATTGATGCAGTTGTGGCGGGTCAGATCCTGCGGGCTTTCCGGTGCCGGATGGGATTTCAGATAAGCGGGCGCGCCGACAATCGCCATCGTCATGTCGGGCGCAATGCGCGCGGCCACCATGTCCTTTTCGATCTGATCGCCGAGCCGCACGCCGATGTCGTAGCGGTCCGCGACGATGTCCGTCAAGCCATAGTCGCTCACCAGTTCCACCTTGATATCCGGATACTCGCGCAGCAGCTTTTGCAACCGGGGCCAGACATAGGCGTTCGCCGCGTAGTCGGTCGTCGTGATTCTCACCATGCCGGAGGGACGGTCGGTCATCGCTCGCAGCGACTCCAGTTCCCCGTCTATCTCCTCGAACTTCGGCGCGATCACCGCGAGAAGCCGCTCGCCCGCCTCGGTCAACGAGACGCTGCGGGTCGTGCGCATCAATAGCGGCAGGCCCATACGCTCTTCCACCGCACGCACGGTGCGGCTCAGCGCGGATTGCGACACGCCGAGCTGTGCCGCGGCACGCGTGAAATTCCGTTCGCGCGCGACCGTCATGAACGCAATCAGGTCGTTCAGATTTTCCCGAATCACATTAATGCTCCTGTGCATAAGTGCATGCCGATTTTGCCATCTAGTCATGGCGGCAATGAACCTTTAGATTAAGGTCTTGCGCATCGCCGGCAATCACTCACAAAGGAAATATCATGCAACTGAAGCGCGCGGGCTCTCAGCCCTCGGTAAAAGGCCCTGATGAATGGTTCACCGGCACCGTCCGCATCGATCCGCTGAACGCGCCGCCACCGCCGGCGCGCGTGTCTTGCGCGAGCGTGACTTTCGAGCCCGGCGCGCGTACCGCCTGGCACACGCATCCGCTGGGTCAGACGCTAATCGTCACGTTCGGCTGTGGATGGACGCAATGCGAAGGCGAGCCGCGCGTCGAAATTCGCGCGGGCGACGTGATCTGGTGTCCGCCAGGCCATCGGCACTGGCATGGCGCGACGGCGAGCACGGCCATGACGCATATCGCGGTACAGGAAGCGCTCGACGGGAAAAACGTCGAATGGCTGGAGAAGGTGACTGACGACGAATACCTCGGCGCCGCCAACCCAGCCGCAGACGCAGGCGAACAGCAGTAACGAGGTGCGCCGCGCAAAAGGCGCCCCCGAATCTCAAGCGGACTGATTCACAGCGCTGACGGCGTGTGCGTCCTCGCTTGCGTTGCGCTTCAACAAGCGGCTGCGGGTACGCCTCGTGATCGCGATCACGGCCAGCACGACGGGCCCTATCGCCAGCCCCTCCGCCAACTCGGGCTCGATCGGAAGACTCAGCACGTGCAACGCCTTGAAAGCCGCCGCCGCGAGCGAAAGCACATAGTAGGAGATCGCCGCGACAGACAAGCCTTCGACCGCGTGTTGCAAATGAAGCTGGTTGCGCGCCGTGCGCTCCATGCCCGCGAGCAGGCGCGTGACGTCTTGCTCCTGCGAGAGATTGACTCGTGTTCGCAGCAGATCGACGGCGCGCGCGATGCGAGCCGCAATCTGTTCATGCCGCGCCCACACGCTGCGGCACGTTTCCATGGCGGGCGCGAAGCGCCGTTCCATGAACTCCTCGATCGTCGGCATGCCTTCTATGCGCTCTTCCCGCAATTCGTGAATGCGCGCGAGCACGAGTTTTTCATAGGCACGCGACGCGCTGAAGCGGCCGCCCGAACCGGAAAGCGATTCGACGCGCACCGCGAGATGCGTGAGCTTGACGAGCAACTGCGAGTCGTCGCCGCCGGCCCCTTGCGCATCCATGCCTTGCATCAGGAACTGAAGCGACGCGTGAATCTCGTCGAGATCGCGGCTCATTTGCCGCGCGATCGGCAATGCGAGAAGCGCCATCATGCGATACGTTTCGATTTCGTAGAGACGCTGCAGCAGCCGGCCGCCCTGCTCCTCTCGAAAGCCATCGTCGATGACGAGAAAGCGCATGAAGCCGTCCTCCCGTACGCGCCAGTCGCAAAACACCTGGCCGCCGCCCAGCACATTGCTGCCGACGAGAATCGGCCCGTCGATCCATTGACGCAACGCCTCGCGCGCGCCGCGTGCAGTGTCGCCCGTCAACAACTCCATCCGCGATGCGACAAACCGGCTCCCCGCAAATAGCCTGAACCAGCTTTCAGGAATGCCTTCGATTGCAATGTCGTTGAAGTAATCGGTGTCGTTGCGCGGAACAACAAACGTGAATGTGGAGAACTCAGTGTGACGCTCCCACTTCAAATGCCATCCCCAGGAAGATTGCACCGAATGATGCGTGGCACCTTCGGCCGGCATCGCGATTCCCGTGTCCCGGCACAACGCATGCAACTGCGTCTCGTGTATCGACGGATTGTGCTCCGCGTAAATCGCGTAGTGCGTGACGAAGACGGACTCGGCCAGCTTCAGGAATGGGCGGGCATGCAACTCGGCAGCCAGCGTGGCGCGCAATGGATGGTCCATGGTCGGCTCTTTTCAGGGTTGCTCGCGGGCATGTACTCGATGCTGCAACACGCCTGTACGCAACAGACTATGGCAGACGCGCGTGAGCCAGACCATCTCATAGTTCTGATTGCTACGTTCAACTTTTCTGATGATTCGGCCTGTTTCCGCCTGCCCTTGTGGCCACGCTGGGCAAGCAGGCTGTTTGTTCGGGACGCCACGGCATCACTGCATTTTCCACAGCATCGCCGCGATCGTGCCTTCGTCCTGAAACACGGTCAGCACGTCTGGAATTCCCTTGATCGGGACATTGTTCACCGTGAGAAAAAACGCGATCCGGCGGCCGCTCTTCGCATCGATGTAACCGGCGAGCGCCTGCCCTTTCAGTATCGGCGAGCCCGGCTTCAACTGGTTCTCCGCGACGTACGTGCCGGTCTTCGCGTGGACCTGGCCTTTTGCGCCCGCGAGCGTCGAGTCGGCTTCGAAGTCCGTGATCGTGGCAAGTGATCCGTCCACGCCGAGCACGGGCAGCGAATCGAAGTACGATGCAAAGGCAGACTTCGTGCTCATGCCGCGCAGCATCGCAATCACAGCCTGGCCAGTCGCCGTCGTATCGCTGCCGCCGCTGCCGTCGACGAAATAATATTGGCCCGGCGAAATGCCGAACGTGGCCGAGAGTTCGCCCTGTTCCGCCGCGAGGGAACTGGACATCGTCGTCGAGCCGTTGTGCGCGAGACCGAACTGCATCAGGCTCACGTCCGCGCCGATGTTGTAGCTGACTTTGTTGATGTACCGCACTTCCTGTGCATAAGGCGCGGAAGTCAATTGCGCGACCTGCTGCGCACTCGCGTAAGAACCTTGCGCGGGCAGCAACTGCACCGGGTTCGCCGCGACCGCCGCCGCTGTCACCGTGACGCCCGCACGCGCGAGCGCTTCGATCAGCACCGTGCGCGCGTAGTTGGACGGCGCGCTCACACGGAAAGTGCGAATCAGTGGATACGCATTGGTCAGAATCGGCACGAGACCCGCGGGCACGTTGCCGCTGACCGCGCCCATACAATTCGCCGAGCCCAAGCACAACGGCGGCTGCGGACTGAGTTCGATGTCGAGCGCCGACGCCGCGCCGCCGGTCTTCAGCGTCGATTGCACCGAGAACGCCGCCGACTTCGGCCGCCAGTCGAACGGAACGGCGGCGCCCTCCGCGCTCTGGTTGAACGTGACGTCGATCAGATCGTCGTTGACGAAAATCGGCCGCACGTCGAACTCATCGCGAAAGTTGAACGGCTGGAAAAGACGGTCGTCGATCACGACATCGCCATTGATCGTCGTGATGCCCGAGGCGGCCACTTGCGCTGCAAGCGAGTTGTATCCCGCGAGCGGGTCGGGCGTGGACAGCACCGCATTGCCGAGCGAGTTCGCTTCGTTGTGGTCGAAGTTGGTGAACGCGATGCTGCCGTCTGGATTGGCGCGGCCGCCCATCGTCAGATCGCCGCTCGCCACCAGAATCAGGTTGCCGTTGAGCACGCCGTTCGCCCCAACCGTGCCCTGCCGATAGATGGGCGTGACGAAGCGGTGCTGCGCGCCGAGCGCGTTGAGCGCATTGCCGGTCGAGAAGAGCTTGCGCACCGAGGCGATGAACATCTGCGTGTTGGCGTTGAGATCGTAGATCACGATCCCGGAGTCGAGATCGACGACCTGCATCGACCAGGCTGCGGTCTTATAGGCGGGCTTTTGCATGACTTGCATGATGGACGCGGGAACCGCCGTGTTCGAGTCGAGCGACCCGCCACACGACGTCAGCAGAAATGCCGCTGCAATCGCGGTCCCGTGTTGCTTCGCCCGCTCGATTGTCGCGTTCATCGCAAGTCTCCAGATTCGATTTCTGTTCTGCGAAGTGAAAGCGCGGATCAGAACTTAACGTCGCCCGGCGCATTCCGCGTGGGCGACAAACCTCGGAGCTTCCGGTCCTACGCCATGCTCAATATATTCCTCCAGCAATTCGACGCGGCAAATCATGCGCGCCAAAATCGCGGCTTATCCCGCCGATGCGTCAGAGCGCAAAGCGCCGGCTGGTCTGCAAACCGCCGGCGCGTTTCTCGCTCTAGAACCGGTGCACGATGCCCGCGCGCGCCGCGAACTGGTGATTCGTGCTCGACGCCGACAGCAACTCGATGTTCGCTACCGCGGGTTGTCCCAGCGAATCCGTGCCGTGTGCGATCTGATAGGTGCCGAGCGCGTACAGCTCCGTTCGCTTCGACAGGAAGTAGCGCGCCGCGGCGGTGAGCTGATGATACGTTGACCCGTCATGACCGGCCACGCCGCCCCCATGCGTGTATGTGTAGGACAGACCCACCGACGTGTCCGGCGCGAGCAGATACGTCAGCGTCGCGGTGCCGTTATTGAATATCGCCGTGCCCGTGTAGCCAAACGGATTCGGACCTGCGTTCAGATCGCCCAGAGCGCTGAAGGCCACGTGGCTATAGACGAGACCCAGCGTCGCATGACCGATCGCGTAACTGGCGCCTGCCGAATAGGTTTCGTAGGTATGCGCGGACGCGTATCCGGCGTAGATGGGATTGACCTGCGCGGCCGTCGGCGAGCCGATCGAGCCCATGTTGTTCGATGCCGCGCCGGGCGAATTCGGGTTATTGCCGAACGCGGACAGATTCGGATCGCGCGCGTTGAAATAGCCGACCGCAAAGCTGAAATCCTCCAGCGTGTAGTTCGCGGCCAGCGCCCAGACCTGGCTGCCGGTCAGGTCGCCGGTGCGGCCGCCTGGTGCATACATCGCGCCGAAGGACATGCCGCGATAGGTCGGACTGACATATTTGATCGTATTGTTGATACGCCGCGAGCGGCCGAGTCCGTCGACGTCGCCCGGCAAGCAACCTGATATGCCGGCGAGCATGGCCGGAGAAATCGGTCCGAGGAAGTCGCCGGTAATGTCGTACTGACGCCCGACCGTGACCGTCCCGGCGCGTCCCGTCAATCCGACGAACGCTTGCCGGCCGAACATCGCGCCACCTTGCGCGAGCGCGCCGTTATTCGCGCCAAAGCCGCTTTCGAGCGTGAAAATAGCCTTCAGTCCGCCGCCGAGTTCTTCCGTGCCTTTGAGGCCCCACCGGCTGCCAAACATGCCGTGCACGCCGCCGTCGCTCATCGACACCGACGATTTGCCGTTCAAGGTACCGTTCGCGTTGCGCCCGGTCTGGGTGTTCGTGACGTAGTTGATCCCGCTGTCGATCAAACCGTACAGCGTGACGTTGCTTTGCGCCTGGGCGTTGTCCGCGGCGATCGCAAGAATAACTGCCGAGTAGATAACGTGCTTCTTTTTCATCAACATCTCCAGTCCATATCGTTTGTTGTATTTCGGATGCCTAATTAATGTGAATGATCTTTACCGTCTTTCTCCTTTCTTCACCGATGGAAACGGCCAGCCGCGGTTGCATCCGCAACCGGCCCAACAAGTCAGCCTGAAGCGCTCTCCAGTGCCGCAACGGTGTGCCTGTAAAGCACTAGACCTTCGCCAGGTCTCCCGCCGCTTCGGCGATCAACGCGGTCACCTCCGCCGCTCTCGAAGACAGCGACGCATGGCTGGCATCTAGCGTGACGATCTTTCTCGCGCCGAGTCGGCCCGACATCGCCCGTTGGTTCTCGGGGCTGATCATTCTGTCTTCGCTCGATATCTGGTACCACGAGGGCTTCGTCTTCCACGCCGGCGAGGCGATGCTGTCGCCGAAGGTGCTGGCGAGCGGCGCCTTCTGCGTGAGCGCCATGGCGAGCGCTTCGTCGGCCGGTAGATCCTGACAGAAGCTCTCGTGGAATTTTTCCGGCTTCAGCCACAGATAGCCGTCGCTATCGGGTTCGAGATTGGCCGCGGCGGCCGGCGGATGTTGCTGCGTGATGCCGCCGGGGCTTTCGCCTTCGTCGGGTGCGAACGCCGCGATATACACGAGCCCGGCGACATTGGGATGATTGCCCGCCTGGGTGATGACCGCGCCGCCATACGAATGCCCGACGAGCAGCACCGGCGCGTTTTGCTGCGCGATCATCTTGCGCGTGCGCTCGACGTCGTCGGCAAGCGAAGTTAATGGAACCTCAACCGCGCGAACCGCCGTGCAGCCCTTTCGCGCAAGCTCGACGATGACCTTGCTCCAATGCGCCGCGCCGCCCCAAAAACCATGTACCAGCAAGATGACAGGTTCTTTGTTCATTGTCTGACTCCGTTATTGAATCAACACACTGTTCGACCAGAATCACTACGTGATGCAATGCGCTTCGCGACGTCATACCTGACGCCAGTTGCCGTCCCAGTACTTCGCGCGAATCTCGCGCTTGAGCAGCTTGCCGACGGCGCTGCGCGGAAGCTGTGGCCAGAACTCCACCGATTTCGGCGTCTTCATGCCGCCCAGATGCTGCTTGCACAACGCCACGAGTTCGTCGGCTTCCACGACTTGCCCAGGCTTTAACTGCACGACAGCCTTGACCGCCTCGCCCCACTTCTCGTCAGGTACGCCGATCACCGCGCAATCGAGCACTGCCGGATGCGAGTTCAGCACCGCCTCGATTTCGGCGGGAAAGAGGTTGAAGCCGCCGCTCACGATCATGTCCTTCTTCCGGTCAAGGATCGTGATGAAGCCGCGCTCGTCCTGTATGCCGACGTCCGTCGTGTGGTGCCAGCCAAACGTGCTCACCTGCGCGGTCTCCTCAGGCAGTTTGTAGTAGCCCTGCATGACCATGGTCGAACGCACGACGATCTCGCCTTTCTCGCCGGGCGCGACGAGGTTGCCTTCCTCGTCCATGATCTCCACGCGCGCGTAGGGCACGCCTTTGCCCGCCGAGCGCAACGCTGCTTCATCGAAAGAGCCGTCGGCGTGCAGGTAATCTTCCGGTCGCTTGACGATCAACGGAAGAAGACACTCGCTCTGGCCAAACACCTCATAGACAACCGGACCGATGCGCCTGACAGCCTCCTTGAGTTTTTCCGGCGCAATCGGCGCCCCACCCACAGCCAGGCAGCGCAGCGACGACAGGTCGTAGTCCGCGAGATCCGGCTCGTTGAGGAGCATATAAACGATGGTCGGCGGCAAGAACACGTGTGTAATGCGATGCTGCTCGATGCAGGCGAGCACCGTGCGCATATCGAACGACGACAACACCACGCTCACGCCGCCGCGAATCGCGGCGGCAAGGCTGAGCAGGCCGGCGGCGTGAGTGAGCGGCGCGACCGCGAGCACGCGGCTGTGCTGATCGACGCGCAGCGTATCGAACGTGGAAACAAGCGCCATTTCAAGCGAGCGATTGGTATGCACGGCGGCCTTCGAGGGCCCCGTGGTGCCGCCTGTCGCTTGCAGCAGCGCAATCGCGTCATCACGTTCGGGCGCCGCGTCGAAACGCTCGAACAGGTAGGGAGCAATCCAGTCGTCGAGGAACACCGCGTGTTGCGACGGCTTGTCGATACAGACAAAGCAGGACACTTGTGGCAAGGCAGCCTTGAGTTCCGGGAGCGCCTCTTCGAATGAACTGTGAAAGAAAATCAGGTGGCAGTCGGCGTATGCCAGGGTCGTGGCATTCGCCTGCACGATGTTTCGCGTATGCACCGCGACCCATGCCATGTCGGCACGGTTCACCGCAAGTTGCAGCAGCGTGACGCGGTAGTCGTTGGGTGCATAGATCGCAATGTGCGCGCCCGTGGGGAGCGAGGTGTTGTCGCGCAGCGCGTGTGCCGTGGCATGCACGATTTGCCGTGCCTCGTCGAAACGCAGTTGCGTCTGCCCGTCGATGAAAGCGAGGTGATCCGCAGAACGGGTAGCCGCGGCGTCGAAATAGTCGGCCAGTCGCATAAGTCTTCCAGAAGTTCTAAAGTGCAATGGTGTGCAGGAGCGTGCAGCGGCTCACTTGCAGTCGGATGGCGCAGGAAGGCCTGCGAAGCGGTCTGCCATCCAGTCCAATGCGAACGGCCATCCGTCGCTCAATGCTTCGAGATGATCGGGCGCATTGATCTGGCGCAGCGCGACTTTTGCACCTTTGGCGCACCAGTCGCCAAAGAGCTTGCTCGAGTTCGCATACGGCACGAGCTGATCTGAAGGGCTCGCAAAGAAAAGTGCCGGCATGTCCGGCGCAACGGCGCCCGTCCGGCTCTGCTGGAGACGTGTCCGCCAGTCTTTCCGCTGAAGGATAGGCGCGCCTTCCACGAGCACGGCATCCGTCATGCCGGAGTACGCCGACAGCACATCGAGCAGACATTTTCCCTGCCGGACGTCCGCGACAACAGCCTTGCCATACGGAGTCAGAATATCGTCGAGCCTCAACTCAGGATACGCTGCGTTCGCGCCCACCAGGATGTAAGGGATCACAGCCGACAAAGGTGACACGCCATTGTCGGCATAGGCGAAAGCTTCATCGATTCGAGCGGGACCCGCGCCGGTGGCGACACCCTCGACGCGCAGCTCCGGCGCATAATGTTCATGCAGTTGCGCGGCCCACGCTGCCGCGTGTCCCCCTTGCGAATAGCCCATGATTCCAACCGGCGCACGCGCTGAAATGCCAGCGACGGGCAACGCCCGCGCGGCACGCACCGCATCCAGCACCGCGTGGCCCTCGGCGCGGCCAACCACGTAGGTGTGGTCGCCCGGCGTGCCGAGCCCCTGATAGTCAGTGACCACGACGCTCCAGCCGCGCGCGAGCGTTTCGGGTATCACCCCCAACGACACCTCGTAGTCCGTGCCCATCACGTACTGATACGACGGCGCGCAGACATCCGCAATACCGTGAGTGCCCGGCGCCCAAGCTATGACCGGGCGATCGGCGCTGTGCCCGGACCCCGTCGGCACGAACACGGTGCCGCTGACGACAATCGGCTTGTCACGAGCGTCCGTCGACTGGTAAAGAATCTGCCAGGCGCGCGCCGTGACGCCCGCCGGCTGAATCTCTCGCCAACGGATCAGGCTGCCCTGCCCGCCCTCCTGCAAGTGCTTCGGCGGCTGATAAAACGGATCGCTGCCGGGCGCGACGACGGCCCCGGCCGGCAACGCGATCATCGCCAGACAGGCAACGATCAGCCCTTGAATCAGGCGCTTTGCATGCGTCGAAAGAAGTCCTGCGATCTTGTGTTCCATGGTCGTGTCTCCTTCAGTTCTGATTTACCCTGCTACCACTTCTCAGTGATGGCCCAGCACTCCTGCCGCATGCCGCGCGATGGCGCGCCTGCTTTCCTCGCTACGAAACGTGTCGAGCAGCGCGGGCCAATGCGCGGTCTCTTCGGTGCATACGGTGGCGACATACGGAGCAAGCCATTGCTTCTTGGCGAGCGCGTATGCGTTGGGCGACCTCGCGCCCATCTCGGTTGCTCTCGCAATCGCGCGCTGCAAGACCGTCTGCGCGTCGGCGAAACTTGCATGGAAGCTTCCGTTGCGCAGTCCCTCGGCGGCATCGAATAGCTGGCCGCCGAGCAGCACACGAGGCAGATGCGCGTGCAGCGCGCGCCGTGCTATCTCGACGCCGACCGTGGGAATCGCCGCGCCGAACGCCACTTCGTTCAGCCCATAGCGCGGCCGTCCTTCCCGCACATAACGTTCGTCGCACGCCAACGCGAGCAGATAGCCTCCGGCGATCGCGTGGCCGTTGACCGCCGCGATCGTGAAGCACCGGCACGTCCACAGGTCGAAGAACGCTTGCGCGGTGACTTCGAAGAGACGCCCTATCGAGTCGTCTTCGAGACAGGCGAGCACGGCATTCAGGTCCATGCCGGCGGAGAAGACTTCGCCGGTGCCTTGCACGACCAGCGCGCGCACGCTCGTGTCGGCTTCGGCGTCCCGCACCGCGCTGGACACGTCGCGCATGAGCTCGATAGTCAGCGCGTTGCCTGGCGGCCGGTTGATCGTGAGCAGACGCACGCCGCCCGGAATGTCGTCGGTCAAAAGCATGCTCATGGCACGAGCCTCCTGTTAAGGTTGGAATCGGATCGCCGCTTCAATTGACAGCCTTGCCGGCGGACTGATCGGCAAACCGCGAGCCGCGTGCTGCCATGTCGCGCAGCAACGGTGCCGGCATGAAGCGTTCTCCGTGCTTGTGCGCAAGCGCCTCGGCGCGGGCGACAAACGCGTCTATTCCGTACGTGTTCGCGAATTGCAGTGCACCGCCGTGCTGAGGACAGAAACCCACCGCGAGCACGCTGGCGACATTGGCATCCGCCACCGTGCGGACATGGCCTTCCTTGAGCGCATCCGCCGCCGCCATGACCTGGACGAACAGCAAGCGCTCCGCGATCTCGGTCTCTTCCAGTTGCCCTTCCGATGAACCCGCCGCAGCGCGAAAATCGACATCGCCATGCGTGTTCGCGGACCCGCGGGCTTCGCAACCTCCTTGCGCCGACAGGGTACGCAGAACCTCCTCGAAGCCCCCGGCGATAATCCCGTTCGGATCAGCCTGCGAAGCGGCAATCGTCGAAATAAACGTATCGATGCCCATCTCGTCCAGTAGCGCGAGCGGTCCCATCTTCATGCCGGCCTTGAGTGCGCTCATCTCGATGCGGCTCCACTGTTCGCCCTCGGAAAATAGCCGCAGCGCTTCGGATACGTAATGCATCGCCAGTTCTTTCGCATAGCTGCGGCCGTCGACCACGATCGGCGTCCTGCCGATCTGCCGCGCGAATCCGAGTGCGCGCGCGAGTGCCTGCTGCGACGTATGCGCGGTCCTGACGATTTCCAGAATCGAGCATTTTTGCGCCGGCCACGACAAGCGGATCAGGTTGGGCACGTCGCCGAACCATGCGTTGTCCGACGCGGTTTGCTGACTCGTCACGCATTCCGATATCGCATCGATAACCAGTTGGCATCCCTGAATATCGACCACCCCGGCCTGGCTCATATCGCCGCTTGCCGTGCGCGCCGCGGTATCGACGAATACGACCTCGATGCCGGCATCGGCCGCGATGGACGCGATGCCGGTTCCCGCCTCGCCCGCTCCGATCACGGCGAGCTTATGGACAGGCACCGGTGCGGCGTCGGCAGATGCCGCTTGCTTCTTCAGCGAATTGTGCTGGAACCACAAGGTGTGGAGCATGTTCTTGCTCACCCTCGACGTGACGGCATGGGCGAAGTAGCGGCTCTCCACCTTCAGTGCATTGTCGATATCGAGCAGGCTGCCTTCGTAGACGCAGGAAAAAATGTCGACGATGACGGGATACACGCCATAGGTGTTTGCCTCCACGCCGGCCAGCAAAGCGGCAAGCTGCTGCGCGACCGCGGGATCGCGCGGATCGCCGCCGGGTATGCGCCAGTGGCTTCTGTCCCACGGCTGCGTCGGCTCCTTGCAGGCGCGCACCCACGCTATCGACTTATCCATCAATGCCGCTTCGTCGCTGGCGAGCGTGTCGATCAGGCCGTGCCGGTAGCCGTCTTCCGCGGACATCGTCGTGCCTTCGAGCAGCAACGGCAACGCCCGCACGACGCCCAGCATTCTCGTCAGCCGCTGGGTTCCGCCGCCGCCGGGCAGAAGGCCGAATTTCACCTCCGGCAATCCAACCATCACCTCCTTGCGATGGAGGGCAACCCGGTGATGACACGCCAGCGCCAGCTCGTACCCGCCGCCCAGCGCCGTGCCGTTCATGGCCGCGACCACCGGTTTCTGGCACTTTTCGAGTCTGCGCAGCAGCGCTTTATAACGCTCGGCGATTTGCATGGCTGCCTGCGGCGTCTCGATTCCGTACACCTGCTGAAGATCCGCGCCGACGACAAAGTCGCGCTTGCCGGATGTCAATACCGCGCCCGTCACGTCGGCATCCGTCTCCAGGCGTCCGATCAATTGCTCGATGTCCTCGAGAAGCGCGTCGTTGATCACGTTGACGCGGCTTTCCTGTGCGTCGATCGTGCAGATCAGCACGCCGTGCGGCCCTTGGCTCGTGTGAATATTCATGGGATCAGACTCGCTCAATGATCGTTGCAATGCCCATCCCCGCACCCACGCAGAGCGTGACGAGCGCCGTTGTTTTGCCGCTGTGCTCCAGTTCGTCGAGCGCCGTGCCGAGCAGCATGCAACCGGTCGCGCCAAGCGGATGCCCCATCGCGATCGCGCCGCCGTTGACGTTGACCCGATCGAGTTCTATCCCCAGTTCGCGAGCCGTGCGCATCGGCACCGCCGCGAATGCCTCGTTGACTTCGAACAGGTCGATGTCGCGCACCGTCATTCCCGCCTTGCCGAGCGCCTTTTGACATGCCGCCGTCGTGCCCGTCAGCATGATGGTCGGGTCCGAGCCGATCACGGCCGTGGCGCGTATGCGGGCGCGCGGCGTGAGCCCTTGCGCCACGCCGGCGGCACGATTGCCGATGAGCGCGAGCGCCGCGCCATCCGCGATGCCGGAGGAATTACCCGCATGGTGCACGTGTTCGATCCGCTGCAGATCGGTGTACTTGCGCAACGCCGTGGCGTCGTAGCCCATTCTCCCGAGATTCGCAAACGACGGCGCTAGCGCGCCAAGCTTGTCGAGCGAGGTGTCCGGGCGGATCGTCTCGTCATGTTCGAGCACGAGCGTGCCGTTGATGTCCCGCACCGGCACGAGCGAGCGGCCGAATCGTCCGTGTTGCCGGGCCGCGCCGGCCCGCCTGTGCGATTCGAGCGCGTAAGCGTCCACGTCGCGCCGGCTGAAACCCATCTGGGTTGCCGAGATGTCGGCGCCGAGCCCTTGCGGAATGTACTGGATGGCGTGGTTCACGCGAGGGTCCGCAAACCATGAGCCGGTATCCGAGCCCATCACGCAGCGCGACATGCATTCGATGCCGCCCGCCACGATCAGATCTTCCTGACCGGACATCACCTTGATGGCCGCGAGGTTCACCGACTCCAGCCCGGACGCGCAAAACCGGTTCTGCGTCACGCCCGCAACGCGCTCGTTCCAGCCGGCGTACAACACGGCCGCGCGCGCCAGGTTGCCGCCCTGCTCGCCGATCGGCGTTACGACGCCGAGCACCACGTCGTCGACCTGGCTGGTGTCGAGCGAATGACGTTGCTGCATCGCGTCGAACAGATTCCGCAGAAGCTGCACGGGCGTCATCTGCGCGAGGCTGCCGTCCTTTCTTCCCTTGCCTCTGGGTGTTCGTACCGCGTCGTAGATCAATGCATCAGTCATGGTCATAAGGTCTATGTAGGTGCTGCCCGGATCAATTTCCCGGCGCTTTGTCGATTTACATACCGATTGGTCTGTATGTTATAAGTGGACTATATTTTTCTGTCAACACCTGTGACACTGCTGCGACTTGTTACTGACCGGAGCAACTCATGACTGTTTCGCCCCCTCGTCCGAGTGCCGACAAGCTTCGGCGCACGCAAGCAGCGCGAAGTGAATCCATGCGCCGGCGCTTGCTGGACGCGACCCTTCAAAGCCTGGCCGTCGACGGCTACGCGGGCTCGTCGCTGAATTCGATCGTCAAGCTCGCCGGCGTGTCGCGCGGCGCGCAGACCCATCACTTTCCGAGCAAGCAGGCGCTGATTCTGGAGGCGGCGGACAGCCTGATGCGCCGCGCCTATCGCACGTTCGGCAAATTGGTCCTGTCCATCAGCGACGAGCGGGACCGGCACGCCGCGTTGCTCGACGCGATGTGGAAGCGGCTATTCGACACGCCGCTCTTTCGCGCCTATCTGGAGCTCGTGATCGCGAGCCAGCGCGATCCGGAGTTGGCGGATGCGTTGCGCAAGCTTTTGCGGCGCGCGCGGGACTGGTTCGAGCCGGCTGTTGACCATTATTTCGAAACCGACGAGAAGTCCACCGTGAAGGCGAGCGCCGTGATACTTCAGCAGATCATGCTGCTCACCAGCCTTGTCATGCAGGCGCATCTGCTGCCGGGAGCCGGGCTGTTGAAAGAGCAGTTCCGCACATGGCTCGAACTGAGCGCCGCGCATATCCGGCCGCGCGCGGGCGTGCGCACGGCGCCGCCGAGGCCGCTGGGATGGGATGATCCGATGTCGTTGAAGTAGGCGCGTTGAAGTAGGCGCGTTGAAGCGCCGGGGCGGGTCGCGGGCCATGCCGCGCGTGCGCCGCGAGACGAACGACCGCGCAGCGCCCTATCGTCCTCACGCGCCGCCTGTAGACAGCGCCGCCATTCCACGCGCCGTCGCGAGGATCGAGATACGGCTGACGAAGTATTCGTCTTGCGCGAGAGGCGCGCGGACTTTGAGTGACGACCAGAAGCGGGACTCAGCCGCAATCGGAAATGACGCGCTGCCATGAGTCGAGCGGCGGCGTTTAAAGCCCGGTGTCCGCGAGAGCTTGCGTCAGGGTCTCGCGACCTGGGCCTGATTCACCTGGAAAGATTCGCCTTTTGCGTCCTTTGGAACGCACAGGCCGGAAAGTTGCTACGGCGCTAGACATCCGTTGTTAGATGGCACAGCGCCAGACGGTCTCATCAGACTGCAAGCAGGTTTCCAATTGACTCCACTTTCCGTTTATATCCTCACTCACAACAGCGAACGCCACCTCGATAAAGTGCTCCGCGCCGCGAAGCGGGCCGCAGACGATCTGCTGATTCTCGACAGCGGCAGTAGCGACGCGACGCTCGCCATCGCGGCAAAACACGGTGCAAGAATTGCACACCGGCCCTTCGATAATTTTCGCGCGCAACGCGAGTTCGCCAACAGCCTGTGCTTACATAAAACGGTGATGTTTCTCGATAGCGACGAGATCGCCAGCGACGCGCTGATCGACGAAATCGCCGCGCTGAAAAGGAGCGGCTTCACACACGACGCGTATGCGGTCCGGCGCGAATGGGTGGTGATGGGCAAGGTCGTGCATGCGCTCATGCCGGTCTCGTGTCCCGATTATCCGATCCGTATCTATCGACGGGACAATCTGCGCTACACCGGCCATTCCGTTCATGAAACGCTGATGGGGCATGTGAGCGGCGGGCGGATCGAAGCGCCGCTGGTGCATCACACGTTCGAAACAAAACGGGAACTGATGCGAAAGCTCGACCTGTACACGGATCTTGCGGCTGCCGATCTGCGGCATAGAACAGACTCTGCCGCCGTGCTGTGGCTCAAGGGATGGTTCAGTCCATTGGGCGCATTTGTGAAATGGTATTTCCGCAAGGGCAATATCCGCGATGGCCGCGTCGGCCTGCTGCTGGCCTTCTATGCGTCCGCCTATACGCGCCGGAAGTACCGCAAGGCACGTGTGCTGAACTATCGTGGTTAACAGAGAAAATAACAGAGAAAGCGCCTAACAAAAGGACGCCGTTCTTCGTCTATGAAGAGAACGTGCGCCCTCTCGCCGCGAGTCGAACGAAAGAGACCAGGTCGGGACCGAAGGCTATCGGTGTGATAAGCACGTCGCTGCGTAGCACTGGTATCAGGAAGCCGACTGGAGGTTGATATGAACCTGTCGATCAAGACGGATTTCGACGTTCCCAACAGTCTGGGCAAGGCACTCGCCGGCCTCGCATTGACGCTCGCCGTGTCCGGCGCCGGCGCCGCATCGAACTGCCCCAACGTGATCACCACGCCCGCAGGCAGCGCGTTCGATCTGGCCTCGCTCATTTCGGACAATGGCTCGCCCCAAGCGGCACTGACCCGATTGCGCTCGTCGTTGACGAGACTGGATGACGGCGCGCGCTGCAAGATGCTGCGGGACGTCCATGCGTGCGACGAAACGGTCGAACTCGCGAAGCGGGCGGTGGTGGCGCTCGAAGCCTGCTCGGCCCGCACGCCGCGAGAAAAGCGCGCGCAAGGCGTCGACGCGAGAAAGAGCGAGGTCCAAACCGAAATTCAGCCGAATCCGCGCGACTAGCGCGGTACGGTTGCGCGGTACGGCCCGCTCGCGGACACGCGTGCACGACGATAGAATCCCCGCACCATCCGGGAGAATCTGGCGGCATGCGAATCGATCCGTACAGCCTCGAGCTGTTTATTTCCGTCGTGCAGGAAGGCTCCATCGCGCGAGCCGCCGCGCGCAACCACATCGCCGCTTCGGCATTGAGCCGGCGCATCGCCGACCTCGAATCGGCCATGGGACTTGCGTTGCTGATTCGCTCGCCGTCGGGCGTCGAGTTGACCGAGGCCGGGCGTCATGCGTTTTCGCGCGCGGTGTCGGTGCACGACCAGTTGCAATCGTTCGCGCGCGAAGTGCAGTCGCTGAGCGGCGAGGTGGCCGGCTTCGTGCGGCTGTATGCGAACGCGTCGGCGATCGTCGGCTTTCTGCCCGAGCGGCTCAAGGCGTTTCAGGCGCACTACCCGCTCGTGCGGATCGTGCTCACCGAGCAGATCAGCGACGAGGTCATCCGCGCGTGCATGGAAGATCGCGCCGACGTCGGCATCTCGGCGGGCAGCAAGACGCCGGGCGGCCTCGACTCGTGGCACTTCGCCGACGACCCGCTGATGGTCGTGCTGCCCCGCGATCACGAACTGGCCGCCGTCGAAGCGCCGACCTTCAGCAATGTGATCCGCTTTCCGCTGGTTGCGCTTCAGGCGGGCGGCTCGCTCGACCAGATCATCAAGGAGCGCGCCGACGCGGCGCGCACGCCGCTCAAGCTCTCCGTCACGGTCAACAGTTTCGATGCGCAGTGCCGGATGGTCGAAGCCGGGCTCGGCATTGGCATCGTGCCGACCAGCGCGGCGTCGGCCTTTGCCGGTTCGCATGCGTTCGTGCGCCGTCCACTCGACGAAACCTGGGCGGCCGGCCGCACGCTGCGGGTTCACGCGTTGAGAAAATCGTCGCGGCTGAAGGCGGTTCAGGCCTTGATCGATGCGTTGACCCAGCCTGTGGATACGCTCAATTAGTCGGTTTCATCGGGTGAACGAGGGTTAACGGGGTGAGCGGGGGTTAACGAGGGGCATCGCGATTCGCGATGCCCCTGTTGCCGATCCAGCACTTCGCAGCGCTCGCGCCGCCGTCTAGATTCGGGTTCAAGGAGAATCAGATGGCGAAACTGGACTTGACCGGCCGGATGCTGTTCCTTTGCACCGACCCCGAACAGATCGCGCAACAGCTCGACGGCACCGATCTGAGCGCCGCAGCGGCAGGAACCTTGAGAGACGACGTGTCGACGGACGAGATCACGCCGATGAGCGTGCTGACCCGCTTCGACGAGCGCCTCGGCCGCGTCCCGTATCTGGGCTTTCGCACGGGCGGCAAGAATCCCATCGGCATCGACGCAATCCGCAACGGCGGCTTTTGCGTCACGGTGGCGGGCAACCGGTACGGCAAAGGCTCGTCGCGCGAACACAGCCCGCTCGCCGAATATCGCGCGGGCATCCGGCTCGTGATCGCGAAGAGCTTCGAGCGCATCTATCGACAGAACGCAGACAACCTCGGCCTCTTCACCTCGACGGATTTCGGGCTCATCGAACGCATCCGGCGCGGCGAGCCGATCGACGTGGAAGAACTCGTCGCCTCGCGCGACAGCCTCGCCGCCGCGATCCTGCGAAGCGGCGGCCTGCTGCGTTACGGCGCGCGGAACATGCGCGAGATCGGGGTGGCGAATCGCGACGCCGACGCCGACGCCGACGCCGACGTCAATAACAAACCGCGCACGCTGGCGCAAAAAATACTCGAACGCCATGCCTTGTCCACGCAAGGAACCGATGCATCGCTCGCCCCCGGCAGCGGCGCGTTCGTTCGCGCCGACTGGCGCTTCATCCACGAGTACTACACGGGCATGACGACGCATATGCTGCACGCCACCTTCGGCAAGCCGCTCACGCTGCGCGAGCCCGACACGATTCTCGCGTTCGAAGATCATCTGTCGTATTCGCACAAGAGCGAGCTGCATGTGCGCAACGGCCTGCTGCCCGACGTGCGCGAGCTGTCGGCGGCGCACCGGCAGTTCGCGCACGACTACGCGATCGCGAATCACGGCTACCTGAGCGAAATCGACAGTCGCTTCACCGAAGGCTCCGAAGGCATCTCTCACGCGATGATGGCCGAGCGCTACGCGCTGCCGGGCCAGTTGATCGTGGGCACGGATTCGCACACGCCGCACAGCGGCGCGCTGGGCTGCCTCGCGTTCGGCGTGGGCACGACCGACATGGCGAATGCGTTCGTCACCGGCGCGGTGCGGATGACCGTTCCCGAATCGCTGCGCGTCAACTTCAATGGCCGGCTCGCGCCCGGCGTCACGGCGAAGGATCTCGTGCTGCATCTTCTCGCTGAGCCGAGAATCCGCGCGGGCGCGGGCGTCGGCAAAGTGTTCGAGTTCGCCGGCGAGGCGCTCGCCGAATTGACGACCGACGCGCGCACGACGCTCACGAACATGACAGCCGAACTCGGCGGATTTTCCGGCATCGTCGCGCCCGACGCGGAAACCGTGCGGTTCCTGAAGCAACGCCGGAACATCGACTTCGTGATCGAAGCGTGGATGCGCAGCGACGCGGGTGCGCCCTACGCCGACGTCATCGAGATCGACTGCGCGCGCATCACGCCGATGCTCGCCGCGCCCGGCGATCCCGGCAACGGCATGGCGCTCAGCGATCTCGCGGAACGTCCGCACGTGGACATTGCGTACGGCGGCTCCTGCACGGCGGGTAAGCGCGAGGACTTCGATCACTATCACGAGGTGCTGGCATGGGCGGCCGCGCGCGGCCTGCGCGTGCCGCCCGGCGTGAAGCTCTACCTTCAGTTCGGCACCTCCGACGTGCGCGACTACTGCGTCGAACGCGGCTATATCGAGGCGTTCGAACAGGTCGGCGCGATTCTGCTGCAACCCTCGTGCGGCGCCTGCGCCAATTGCGGTCCGGGCTCATCGACCGAAGCGAGTCAGGTCACGATCAGCGCGATCAACCGCAATTTTTCCGGCCGCTCGGGACCGGGCCAGGTGTGGCTCGCGAGCCCGCCGACCGTGGCGGCAAGCGCGCTGTCGGGCAAAATCGCGTCTTTCGCCGAGTTGCAGCACGAATACCTGTGACGATTGCGATTGGATGGCGATTGCCGCGACACCGCTGCGCGAGCAGTGACTTATTCAAAAAGACTCAGAAAGACAATACAGGAGACAGACATGGCGATTCTGGAGGGCGCGTCACCGCTACGCGTCGGTGACGATGCAACACAAGCCGAAGCCGCCGCGGTCGCCGGCACCGGCGCGATTTCCGCGCGCCTCGACCGGCTTCCCGCAACGCGTGCGGTCTGGAAGCTGATCCTGCTGCTGAGCCTCGGGTTCTTCTTCGAACTCTACGACCTTCTCTTTACCGGCTACATCGCGCCGGGCCTCGTGAAAGGCGGCATTCTCACGCCGACCACCTCCGGCCTGTTCGGCACGTCGGGCGTCGCGAGCTTCGTGGCCGCCCTCTTCGGCGGCCTGTTTGTCGGCACCATCGCATGCGGTTTTCTCGCCGACCGCTTCGGCCGCCGCGCCATCTTCACCTGGTCCTTGCTGTGGTACGTCGCGGCGAACACGGTGATGGCCTTTCAGGACACGGCGCACGGCCTGAATGTGTGGCGCTTCGTTTCGGGCATGGGCATCGGCGTCGAGCTGATCACCATCGGCACCTATATGTCCGAACTCGCGCCGAAGCATCTGCGCGGGCGAGCCTTCGCGATCTGTCAGGCGATTGGTTTTTCGGCCGTGCCCGTGGTCGCGTTTCTCTCGTATCTGCTCGTGCCGAGCATGCCTTTCGGACTGGACGGCTGGCGCTGGGTCGTGCTGCTCGGCGGCGTGAGCGCGCTCTTTGTCTGGTACTTCCGGCGTAATCTTCCGGAGAGTCCGCGCTGGCTGGCAAGCAAAGGCCGCATGCGCGAAGCCGACGAAGTGCTCTCGCGTCTCGAACAAACCGTCGCGCAACAGCATGGCAAGCCGCTGCCCGCGCCCGGACCCGCCGATCCCGTGCCGCGCAAGGCCAGCTTCGCCGACATGTGGAAGCCGCCGTATCGCCAGCGCACGCTGATGCTGATCGTCTTTCACATCTTCCAGACTGTCGGCTTTTACGGCTTCGCGAACTGGGTTCCCACGCTGCTCGTCAAGCAAGGCATCACGGTGACGCACAGCCTGCTGTACACCACGGTGATCGGCCTCGCGGCGCCGCTCGGCCCGCTGCTCGGCTACTGGATCGCCGACCGCTTCGAACGCAAGCACGTGATCGTTTTCATGGCCGCGGTGAATATCGTGAGCGGGCTGCTGTTCAGCCAGGCGTCGGCGGCAGTCGCGATCGTGACGCTCGGCGTGCTGCTGACGCTGGCCGGCAACATCATCTCGTTCACCTATCACACGTACCAGCAGGAGCTTTACCCGACAGCGATCCGCGCGCGCGCCGTGGGCTTCGTCTATTCGTGGAGCCGGCTGTCGGCGGTGTTCAGTTCGTTCGTCATTGCGTTCACGCTCAGAGAATTCGGCGTGACCGGCGTGTTCGTTTTCATCGCGGGCGCGATGACGCTGGTGATTGTCGTCATCGGCTCGATGGGTCCGCGCACGCTCGGCAAGTCGCTGGAGAGCATTTCGCACTGAAGGTTCGTGGTGCGCGGGCGCGTGGCGGCGCCCGCGCGGCGCCTTCACGTTCCGCACGCGTGAATCAGGAACTGCTGCAACGCGGTGGCCGGTCCGCTGAGCTGCGCGCCCTTGCGCCACAGCATGCCCGCATCCATGTGGGGGATGGCGTCGAGTATCGGCCGCGCCTCGATCCGTTTGCCTTCGAGCGACCACGGCCGAAACACCATGTCCGACAGCACCGTCACGCCGAAACCGTGCGCGACGAGCCCACGCAGCGCTTCCATCGAACTCGTGCGAAACGCGACGTTCGGCTCCAGTCCCTTCTTGTTCCAGTATCGCAGCGCCGACTGCTCGCCCTCGTCGACGGTGATGAGAATGTACGGATGCGCCGCGATGTCCTTCAGCGACGGCGCCTCCAGTTGCGCGAGCGGATGCGACGGCGCGACCCACAATTGCCGCCGCGAGCGCATCAGCACCTGACGCCCGAAGCGGCTGGGTTTCTCGACATTCGACAGCAGCACGACGCCGATTTCGATCTCCCCGTCCAGCACCGCCCGCTCGATATCCGCGCGCTCCATGTCGCGCAGGTCGAATTCGATTTGCGGATAGGTCGCACGAAAACGCGCCAGCAGCTCCGGCAGAAAATAGCCCAACACCGTATAGGACGCCGCGATCCGCACGGTGCCGCGCATGTCGTGTGAACGGAACGGCGGCTTGTGCACGGCGTCGCGCGCGGCATCCAGCACGCGGCGCGCGTGGTTGTAGAAGTCGTGGCCGTCCGGCGTGAGCGCGACGCCTTGCGGCAGACGTTCGAACAGGCGCGTGCCGAGGCCGCTTTCGAGCGCCAGCACCGCGTTCGTGATCGCCGATTGCGACACGTGCTCCTGTAGCGCCGCCATCGAAAACTGGCCGGTTTGCGCGGCCGCCACGAAGTAGCGCAACTGGCGGAAGGTGAGATCGAAAGCCATCTGTTTTTCGAATACCCGGATTGTCTATTTGTGATTTTACGATGGCAAAACGGCTTCCTATACTCGGCGGGAAAAATACTTCCCCAGAAAAAATACTTCCCCACGGAGACAGTCCCGCCATGAATGCACCCGAACGCGCCACGCCGCTCGCCCCGTCCGTTTCGCTCGACGACAAATACACGCTGGAGCGAGGCCGCGTCTATATCAGCGGCACGCAGGCGCTGGTGCGTCTGCCGATGCTGCAAAAAGCGCGCGATCTGAAGGCGGGGCTGAATACCGCGGGCTTCATCTCCGGTTATCGCGGCTCGCCGCTCGGCGCGCTGGATCAATCGTTGTGGAAAGCCAAAAAGCATTTGCAGGCAAACGATGTGATCTTTCAGCCCGGCGTGAACGAAGACCTCGCCGCTACTGCCGTGTGGGGCTCGCAACAGATCAACCTGTGGCCCGGCGCGACGCGCGACGGCGTGTTCGGCATGTGGTACGGCAAGGGGCCTGGCGTCGATCGTACCGGCGACGTCTTCAAGCACGCGAACTCGGCGGGCAGCGACGCGCGCGGCGGCGTGCTCGTGCTGGCGGGCGACGATCACGCGGCCAAATCGTCGTCGGTCGCGCATCAGTCGGAACATGCGTTCATCGCGGCGGGCATTCCCGTGCTGTATCCCGCGAACGTGCAGGAATATCTGGACTACGGCCTGCACGGCTGGGCGATGAGCCGCTACTCGGGCGTGTGGGTCGCGATGAAGTGCGTGACGGATGTGATCGAATCGACGGCCTCGATCGATCTCGATCCCGATCGCGTCGAGATCGTCACGCCCACCGACTACGCGATGCCCGAAGGCGGCCTCAATATCCGCTGGCCCGATTCGCCGCTCGCCCAGGAAGCGCGCCTTCTCGACGAGAAGTGGTATGCGGCGCTCGCCTATGTCCGCGCGAACAAGCTGAACCGGATCGTCATCGACTCGCCGACGCCGCGCTTCGGCATCATCACCGCGGGCAAGGCTTATCTCGACGTGCGTCAGGCGTTAAGCGACCTCGGTCTCGACGACGACACCTGCGCGCGAATCGGCTTGCGCCTGCTGAAAGTGGGCTGCGTGTGGCCGCTCGACGCACAGGACGCGCGCGCGTTCGCAACGGGACTCGAAGAGATTCTGGTTGTGGAAGAGAAGCGCCAGATTCTCGAATACGCGCTGAAAGAGGAACTGTACAACTGGCGCGAGGACGTGCGCCCGACCATTTACGGCAAGTTCGACGAGCGCGACAACAAGGGCGGCGAATGGTCCGTGCCGCGCGGCGACTGGCTGTTGCCGGCCCATTACGAGCTGTCGCCCGCGCTGATTGCGAAGGCGATTGCGCGGCGCCTTGCGCGCGCCGATTTGCCCGAGGACGTGCGCGCCCGGATGCTCGCGCGCGTGGCGATCATCGAAGCCAAGGAACGCGAGGCCGCGAAGCCGCAGGGGTCGGTCGAGCGCAAGCCGTGGTTCTGTTCGGGCTGTCCGCACAACACGTCCACCAACGTGCCCGACGGTTCGCGTGCGCTGGCGGGCATCGGCTGCCATTACATGTCGATGTGGATGGACCGCAAAACCGAGACCTTCAGCCAGATGGGCGGCGAAGGCGTCGCGTGGCTCGGCCAGATGCATTTTTCCGGCGACAAGCACGTCTTCGTCAATCTGGGCGACGGCACGTACTTTCACTCGGGACTGCTCGCCATTCGCGCCGCGATCGCCGCGAATGCGAACGTGACGTACAAGATTCTCTATAACGACGCGGTCGCGATGACCGGCGGCCAGCCTGTGGACGGCGTGCTGAGCGTGCCGCAGATCGCGCATCAGGTGCATGCCGAGGGCGCGAAGCGCATCGTGATCGTGACCGATGAACCCGCGAAATATCATGCCGGCATCGTGTTGCCGACGGGCGTCGATGTGCACCACCGCGACCAGCTCGACTCGATTCAACGCACGCTGCGCGACATGGCCGGCACCACCGTGCTGATCTACGATCAGACCTGCGCGACCGAAAAGCGCCGCCGCCGCAAACGCGGCACGTATCCCGATCCGGCGCGCCGCGCTTTTATCAACGATGCCGTGTGCGAAGCATGCGGCGACTGTTCGGTGCAGTCCAACTGCCTCTCGGTCGAGCCCATGCAAACGCCGCTCGGCACGAAGCGAAAGATCAATCAGTCGTCGTGCAACAAGGACTTTTCGTGCGTGAAGGGCTTTTGCCCGAGCTTCGTGACCGCCGAGGGCGCGCAGCTTCGCAAGCCTCAGGCCGCGCGCGTCGCGGGCGCCGGCAAGCCCGCTTTCGACGACTTGCCGCTGCCCTCGCTGCCCGCGCTCGCGCGGCCGTACGGCATTATCGTGACGGGCGTCGGCGGCACGGGCGTCGTCACGATCGGCGGATTGATCGGGATGGCGGCGCACCTCGAAGGCAAAGGCGTCACCGTGTTGGATATGGCCGGTCTCGCGCAGAAAGGCGGCGCCGTGCTGAGTCACGTGCAGATCGCCGCGTCACCCGAGGCATTGCACGCCACGCGCATCGCGACAGGCGAAGCGCGCCTCGTGATCGGTTGCGATGCGATCGTGTCGGCCTCCAACGACGTGCTGTCGCGCACGCAGCATGGCGTGAGCCGCGCCGCGATCAACAGCGGCGCGACGCCGACCGCCGACTTCGTGAAGAACCCTCAGTGGACGTTCCCGGCCTCGCAGACCGAAGCGCAATTGCGCGAGAGCATCGGCGACGGATGCGCGTTCATCGACGCCAATGCGCTCGCCCTGTCGCTGCTCGGCGACACGATTTATAGCAACCCGCTGCTGCTCGGCTTTGCATGGCAAAAAGGCTGGCTGCCGCTGGCGCTGTCGAGCCTTCGACAAGCGATCGAGATCAATGGCGTGGCGGTCGAAAAGAATCAGCAGGCGTTCGACTGGGGACGTTATGTCGCACGTCACGGTTCGCAAGCCGTCGATGCATTGCTCAATCGGCCCGCTGCGCAGCAGGCCATCGTGATGCATATGCCTGAGTCGCTCGACACGCTGATCGCAACGCGCGAGGCGCTGCTAAGCGCCTACCAGAACGCCGCGTACGCGCAAACCTATCGCGGCGTGGTCGAGCGCATTCGCGCGAAGGAACAGCAGCTCGGACGCGATTCCAAGTTGCCGCTCACCCGCGCGGTGGCGGCCAATCTCGCCAAACTGATGGCCTACAAGGACGAATACGAAGTGGCGCGGCTCTATGCGGACCCGGCGTATCTCGACAAGCTGCGTGCGCAGTTCGACGGCGAACCGGGACGCGACTACGCGCTGAACTTCTACCTCGCGCCGCCTTTGCTCGCGAAGCGCGACGCCAATGGTCATCTGGTGAAGAAGCGTTTCGGTCCGTGGATGCTGCCCGTGTTTCGCGCGGTCGCCAGACTGAAAGGCCTGCGCGGCACGCCGTTCGACATCTTCGGCAAGACCGGCGAGCGGCGCGCTGAGCGCCGGTTGATTACGGAATACGTCGCACTCGTCGATGAATTCTGCGCGACGCTGGATCGCGAACGCGTGCCCGCGGCGTTGAAGCTCGCCACGCTGCCGGACCGGATTCGCGGCTTCGGGCATGTGAAGGAACGCAATATGGCGGCGGTGGCAAAGGAGAAGGAGCGCTTGCTGGAGAGTTATCGGGTGCGTGAGACGATGGCTGCCATTGCATGATGCGGGTTCCGTCAGCCGATACCGTGATTGTGATCCGGCGGTATCGGCAGGAGCTGGGAGGATGCAGCCTTCCCGCGCCTTCTTCCCGCGCCCGCTTCACGCGCCTTCTTCACGCGCCTTCTTCCCGCAACTGTTTATCCATCTGCTCCAGTGCGCTCAGATAGGGCGAATTGCTGCGCACCAGCCACACCCGCGCGCGCTCGACGGTTCGGCGCGCCGCGGCGAGATCGTCCGTCATCGTGTAGAGGGAGGTGAGCTGCAATGCCGTCCGGCCCAACACCTCCGGCGTCGTCTCACGCAGTTCGAGTGCTTCCTCGATCCGCTGGCTCACGGCATGAACAGCGTCGTCGCTGTAGTTGCCCGTTTTTTGATAGTGTCGCAGCAGCACGCTTGCGTAGGCGGTGAGCGCGTCCAGCTTGACCGTTGCAATGGGGCACGGATCGGCGAATGCGAGCAGCGTATCGGGATCAGCGCCGTGCTCGACGCGCAACCGTTCGACTACGAGACGCGCGAACCATGCCATGCCGCTTTGCCCGGCGGCTTCGTAGAGCGCGCCCGACTGCTCGTAATGGCGCTGCGAAGCGGCTGGGTCGGTCTTCGCCAGCGCATTGCCCGCCTCGCCATGCAAAGTCGCCTGGTCGATCGGATTGGTTGCCTTCGCGAGCGCCGCGAGAAGCGTCTGCTTTGCCGCTTCTCCTGTCTGCTGTCGCGCCTTCTCGATAGCCTCCACCGCCGGCGGGCTGACGCGCGGCTCTTCGTGCGCGGCGGCAGCATGCACCTCGCCGAGCACCTGACCGATTTCCTCGAGTTCCTGAAGCATCTGCGCACGAGCGGGATGATCCACGCCATTGAGCGCTTCGAGCGCATACGGCAGCATTTTCTCCACCTCGGCAAGCCGGTCAGTGTTCAAAGCCGCCTTGATGAGGAGCACGCGAGCCTTGGCGACTTCCCATGAACGCGTTCTGGCGCCCGCGAGCGCGAGGCAACGTTCGCCCGTTCGGTAAGCCTCTTCGGCATGATTGCCGCGCAACTCGAATTCCATCAGGTTTGACAGCGTCATGATCTGACCTTCGACATCGCGCGCGGCCTCGCGCAATTGAAATGCGTGTCGCGCCGCGCTCGCCGCTTCGTCCCACGTGCCCTCGGACGCGTGTATTTCAGCGAGGTTGTTCCAGCAGCGCGATTCTCCGGTCTTGTCGTTCGCCTGCCGGTACATGTCACGAGCGGTCTGATTGAGATGCAGCGCCTCATCGCGTTGTCCGTTTTCGTAGGCGGCCATGGCGCGCGTGGCCATTTGTGGCGCCGTTTCCATTGCCCCTTCTTTCGGCTGATGCGATTTCATTTGTTCACTCCATGACGAAGGCCCTCGTTCGCGCTTGCGCAACCCTGTATCCTGGACCGGGTCCGCCGTGCGTATGGCCTCCATAAGCGCGACGAGCCTCGCTCGCGCGTCCTTCATATTCGAGCGATCCGTCAGTTCCAATTGCGCGCTCAAAAGAGCGACCGCCTCTTCGTTGCGCTGCGCCTGACAGAGCAGACGCGCCTGATTCACCGTCGAGGTCAAATAATTGTCCCAGTCACCGAAGCGGCGCTGTCCCGCCCTCGCGGCCTCGAACAGACCGATTGCGCGTTCCGTCTGGTCATCGCTCTGTCCGACTATGCGCGCGAGGTTGGAGCGCAGCATATGCACGCCGACACTGTCCGTTTCACCCTGTCTTTCGAGTTCGCCGAGCGTGTGCTCATACGCCTCCATGGCGTCGCTGTTGCGCCCGGCGTATTCCAGCGCGATCCCGAGATAGTTCGCGCCCGCGATTTCATGTTCGACGTCTGCTCGACGCGACGCCCGGTCGCGCAGCGCCGTCGCGAGATCGGCAAGCCGTTCGACCGCTCCTTTGTGGTGGCAGAGCTTGCACAGCGCGTCAAGCAACGTCACCACGCTGGCGTCGTCCTGTTCGTATTCGGCCAGCGCGAGCAGATTCCGCAAACGCGCCTCGTCGTCGGCATCGGGAAAATCCCTACCGAAGAAGACCGGCGCAAAATCTTCCGTGGATGTCGCGATGGATTGACAGGCCGCGCGCATCGAGACGAGCGCCTCGGCTTCGCGCGCCGGCAGGTCACATGCATTGATCGATTCCGGAAAGACCTTGGCAAGCAACTCCAGCACGGGTGGTCTGAACGTTGCCTGATGCCCGAGCAATCTCAGCATGAGCCGTCCGGTGGGATTTTGTGAAGCCGTACCGCCGCCCGGCTTCTGGCGCTGAAAACGCCATAGTCTTCGCTGCGCACCAGTACTTCGAGCGGCTCATTGGCTTCGCGAAACGCGCGCTCGGTCAGTGAGTCGAAGTTCAGCGTGACGATGTCATGAATGCGCCTGCTGGCCGCGAGCCACGCAAGCGCGCGGTGATTCGCGTTGGGCCGCGAACTCTCCAGCACCTTCAGCAACGGAAAATAACCGTCGCCCGCGAAGCTCCGTACGACGAGGTCGGAGAAGGCAACGACTGGAATACCCTGTTCGAACGACAGTGTGTCCAGCAGTCCCTGCTCGTCATTCGGCAATAAGGTGCGAGCCTGCTGCTTCATCGATTCGAGCAGCGTCTGGTTGAACCCCCACCAGCTGGGCAAATTGGAGGGTTGCAGCACGGAAATACCCGCGCCCGCCACCACCACGACTTTGCCTGCCTGCAGCGCGTCGAGTAACGCTTGAGGCGCAGGTCCGGAATCACTCACTGCGACAGACGGTGAATTCACGCGAATCTCCCAAAGCAATCAGTGCAGCGCGCGTTCCCGCGATTCAATGCGCTGCAGGAGGCGCTTTCAGCTTCGCAGTTTTCCAATAGCCGATGAAAAAAACAATCGTCGGAAATGCGAGCAAAAGATCGACAACGGCAATCAGATAGTTCTTGCTGAGAATGTCGGCGTGGATACGGGCGCCGAGAAACGTACCCAGCAAAAGGCGCCTTGTTTTCTTTATAAAAAGTGCTTTCGCGCGAAAACGCGGTCGGCCATTTCGCGATGAGCGGCTCGGAACGCAGATTTTTCCAAACCTTCGAGATACAGGTAGCAGCGGTGAATAAATGCAGTCCGGTGATACAGAATCACCATCAGATGTCTCGAATCAGATTAGGCGATTCAGATCGATTTCGCCATCGCGGGTATGCCCCCGCGACCGCCACAGCACAGCCATTTTGCGCCCGCCTCTCGGGCCGCATTGCTTTTGTCGTGTGACGCAGCGCGTTTCGTGGCACCGCGTCATAGCGAAGCGTGATGAAAATAAAAAAAGGCCTGGAAATTGCCAGGCCTTTTTTCTTATTGGGCTTTCACCGCTACAGCCACTGCACATCCGCGCGTTCCCAGGTCGAGGCGGAACAGATGCGATCGAGCCAGTCAGCACGCTGATCGACGATGCCCGGTTCGACGGCGCCGTTCATCTCGCCCTCACACGCCATGTGCTTTCAGACGCGCGTCGTACCAGCGCGAGAACTCGTCCAGCGGTGCTTCGGTGAATTGCGAAAACGGTCCAGGGCGATAGGCCGGGTCCTGCGTGCCGCTATGCGTATTGGCGACCAGCTCCGCATCCTGCCTGGTCGTCGCGACCCAGACTTCGGTCAGCTTTTGCAGGTCGTAATCGACACCTTCGACCGCATCTTCATGAACGAGCCAGACGGTGCGCACGAGCGTTTTGTCGGGCGCAAGCGGGAGGATGTAGGCGATCACCGCATGGTCGCTCATGACGTGCGTCCAGGAATGATGACCCCACATGTGCATGTCGCCGAGGTCGCGCCGCTGCAAGTCGCCGAATAGCTTAGTACTGGCCACTTTCGTATCGAGTGTCTGCGATTCGTTGGCGCCCGAGATCACGAGCCGTTGCGTGCGGAAGTTCGTCTGCACGCTTTCGTCCAGCCATTCGAAGCGTTCGCAAACCCAGCCATCCTGTTCCCACGCGGCTTGTGTCTCGGTATTACGCTTGACGTACTCGTCGTAGGCGTTCAGCGAGTCCTCGCTCTGACCATCCGGGCAGTAGCCGAAGTCTTCCGCCAGAAACGAATTGACGAGTTCCGGATGCGTGGCCGCGCAGTGGTAGCACTCGCGATTGTTCTCCATCACGAGCTTCCAGTTGCCGTTCTCGACGATCTCCATCTCGTGCGCGACCTTCGTGCGGGTCAGGTCGTACGGCGCGAAGCGCGGCGCCATGACCGCTTCCAGCTTCGAGAAGTCTTCCGGCGGTTCGTCGGCGAGGCAAATGAAAATATGCGCACCGACGGTTTTCAGATGCACGGGAATCAGGCTATGGCAACCGGGATCGAAATCCTTGCCCATGTGCTGCGTATGACGCAGGCTGCCGTCGAGATCGTAGGTCCACTGATGATACGGACACACCAGCATGCCGACCGTCGCCTTGCCCGGCTGCTTCATGATGCGCGAGCCGCGATGGCGGCACACGTTGCGATACGCGCGAATGTTTTCGTCGTCGTCGCGCAAGATGATGACCGACGCCTTGCCGATGTCGACCGTATGGACATCGCCCGGCTCCGGCACATCCGCCGTGACGCCGACGAGAATCCAGAGCTTGTGAAAGAACACTTCGACGTCGGTCTCGAACACGTCCTGGCGGCCGAAAAGTTCGCCGGGCATGCCGCGGCCTGCGCCGCGGCTATCGAGCACTTCGCGATGAGTTCTAATGGGAATGACGGTCGACATGATGGCCTCTGGATGGGTGTGCGCCTTCGCGCTGTCCTGACTATGACGGCGAGTATTGGATCGCCAAATTGCAGCGTCAATGCGCTTTATTTGCCGCCTCACATTCCTTTATGTCATGCGAGAATCGGAGGCGGGAAAGCGCCTTTCACACTGCATTGCACATCGCCTTGCACACCGCGCCGGCGGCGCGCGAAGCGTGCAGAAATGCTGCATAAACAGCATCGCGCAGACACGTGAATCATGCGAATATTCACGCCTTGCCGAATGCGCGCCGCACTGCAACAACCTCACAATCAGAGACAACGGATGAAGATCTCCAGAGGCACCAAGGGTTATCGCAGAATCGTCCCGTCGCTGACCGCCCTGGTCGAATTCGAGGCGGTGGCCCGTCTCGCCAGCTTTACGCTTGCCGCGGCCGAACTCGGCGTGACGCAGTCGGCCGTGAGCCGTCAGGTCCGCTTGCTGGAGGAAACGCTGGATGTCCGGCTCTTCGTTCGCGGGCATCGTTCCATCGAACTGACCGACGAAGGCGAAGCGCTGTACCTGGTGGTGGCCGAGTCCATGCAGAAAATCGCGGGCGTGTTCGATCGTCTTGCCACGACCGGCGTCGAACAACGCGAACTGGTGCTTGCCTCCACGGCCGCGTTCTCGCAGTTCCGGCTGCTCCCTCGCCTCGCCAATCTGAAGAAACTCGATCCGCCGCTGCAATTGCGCCTGGCAACGCAGATGTTCACGGCCGATCTGCGCCATGTCGAAGTCGACGTCGCGGTGCGTTACGGCGACGGCCTCTGGTCGGACGGCACATCCACGTTGCTGTTCGGCGTCGAGATTTTCCCGGTCTGTTCGCCGCAATTCCTGAAAGAGAGCGGCAAGCCGGCGTCGCTCGAACAGCTCGCGGGCATGGCGCTCGTCGAGTCGGATTCGACCACCGAGGGCTGGATGGACTGGACCGAATGGTTCCGCGCGGTCGGCTATCGTCCATCGCGGCTGAACAAGGTATTGCGCTGCAGCCTGTACACCGATGCCATTCAGGCCGCGCGCTACGGGCAAGGCATTGCGCTGGGCTGGAGCCGCCTCGTCGACGATTTGCTGATGACGGGCGAACTCGTGCGACTCGACGTGGCCACTTTCACGCCCGCCGATTCCTACTTCGTCGTGGTGCCGCACGGCCGCACGATCTCGCCCGTCATCACGCAACTGATCGAGTGGCTGCGCGGCGATCCGGCCATCCCCGCGTGCGGCGACGCGCGCACCCATGGCAGCGCATGAGCGGCGCGGCGCCCGTCATCAACTGATATAAGCGCGCACGCGGTTCATCACGTCGTCGGGAACATCCACCTCATGCACGTTGATGTGGCTGCCGGGAATGCGCACGCCCGCGCGCGCCAGCCGGCCGAGCTGCGCCGAAAGACGCTCGGCGAATCCTTCCACCAGCGCCTGCGGCCTGAACACGACGAGAAAGAGACCGACGCCGGGACTCTCGCTGCCCGACGCGTAGTGAGGCGCGTCCAGCGACCAGTTGCTGCCCGTCATTCCCGCCGCGAGTATCTCCATCATCATGGCGAGATTCGCGCCGCGCGCGCCGCCGAAAGCAAGCAGCAGACCTTTTACGGCTTCCCTTGCGTCCGTGGTGGGCTGTCCGTTCTGATCGACCGCCCAGCCCGGCGGGATGGATTCGCCTTGCTCCGCCGCCTTGCGCAGATTGACGAACGCGGTCGCGCTCGACGCCTGGTCGATCACGAGCGGGCGGCCTTGCGCCAGCGGCGCGGCGAACGAAAGCGGATTGGTGCCATACACCGCGCGGCCCGATTCGAGCGTGGTCATTTGCGCCGTGGCATTGCAGGTCGCGAACGCCACGAGATCGCGCTCCGCGCAGCGCCGCGTGTAATACCCCAGCTCGCCGACCGTGAAGCTATGCGCAATCGAGAGCACGGCGACGCCATAATCCGTCGCGCGCCTTAGCAGATCGTCGGCGACGCGATCGAAGGCGAGTTGCGCAATGCCCTGCTTCGCGTCCACCGAAATCGCCGCCGGCACGCTGGACCGGATGACGGGCTCGGCATGCGTTGCAATGCGTCCTTTGACAAAGCCGTCCAGGTAATCCGGAAGATGAGCGAAGCCGACCGCCCTGCTTCCTGCCAGCTCGGCTGAGATCACCGCCTGCGCGAGAGCGTGGGCGACGTCATCGCTCGCGCCCACCGCCTTGATCGCGTCGTACGCAATGCGTCGCGCGTCTTCGGTTTCGTATCGCATCGTCGCGCTCCGTTCAGGCCCAGATGTCGCCCATCGTGTAGCCGTTGGGGAAAGGATCGTCCGGGTCCAGCACATAGGTGTTGAAGCCGTAAATCCACGAGCGCCCGGAAATCGTCGGCACCACCGCCTGAATGTCGCCAATCGCGGCCCGTTCGACGAGGCGTCCGGTATAGGTCGTTCCCAGAATGCCTTCGTGGCGGAACGGCTGGTTGATATCGAGTTCGCCCTTCGCGTGCAGCGTCGCCATTCTCGCCGACGTGCCGGTGCCGCACGGGCAGCGATCAAGCGCGCCGGTCCACGTTGCCGGATTGTCGAAGTCGATTGCGCCGCTCGCCACGGTGACCGCGTTTTTCCGGTCGGCATGGGGATTGTTGGTCGGACCAGAAAGCTGGGCGACCGTGATGCCGTAGCCCGGATAGTGCGGATGCGCGACCGGCAACTGTTCCTGCGCCGCCTTCAGAATGAGCGCCGACACGCGCGTGATCTCCTTGCCGTGCGCCGGAATCAGTTCGAGTCCCTTGAACTGGCGCACGTCGGCGATCACGTAGAACATGCCGCCCCAACCTACATCGACGGTGACCTTGCCGAGATGCGGCACGTCGATCACCTGTTCGAGATGCGCGGCGAACGCCGGCACGTTCCTGAACGTCACCTGCCTGACCTTGCCGTTCTCGCATTCGGCGCGAATGCCGATCAGCCCGGCGGGCGCCTCCAGCTGGAATTCGGTCACGGGTTCCTGCATGGGCAGCATGCCGGTTTCCAGCAGCGCGGTCACGACGGAAATCGTGTTGCCGCCGCTCATCACCGGATACTCGACCTGCTCCATGATGATGTAGCCCGCCGCCGCATCCGGATGTTTCGCGGGAACGATCAGGTTGCAGCACAACGGCGGATAACCTCGCGGCTCGCGCAGCATCAGCATGCGGATCTGATCGTCGTTCGCTTCGAGCCACTTCATCTGCTCGTAGACGGTGTTGCCGGGAATATGCGGCACGCCGCCGGTGATGACCCGCATCGGCTCGCCCGAATGCGTTTCGACAGCGTGAAAAGTCCGTTTGAAAGTCATGGTTGTATCGTCACCTGAAACAATGAAGGCCTTGATGTCCGGCACGGCACGGCGCATCGCGGTGCAAACCGCTTATGCCGCGCCGCGCCGGGTTCGTGCGCGGTGTTACTTCGTGCCCAGCCAGACGGCGAATTTCTGGTTCAGGTCGTCAGAATGATCAGCCCAGAAATTGATGTCCATCGCCACTGCGTTCTTCTGGTTCGCGGGGTTGGTCGGCAGGAACGGCGTGACTTTCGGATCGACCATCGAGATCGACGATTTGCGCATCGGTCCGAGCGCCGTCGCGCTGGCCAGTTTGGCGAGCGACTCCGAGGTCGTCGAATACTTGACGAAGTCCTGCGCGGCCTTCGGGTTCTTCGTGCCCTTGACGATCGCGAGCCCTTCGACGTTCATCACCTCGCCATCCCACAGGAAGCCGAACGGCTTATGGTTCTGAACCACGGCCACCCAGACGCGATTCGGGTAGGCGCTCGTCATCGAGACTTCGCGATCGGCGAGCAGTTGCGGCGGTTGCGCGCCGGCTTCCCACCAGACGATCGACGACTTGATGGTGTCGAGCTTCTTGAACGCACGATTGACGCCGTCCGGCGTGGCCAGCACCTTGTAGATGTCGCCCGGTTTGACGCCGTCGGCGAGCAAGGCCCATTCGAGCGCGCCTTCCGGCGATTTCCTCAAACCGCGCTTGCCCGGAAAGCGCTTGATGTCGAAGAAGTCGGCGATCTTCGTCGGCTCGCCGCTCTTGAAGGCGTCCTTGTTGTACGTGATCATCGTCGACCAGCCGACGTTGCCGATCATGCAGTCGGAGATGCCGCCCGACAGAAAGTCGGACTTCGCCGCGGCACCGCCTTTTGCGCCTGGCGGCAGCGCTGCCGGATCGATCTTCTCCAGCAGACCTTCGTCGCAGGCGCGGGTGGCGTCGGCCAGTTGCATATCGACGACGTCCCACGTGACGTTCTTCGTTTGCACCTGACTGCGGATCTGCGCGATGCCGCCGTTGTAGGTATCGGTCTTGACGTTGGTTCCTGATTGCGCGGAAAACGGTTTTGCCGCCACTTCGACTTGCGAATCCTGATAGGAACCGCCCCAGGTCGCAAACACGATGTCCCCCGCGAAAGCGGAGGTGCTCACCATACCGATCGCCACCAGAGCGGCAACCCGCGCGGTCAATTTCATGTGCAGTTTCATACTCTCTCTTCCTCGTCGTCGGATGGCGCGGTATCGCCATGATGTGCCGGTTGAAAAACCTTCTCTGCTGCTACGACCTTCACTTCCTTGCCGCGACTTTCGGACCACCGCCCGGACTTCACGCGGACTTCACGTGAGCGGGCATTGCGCAAGTCACAGTTCCCCTTCGCTCAACACCATGAGTTGCGTATTGCCGCCCGCCGCGCTTGCATTGACGGTCGTGATCCGCTCGCGCACGAGACTCGCGAAATCGCATCCATCGGCGATGTGGGTCTGAAGCATCGGAACACGCTGTTTCGCGCACGCGGCTGCGAAACCTGACACGGCAGGCGCGGCGGTTGCGCTTGCCGGCACCAGAACCACGTCGGGACGGCCATGCGGCAGCCGGCCTTCGATCAGGCCGCCCAGATCCGCCGTGTCCGCGACGATGCAACGCTCGCCCAGCACTCGCCTGACGCTTTGCGCCGCGGCGCCGGGCGCCAGCATGACCGTGTTGCCGAAGGCGCTGGCGAGCATCGCCTGAAAGATGTTTTCGTCGGCTTCGTGCGCGGCGCACAGCACGATGCCGCGCGGCAGGAACTCCAGCGTGTTTTCCTCGCCCGCCAGGGCCGGCAAGCTGACCGGATCGGACGACGCGATCAGGCGGAGCAGCGCGTCACGCACGCCGGCATCATTCACACGCTCGCGCATACCTGCGCCCATGAGCGCGAAGAGTTCGTCCACCGCCTGTTTGCGCCGCGCCTTTTCCGCCGTCAGCACCTCGCCGCGCGCGCTGAACCGGTCCGCCGACGACTCCACCGGAAACTCGTAGAACTTGCTCTCCAGAGCGCTCGGCCGCGCAAACGGTCCGTCCAGGGCGCGCGGCTCGCGGCCGCCGTTCCGGGTCAGCGCGGACAGTGTGAGCGGACCCGCCATCATCGGCCCGGAGCCGGCCGGACCGACGCCCGCGGACGGCTGCATGCCGACGAAAGTCGAATGCATCGCGCGGTTCACGCAGACGCTGCTCGCGCTGGTGCGCGACAGCACCTTGCCCGCTGCCTCGTTGATCCGCGTGTGCAGTCCGATCACGCCGCAGCCGATGCGGTTGAGCTGCTGGATCAGCGCGTCCAGCTGGCCGGTGCGGTAGCGCACCACGTGCAGAATCGGGCCGCTCACCTGCGCTGCGATCGACGCGATGTTCTCCGTCCTGCCGAGATCGACGATCGCGGGACGCACGTAATGGCCGTTCCTGTCGCTGCTGACGGGGCGGCCACGCGTGACCGCGAAGCCCGCGCGTTGCATGCGCTCAAGGTAGGCTTGCGCTTCTTCTTTCGCCTCGGCCGTGCAAACCGGTCCGATGTCGGTCGAGACGTCGAGCGGATTGCCCGTGGTCCGCTCGCTCAGAATGCCCTTGAGCATTTTCAGCGTCTTCTCCGCCGTGGAATCCTGCAGGCACAGAATGCGCAGCGACATCGCCGCTTGTCCCGCCGAACGGAACGCGGACACCGTCGCGTCGAAAATCACCTGCTCGGGCAACGCGGAGCTATCGACGATCATCGCGTTGGCGCTGCGCAGCGTGAACAGCAGCTTGGGCGAGCGCGCACGAGTCGCGGTCTGGGCGGCGCTCTGGGCGGCGCTCTGGGCGGCGATCGCCGCCGCGACGCCCGCGTCGCCGGCGAACAGCACGGCTGCCACGCGGCGGTCGGTCACGAGCGCGCGGCCCACGTTCTCGCCGCTGCCCAGCAATAGTTGCGCGGCGCCAGCGGGCACGCCCGCGCGCAGAACGATCTGCAGCGCCTCGGCGGCCACGATCGATCCGCACAGCGCCGGTTTGGCGACGACCGCGTTGCCGGATGCCAGCGCGGGCGCGATCTGCCCGACCAGCGTCATCAGCGGATTGAAAGCGGCTGTGATGCAAGCCGCCACACCGAGCGGCTGGCTCGTGCGCAGCCAGCGCTCATTGCGCAACTGGTAGGCGTAAAGGCGCCACAGATTGACCGCGCTGCGCACTTCCTCAGCCGCTTCGCTCATCGTCGCGCCGCTTTCCTTGACGAGCAGCGCGGCGAGCATCTGACCGTGCAGCTCGAAACGATCGGCCACCGCGTCCAGCGTGTCGGCCCGCGACGCCGCGTGGGTGGCCGCCCATTGCGGCGCGCCGATTGCCGCGCGTGTGAGCGCATCGTCGAGCGTGGCGGGTCCGCAGGCTTCGACGCTGCCGATCACATCCGTCGAATCCGCCGCGCTGTAGACGAGCTTCGCCGCATCCGGGCCCGCCACCGGCTCGCCGCCGACAATCGAGCGCACGTTTGTGCGCGACGCCTTGATGTCCGCGATCGCCTTCGCGAATTCCGCCGAGGTGGCGAGGTCCATCGACACCGCGTTCAGCCGCCCCGGCAGCACGTTGCGCGGGCTCGGAATGCCTTCGTGCATGCGCCCTTGCGTGCGGGCCGCCTTGTCGAGCGGATTCGCGACGATGTCGGCGATGCTCACGTCTGGATCGACGACCTGATTGACGAACGACGAGTTCGCGCCGTTTTCCAGCAGACGGCGCACGAGGTAGGCGAGCAGCGTCGCATGCGGGCCGACCGGCGCGTACACGCGGCACGCGCGGCCGAGCTTGCCCGCGCCGACGATCTGGTCGTACACGCTTTCGCCCATCCCGTGCAGACACTGGAACTCGTAGTCGCCGTTGCCCGCCAGCGTGTGCACGGCCGCGATCGTGAAGGCGTTGTGCGTCGCGAACTGCGGGAAGATCGCGTCCGGCGCGGCGATCAGGATCTTCGCGCAGGCGATGTAGCTGACATCCGAATGCACCTTGCGCGTGAACACCGGATAGCCGTCGCTGCCCGCGTCCTGCGCGAGCTTGATTTCGGTGTCCCAATACGCGCCCTTGACGAGCCGCACGTTCAAGCGGCGGCCCGTCGCGCGTGCCAGCACAATCAGCCAGTGCGCGACGAAGCGTCCGCGCTTCTGATACGACTGCAACGAAATGCCGATGCCGTTCCAGTCCGCGAGGCTCGGTTCAGAGGCCAGCCGTTCGAGCATTTCGAGCGTCAGATCGAAGCGCGCCGACTCTTCCTGATCGAGGTGGAAGCCGATGCCGTACTGCTTCGCCAGTTGCGCGAGGCTCAAAAGGCGCGGGTACAACTCCTCGATCACGCGCTCGCGTTGCGCGAGTTCGTAGCGCGGGTGCAGGCCCGAAATCTTCACCGACACGCCGGGGCCGTCGATCGCGCCACGTTGCGACGCGTCCTTGCCGATCGCTTCGATCGCATGGCGATACGATTGGAAATAGGCTTCGGCGTCTTCTTCCGTGAGCGCCGCCTCGCCGAGCATGTCGTACGAGAACCGATAGCCTTGTCCCTCGCGCGTCTTGGCGAGACGGATCGCTTCCTCGATGGTTTGTCCCGTGACGAACTGCTTGCCGAGCAGGCGCATCGCGTACGCCACGCCCGAGCGCACGACCGCTTCGCCGCCTTTGCGAACCACGCTCGTCAGCGCCTCGGACAGGGACTTTTCGTCGGGCTGCCTGAGCAGCTTGCCGGTCACGAGCAAACCCCACGCGGTCGCGTTGACGAACAGCGAAGGCGATTTGCCGAGATGCGCGCGCCAGTCGGCGTCGACGATCTTGTCGCGAATCAGCTGATTGCGCGTCGGCGTGTCGGGGATGCGCAGCATCGCCTCGGCCAGACACATCAGCGCGATGCCTTCGCGGCTGTCGAGCGAAAACTCCTGCGTGAGCAGGTCCACGCCGCCCGCATTGATACGCGTGTCGCGCACGCCCTGAGCGAGCCGCGATGCCAGCGCCTGCACGCGCGCGAGCGTGTCCGGGTCGAGATACGCGTCCTTGATCAACTCGCGCACGACGACGTCTTCCGGCAAACCGGATGCCTCGCGAATGCGCTGACGAAGCACCGGCAAGTCGGTGGTTTGCTCCTGCATTTCCTGAATTTTGGACAGCATGATGGATTGAGCGGTTGAAGGCGTAGAGGAAGTGACGTCGATCTCAGGCAACATGATTGATTCCGCGCAGCCGCTCGGTACGACGGCGCAGCAATTCGAGCGTGATCAGCAACAGCGTCGAGATGACCACCAGCAGACAGGCAACGGCGAGAATGGTCGGGCTCAGTTGCTCGCGAATGCCGGCCCACATCTGCCGGGGCACCGTGCGCTGGTCCGGACCTGTGAGAAACAGTGCGACGACAATCTCGTCGAACGAGGTGGCGAACGCGAACAGCGCGCCGGACACGACGCCGGGTGCGATGATCGGCAGCTTCACCTGCATGAACACGCGCAGCGGCGACGCGCCGAGGCTTCGGCCCGCGCGGCTCAAGGTCTCGTTGAAACCCGCGAGCGTCGCCGTCACGGTCACGACCACGAACGGCGCGCCGAGCGCCGCGTGCGCGAGAATCAGGCCGAGCAGACTGTTGGTGATGCCGAGCGGGCTGAACGCGAAATAGACGCCGACCGCGGTGATGATGAGCGGCACGATCATCGGCGAAATCAGGATGCCGGTGATGATCTGCTTGCCGCGAATGCGGCTGCTCGTCAGGCCGAGCGAGGCGCTCACGCCCAGCACGGTAGCGATCGCCGTGGACACCACGCCCGTGATGACAGTGTTCTTCAGCGCGAGCATCCAGTCGGCGCTGTCGAAGAACTCCTGATACCAGCGCAGGCTGAAGCCGGGCAACGGATAGGTGAAATACGGCTGCGAGTTGAACGACAGCGGCATGACCACGAGGATCGGCAACACCAGAAACACCAGCACCGCGAGCGACAGCGCCACGTAGGACACGCGCCCGACTCGGCCCCAGATGGTTGCGTAGGCAGGAAAATTGAACATGTGCGTTACCCCAGTTTCACGCCGGCACCGCCGGTGATGCGCACGAAAATGCCGTAGATGAGCAGCACGCCGACCAGAAGCACCGAGGCCAGCGCGCTCGCCAGACCCCAGTTGAGCGTGGTGTTCACGTGGTTGGCGATGTAGTAGCTCGCCAGCTGATCGTCAGGACCGCCAACGATGGCGGGCGTGATGTAGTAGCCCACGGCAAGAATGAAAGTCAGCATGCCGGCCGCGCCGACGCCCGGAAGCGTCTGCGGGAAATACGCCTGAAAGAACGAGCGGATCGGGCCCGCGCCCAGCGAGCGCGCTGCTTTCACGAAGACGGTCGGCACGCCCTTCATCACGCTGTAGAGCGACAGGATCGCATACGGCAACAGGATGTGCGTCATCGAGACCAGCACGCCGAACCGGTTGTAGACCAGCGCCATGCGGTCGATCCCGAGTGACACGAGCAGATCGTTCACGACCCCATGAGTCTGAAGCACCACGACCCATGCCGTTGTCCGCACGAGAATCGACGTCCAGAACGGCAACAGCACCATGATCATGAAGAGATTGCTGTAGCGCGCCGGGATGTTGGCCAGAAAGTAAGCGACCGGATAGCCGAACAGCAGACACAGGAAGCTGACGAGCACGCTGACCCACGCCGTGCGCACGAATACGTCGACGTAGAGCCGCTGGCTCTCGCCCTGGCGCACGACCGCACCCTTTTCATCGCGTTTGAAGTCGAAGGCTTTCAGGTAGTGATCGAATGTCCACGGATACGACGCGTACTTCAGCGTGGTCCAGATGGCGGGGTCGTCCCAGCGCGAATCGATCGCGCTCAGACGGCCATGCCACGAGCCCGACGCGTCGTCGCCCAGATGGCGCGACGTTTTCATGATGAGGCTGCGCAGGCCGGCTTCGTCGTAATTCAGACGCGAGGCCACGCGGCTCACGCCGTCGTTGTCTTTGGCCGCCAGCAGGTCGTTGCCGAAAGCGGTATAGACGGCGTCGCCCGGCACTTTGCCCGAAGCCGGCTCCCAGTTGCGCAGCAGCGCGGCTGCATGCGGCAGTTCGTCGGAGATGGCCGGATCGCGAAAGCTCTTCAGCAACAGGCTGCCAATCGGCACGAGAAACGTGACCAGCAGGAAGGCCAGCAGCGGAAAGACCAGCATCAAGGCCTTCGCGCGTTCCTTGCGTTCCGCGCGGCGCAGTCTCGCCTTGAGGCTCCTCGCGTCGTCCGCGAGCGTCGCGGGGACGTCGCTCGCGGGCACAGTCATGTCAGTGGGAAGGATCATTTTCAGTACGGCAGGGAAACCGCCTTTTCGGGTTGACGCGAGGTCTTCTGTATCGACATCGAAGACCGGGACAGCCTGACGGGCAGGCTCGACTGGCAGGCCGCTTGCGATCAAGCGCCGCCTCGTCCGATGAAGCCGGATGGCTATTGCAACGCGCGGCACGCGTCGGCCATCCAGCCGATATGCACCGAGTCGCCGACACGCAGGCGGCGGGCCGCGCCGTCGTTCGGCAGTTTCACGATGAAGTCATCCTTGCCGCAGATCTGCATCACGAGCCGCAGGTGGTCGCCGTAGTAGATGAGGTCTTTCACGCCGCCGCTGAAGACGTTGTCGCAGGACCTGGCGTTTTCGCCGATGGCCACGCGCTCCGGGCGCAGCGACACGCATGCGCTGTCCGCCGCGCGAATTGCCGCACCGGTGGACGCGTGGATCGTGTGGCCGCCGTTGAGCCTGACGGTGCATCGCTCGCCGCCGACGTCGGCGATAACGCCCTTGAGTTCATTGCTCTCGCCGATAAAGCGCGCGACGAACGCGTTCTCCGGCTGCTCGTACAGCCTCGACGGCGTGGCGAGCTGCTGGATGATGCCGTTGTTGAACACGGCGATGCGGTCGGACATGGTCATCGCCTCGCTTTGATCGTGCGTCACGTACACGACCGTCAGACCGCTTTGGGCGTGAATCTGCTTGATCTCGTATTGCATCTGCTCGCGCAGTTGCTTGTCGAGCGCGCCGAGCGGTTCGTCCATCAGCACGAGAGCGGGCTCGAACACCAGCGCGCGCGCCACGGCAACACGCTGCTGCTGGCCGCCGGAAAGCTGGCCGGGCATCCGATGCGCGAACTTCTCCATGTTCACCATCTTGAGCGCGCGCTGCACCCGCTGCTCGATGTCCGGCTTGCCGACCTTGCGGACCTTCAGCGGAAAAGCCAGATTCTCGGCAACCGACTTGTGCGGAAAGAGCGCGTAGCTCTGAAACACCATGCCGATGTTGCGGCGCTCGGGCGGAATGCGGTTGATCGGACGCCCTTGCAGCAGGATCTCGCCGTGCGTGGCCGTTTCGAAACCCGCGAGCATCATCAGACAAGTGGTTTTTCCCGAACCCGACGGGCCGAGCATCGTGAGAAATTCGCCTTCGCGGATATCCAGATTCAGATTCTTCACGACCAGCGTTTCGCCGTCGTAGGTCTTCTGGACGTTTTTGAAAGAGACAATCGTCGACATCACCGTTCCTCAAGAAAAGCTCGCTGACCGCCGAGCCAGGGGTTCCCGCATGCGTTGCGTGCCGCGTTTTTTGCGTTTGCGGTGCAACGCCGCTTTCATTAGCCATCCTGATCGTTGTTTTTTCCACTGCACGGATTTCGTGCCGCCGATGAAACCTTGCAGGACCGATTCGGCACTTTCGCACTGCAATGAACCGGCTGTTTGCGACTCTTCACGCTGAACCGACGATCAACCCATCAAGGCATGACTACCGCGCGCAAAAGAATCGTACACTGAACATCCGTTCAACTCATTCAACGTTTTCCCTACTATAGCGAAGCAAAATACGGATCAAAAATAATTTCATCGCGTATTTATTGCTTTTTGCTTACGACAAATGGCAAAATTTCAGCGGTCGCAGAAAAATCACCAGGATATTCACTGAACATTTGTTCAACAACGATTGCGTCTCTGGTCGCATAGAATTGAACGAGTGCTCAGCAATTCGTCGCCAAGGTAAGATGGTTTGGCTATACCAGGTTTGTCGATAACTATCAGGATCTTTCAATGCACACGGCGCCAGAAGTCGCAACGGCCGATTCCCGTAAGGACGACAGTTCGCAATATGAAGGGATGCGCGCACGACTGCTCGAAGCCACGCTGGCCGTGGTCGGCGAAGTCGGGCTCGAAAATCTCACCATCCGCAAGGTCAGCGACTATGCGGGCGTTTCGGTCGGGCTCGTGCATCATCACTTCGAGAACAAGAGCAATCTCGTGTACAAGACGTTCATGTATCTGATCCGCCGGATGCGCGAACAACTCACAGCGGGACGCCGCGGCATTGCCGATCCTGTCGAGCGGATGAAGTTCACGGCGGACATGTGTTTCAATCACGAGGTCATGAGTCCGGGCGCCGCGAACGTGTGGCCGCATATGTGGAGTTCGTCCGCGCATGAGGCAGAAGTGCAGCGCCTGTGCGCGGCGTTCTCGCGGCGACTGCGTTCCAACTTTCTGTTCGATCTGAAGCAGGCCGGATGCGACCCCGCGATGGCGCGCATCCACGCGATTCAGGCCATGGCGCTGGTTCATGGCTTGTGGATCGAGCACAGGGTGGCCGCCAGCATTTCGATGGACGAAGTCCTTGGCATCTTTCACGGCATGATCGACAACGCGACGCATTGGGTCTGGAAATCCAACATGAGGCGCTCGGCTTCGGCGAACTGAGCGCGGCCTGGGTTCGCATGGGTTCATCGCGGCGTCACATGTTCGGGTAGTTCGGGCCACCGCCGCCTTCCGGCGTCACCCACACGATGTTCTGCGTCGGGTCCTTGATGTCGCAGGTCTTGCAGTGCACGCAGTTCTGCGCGTTGATCACGAGCCGCTCGCCGCCGTCGTCG
>NZ_JAYXBK010000027.1:0-47906 GCF_036016995.1 Paraburkholderia sp. MPAMCS5
CCCAGCCCTCGATTGTTGCGCGTGCCCTCCATGCCGTAATGGTCGAGCAGCGCTGAGTAACGTTTCGTGAAGTCCTCCTGCTCTGTCAGATTCTTGAAGGCAGCCGACAGGCTGTCAGAGCGATGTTCGCGCGGGCAGCCGCCGGCCTGCCACAGCGCGTTCTGCAATCCCGCTGCGAGGGCCTCGAAACTCTCGCCACCCTCAACAACGTTCGCGTATTCCCAGCGCGAGAACGCCAGTACGAAGTGATACAGCCGATGACCGAATGGGGCACCGCCGATCGTCATGCAAAGCTTGCTCATATCGGTGAAGTCTGACAGTCCGCGCAGACCGGGCTGATGCTCCTGGGGGAAGAACACCTCCTGTGTAGGCCCTTCAAGGGGGATGAACAAGGTACGCGATGAGCCAGCGAAACATCGCGCCGAGTACCGACAGTGCGTAAGCGGTTGAGCGTGCAGATAGCCCACCGGAGAATGGTCGCCACTCGGGCGAAGTGCGCGGACGCACGGGCCCCACCCAGCGCTCGCGCGGCGTCGGTCTGCGTAGAAAACTTCTGTACGCGATCGCATCCTCTGTCGTGAGCGACGACAGGGCTCGGTCACGGTCGACGATCGCCCACAGGATCAAGCGTTCGGCTTCCTTCCGGTAGGCCCGCTGCGTTGCGGGGGATTCGTGCAGCGACAGCCATGCCTTATGCGCAAGTCGGTAACGATTCTCTAATACTCGCAGGCTGTGTTAAAGCGGACACCCGCACAAACACAGCAGAGGATCTGCACGATGACAGCAAGACGAACGACCATCCGGCAACTGCCGTTGACTGAGGTCGTTGACCGCGACACACCCGGCGCGACGCCGGTCAGTATCACCACCCCCGAGGGCGGCACCATCTATCACACAGTCCCGCTCGCAGACCCCGACACTGGCAAGCGACGCGACACCCGCCCGAAGTGGATCGCTGACACCTTTCCTCTCTTTCCCGTTGTCCGACTTGCTGACGGCGCGCCGTGGGCTGAGGCGAACCTCTGGCTCATCGACATGATGGAATCGAAGTCGTCGCCCAACATGCTGACGTTTGCCAGCATCGCAGACGACCTGGTGGCGTTCCGTCGTTATCTGGATGACGAGGGTATCGACTGGCTCGTCTTCCCTGTGAACAAGCGGCAACGTCCGACCTACCGATATAGCGGCTCGATCAAGCTGGCCGTGCAGGCCGGCGAGCTGTCCCCGGGCGTTGCCAGGCGTCGTATGGGCACCGTGGTGCGCTTTTATCGCTGGATGATGACCGAAGCAGGCTTTCGACCCACGAACGCGCTGTGGGTCGAATCTGATCGTTTCATTGAGTTCAAGGACCAGAAGGGCTTCAGCAGCGTGATCGAAGTCAAGACCACGGACCTGTCGATCAGTGGCCGGCGCGCAGACGACCCGTGGGACGATCACATCCAGGACGGTGGTCGCCTGCGCCCGCTCCCCTCTGCCGAGCAGTCGGCGCTGCTTGAATCGTTAGCCACACTCGGCAATATCGAGATGACGCTCGTTCATCTGTTCGCGCTGTTGACAGGCGCCCGCATCCAGACGGTACTGCCCGTGCGTGTGAAACACGTGATGCGCAAGCCTGACGGGTTTCACGGCGACGACATCCGTCTCGCCTGCGGGCCAGGTACCGGCATCGACACGAAGGGCGGTGTTAAGGGCGTGTTGCACGTTCCGCGCGGTTTCTATGAGCGGCTGTACATCTACGTGCACAGCGATCGTGCGCGCAAGCGCCGCCAGATGGCAGATGGCGGCGATCACTTCGACCAGGCGCTCTTTCTGAGCCATCGCGGTGCGCCGCTCTACGAGGATCGCGCGTCGCGCGACCCGCTCACCTCTGGCCCGCGCGTGCGCCGTCACGTCAAGACCGGGCAGGCCGTGCGCCAGTTCATCCGGGACGAACTGTTGCCCATGATGCGTGTGCGGCTCGACAACCCCAGGTACGAGTTCAGTTTCCACGACCTGCGCGCGACTTTCGGGCTGAACATGGTCGACGCGATGACGGCGAACGGGACGAAGTACACCCGGGCGCTCGATCAGTTGCGGCAGTTGATGTGGCACGTCCGCCCATCTACAAGCGAGGCGTACCTCGGCTTCAGGGAGAACCGCAAGCTGTTCGACGCTGTACAGGACGGCTGGGGAGCGCACCTGTCGACGCTGGTCACGCGCACCCTCGACACTGTGGAGGTAGCATGAACCGCCTGTACGAGGAAGTTCGCATGCCGCTTGCGGAGCGCACAATACTGCTGCACCCAGAGCGCGCGGTGCTCCGGTGGGAAGGCGTGAACAGCCGTTCCGATATCGGCCAGATCTGCTACCTGACGCGCGACACGTCGAGCCCGCAGCGCACACGACGTACTTTCGACCATACGAGTTTCAGCAGCGAACGCGCCGGGGTAGTACGTCTGCTGGTGACGCAGCTTTCCGGGCGTATGACACTTGGCGCGAGGCGTCCGGTGACGATCTTCATGGATTTGCGCGTCGTGCTTGATTTCGTCAACTGGGCCGACAGCCAGGGCTTGCATCAGGTGCTCTGTGACGAGAAGGCCACCGCAGAGGCGGTTCATCGGTACTTCCGTGAGAGGCGCGAACAGGTCTCGCTGGGCAACCTGAACCGCAATTCCGTCGCCCACTATCAGCGCAGTCTGTTGTCGATGCTACGTGAGTTCTTCCGAAACGACGACTTCTGCGCCGACGCGAGGGTGCTGCGCCACCAACAGGATGCCTGGGTGCCGACGGCTGTGCCTGACGCCGAGGCACAGGCTGCCCTGCTCGCGTGGGCCGACGCGCTCTTCAGCAGCATCAGCACGCTGGTGCTCGACTTCAAACCGTACCCCGTGCGCGTGACCACGGTGCGAGGTGAGCATCTTTGCCTCGTTCCGCACATCTACGGCCGTAGCGACGGCGACGACTCGCGCGGCCTGATCGGCTGGAATCTGGAGACAGGAGAGCCACGTACTCGCGAAGACATCACGAAGCGCATGGCCGAAACAGGGGCTAATACTCCTCATGAGAGTTCGAGGAGGATCGCCGGACTGACAGCTAAACATCTTGCGGCAGCGAACGCGGACGCGCAGTCGTCAATCCGACGCTCGCACGCTTCGATAGCGGCCTCTTGCTTCGCCGCGCTGTTTCTTGCCGAAACGGGCATCAACCTCGCGCAACTGCTAGCCATGAAGTGGAGTCCGGAGCTTGCCACGAGCCTGCAGGATGCGTCGGTTGCGCGTCAGAAGTTTCGTCAGGTCAAGTACCGGGCAGGCGGGAAGGAGATTACGTTTACCGTCTCGCTGGGCTTCATGCCGAAGCTCAGGGCGTATCTGGCGTTGCGCGAGTATCTGGTGCAGGACGCAGAGTGGGACGCGTTGTTCGTCGTAGTCGGGCATCATGCACAGCTGCGGCGGCTAACGGGTCTCTCAACCAAATTCCTAGAGCGGCTTTACCGTCGACTCGACACGCTCGGGATCGTGCTGCCGCGCATTGGCGCGCGTCAGTGGCGTGCGGCGAAGCAGGATTGGGCGGTGAGCAACCACGGCCCCGTCATCGCAGCCAGGCTGATGGGGCACTCGCTGGAGACGGCGCTGCGCTCGTACTCGAACGGCACGGATGCCGCGCACAAGGCTGAGATGGGCGCGTTCCTCGCTTCGGTCGAGAAGACCGTGCTGGGGCCAGGCAACGACCCCGCGGGCAGCATCGGGAGCGCAGTGGGCATCTGCATCGGATTCCACAAGCCTGCGCCGATCGCGGCTTCGGTCACGGTACAGCCTGACTGCCGCTCGACCGAAGGGTGTCTCTTCTGCGACCAGTACCGCGTGCACGCTGACGCGACCGACATCCGCAAGCTGCTGAGCTGCCGTCACTGCGTCAGACTCGTGTGCGGGCGTGCTGACTCGATCGAGCAGTACGACAGATCGTTCGGTGCGGTGCTGCGACGCGTTCACTTCCTGCTCGACGAACTGCGCAGGCGGGATGCCGCGCTGGTCGAACAGATCGAGCATGACGTTGATATTGAGGGGAATCTGGACGCTTTCTGGTCGGCCAAGCTCGACCAGCTTTACGAATTGGGAGTGGCATGAACAACTCACTGATCGCGCCGACCGCTGAGCGGCCCGACTGGTATCGGGTCGAGGACGATACGGTCGTCACGCGCGACACGTCCGGGAACACTGTTTCGCTGTTTGGTGACGATACCTGGGACATCCGTGCGTACGCGGTTGGGCCACGCAGCACGCATCTCTATTTTAGGAGCCACTTGCCTGACGGCGTGAGTCGCCCGCTTTCAGAAGCAACCACGCGTCAATGGAAGCAGGTCATGTACTTTCTGATGCACGAAGCGACCGATATGGTACCGGCGTCCGGCACGCTTCAGGCTCGTTCAATCAACCTGAGGGAGTTCACGTTCTTTGCCGCCGCACGTCAGCTTACGCTCTACGAGGGCCTGTCCAATGTCGCCGTTGTTCTGGACTATGCGGCGCAAGCCAGAATGGAGTCGAAGGCCCAACGCCTTCATTCGATTCTGGTGAAGCTTCACCGTCTGGGCGTCGAGACCACAGGGCTGCGCGTACCGCTGGTCCAATTACATAAGCCTCTGCTTAAACGCTGGGCGCAACACGCTGGATACTCGCAATACCCTGCCATCCCGACGCGGATCTACCAGCACTTCCTGTCGACCTGTCAGCATGACCTCGGCATCGCTGAAGACGTCGCTGATGTTCTGTCGGACTACCTCGCACGCGCATACGCTGGTGAGAGGCCTGGTGTCCCTGCAGAACTGGTAAGTACTGCCACGCACTTCCGGTGCGAGGATCCCCGTTACGTCGTGTCGTCGCTTGTGGCGTCGATCACCGCGCTATGTCAGCTTGTCATCCTGTCGTTCACCGGCATGCGCGCGGCAGAAGCAGAGACCCTGCCCTACAACTGCCTGAGCGAGTCCCGTCTGGATGGCGTGACGCACTACACCATCGAGGGCGTCACGACCAAACTATCGGGCGGTCGTCCCAGGCGCGCGTGCTGGGTGACCAGCCCGCTCGCTGCCCGCGCTATCAGGCTCGCGCAACGCCTGTCGGGCGAGGCGCACCGTGCGCACGGCGCGCAAGGCTACGCCGAATCGACGGACGGTTCGCACCTGCTGTTCTGCCGGATGGGTCTGCCGATAGGCCCGCGTCATGGATACGTGGCAAACCGGGCGGCAAGTAAAGTAGCTAACTATATCGAAGCCTTTCGTGAGCGCGTCTTTTCGACGATCACATTCGAGGACATCGCCGAGCTGAAGCGTGTCGACATGCACCGCGCGTGGGAAGACGAGCCGAAGTACGCGCTCGGGCAGCAGTGGCCGTTCACTCGCCACCAGCTTCGCCGGAGCCTAGCCCTCTACGCCCATCGTAGCGGCCTCGTGACGCTACCTACGCTCAAACGTCAACTGCAGCACCTCACGCACGAGATGAGCACCTACTATGCGCGCGGCTCGGCGTTCGCGAAGGGTTTCATCGACACCGACAAGCGCCACTTCGCGAAGGAATGGGCCGAGACGCAGGGCCTGTCCGAGTATCTCGCCTACGCCGAGCAGGTGCTGTTCGCTGACGAGCGGCTGTTCGGCGGGCACGCAGCGTGGACGCAGAGCCGTGCCGTGCAGGCCTCGCCTGTGTCGGTCTACTCGCGCGAGCAAACGATCAGAAAGTTCGAGAAGGGTGAACTCGCATATCGCGAGACGGTGCTGGGCGGCTGCGCCAGCGTCGAGCCCTGCAGGTCGACACCTCTCGACTGGATGCGTCTGGATTGTCTTGAATGGAACTGCCGTAATCTCATCGTCGTGCCGTCGAAGCTTCAGCGAGTGATCAAGGCGCAGCAGACTACGGTCGGGAAGCTGCGCGCAGTTGATGAGGCAAGCGTCGAATACCGTATCGAGGCACAGACGCTGCAACGACTGCTTGACGCGCAGGAGAAACTGATCAAACCGGAGGCAACATGAGCGACGCCATGACCGACTACTACGCCGCCCTTGAGCGGCTGAAGAAACGAAAAGGAGTGCGTATCAACAATGACACCGTGGCGATCGAGGCGGGCCGCAAGAAGGGCAGCATCAAGAAGTCACGCCCGCAGTTCACAGCACTGATTGACGCGATCGATGCAGCCAACGCGGTAGCCGGGCGCCCGAAGCTAGAACTGGGCGAGCGTCTGGACCGGGCGAAAGGCGACGCGAAGGATCTGCAGGCACAACTTGACGAGTCACTGGCTCGTGAGCTCGCACTGCTGCGTCAGGTGTTCAGCCTGCGCAAGGAACTGGCCGCGCTACGAGGCGGTAGCGTCCTGCCCCTGCACCCGCGCTAGATCGGGGCGGGCGTTTTCGCTCGAAACGGGCATTTGGTCTGCTTCATCTGCGTCGACCTGGTGCTCGCGAAGGTTCCCGCTACGGGTCACCCGGCGTAGTGACCCATCATACGATCGTGGTTCTGTGACACCGCTGAATGGGTCAAGGGCGGGCGAAGCCCGGCGAAGTGAACCCTTGACGCGCGATGGTTTGATACGCTCTGGCATGGTCGGACACCCGGCTTTATCGGGCTTCCGACCATGCGAAACCTGCGGTGAAAGATGGACACACAGACGGTCGACCTGTCCACTTTTTCGGCTGATCTGATGGACACTCCGCAGACTGCTGATTCCAGCATTTTCAAGGCTCCGGCTGATGTCCATTGTTTTTCTCTTGCGCGTAATGCCTGCACGGCTGCGTAATCGTTGTTGGCGTCGAGCGTGCAGGTGTGCCGAGGCGCGCGAAAGGCACCTGACGAGCCATCAACCTGGTGCGGCAGCCGCAGTGATTCCCACGGAACGACCGCGCCCGGAACAGAGGCCGTGATCAGGGCGCGTGCCCGCTCCGTCAGCGCGGGATACGCGGCGAAGAACGCCTCGATTCGCCGTGCGCTTGCCGCGCCGAGCCCGGGTACGGCTTTCCACCACTGGCGCCGGCGGGGAATCCGCACAGTCAGGTCAGCCAGCGTATCGATACCGTGTGCGCGCAGTGCCTTGCCAGTTCTGGCCGGAAACCATCGTTCGATGTCGTCGCTGATCTGCGGCTCGGGTGCCGGCAACAACCGGAGCACCCCGATCGCGTGCGTCACCGCCTTGGCGCGTTCGATACGTTCGGCCACCGGATGCCCAAACAGTATGGCGAGATCGTCTCGGTGAAGACCGCGAGCCACGGCGACCAGTTGGCGACGGATGCGCCCGAGGATGCCACGTGCAGACTGTCGCTCGCCCATGCTACCGCACAGGTAACGCTGGACCGCTTCCCGCGCCGGCAGGCCCGCGTACCAGGCACGCAGCGCAGCCAGCGAGTCGGCATCGGGAAAACCGTCCGGTGTCGGCGCGGAAGCGGAGGGGGACGTCAGACGTGTTTTCATGACACGGAGTTTAGTCCACGAAAGTGGCCCTTGAGATAAGAAAACTTATCTCAATAGTGCGATCACCGAGCGCGTTTGTAACTGATGGCACTCGTGCGAATCCAACCGGGGACCTGGCGAGTGGCCGCTGTCGGCAGGCACGACCGCCTCCTGTCGACCCGCGACGACCCTTCGACTTCTCGACAGAAGACATTCGCGATTGGCACACGGGCGCGACGGAATTCGGAACGGTGTAGATTGAGCTACGCGTGCAGGCGACATGTCGCGCAAGCGAACCGCTGGTCGAGACCTCTGCGGCTTCCTCGCGCGGCCGGCAAACGAACGCCCCATGATTGGAATTTCCCCTGTTCGGTGAGCAAAATGCAGACGATTATTCTGGTGGATGACGATCGCAGCATCCTGATTGCGTGGAAACGTATCCTGCAACTCGAAGGCCACCGAGTCGAAACGGCCAGTGATGGGAAGGCCGGCCTGGCTGCCGCCAACAAGGTGCAACCCGTCCTCGCTGTCACGGACCGACGATGCCCGACCGAAAGTGGCCGAGGCTGTCGCATGGACCAGCCGCCCGTTCACCCGCACTCGCGCGGCGGGTGACAAGTTTGTTCGCATCGTCCAAACACTTGTGCCACAAGGCTCGATCGCCGCAGGCCCGTGGCATCGCCCCGAGTTGACCTTTACTGTCGCAATCGTGACAGATCTATTGCGGTCTAAGGGGCCAGGTTGTTGACCGCTACCGTACAGACGTACTCCGTCAGCCGTGAGAACGTGCTAGTCCACCCTGCACGCACCAGCGATTTTCGGGTTGCTCTCACGAGGCAGGTATTCACGAATAATCGGCAAGGCGCGCTACACAGCAAGCCGTTGCTGTGACAGGCCGTCGCATGCCGCAGCGTGCATCGCCCGCTGGTCGCGATCCGCGCGTCAAAAAAAGAGGCTCAACATGTCATCTCATCCAGTGTCCTTCCAGTGGTCTGTTGGCACGCCCGATGCACACCACGCAGACGTGAACGATGAAATGATGGAACGCGCGCAGCAACGAGCCTCCATCGCTTGTTCCAGTCATTCTCCGTCAGTCGCCCATCGTTTCGACGCGCTACGACGCAAGGACGAAATTCTTGCGATGGTGGCGCACGAGCTTCGTGGACCATTGACGCCGATGCAACTCGCCATCCACCTCATCCGCAGGGCGTCGGCGGATCGTCCGGAGGTGTTACGGTCGATCGACATGCTCGACCGGCAGATCACACAGATTAGCCGGCTTGCTGAGGACCTGATGGATGCCACGCGGATCGACCGTGGCGCGCTCCGTGTGAGCAAGACCCTCATCGAAGTCGTTGCGGTTCTGGCCGCGCCTCTTACCGCGGTTGCACTGGCGGCCGCCCAACGCGGCCAGACACTCACCGTGCAGATTGCCGACAGGACTGTACACATTGAAGGCGATCCGGTCCGTCTCGCACAGGCCGTCGACAACCTCCTGCATAACGCAGTGAAATACACGCCGGAGAAGGGTTGCATCACCGTGAACGTGCTCGCAGACGGGAAGGACCTTGTGGTGTCCGTCAAGGACAATGGCCTGGGCATATCGGGCGCGCTCCTGCCACATATCTTCGACCTCTTCGCTCAATCCAGCCGAACAATCGCGGCGAGTGCCGGCGGTCTGGGGGTGGGTCTTGCCGTCGTCAAAGCGGTCGCCGAAGCGCATGGCGGAACGGTGTCGGCGACCAGTGCCGGCCCCGGTACGGGCAGCGAATTCACGCTACGGCTGCCGATCGTGCTGGAACGGCGCATGGCTCGAGAGCCGTCGTGACGGCGGGCAATGCGGCCACACATTTCAGTCTGCTGCTGAGCCTGCCAGCCCGCAGACGACACCGCCCTCGCAGGTGACAGACCTGTCAGCGCAGACCCGTTGAGCCATGGCCGGTGGCCGTTGCAGCCCGCCTGCGACGCGCCACCGTGCGCGCGCGAACTATAATTTAAACGGGTTTAGTCAGGGTCGATATCCTCGCCCATCCGTCTGCTGCTTTCATGCAACTGCCGTTGAAGCCTGATACTGTTAAGAACAATTCTGCGAAAATGGTGCAGTTTCTGGACAGGATGGTAAGGAGCGGGACATGGAAAACGGACATCATCCCGGAGAAAACCACCTGCTTTCGGTTCTGCCGGAAGCGGAGCGCGCGCGCGTGGTGCCGCATCTCGTACCGGTTGAAATGCCCCTGGGGCAGGTCGTGTATGAGTCTGGCGACCGCCTTGATCACGTCTATTTTCCGACAACGTCCATCGTATCGTTGCTCTTTGTGATGGAGGATGGTGCGTCCGCCGAGATCGCGATCGTGGGCAACGAAGGGATCATCGGTATTGCACTCTTCATGGGCGGTGAAACGACGCCAAACCGGGCAGTCGTGCAAAGCGCAGGTCTGGCGTATCGACTGGATGCGCGCATCCTGAAAGAGGAATTCCATCGCGCCGGCCCGGTGCAGCGGTTATTGCTGCGCTATACCCAGGCATTGATCACCCAGATGGCCCAGACAGCCGTCTGCAACCGGCATCATTCGATCGACCAGCAATTGTGCCGCTGGCTACTGCTCAGCATGGACCGCCTGCCGTCAAACGAACTGAAGATGACACAGGAACTGATCGCCAACATGCTTGGCGTGCGCAGATCCGGGGTGACGGAGGCGGCGCTGAAACTTCAGAACGCGGGGCTGATTCGCTACGGTCATGGCCACATCGAGGTACTGGATCGACCGGGGCTCGAAAAGCGCGTGTGCGAATGCTACAGCGTGGTGAGACGGGAGTTCGACCGCCTGTTGCCTGATCTGAAGGCGATATAAACCGCGCATCATTCCTGCGCGGGCGAGCAGCGCCGGGTTACCGCAACACCCCTGCAGCATTCCCGGCGAATACGGCTGGCGCGCTTTACCAGGGCGGGCACGCATTGAACCCAAGCGTGAAAAGGAGAAATTTTCGTCCGCGACCGGACCGCTGCTGAACAGAATACCCGCTTTGGCCGGCGTATTGCAGAGCGTCATTTGGATTGCGCCGAACGATCTCCTGGCCGGGCAGAGTGCAGTCGGACTGACAGCCCGGCACTGCCCACAGACGGCAGTACCCCGGCACGCGGCAGTCGCGAATTCCGGGCGGAAAAAAAGAAATCCCGATGTCCACCACCGTACCGACTGCGTGGCAAATCAATGCCAGCCTCACGGTACAGAGCGGGTCTTTTCCGGGTTGTGCGGATGCCGTTCATCATCGCTTTTATTTTGCGCAGATACCTCGCTAAAGGCCAGAAGATTCCGGGCACGTGGCGAGAGAGCGGCGACGGGCTCGTCGTAAGACGGAGTCGGAAAGGGGGCGTCTTATGTTAAGCATACTATTGATAGTCGTACTGGCGTTCATTTTGATGGGCGCGATGCCGACCTGGCCATACAGCCGTTCATGGGGCTATATGCCCAGCGGGGTGCTGGGCGGGGTGCTGGTCGTCGTTCTCATCTTGCTGCTTCTGGGCAGAATATAGGAGCGCAAAATTCCTGTCTGGATGATCCGATCACGGGCAGTCGTTGTCGGACCGTGCCATCAGAAAACGAGCGGGCGGCACGCGTTGGTAAGTTCAGTCATCCGTCATTTTCAAGGAGTAGTGTCATGAACAAGGATCAGGTGAAAGGCCGCGTCGAGGAAGCAAAGGGAAAGGTTAAGGAAGTCGTCGGTAAAGCCACGGGAAGCGAAATGACCCAGGTGAAAGGTCAGGTCGAACAGGTCGCCGGCAAGACACGGGCCGCGTACGGCGATGCAAAGGAGCAACTGAAGAAGCAGCCGTAGGCTGTTCGCGCCGACAGATCTTGAGGCGTCACGTCGTGGGTCAAAGTGCTCGCGTGACGCCTTTCCCAACGTATGCTTTCGAACTGCGGGGTGCACGATGAAACGGGTTATCACGCTGGTATCGGTGGCTGTTCTCGGAACGGCCCTGATCACGGGAACGCTGTGGGCTCAGGGAACGCCACAATCCATCACAGCGAAGCGCGTTGATGTCGTCCAGCTGGCGACGGGATACCGGGCCTCCAGGATCAACGGATCGCCCGTCTATAACCGCAACAAGGACAACATCGGAACAATTGACGACCTGATCGTCAGTCCAACCGATCGGGTTCCCTACGTCATCCTCTCGGTAGGCGGGTTTCTCGGTATGGGAACCCATCTCGTCGCAGTACCGTTTGGCAGCCTTCAGGTCGTCGACAAGCAGATGCGGCTGCCGGACGCGACCCGGGAGTCCCTGAAAGCGTTGCCGGAGTTCAGGTACGCGCCTGAATAACGGCCGCCACCGGTTCTGATGCGCCGCCGCCGGCGTTCCGGCAGGATCGAAAGCGCTTCGCAGGCACGCGGGCACCGCCCCCGTTTGTTTTGGGCGCTACAGTGACTTCAGCTTCGTGATCTTCGTACCCTCGAGCGTCACGCCGGCCATCAACCCGCTGTTCGTAAGCACGAACGCTTCGATCGGCGCTGTCGCGGTGGCGGTATCAATGTTCCCATTCGCGCCGACTTTCAAGACGGCCACTGACGCGTCGCCGCCCACTGACCAGCCTTCGCTATTTCGGAACCGGGCAAGTGCGTCCTCGGTCATGAACAGGAAAATGATGGCTTTCGATTGCGCGCCGATCTGCAGCCCGATCGAGCCGGTCGTGGTGCTGTAGTAGCCAACCGTGCTGCCGCCGACTCGCAACGAGCCTTCGCCATACTGGTCGCCGATCCAGAAGCCGGCGGCGATGACCGATGGGAACACCAGTACGCCGCGGGCCTTGCCGACGAGTTCACGCGAGCCGTTGGCGGTGGTGTAAAGGCGTGCAAGGGTCGAGTCGACGCCTGCATCGATGGCGTGACGCTTGTCGACCTGGTGGCCACTGGCATCGGTTGTTCCGGTCGTCATGCAACCCGAAACCGCGAGGCCAATCGCCAGGATCGATCCGGGCGTAGCCCATATGGATGTTCGTCGTAGCATCATCGTCTCCAGTTGTTCCGGGAGGCTTCTGACGCTACGCCAGGGCGGCGGCGGACGCGGTACGACAGCGTACAGAAACGCGAAACAGGTCTCGATGAACAAGACGGGTTTGACGCGCAACACGCGCATCGCTTTCCAGTCGGTTTCGGGCATCGGGGCAGTTTGCCCGCAGACATATTCAGTATGTGTCTCTGCCCCTTCCGGATAGCCGGTAGCCCGGTCTACTGCGCTGCTCTGAACAGGTCCAGTTTTTTATGTGGAAACATGATTCCGGCGCGATCGCTTCGTACTGGAAAACTGCCGAGGTGCCGATCAACCCGTGGCGGCACGTCGCAACACCGGGCGTCTTGATGCCTGAAGCAGTGACGTATAGCTGTCGAGGTAATTGTGCGCCATCGTCCTGGCACTGAAGCGGCGTTCGAACTGGGCCCGGATTTCAGTCCGTGACAGCTCATCGAGACGTTGCAATGCACCGACGGCGTCCTGTACGTTTTCGCAGATATAGCCGGTGACACCGTGATCGACGACCTCCGGAACTGAGCCGCGATTGAATGCAATCACTGGCGTCCCGCACGCCATTGCCTCGATCATGACCAGGCCGAACGGCTCGGACCAGTCGATCGGAAACAGCAGCGCTTTCGCACCCGACAGGAATCGAGGCTTCTGCTGCTCGCTGATCTCGCCGAGAAATTCGACGTGCGCCTGCGACAGCAACGGCTCGATTTCCGTCCTGAAGTATTCCTGGTCGGACTTGTCGATCTTGGCGGCGATCTTCAACGGCAGACCGCTTTGTGCAGCGATCCTGATGGCGACGTCTGCTCCTTTCTCCGGACTCAGACGTCCCAGGAAAGCGAGATATTTCGGCTCCTTCTGCGTTTGCGGCGTGAGCAGCGCTTCCGGCAGACCGTGATAGATCGTGTCCAGCCAGTTCGCCTGCGGCAGCGGCAAACGTTGTGAATCGGAGATCGACACGACCGGCGCCTTCGGAAACGTATTGAACACGACCTGCAGTTCCGGCAGGTCGAGGCGGCCGTGCAGCGTCGTCACGAACGGCGTGTCGAACTGCGAAAACAGCGAGAACGGCAGATAGTCCAGGTGGAAGTGCAACACGTCGAATTCGTGGGCGACACGGCGCACCTTTTCGAGCATCAGCATGTGCGGAGCAAGCACGTCGCGGGTCGACGGGTCGAGGCGCAGTGCGCGCGGCCACGCAGCCTCGAGCGTCGCCTTCGTGTGCGAGTCGCCGCTTGCGAACAGGGTCACGTCGTGTCCCAGGTCGACGAGCGCATCGGTGAGGTAGGACACCACGCGCTCGGTGCCGCCATAGAATTTCGGAGGAACGGCCTCGTGCAGCGGGGCAATCTGTGCGATTCGCATTGGCCGGTCTCCCTGGAACAGGTGCTGGGGCTTCAAACTATTTCCGAATGACCAGCGAGAGTCTCGAAGGCTGACGTCTGCGCGATATATTTTGCGCTGCGCCCGGTCTGGCCTGAACTGAAGTTCTCACCTGCGAGGAGATCCGTCTGTACGGTAGCGTTCAGCCCCGATCATTCGGCGGGCCCTACCGTGTTCCTCTTCTTCATTCGATTGACCGTGCCGCCCGTGCGCGTTGCGGATCAGTGCTGGCCATTCGCAACGGCGTCCACGGGCCGAGCAACTCATGCGCCACGATGACCAGGATCAGGTTGCTGATTGGTGGCACTTCGACGCCGCGACCCGTCGCGCAAACGTCCTCCAAAGAACCATCCGCACTCGGCCGGGGACCACGCTTCATCAATGCATATGTCACGACAGGAAAGTTCAAAGCAGAACCTTCCGAAAACGCCTCGGTGGGCGCCAGATGTGCTGACATTTCGATCCCCATTTCGCGCCCCGGTGGGCCAACGATGAACGGGGAGAGGCGCGTATCAGGATGGTGTTCAAGGGAAGCAGGCTGCTTGCAGAACATCGGAAGCGCGCGTTCGCCAATGCCTGCCTCGCTGGCGCGATCAGGAAATCACGGACCGAGAGCAGGTTGACGCAACGAGATCGCAGATGCAGTCAGGTAAGTCTGTGCGGCAGCGTTCAGGCCGGCAAAAACGACCGAATTGCGCGAAAACCCATGGGCGTAGAGCACGTCTGATGATTGCGGCAGGCGTCACCGGGTCAGTGCCCGACTACCATCAGGAAAGTCGCGTGACGACCAACGCTGATTAGGCGTTTGAACATAGACAAACGTCTGTACGTTGTCGTACCGCTTTCGTCCGCGCGTGCAGGTAGTGTGTTGTCTTCTATCGACTTCCTCATCGACACACAGTGTGGAGAAACCATGTTGCGAAGCATACGGGACTTGCACGGAAACACCGTTAGCGCTGTGGACGGTGACATCGGCTCAGTCAGTCAGGCATATTTCGACGACGAGTCATGGGGTGTGCGTTATCTGGTGGTCGAAACCGGCAATTGGCTCAACGACAGGCAAGTGCTGGTTTCGCCGTATTCGGTGAAACACACCGACCCCGGATCGAACGTCGTGCATGTCGGCCTCTCCCGGCAGCAAGTGAGGGACAGCCCAATGCTGGACGCCCACAAGCCGGTATCGCGGCAGCACGAGATCGAGTATCTGCGCTACTACAGCTATCCGACCTATTGGGGCGGTCCGAACCTGTGGGGCATGGGCGCCTATCCGGCCTATGACCCGACAGGTGTGTCGCCGGACGCTCTGCCCGATGAGCCACCAGAGCCAACCGTGCATACGGACAAACCGCAACCCGACGTCCATCTGCGCAGCACCGACGAGGTCAAGGGCTACCACCTCAAGACGGCCGACGGCAGCATCGGTCACGTATCGGATTTCATTTACGACGACACCGACTGGGCGATTCGTTACCTGGTCGTCGAGACGCACAACTGGTGGCCCGGCGGCAAGGCCGTGCTCATCGCGGTTCACTGGATAGACGAAGTCGACTGGGTTGATTCGACCGTATCGACGGCATTGACGCGCGACGTCATCAAGAATAGCCCAGCTTATGACGACTCGATGCCGATCGACCGGCGTTACGAGGTCGTGCTGCACCAGTTTTACGACAAGCATGGATATTGGTCGGATGCCGGCGTCGACGAGCGAGACGCATCGGACTGACCCGCCGTGCGGACCACGGTCCTCATCATTTCCGGACCGTGCCAGATCCACCGAAAGCGAAAACCTTCAAAGGCGCTAAAGGCAGGAGCAGGTCATGAGGCAGAACATTCAGACGTTGTATCAGGCCCGTATCCATACATTCACCCCCGAATGCATGGAACTGCAGGACGGGACATTCGATTTTCATCTTCGGCATGCTGTGGAAGGCTGCCTTCCTTCGGCCGACAAGCACTATGACGTCGGCGTTTTTGCGACGAGCAAGGAAGGCTATGCGGCAGCACTCGCATACGGCGACAAATACATTGCGGAACATAAGTTCGGGATATAGCAGTGCCGACGGTTACTGACGAACCGCGCGCTTAACCTGGCAGCGACGACGACCGGTCTGGCTGTCGTTCAGTCAGACAGGCGGCACCATGGCAGACAGAATCATTTCAGGCAGGACACACGACGCTTACATGACCGTCAGGGATCATATTGCCGATGGTTGGGCAGCGAGCGTGTGTACCGTTCCTAAAGACGCGCCAAAGGGCGAGGAACTCATCAAACTCGACACTGTCTTCGAACGCGAAGATGTCGCATGGAAATCGGTTGAGAGGTTCGCGCGTGCCGAGCTCAACAATCTGAAATAGCCCAGGGCCGCATTTCCAAGCCTCTCGCCGTGCATGGCACAATAGTTTGGACACCTGTTATCTTGACTCTTCAAGGAGCATTCGCATGACTCTCCATGACGTCGTAGTCGCAGTCTTCGATGACCATCGTAATGCCGATGCCGCCGTGCGGAAGCTGATAGCCGGCGGATTCGATATGCAAAATTTCAGTGTCGTCGGCAAGGGCTATCACACTGAAGAAAAAATCGTCGGTCTCTACACGATCGGCGACCGCATGAAGATATGGGGCAAGTACGGCGCGTTCTGGGGCGGCCTGTGGGGCTTGCTGATGGGCGGCGTGTTTCTGACGATTCCGGTGCTCGGTCCGATCGTAGTGCTGGGTCATCTCGCCGTTGTCATCGTGTCGGCTGTCGAAGGGGCGGTCGTTGTCGGCACTCTCAGCGCTTTGGGTGCAACGCTAGTCAATGCGGGGCTGCCGCAGGAAAGCGTGATCCATTACGAGGCCGCCATCAAAGCCGATGGATTCATTGTGATGGCCCATGGCACGCCCGATGAAATGGCGCGCGCAAAAGCCGTTCTCGCGACCCATCAGCCGACGCGTCTTGATTCGCACGAAGGCGTCACGCCCACCGAGCCCGCCACACCCGAAACGGCTTGAGGGGCCGGTACGACCTCGGCAGGAGCACCCGTTCATGGATACAATCACTCGCGAACCGGTCGAGCAGCCGACTCGCCCAAAACTTCTGCTGGTGATGGGCCCCCGCCTCATCACCTGCGCATCGGATGACGATCCGAGCGGTATCGCGACGTATTCGCAGGTCGGCGCGCAATTCGGCTATGGCCTCGCGTGGACACTCCTGTTCAGCTATCCGTTGATGGCCGCGATCCAGGAAATCAGCGCGCGCATTGGGCGGGTGACCGGCAGCGGTATCGCCGGCAATCTGCGTGAGTACTATCCGCGTTGGTTATCGACCAGCGTAGTCGGGTTGTTGCCCGTCGCGAATATCATCAACCTGGGTGCGGACCTCGGCGCGATGGGAGCGGCGCTCGGGCGGCTGATCTCAGGTCCGGCACTACTCTATGTGTGCGGCTTCGGGCTGCTGTCGGCGGTGCTGGAAGTGTTCACGCGCTATGCACGCTATGTTTCGGTTCTCAAATGGTTGTGCCTCGCTGCTCAGCGAAGTGATCTGCGCCTTTGTCGTCAAAGTGCCGTGGGATCAGGTGGGATGGGCAGTCGATAGCCGCGTGCTGATCTATATTCATAAGGAAGCGCAGCTGGATGCGGTTGCAAAGCGGTATCCGGCCCGGCGCTTCGTAATGATCGATGACAGGCTGCGCATCCTGGTGGCGATGAAAAAGACATGGGAAGACCGTCTGACGACCATCTTCGCCCGCAAGGGACACTACGTGATGGACCCCCCCCAGCGATTCTCGCCGCGTACGCACCGGTCGACATCACGATCGAGCGCGTCGGCGAGCTGGCTGGCGCTGATCTGGCCACGCGGTCCGGCAACGGCACAGCAGGCGACGCATAACAGGAGGCATCAATGAAGCCAACCCGACAACTGCATGACCTCGGCCAAAGCCTTTGGCTCGATAACATCACGCGCGGGCTGCTGACAGACGGCACGTTGCAGCGCTATATCAGCGAGCTTTCAGTGACCGGATTGACGTCCAACCCCACGATCTTTGATAAAGCCATCACGGAGGCAGATTTCTACGACGCCGCCATCCGGCAGCAGACGGCAGAAGGGAAATCCGGCGAGATGCTGTTTTTCGAACTCGCGATCGAGGATCTGACCCGGGCTGCCGACCTTTTCCGTCCCGTTCACGACAGCACCGGTGGGGTTGACGGCTGGGTGTCGCTGGAGGCGTCTCCCTTGCTGGCCTACGATACGGCCGGCACCATCAACGCGGCTGCGCACCTGCATCGAGCCGCGCAGCGTCCCAACCTGTTCATCAAGATTCCCGGCACGCCCGAAGGCGTTCCCGCGATTGAGGCGTCGATCTTCGCCGGCGTGCCGGTGAATGTCACGCTGCTGTTTTCGCGCGAACAGTACGTCGCTGCAGCGCAGGCGTACATGCGCGGCATCGAGCGGCGGATCGCCGCGGGACTCGATCCAGACGTCGGTTCCGTCGCGTCGATTTTCGTCAGCCGCTGGGATGTCGCGGTGAAAGACAAGGTTCCCCCGCCGCTTCACAACCGCCTCGGGATTGCCATCGCCAAACGCGCGTACCAGGCGTACCGCGAGTTGCTGGCATCGCCCCGCTGGCAACAACTGGCGGTTGCCGGCGCCCGACCGCAGCGCCTGCTCTGGGCCAGTACCGGCACCAAGGATCCGGACGTCGTCGACACACTCTATATCGAGTCGCTGGCGGCCCCTGACACGATCAACACGATTCCCGACAAGACCCTGCACGCCTTCGCCGATCATGGCGAACTGAAGGGTGTATTGCCGGTCGATGGCGGGGACGCCGAAGACGTGCTCGCCGAATTCGCGCGGGCCGGTGTCGACGACGCAGCACTCGCTGCCCAACTCCAGCGCGAGGGCGCAGAATCGTTCGACAGGTCATGGAAAGATCTGCTCGGCCGCATCGCCGCAAAGAGCGCGATGCTGGAGAAAGGCGATCAAACGAGTGCGGGATAATCGTGATCACCAAACGGGCGGCTCAGCTTCAACCGCTGACTGATCGGTCGGCGTGGAAGGCGCTGGCGGAGTATCACCCAGAAGGTGCGGAATCTGCATCTGCGGCAGTTCATCGCCAGCGATCCCCTGAGGGAGCCCTTGAGCGTCGAAGCCGCCGGTCTTTATCTCGATTACTCGAAGAAACAGGTGACCGCCGAGACGATCGCGCTCCTTGTGCAGCTGGCTGGCGAATGCGGTCTCGCAGAGCCGTTCGACGCCATGTTCAGCGGCGCAACGATCAACGTGACCGAGCCATCATGAGCGTCGGCCATGCCTGGATACCGTTATGGGAACAGGTACCTTGGCAGGCCTGCCCGCACCACCGGTGATGCGGATCAACTTAACCCGGTTCGTCACGTGCTACTGCACCTGAGATGTGAATGGTGCAGCAGGGGCGATCTGGAAAATCGATTCTTCCGATCAGTGGCGCGTCGAGCTTGGCAAGGTGCTGGCACAGCGCATTCCGCCCGAGCCCGAGAGCGCGAACGAGACCGGGCTTGCGCGCGACAGCCCGGCCAACGCGCTGATCCGCTACCGCCGTCTCGGCGAAGCGCGAAGGGCGATGCTGGCACACGAGGAGAGGACCATGTCACTCGAAATCAAGGTGGGGCCGCCACAGCTCGCGATCCATCAGGGGCACGCCGTCCTCCTGACCGAGCCGGACGGCCAGATCAAAGGACCGACCCAGAAGGGCCTGTACTTCTACGACACCCGCGTGATCAGCAACTGGACGATATATGCCGACGGAAAGCCGTGGGATCTGCTCAATGGCGGCACGACCACCTCTTTCGACGCGCGCATCTTTCTGGCCAACCGCGCACTCGTCACTGAGGCCGGTCCGATCGCGCCGCACACCATTGGGCTCATGCTCAGCCGTCAGATCGGCGGCGGCGTGCACGAGGATCTCGATCTGGTCAACTATGGCCAGTCGGAGGTGCGCTTTAACCTCGAAATTGCGGTGCGCAGCGATTTTGCCGACATCTTCGAGGTGAAGTCCGGCCACTTCATCCGGCGTGGCCACGTCACGACGAAATGGTCTGGGCGCAAGCAGCGTCTCACGACCGCATACGATAACCAGGACTTTTCGCGGGAAGTCGCAATCACGGCGCACAACAACGGCTCGCCCGCAATGTACGCGAACGGCCGGCTCACGTTCGCCGTCGAGCTGGCGTCCGGCGCCCAGTGGCACAGCTGTCTCACCTACGATCTCTCGGACGGTCACAAGAGCTATCCAGCCCCGCACGCGTGTACCAGACTGGACCGCGACAAGTCGGAGAACAGCAAGCGGCTCATGGACTGGCAGCGCGCGGTGCTCAAGCTCGAGAGCAGTAACGACGGATTCCGGCGCCTGTTTCGTCAGGCAACCGACGACATGGCGGCACTGCGCCTGCCCGTTGAGGGTGCCGACCGTAGTCAGCTCGTGCCGGCAGCCGGTTTGCCGTGGTTCGTGGCGCTATTCGGGCGCGACAGTCTGATCGCCTCGCTGCAGACTTCGATCGTCTATTCGGATTTTGCGCGCGGGACGCTGGAGGTGCTGGGCATCTGGCAGGCGACCGGATGCGACGACTATCGAGATGCCGAGCCTGGCAAGATCATGCACGAGCTCCGTCTGGGGGAGCTGGCGAGTCTCAAGCTGATTCCACACACGCCGTATTACGGAACAGCAGACGCGACCCCGCTCTATCTGATCACGCTGCATACGGCGTGGTGCTGTACGGGCGATCGCGAACTGCTGAAGCGTCATCTGCCGACCGCGGAGCGGTGCCTCGAATGGATCGACAGGTACGGCGATCGCGATGGCGACGGCTTTCAGGAATACGCCACGCGCTCGTCGGCGGGCCTAGAGAACCAGAGCTGGAAGGACTCCGGCGACGCGCTGGTCTACCCTGACGGGACGCTGGTGAAGGGGCCCAAGGCGCTCTGCGAGTTGCAGGGCTACGTCTATGATGCGTGGCTGCGGATGGCGCAAATCTACGATGCGCTGGGAGACGCGGCCCGCGCTGCGGTGTTGCGCACGAAAGCCGCTGCGCTCTTCGCGCGGTTCAATGAGGCGTTCTGGGACGAGGAGACGGGCTTTTACGCGTTCGCACTCGACGGCGAGAAGAAGAAAGTCCTGAGTGTCGCGTCCAATCCCGGCCATTGCCTCTGGTCCGGCATCGTGCCGCCCGAACGGGCGGCACGCGTCGTGGCGCGGCTCATGCAGCCGGACATGTCGAGCGGGTGGGGCATCCGCACGCTGTCGGCGAGCCATCCCGCTTACAACCCGTATTCCTACCAGAATGGCTCGGTCTGGCCGCACGACAACGGCCTCATTGCGCAGGGATTCAGGCGCTATGGCTATGCCGCGGAGACGGGGCAAATCGCGAACGACGTATGTGGAGCAGGGTGCTTTTTCATGCTGAACCAGCTACCTGAGCTTTATGCGGGCCTGCATCGGGACGCGGCGAATTTTCCCGTTCAATATCCGGGTGCCAATGTGCCGCAGGCCTGGGCCGCGGGATCAGTCTTCTCGCTGCTGCAGGCGATCCTTGGCCTCCAGCCGGATGCGCCGCACAAGATGCTCTATATCGACCCGGTGCTGCCGCCGTGGCTCAGCGACGTGACGCTCAGGGAATTGCGCGTCGGCGAGCAAACTTTCGATATCCGGTTCTGGCGCACCGAGGAGACGACACAGTTTGACGTGCTGAGGGGGGACCCGGCATCAGTCGCGTTCCGCGCGATGACCGTATGGAGTGACCTGCTGAAACGTGACGTCGAAGATGCCCCCTGCCCGTAGGTGGCCGCGCTCAGACAGCATGCGGCTACCGCGGCACTCGCCAAGTTGACGCCGTCGCAAACAGGGCCGGCATCGCTGGATGGGTAGGTGAAGGGTCCGGTCCCAGAAGACCACACGGCTCGCCTGTCCGGGCACCCGCGGTTCTGCGCGCATCGAGCGGCGTAAGATGGCATTTCGATCTGTTCGCCAAAGATGACGCATGGTCCGGTACGGCGTGTGGCACGTTTCGCCAGCAACCAGGGAGAGTTTGTATGAACCCAGCGGTTACCACCCAACCCACGGCGTCCACGCTGGACGATCTGTGCATCGACACGCTGCGTTTTCTGTCAGTGGATGCGGTACAGAAGGCCGATAGCGGCCATCCGGGTTTGCCGCTCGGCGCCGCGCCAATGGCTTACGTGCTGTGGACCCGTTTTCTCAGACATAACCCGGCAAATCCGGCGTGGCTCGACCGCGATCGCTTTGTACTGTCCGCTGGCCACGGCTCGATGCTGCTATACAGCCTGCTGCATATGACCGGCTACGATCTACCGCTCGAACAGATCAAACAGTTTCGCCAATGGGGGAGTCTCACGCCCGGTCACCCGGAGCGCGGCCTCACACCCGGTGTCGAAACGACCACAGGTCCGCTCGGTCAGGGCTTCGCCAACGGGGTCGGCATGGCGATGGCGGAGGCCCATCTCGCCGCACGCTACAACCGCCCGGGCTTCGACATCGTCGATCACTTCACCTACGGCATCGTCAGCGACGGTGATCTGATGGAAGGCGTCGCGTCCGAAGCGGCGTCGCTCGCCGGCCATTTGCGGCTCGGCAAGCTGATCTATCTCTACGACGACAATCAGGTCACGCTCTCTGCGGGCACGGATATCACGTGTTCCGAAGACCGCGCGCAACGTTTCCAGGCTTACGGCTGGCACACCCAGTCCGTCGACGACGGCAACGATCTTGCCGCCATCGAACAGGCGCTGGACAATGCGCGTGCCGAAACGCGCCGTCCCTCGCTGATCCTCGTGCGCACACATCTCGGCTACGGTTCACCGAACCGGCAGGACACCTACAAGGCACACGGCTCGCCGCTCGGCGCGGAAGAGGTGCGCCTGACGAAACAGAACCTTGGCTGGCCGACCGAGCCGGCGTTTTATATCCCCGAGCCCGCGCAGGCACATTTTCGTCGTGCGCTGGAAGAGGGGCAGCGCAGCGAGACTGAGTGGAACACCCGTTTCTCGGCCTATACGCAAGCGTTTCCCGAGCTCGCGGAAGAACTGCTGAACGCGTGGCGCGGTGAATTGCCGGCCGGCTGGGACCGCGATATCCCGCTCTTTCCCGCCGACGCCAAAGGCATCGCCACGCGGGTCGCATCGGGCAAGGTGATGAGCGCGATCGCGCCACGTCTGCCGTCGCTGATTGGTGGCTCCGCCGACCTCGATCCGTCCACCTTTACTGCACTGTCCGGGCTTGGCGACTTCGAAGCGCCCGGCGCCAGCGCCCACGACCGGCAAGGTTCCGAGGGAGGCGGCTGGAGTCGTGCCGGCCGCAATCTGCACTTCGGCGTGCGCGAGCACGGCATGGGTGCGATCCTGAACGGTCTGGCCGCCCATGGCGGGACCATACCGTTCGGCGCGACGTTCCTGATTTTTTCGGACTACATGCGCCCGCCGATCCGGCTTGCCGCGCTCATGCATCTGCGCGTGATCTATGTGTTCACGCACGACAGTCTGGCGCTCGGCGAGGACGGCTCGACGCACCAGCCCGTCGAGCAGCTCGCCAGCCTGCGGGCCGTGCCGAACCTCAACGTGATTCGCCCCGCCGACGCCAACGAAACCGCCGTCGCCTGGCGCGTCGCACTGGAAACCCGCGATCGGCCGACCGCGCTCATCCTGACGCGGCAGAACGTGCCGACCTTCGACCGCGCCCAGTTCGCAGCCGCCGACGGCCTGCGGCGCGGCGGCTACATCCTCGCGGACGCGCCCGGCGGCAAGCCGGCACTGATCCTGATCGCCACCGGCTCGGAAGTCGCGCTCGCGATGGCCGCGCGCGAGCGGTTGCTGGCGCAGAACATCGCGGTGCGCGTGGTCTCGTTGCCATGCTGGACGCTATTCGACAACCAGTCGCAAACGTACCGGGACACGGTGCTCCCGCCCTCGGTCGGCGCGCGGCTGGCGGTGGAGGCCGGCGTGCCGCAAGGCTGGCATCGCTATGTCGGCAAACGCGGCGAGGTGCTCGGCATGGAGCGTTTCGGCGCGTCGGCTCCAGCCGATGTCTTGTTGCGCGAGTACGGTTTCACCACCGACAACGTCTGCGCACGCGCGCTGGCGCTGTCCGGTTAGCGAAGCGATGGAAGGCGAAGGCGCCTGTCCATCCGGTGTTCCGGTCTACGCCGCACGTCACGCGCTTCTGCGCTTCACAGCTGGATCGGACAAATCGCAGCTTGAACAGTCCCCGCTGGGGCAGCACCACTCCGGGCGTTTATGGAACACGACATGACGTCGTCCGCAAAGGTCGAGATCGAAGTCGATAGTCAGGCCGACTCGTGGTTTGCGAAGCTCGGACCAGGACTCATTACCGGCGCAGCGGATGACGACCCGAGCGGTATCGCCACCTATTCGCAGGCGGGTGCGCAATTCGGCTTCAACATGCTGTGGACCGTCCTGCTGACGTATCCACTGATGGTCGCGATTCAGGTCGTGAGCGCCAGGATCGGCCGGGTGAGCGGCCATGGTCTCGCGACGAATCTGCGGCGCCATTATCCGCGGTGGTTGCTGTACGGCACCGTCGTCCTCCTGCTGGTGGCGAACACCATCAACATTGCAGCCGACCTGACGGCCATGGGCGCGGCCGTCCATCTGCTCGTCGGCGGCCCCACGCACGCCTACACGGTCGGAATGGGCCTGTTTTCGCTGGCATTGCAGGTGTTCGTGCCGTACCGCGGGTATGTCCGCGTGCTCAAGTGGCTCACCCTCGCGCTATTCGCCTATGTCGGCGTGATCTTCGCGGTCCAGATCCCGTGGACGACCGTGGCCCTGCGCACGGTGCTTCCGCACGGCTCGTGGAGCGCTGGCTACATCACGACGGTGGTCGCCGTGTTCGGGACGACGATCAGCCCGTATCTGTTCTTCTGGCAGGCGTCGCAGGAGGTCGAGGAACTGCACGCGAAGAAAGGACAACAGGCGCTGACGGCGATGCCGTCACAAGGTCCGGCAAACCTGAGCCGCATCCGCCTGGATACGGCGATCGGAATGGCGTTTTCCAATCTCATTGCGTTTTTCATCATGCTTACTACTGCGGTCACGCTGCATGCCCACCACATCACCGACATCCAGACTTCGGCGCAGGCGGCTTCCGCGCTGAAACCGATCGCCGGCGAGTTTGCGTTCCTGCTCTTCAGCCTCGGCATCATCGGCACGGGGCTGCTCGCGCTGCCCGTGCTGGCCGGCTCGGCCGCCTATGCGATGGCCGGCACTTTCCGGTGGAAAAACAGCCTTGCGCTCGAACCGCAGCTGGCGAAACGGTTCTACGCGGTTATCGTGCTCGCGACGGTCGTGGGCCTCGCGCTCGATTTCACGTCGATCGACCCGATCAGGGCGCTGTTCTGGAGCGCCGTCATCAATGGCGTCGCATCGGTGCCGATCATGATACTGATGATGCTGATGGCGTCGAACCCGAAGGTCATGGGCACCTTCGTGACGCCCGTGCCGCTGCGGATGTTGGGATGGCTTTCAACCGCGGTGATGGCCGCCGCGGTGATCGCGATGTTCGTTTTCATCTGAAAAGTGACTCAGATCGGTACGCGGTAGCCGTAGAATTCGTGATCCTCGTTGTAGCCGCCTTGTCCCGCGCCGAGATCGGCGAAATCGCGCACGAACTCAATGGCCGCAACCCACTTGACCATCTTGAAGCCGAGTTCGTTCTCGCAGCGCAGCCGCAACGGCGCGCCATGCAGCACGCTGAGTGGCGCGCCGTTCATCTCATAGGCGAGCATCGTCAATTCGTGCCGCATGTTGGCGATGCTGTGGACGTCGTAGTAGCGTCCGCCATCGCCACCATCGGCCAGTGAATAGAACACCGCGTAGCGGGCACCGGCCGTCGGTTTCACCAGATCGAGGAGATGACGCATCGGAACGCCGCCCCACCTGGCGACGCCGGACCATCCCTGAATGCAGAAATGCGTGGTGATCTGTTCCTGCTTCGGCATCGCTTTCAGCTCGGCGTATGAGAGCTCTACCGGCTTTTCGACCAGCCCATCGATTCTCAGCCGGTAATGCGCAAAGCCATCTTTCACGAGCTGATCGAACCCGGCCGATGCCGGCATCGTCCCGTTGGGCCAGAAGTACGGCGAGATGTCCTGTTCGGTGAGCTGGCTCGTCGGGTCCCACCACTGCGTCACGCTATTGAATGGCCGGGCCAGGAACGCCCCGATCCGCTGAACCAGACGCGCATGACGAAGCGTGAACGGCGACGCCAGCCACCAGGTGACGGCCACGAGGGCCATCGCCGGGACGAAGACCAGCACGCCGCTCCAGGAGTCGCCGTTCACGCCCGCGAACATCATGTTCAAATTCACCCGGGCTCCGGTGATGAACACCAGCGTCACGTGCGCGAGGATGTAGAACAGGAACCAGCACAGCGCGATGAAATGGATCGAGCGCGCGCGCTGCCGGTTCAACGCCCGGCCGACCCAGCCGAGCCGGTTGGAAATCGCCGGGCTCTGCATGAAGCCGGTCAGGATGGAGGTGGGCGCCGCGATGAACACGGTAATGAAATAGGTGATCTGTTGCAGGCTGTTGTAGCGCAGCCAGCTGTGATCGGCGGGGAACGTGAGCGACAGATACTGGAGGGCGGTCGAGGCCGCGTTGGGAATCACTTCCCAGGTCGTTGGTACCAGCCGCAGCCACTGGCCGGTCGTGAACAGCAGCGCGTAAAAGACGATGCCGTTAATCATCCACAGCAGCGTGACCGAAAAATGCCACCATCTGGCGAGGCCGATGGAGTGACGGATTCCAGGAATGCCGAGCCAACCAGGGAGCGTGACCGAATCGTCCTTCGCGGTCCACACGCGGCCGGTCGGCACGGCCTTCTGGAAGCGAAACCATTCCGTCCCGGGCGTGCAATCGCGTTTCCAGTACAGCCGCGGGTGGTCGGCGAGAATCTGGAGTCCTGCACGAATGATGAACGCCATGAAAAACAGGTTCAGGAAATGCTGCAACCTGAGCCAGGCGGGGAATCCCGTGGTGACAGCCACTGCGGAAGGTGGGATACCCGGGTAGCGCACGAGGAATTCCTGCACCGCCGGGACTTGCCGCAGTGCCTGTGCGATGGCCACGCCGATAATCAGCAGTACGAAAGCAATCGGCAATGCCCACAGCACGTTGACCCAGCGCTGACCAATCCGGATCCGGGGAATCACGCCTGCCTGCGGCGGCAGCCAGTGATTCAGGCGAACCCGGTCGTCCGCGGGGCTCAGACTTGCCTCCACCGGATCATGCCGGGGTGCCGGGTGAATGTGTGCCATCCCATCTCCTTCTTGCAGTCCCGCAACCTCATGTTCCGTCAGTCGCGCATCAACGGCCTTGATTCAGGTTAGCCGGCCGGCCAACCATGCCTGGGCCTCATGTCTAGCGCGCCATCGAGTCGATGAGGACGTGAAAAACACGCTCAACGACCGGAAGCGCGCCTGGAACGCGCTCGCAATGCGCTGATTTCATCGAGCAGGTCGAGGGCGAGCGCAATGCCCGGTGCGTTGATCTCCAGATCCTGTGCGAGCCGTCGGGCGGTTCGCACGCGGCGAAGTGCGGCACCGCTGAAGCGCCATTCGCCCGGAGCGATGCCTTGCGGCTCGACTGCGCCTTCTGCGATCCATAACGTCAGTTGCTCTTCCGATGCGCCGCTTGCCCGGCACAATTCAACGAGCGTGAACTCGACGTCTTCCTCGACAATCTCACCTTCCACAAAGACCGTCACCGATTCTTTCATGGTCGACCACCCGTAAAATGCGCGCGCGGATCGAAGTGGAACGCCTGCCGCATCGCTTCGTAGGCCGCCCGCGCGCTGTCGCTGTCGGCCGGCGGCAGCACGATCGTCAATATCACGTACAGGTCGCCCGGCGTCTTCCCCGGAATCCCCTTGCCCTTGAGCCGCAGCCGCCGGCCGCTGGCCGATCCGGCTGGCACGGTCAGCTCGACCGAGCCGTCAGGAGTAGGAACGGTTACCTGGGCACCGAGTGCACCCTCCCACGGCGCCACCGGTACATCGAGCGAAACATCGCGTCCGTCGACACGAAAACGCGGATCCTCGCGGAAGGCGATTTCCAGATACAGGTCACCGGCCGGTCCGTGCCCCAGGCCGGCGCCGCCCTGACCGGCAAGGCGCAAGTGCTGCCCGACCCGCACGCCCCTGGGAATGGTGACGTTCAGCGTACGCTGTTGCAGGATGACATGACCGTGTGCATCAAGGACCGGCATTTGCAGCGAAATGGAACGCTGCGCGCCGTGATAGGCGTCCAGCAGATCGATCATGACTCTGGCGTGATGATCCTGTCCGGGGATCGGGCGTTGCGTGCCACGATAGGCATCCTCGAGATCGTCCGCGGTTGCGGCGCCGCGATTGCTTGCCGCGCCATGCCTTTCCGTTTGCCGCGAACGTCCGCCTGGGTGCGGACCGCCGAACATCGCTTCAAAGAATTCACTGAAATCGGCGTTCGCGTTGCGCCCGTTGCCTGCGCCGCTGAATTCAAAGCCCTCGTCCCAGTCGGGTGGCGGCTGAAAATCCTGGCCGTTCTGCCACTGGCGGCCCAAACGGTCATAGGCTGCGCGTTTCTCCGTATCCTTGAGGACCTGATAGGCCTCTCCCAGTTCCTTGAAACGGTCCTCCCCATCGGCCTGCTGGCTGACGTCCGGATGATATTTGCGCGCGAGCTTGCGATACGCGCGCCGGACCTCGTCCTGCGTCGCGGTCCGTGGCAGTCCGAGAACCTCGTAGTAGTCCCTGTATTTCATTCCAGAGTCCGCCTGATTCCAAGTCGTGCAGCCATCACATGTTGCGCCCGCCTTTAGCCTTTACCTGTTGCGCTTCGTTCAGTTCACCATACCCGCATGTCGCCAGTCTGTCGCGGCGATCGTCCTCTCGAATTCGACCTCCGCGCGCAGACCTTCGAGATCGCGGTGAACGACAGCCACGGCCAGCTTCCTGCCACTGCGGCGATACGTGATCGTGCAGTCCTGAGTCCCGGCATCGAGCAATCCGTCGAGCTGGGCCTCATCCCAGTGTTCCGCGTGGCCGACATAAGCGAGACCGAAATCGTACTGCTCAGTCCAGAAGAACGGCACCGCGTCGAACGGTTTGCGCTGGCCGAGTATGTTGCGTGCCGCGGTCTGCCCCTGGCGTTGGGCCACCACCCAGTGTTCGACGCAGATGCGCTCGCCGGTGAGCCGGTCCGGCCAGCGGGCAATGTCGCCGGCCGCGAAAATGCTTGGGATGCTCGTCTCGAGGTAGGAGTTGACGATAATGCCGCGATCGATGAGCAGGCCTGCCTTCTCAGCGAACGAAATCACTGGCCGTACGCCGATGCCGATGACGACAAGATCGGCGGGCAGACTCTCCCCGCTCTTCAGCTGGACGCCTTGCGGGTCGATGGAAATCGCGCTGGTGCCGAGGTGGAACGTGACGCCGTGACGTTCGTGGAGGCCGCGGATGAAATTGCCGACGTCTGGTCCGAGGATTTTCTCCATCGGAACGGCGTCCGGCGCAACCACGTGCACCTCGACATTGCGCGCGCGCAGTGATGCTGCCACTTCGAGCCCAATGAAGCTTGCGCCGATCACCACCGCCCGCTTCGCGGTGAGCGCGCCGGCGACAATTGCGCGGCTGTCGGCGACCGAGCGCAGATAGTGCACGTGCGGGAGATCCGCACCTGGTACCTCGAGCAGTACTGGCTCGGAGCCGGTGGCGAGTAGCAATGCATCATAGGCAACCCGACTGCCGTCCACGAGTTGCAGGTGCCGGCTCTTCGTGTCGAGCGTCGTGACAGGCACATCCAGCTTCAGGTCGATGCGATGCGCGTGGTAGAACGCCAGTGAACGCAGCGGATTCGACTCTGGTGTCGCGGTGCCGGCAAGGAAGCCCTTCGACAGGTTGGGCCGGTCACACGGCCTTGATGGATCGGCGCTCAGCAGGGTGATGCGGCCTGTATATCCCTCGAGACGGAGCGTCTCGGCGGCGGCATTGCCTGCCGCGCCACCACCCGCGATAACGATCGATTGCGGTGCGCCGGCCGCTGCCGGTAAGGGTTTCGGTTCGACAGGCAGGAGCTTTTCACGGACATACACGCTACCGTCCTGCTGCTCGACCCGCCAACAGGTGACCGGATCAAGCGCCGGTGCGCGGAGCGCCGCGCCGGTGCGCAGGCTGAAACAGGCATGATGCCAGGGACAGCGGACCGTGTCGTCGACCAGCAGCCCGTCGGCCAGCGGAGCGCCGTAATGCGTGCAGACGGCGCCGATCGCGAACAGTGCGTCCGCACGCCGCACGAGCAATACCGGCTCGCCGTGGGCGTGCCCCTGCAGCATCGCGCCGTCGGCGATTTCTGAAAGCGCAACGCCGCTGGCGAGGTCGGGTCCGCTGAGTTGATTCGCAGGTTCGTTCATTCGATTCTCCTGACGTTGGCGATGCGCGGCGCGGTCTCACCCGCCACTTCTCGGGATAGCTGCGGCAGTGCCGCTATTCCGTCCTTCGACACCGACTCCGTAGACCTGCACCATCGGACCGCCAAGCCAGTCGGGAACAAAGAGCAGTGCGATACCGACAATCGAAAACAGAACCGGCGTGCTCAAGCCCGGACTCACACTCCCGGGGCTCCGCATGCGCAGCCAGCTATAGACAACCGGCATTGGATGGGTGGGCTGCTTGCAGATCCTCGCGGGAGTGCGCATGGCTATTTCTCCGTCGATCGCCAGACAAAGTTCGCGATTGGGGGAAACGCATTCCGGCATCTGCTGTCCTGTCACAACCCGGGCCGGTTTTGTTGAGCCCGTTCCTGGTACCCGCGTGCATGCCTTCCGGCAGCGAACCCCAAGTGGCCAATGCACGCCGGCTCCCAGCGACAGGGTTTCACATTCGTTGGCGCCTCGTCTGTACGGTAGCAGTCAACGCCTCTCAGGAAGCCATCTTTTTCAGCGCGCCACCTTTGTGCATCGCGATGTGGTCGGTCTTGTCACTCCTGATCTCGTACTGTGGATCGTCCACGCTGGCGTGATGGGTGTATCCCTTGTAGTCGGTGTCTCTCGTATGCACCTTGATGATCTTGCCGCTGACATGGCCGGCCTCCGAATTCCACGTCACGTGATCGCCAACCTTGAATCTCGTCATGACGAATGCCCTCCGTTCGGTATTGCGTGCAGTGCACTGATGTCAGCGCCCGCGGGCACTGCCGAACATTCAGCTGCACACTTTCATGGTGCTCCAGTGCAATCCACTATAGATCACGTTGTGACATAGTTTAAATTCAATTGAATTGCCGACGTCCAGGATGCACAAGAGAAGAGGGCGTCGTACGTCTCTGGCGACGCTGGATCAGTTCATCACGGGGTGACAGTACCGTGCAGCACGTTTTGCGCGCGCATCGGCTTCACGGCTCATCGCGAGGTGACCCGCACCGCGCCAGAACGATCGGCGCTCACGTGAGAGCCTGCCGGTCGACCCAGTGCCTTCTTCACCAGCTGGAGCGTGGATTCGATGAGTACAGCGATCCCGATACCCCATGAACACCCCGCGCACGCACGGCCGCACGGCTGGCGCCGCTGGCTGCTCGCCACCAACCACAAGGACATCGGCACGCTGTACATGCTGTTCGCGTTCACCATGTTCCTGTCGGGTGGCGTGATGCCGCTGATGCTGCGGGCGGAACTGTTCAAACCGGGCCTGCAGATCATGCGGCCCGAATTCTTCAACCAGCTGTCCTCGCTGCACGGTCTGGTGGTGATCTTCGGCGCGATTATGCCGGCGTTTGTCGGTTTTGCGAACTGGATGATTCCGCTCGAGATCGGCGCGGCCGACATGGCCTTCGCGCGGATGAACAACTTCAGCTTCTGGCTGTTGCCGCCCGCGGCGATCCTGCTGATCGGGTCCTTCTTTGCGCCAGGTGGCGCGGAAGCAGCCGGCTGGACGATGTACGCGCCATTGTCGATCCAGATGGGTCCGGGCATGGACATGACGATTTTCGCGGTGCATCTGATGGGGGCGTCGTCGATCATGGGCGGGATCAACATCATCGTGACGATCCTGAATCTGCGCGCGCCCGGCATGACAATGATGATGCTGCCAATGTTCGTCTGGACCTGGCTGATCACTGCCTATCTGCTTATCGCCGTGATGCCGGTGCTGGCGGGTGCGATCACGATGCTGCTGTTCGACCGCCACTTCGGCACCTCATTCTTCAATGCGAGCGGCGGCGATCCGGTGATGTACCAACACATCTTCTGGTTCTTCGGACATCCCGAGGTGTACATCATGATCCTGCCGGCGTTCGGAATCATTTCGCAAGTTATCCCGGCGTTTTCGCGCAAGCCGCTGTTTGGCTACAGCTCGATGGTCTATGCCGTGGCGTCGATTGCGATCCTGTCGTTCATGGTGTGGGCGCACCATATGTTCGCCACCGGCATGCCTGTCACCGGCCAGCTGTTTTTCATGTATGCGTCGATGCTCATTTCCGTACCGACCGGCGTGAAGGTGTTCAACTGGACGGCGACGATGTGGCGAGGTTCCCTGTCGTTCGAAACGCCGATGCTGTTCGCAGTTGGATTTATCTTCGTGTTCACGATCGGGGGCTTCAGTGGTCTGATTCTGGCGATGGCACCGCTTGATATCGCGCTGCACGGGACGTACTACGTCGTCGCCCATTTCCACTATGTGCTGGTGGCCGGGTCGCTGTTTGCAATGTTCGCGGGCTGGTACTACTGGTCACCGAAATGGACCGGGCACATGTACAACGAGCTGCACGGCAAGATCCATTTCTGGGGCACGATGATTACGTTCAACGTCACGTTCTTCCCGATGCATTTTCTGGGCCTGGCCGGCATGCCGCGCCGCTATGCCGACTACCCGGCGCAGTTCACCGACTGGAACCAGGTCGCGACAATCGGTGCATTCGCCTTTGGCCTGATGCAGGTGTATTTCCTGTTTTTTGTCGCACTGCCGGCCTATCGCCGCACTGGCCTGGCAAAGGCCGCGGACAAGCCATGTGACGGCGCTGAAGGGCTCGAATGGACGGTGCCGAGTCCGGCGCCGTTCCATACGTTCGAGATGCCGCCGATGATCGAATAACCGCCGGTAGGCTGATAATCTGAAGCTAAGGAGCAGCGCATGGAACTCGAACATATGGAATTCGAGGTGGAGAAGATGACCGGTGATGGCGACGCACAGAGGCTTGCCCGGGCCATCGGCGCGGTCGACCCTGACGCGAGAGTCGATGTCGACGTTAATGCCAGAACCGTAAAGGTTGACTCGTGGATGCTCGCCGAGGAATTCCTGGTTGCGTTCGAGGACGCGGGCTACAAGGCGAAGATCAGCAAAGGTTGATCTGGAATCCGGACGGGTCATTCGCGTGAGCGCTGGCGCGTCATCCTGTGGCGGCCGGCAAGAGATGACGGCGGCCGCTGGCGGCTTACCTGCGTCGCCCGCGTTCGGATACGGTGTGAGTCGTGCGTCCACGTTTGGGGTGCCGTCATTGAACCAGTATTGGGAGCCAAGCCATGGACAAAGCAATGTATCCGCCGTCGGACCCCGGTATAGCAGCAAGGCGCAGGCAGCTGGCGCCCGGACCGCTCGCCGCTTTCAAGGCATTCAGCGACAGCGTCTTCGTCGACGGCGCGCTGCCTGCGAAGACGAAACAGCTGATTGCCGTGGCCGTCGCCCATGTCACCCAGTGCCCGTATTGCATACGCGGACACACGGCGGCCGCCCTGAAAAGTGGCGCGACCGGAGAGGAGATCATGGAGGCCATCTGGGTCGCGGCCGAGATGCGTGCTGGCGCGGCGTATGCGCATTCGGCGCTCGCGCTCGACACGATGGCGGGGACGTCGAGTCCGAATCCGAACCCGGACGAGGCGCCCGATGCCCACGGTCATTGAGCGCCTGCAGGCCGAACATGGCAGGCTGGGACGACTCGTGCAACTGCTCAACGACGAGCGGTCGCTGCGCACCGATCCGGGCGCACCGAATGTAGCGCTGCTGGTCGATGCGCTTTACTACCTGACACGCTTTCCCGATGTGGCCCATCATGCGATCGAGGATCGCATCGCGGAGAAACTGCGGGGCAAGAACGCGTTGTCCGGAGAGATTGCGCGGGAAATCGAGGCGCAACACGCCACACTGATTTCGCAGGGTCACGAACTGCTCCAGGATCTCGAAGCGGCGGCCCGTGAAGAAAACATGTCCCAGGAACTGGTCGAAATCCACGTCCGTCTCTACGCGGAGCGACTGCGGCATAACATGATTGTCGAGGAGCTGACACTGTTTCCTGCGGCGGCACGCCACCTCGACGATGACGACTGGCATGCCATCGAGCTTGTTGATGCGGGCGGACGGCCGGACCCGCTCTTTGAAGGCCCGGTAGACGAACGATTCGCACAGCTCCATCGGGTTATTACAGCGGAGCAGGCAGCAGCGGTGAACATCGAAGCTGAGAGTAAAAAGCAACCAGCTCGCCGGCTGCCTTATTGATCCGTTACAGCGGAATGCCCCCCAGGAGCAACGCAGCCGGCTCAGAACCCGGAACACAAAGTGGAGATGCACGATGAGTGACAGCCGCGTGATCGAGATCTTCCGGTATGACCCGGACACGGATACCAGGCCGCATATGCAGGCGTTCGAGGTTGACATCGATCCGCGCGACCGGATGCTGCTGGACGTCCTCGTCAGGCTGAAGTCGGTCGACGAATCGATTTCGCTACGGCGTTCGTGCCGAGAAGGCATCTGCGGGTCCGACGCCATCAACATCAATGGCAGGAACGGTCTTGCATGCCAGATCAACATGAACGACCTGCCGTCGCGGATTGTCCTGCGGCCACTGCCCGGCTTGCCCGTGATCCGCGACCTGATCGTGGATATGACGTCGTCCTTCAACCAGTATCACTCGGTGATGCCGTATCTGATCAACGATACGCCGCCGCCGGAACAGGAGCGCCTGCAAAGTCCCGAAGAACGCGACCAGCTCGACGGCCTGTACGAGTGCATCGTGTGCGCGTGCTGTTCAACGGCCCGCCCGTCGTACTGGTGGAATCCGGATAAGTACGTCGGACCGGCTGACCTTCTGCAGGCCTACTGGTTCATCGTCGATTCGCGCGACATGGCCACGCAGGCGAGACTGGACAATCTCGAAGATCCGTACCGGCTCTTTCGTTGCCGCACGATCCTGAACTGCACCGACATCTGCCCGAAGAACCTGAATCCCGCGTATGCCATCGGCCAGATCAGATCGATGCTCGCGCGCCGCGCGGTGTAAAGCCCGGTCACATGTCCGCTATCGTGTGTTTTTTCAAACGAACACGCGCGCGACACGCGACCCGGCCTCCAGGTCCTGCTGGCCCAAATGTCATTGCCCGGGTGCGCAAGTGTCGGGCACCGGACAGACGCCAGTCGCGAATCGGCGCACACATGAACTTTGCGATCGAACCCGCCGGCGACGACGCCAAGCCGTCCACGAGTCCATCGATACCCGTTTGGAGACCGACCATGAGACCCGTTGCCCAGCCACACCGCCCACGACTGACACCCGGGCCGTTCACCGGTGCGCGCCAGACTCGCACCCCTCGGTCGACCGGTCAGCAGCGGGACGGCCAGGAGCTGGGGGAGCCGTCTTTCCCTGCGCTGGATCAAGTCGATATGGCTTCCGACCAGTCATTTCCGGCTAGCGATCCACCGGCGTGGATCTGGCAATAGGCGCCGGTGCGCGCTATCCGTTTCCTGCCGCAGGCCAGGTTTCCGGCAACGTGCGGAGTATGCTATCGCAACACGCGCGGCAGGCCGTGGGTGATCAACACTACCTGCTGACCTGATCGGGTTGCACGTCAAGGAGAGACAGGTGGCTATATCACATCTTTCGTCTGGCGAAGTTGCGAGCCTGTTACCGCTCGGTGACAGGCTTGAGCAGACTCCGACCACGGCACTGTTCAAGGAGGAGCGCCTCGAAGTCATGCGGATTGTTCTTCCGGCTGGCAAAGGGATGCCTGTGCACGCGGTTGATGGCCCGGTCACGGTGCAATGCATCGAAGGGGAGGTCGATCTCGAGATGAATGAAGGCCACCAGATCCTGCATACCGGGGACCTTATCTATCTGGCAGCCGGCGTCCCGCATGCACTGACAGCGTTCCAGAACACATCGATACTCGTAACTGTCGTACTCGTCAGTCCGGATGAGTTGCAGGGGCTCGCCGGTGAGCGGCGCAAACATCATGACGACGATCTGGAAATGAAGTGGCCGGAAAATGAATAAATACTCATGTTCTTCCCTCGATACGCTACTGACTGACGTGCGTGCCTGTCGTGCATGTGTGCCGCACCTGCCACTCGGTCCTCGCCCGATCGTGCGCGCGGGAGCCGAGGCGCGCATCCTGGTTGTCGGACAGGCGCCGGGTGCGCGCGTGCACGCATCGGGCATTCCGTGGGATGACGCGAGCGGCGACCGTCTTCGGCACTGGCTCGGAATCGACGCGACCACATTTCACGACGAGTCGCAGTTCGCGATTATTCCGATGGGCTTCTGTTATCCTGGACGCGGCAACGGCGGTGACAAACCACCGCGTCGCGAGTGCGCTCAACTGTGGTTGGACAGCCTGCTGGAAAAGCTGCCGAAGATTCAATTGACCTTGCTGATCGGCCAGTATGCGCAGCAGCATTTTCTCGGCACCCGTCGCAAGTCGTCGCTCACTGAAACAGTCAGGGCGTGGAAGGAATACGCGCCGGCCTTCGTTCCGTTGCCGCACCCGTCACCGCGCAACCAGCCGTGGTTCCAGCGGCACCCGTGGTTCGAAAGCGAGGTCCTTCCCATGCTGCACGAGAGGGTTGAACTACTCGTCGCGCAAGACCTGGGACGGGCAGGGTAACGTGTATCGGGACACAGGTCTGAACGGAGCAGGAAATGCCACACGCGAAAGTAAGCGGCTCAGCAGGGCCGGTCCGCGATACGCGCGCGCGTGAGGCATGATGTGAGGGCATGGAGAAGTCCGGATAGATCACGGGAGATCGTGTCCATGATCGGTCGTGGACACGATCTATCTGGATCTACCCGGTCAAACGCGAGGCGTACGTGAAGCAGCTGGATTAAGTTTGTCCGCTACGTTCCAAGGCAGCAGCTCGTCGATGCGATTGACCTTGTGGTCCGCGATACGAGTGAGCACGTATTCGAGGTAGGCTCGCGGGTTGATGCCATTGAGCTTGCATGTTCCGATCAGGCTGTACATTGCTGCCGCTCGCTCACCGCCGCTGTCGGAGCCGACGAACATATAATTTCGCCTGCCCAACGCTACGCAGCGCAGGGCATTTTCTGCGAGCACGTTGCTGATCTCGGCGCGCCCGTCCTCGCAATAGAACGTAAGCGCCACCCAGTGGTTCAGCGAGTAGTTGATCGCGCCCGTAAGCGCAGACTTCTTCGACAGCGTCGCCAGCTTGGCCCTGATCGTCGATTCGAACGTGGCGAGCAGAGGCTTGCTCTTCTCCTGCCGCACACGCAACCGCTCATCGGGAGGCTTGCCGCGAATGCCGGCTTCGATGCTGTAGAGCTCGCCGATCATTTCCAGCAGTTTCTGGGTATCCGGAGTCGGCGCGCTCACATGGACCTCGTAATACTTTCTCCTGCAATGATCCCAACACGCCGCTTCGTGGACATCGCCGCTCGTGTACAGCTTATCGAAACCGGCGTAGGCATCCGCTTGCAGGATTCCCTTGAAGTTGGCGAGGTGGGTTTGCGGATGAACGCCCTTACGGTCCGACGAGTACGAGAACCAGACTGCCGCAGGATCGGTCGAGCCCGAGCGGCGATCGTCGCGCACATAGACCCAGAATCGACCGGTTGTCGTCTGCTTGTTGCCCGGCGTGAGCACGGGAACCGTTGTGTCGTCGGCGTGGACCTTTCCGGGCGTCAACACGTAGCGCTGAATCGCCTCGACCAGCGCCATACAGAGTGTCGCGATCTGTCCGACCCAGCGGCCCATGCTGGAGCGATCGAGTGTTACACCATCGCGGGCTGCGATTTCCGACTGGCGATACAGGGGCTGGTGATCAGCGAACTTCGACACCAGGATGTCGGCGAGCAGGCTGGGATGAGCGATGCTGCGCTCGATCGGCAGGCCCGGCATCGGCAGTTGTTCGATATGTCCGCAGCCGGCGCAAAGCAATTTACGCCGGATCGTGCGGATCACCTTGAATGCGGCAGCTACGCGTGCGAGCTGTTCGGATAGGTCCTCCCCCAGCGGCTGCATCGTCATTGCGCACCTGGGGCAGAGCGGATCAGGCTCGAGAACGATCTCCTCGCGCGGCAAGTGCGGCGGGAGCGGCTCTCGCGAAGGCGACTTGCTGGACGGCGCATTCGGTGTCTTGTCTCGCTGGTTCCGCGCCTCGGCGGCACCACGGCCGCCCGTCAGGTCCTCCAACTGCGCCTCGAGCTTGTCGATCTGCTTCGCGAGTTGTTCGGACTTGCGCCCGAAGTGCATCCGCCTGAGCTTGTCGATCTGCGCCTTCAGGCGCTCGATCTCGTCATCTCGCGCGGCGAGTTCCTCCACCATCTTCGCAATCGATGCCTGGTTCTCAAGCAGCGATGCCTGTTGCGCGAGCACCATGGCACGGAGCTCGGCGACGGTATCGGGAAGCGGCGCCTGATCGGACATGCGTCGCAGTTTACGAGCCTTCCTCGCGGTTTACAACATCGAGAGTGCGGCGGTGCGTCGTGGCTGTCGCCAGTCGATACCCTCGAGCAACATTGACAACTGCGCGCTCGTCAGATGGATCTTGCCGCCATCGGCCTGAGGCCAGATAAAACGGCCTCGCTCCAAACGTTTTGCGACCAGCCAAAGCCCGTCGTCTGTCGCCCAAAGAATCTTCACAAGATCGCCGCGGCGGCCGCGGAAGATGTACAGGTTGCCGCCCAGCGGATTGTCCTCGAGTGCTGTTTGCACTTTCGCAGCCAGCCCCTGAAATCCGCACCGCATATCGGTGACGCCCGCCGCAAGCCAGATGCGCGTGCCCGCCGGCAGCGTGATCACTTCAGACATTCCTGCAGGAACGATTCAGCGCGCTCGAGCGGCAAGCCGCGGATTCGCACGCGGCGTTTGCCGATCTCAACCTCGATCTCGCAGACCGAGGGTGGCACGTTGCCCGCCGTCGACGGCGACTCGTTTTCAGCAAGCTGTACTGGGCGCGGCATCGGCACGGGCAGATCGATCACGTTGACCGGCAATAATTCAGTAGATGATGTCCGCGCCGCTTCGATGCCCGGTAGCTTCAGCTTGCCTTCCCGATATAGCCGCTTCCACTCAAATACGACGTTCGCGTTCATATCGTGTCGTCGCGCGACGACCGAGACCGACGTTCCGGGCTCAAGAGTCTCCTGGACAACTTGCTGCTTGAATTCGAGCGAATACACGCGGTGCGTTTGGCGAGCCATGGGGGATGCGTTCGACATCTCGGTAGATCCTCTACAGTCCGAATCAATGCGGACGATGATCTCAACGTCCGCGGCTTGCTTCGAATCATGCGCTAGGCTCACGCGAGATGGCGAATGGCCCTCGTGAGCCGCTTACACGCGAAACGCAAACACCTGAAGATCTTTGTCAAGCGGGCATACGAGGATGCGACACCGAAAGACGGCTATCGCGTCCTTGTTGATCGCCTCTGGCCTCGCGGACGCAGCAAGGAAATACTGGCACTCGGCCAGTGGGCGCGCGACGTCGCGCCAAGCGCTGCCTTGCGAAAATGGTTCGGACACAAGCCGGCGCGATGGGAAGCTTTCCAGCAACGCTACCGTCTCGAACTCGATGTTGAAGAACAGCAGCAACGCATGCGCAGTCTCCTCACTGAAGCGAAGGGGCAGCCAATCACGCTGGTCTATGGAGCGAAGGACGAGGAGCATAACCAGGCCATCGTGTTGCGAGATGTCCTTTCGCATCTGCCGGAGGAATCAAAGCGCTGACGTTCTCCATATTCTGGCGCACTTCGCTGGCGTCGATCTACCTGTCGAAATCTGGCCGTCGAAGTGAGACCGGCATCATGCTGCCTCAGCGCAGACCGTTGATCAGCGAAAGCAGTGAAGGCGCGAAAGCACAATGGTCATCTCACGGCGTCGTTCCGGTCCGCGCGAGCTGGGCCTTCAGCGCGCGCATTTCGTTATGGCGCTTCGTCACGTCCCGCATGATGGCCGCCATGCCATCGACGCGTCCCTCATGGTTCTTTAACGGCACGATCGAAAACTCCACCGAAATGCGCGTGCCGTCTTTACGGATCGCGGGTACCGACAACAGATCCCCGCGGCTGTAGTGGCTTTCGCCTGTTTGCATCACCCGACGATAGCCGTCCCAGTGACGCTGACGGAAGTCCGGCGGGATAATGATGTCCAGCGATTGTCCCACCGCCTCGTTGGCTACGTAGCCGAAAATCCGTTCGGCGCCCTGATTCCAGAAGTGAATTACGCCGTCCTGGTCACTCGCAATGATTGCCTCAGAACCTGTGCCGAGGATTGCCTGGGTTAATAGCTTGTCGAAAATCATCGTCAATCTCCTGTATGCGGTATCCCGTTTCGTCTCTGGCTCTTCTGCGGACTGCGGCGATGCCGCATCGGACACAAGCGGGACCGGGGCGATCGTCGGGAAATGATATGTCTGACGCAGTTTAACCATCCGTATCTCGCGGCCGTCACGACGCAAGCGACGGCCAGGCGGCTGCGCCCCTACAACGAATCTCTAACAATCATCAGTCTGATCTTCTCAATGGCCCGCGACGGAACCAGTCCTTTAGGACAGACTTCGGTGCAGTTCATGATCGTGCGACAACGGAACAGCCGGTACACATCGTTCAGATCCTCCAGGCGTTCCTGCGTTGCCCGATCCCGGCTGTCGATAATGAACCGGTAAGCCTGAATCAGGCCCGCCGGACCGACGAATTTGTCCGGGTTCCACCACGAAGACGGGCACTGGCTGGTGCAGCAGGCGCACAGGATGCATTCGTATAAACCGTCCAGCTTGTTCCGGTCTTCGGGTGACTGGAGACGCTCCCTTTCCGGCGCCGGTTCATTGTTGATGAGATAGGGCTTGATCGAGTAATACTGTTTGAAGAACTGGGTCATGTCGACCACCAGGTCGCGAATGACCGGAAAGCTCGGTAGCGGTCGCAACTCGACCGGCTCCTGAAGGTCCCTCACCGGCGTAATACACGCCAGACCGTTGCGGCCGTTGATGTTTATCGCGTCCGAGCCACACACCCCTTCGCGGCAGGATTTCCGGATGGCGAGTGACTCATCCTGAGCCTTGATGCGCAGAATGACATCCAGCAGCATCCGGTCGGTCGACTCAAGGTCGACCACGAAGTCCTGCATGTACGGCTTGCTGTCCTGTTCCGGGTTGTAGCGGAAAATCGAGAAACGCATGGTGCCTCCGGGTGCGTTAGCTTTCCACAGATCCACGGCTAGCCGTGACCCTTCAATAAAATCCGCATGACCCATACCACCATCGCTGCCAGACTGAAACCGAGTAGCACGAGCAGGCAAACGCGAACGACGAGGGGGTGGACGTAGTCCATGATTACATCCCGCAGCCCCACCCAGGCATGCGCGAACAGAGCGACGAAAAAGACCATCGTGCAGATGCTCACGATGGGACCGGTGATCCAGCCCTGCCAGTCAACGTAGGTGTGCGGTGGGTCGACGGCAAAATGAACCAGGGCGGCCACAACAAATATCAACATGTAGATGGCCGTCACTCGTTGTACCAGCCACGCTCGCAGTCCGGTAACAGTTTTTCTCACAGCAATGTTCCAGCCGCGAGCAGCGCGATGGCGACGCCCCCGATGTTGACGACCCACGCGCTGCGGCGAGCCGCCTGCAACTGCGACCCGATGTCAATATCGCTTAACAGGTGACGTGTTCCAGCCAACACATGATGTGCCAGCACCCAGACGAAGAGAATCGTGACAGCCCTGAACACAAGGCTGTGAAACAAGCTGATGACTCGCGCGTAGCCTTGGGCGTCTTGCAGCGACACGTCCAGCAGATAAATTCCGAAGGGAACACCGAGCGCGAGGAAAATCCCTGTCACCCGATGGAGAATCGAGGTCAGTGCACCCACGGGCATCTGGATCTGGGTCAGATTGAAGAAGACCGGCCGCTTCCTCTTTAGCCCAGTCACGTCGCGAATGCCCATTTTTTAAATACGTCCCAGTATCTGCGGCTTGCCCTGCGCGTCCCGATAGTTTTCCAGAAGTGCGCGAGTACCTCGAGGCGCCATGCGACAGCGTCCGTACCGGGCATCGTATTTCGGCCGGGACATGATTGTCGCCCTCCAAAAGATGCCTGCGGTTCCGGAACCAGACCCTGCAACCAGTATAGTCAAAGCGTCGCGGTAAACCAGAATACTGGGCAAAACCGCCTCCGGCGCGTTCGCGCAGCGACTGACGAGTGCGTGCAATGCGCAGTGCGGGTGCGTCTGTGAGCGGTTCGATGTTCCATACTGGCGGTACGATTCGCTGCGTTCGGGCGGCTACGCGTCGGATGGAATTTCCGCACGGTCGACAAGGCCCGGAGCAACCAGGGGCGACGTGCGCATCTGAATGGGCGATGATAAAGGGGCTTGGATAATAGCCCGTCATCGCAATTAATTCCTTGTTCCCGTCCCGCATGAGGAAACGGCTGCGGTGTGCGTCGAGGCCGTATGCCCCCGCAGCCGCTGCACGATCATTCGATAGTCGGGCTGCGGAGCATTTACATCTGCGACGGGCATGGGCGAATCGACGAATCCGCGAAGGGTTGTTAGCGATCGTCCAGGCTCACGCCAGATGCCGGGCACAGTGTCAGTATTTCGTCAGGTAATTCAGGTCGAGCGCGTCGCGTACCATTTCCATCGTCTCCACCGCGATGACGCGACTGCGGTTTGTGCCGTGCTCGAGTGCTTCGCGCACCAATGGCATGTTCCTTTCATACTGTGCCCGTCGTTCGCGCATGGGCTCCAGCAGTTCCTCCAGAACGCTCGTCAGCCGGTCTTTTAACTCCTCGTTGCTGACGCCGCTGCGCTCGTAGCGTTCCTTCAGGTCCCGCACCAGTGCCGTGTCGTCATCAAATACGTCGAGGTATAGAAAGACAGGGTTGTCCTCCACCGTGCCTGGTTCATTCGCTCCCCGCGGAGGACCCGCATACATGCCGCGAACCTTTCTTGCGACGGTCGCCGCGCTGTCTTTGAGATCGATCGTGTTGCCACGCGACTTGCTCATCTTGGCATTGCCATCGGTGCCGACGAGGCGCGGTACGCGCCCCACGAGCGCCTCCGGTTCGGGAAAGATCGGCTTGAATTCGCGATTGAAACGCCGCGCCGTCTCCCTCGTCAATTCGACGTGTGGCAGCTGGTCTGCGCCGGCCGGCACGACATGCGCACGGGGCAAGAGAATGTTGGCGACCTGCATCACCGGGTAGATGTAAAACGCGACAGGAACCGATTTTCCACGTGTCTTCGCATCGTCGGGTCTTTCGATGGCCTCCATTTCTGCCTTGAGCGTCGGATTGCGTTCGAGCATCCTAACGGACAGAAACCACCCGAGCCATGCGGTCAGCTCCGCGTGTTCGGGCACGAGGCTCTCGATGACGAAACTGCCGCGCTCCGGATCAAGCCCAACGGCCAGCCAGTCGAGTACTACTTCCCAGACGGCGTTGCGCACCCGCGGAAGGTCGTTCGCATAGTCCGACACCTGATAGTCGGCGATGAGGAAGAAGCAGTCGTATTCATTCTGCAGCCTGACCCAGTTCTCAAGCGCACCCGTATAGTGCCCAAGATGCAGTGGTCCTGTCGGCCGGATTCCGGTGAGGATGCGCTTTCGTTCTCCAATCGGGTTGCCGCTCGCCACCGATGCCGAACCTGCGCTGCCGTCTACGTCAAACGAAGTGGGACTCACGATATTAAAGAGGTCCTTGGGTGGGCGAAAGAATTTGGTGCCGCAGAAGCCGGAAACAGGATCGTGTCGACGTAAAAAGGTACACGCGCTCCAAGGCTTTGAAACGGATGGCGGAATCTGCGCGGGCCCATGATGCTGATCGCCGACTGAAGGCTGAAGCGCCGTTGCGTCGACGGCAAGCGGCACCACGGGTTCGACTGACCGGGTCCAACCCGCGTCGGGTTGCAAAAATAGTCGGTCCCGTAGCCAATCTGCTCACAATACGCCGCCGCTTCCGGGGCGGTCAGATGCAACGTGTCGCTGGCTACGTCATCACGGCTGGTTTTCTAAGGTCACTGCGACCTGATCGCGATCGCGGCCTGCCAGTTTGTTGTAACCGCATGGTGCTCGCAATGCGGCTTGGCGGCGGTCGTGCCTAGCTTTCGGTCATCGCATATCGGGGCAGGCTGATCGTGAAAACGCAGCCTGTACCGGGCACATCACGCACGCCCAGCGTCCCATTATTTGCCTCGACGCTGCGCCGCGCGATGGACAGTCCCAGCCCCAGTCCGGTTCGGTCGTCGCCATTCTGGGTGAAAGGCAGGAACATCCGTTCCGCGTTGCCCGGCGGGAGACCGCCGCACTGATCCTTTACATCGATCAGGATGCGATCCGACACGGCGTAGGTGTCGAGCGTCACCTCGCTGTGGGGGTGTGTGAACTTGAAGGCGTTCTGCAGCAGGTTGCCCAACGCCGAGTAAAGCTGGTCACGATCGCCACTGACCGCGAGTCGCGGGTCCACCGCCGACACCTTCAGTACGCATCCACGAACCTGAGCCGCAAGGTCGGCGGCCCGTTTGACTTCCGCAATGAAATCGGCAACCGGAAACATTCGGGATTGCGCAGTAACGCCGGTTGCCGTCCGGACCTCGTCCAGAGATTGCGCGATCAAATCGCGCAGCCCGTCCAGGCTGCGCTCCAGCACCGTCCCGGTAGCGCCGGACAGACTTAAGTTTCCGGTTTTGGCGGCGGTAAATGCGAGCGTGGCAGTATGCAGAAGGTTACGCAGTTCGTGGGCGAGGAATCCCAGCCGCTCCTGCGCCTCAATGGCCTGTCGGTCTGCCATGACAAAATCCCGCTGGTAGCTGAATTCGGTGACCGCATTGGCAATCGCGTTGTCCAGACAGCGGTTGAGGGTGCGAAATTCGTCGATCTGAAACGGCGCATCGCGCTCATACGCGAGATCGGTAACGGCCTGACACAGGTCGCCGTAGTCGTGCACGACCTGGTCAACCGAAAATCCGAGCGCCATCAATTCTCGTCCGTGTTGTGCAGCTGCCCCGCCGATTTCGGATAACGACGCCCCGCCACCCGACGGACCCGAGATCCTGCGGCTGCCCATCGGCTCGGATGTCTGTTCGATCCGCAGCGTGCTGATGAGCTGGTCCAGGAACAGCGGCACACCATTCTGCAGCTGCTGGGTAGTCGCCGCCCGGGCGGGCCTCTGCGCAACCTTTGCCCGACACCGCTCGATCAGCTCATGGCGATTGTTGGCCAGGAAAACGTGCATCATGATGCGACCCCTTGGTCTGCGGCATTCCACTGGTGGCCAGCTGTTGTGGCCCGACGCTGCTGCTGCGACGCGGTCTTTGTCCCGGACGAAATCGCTGAACACCGTCCGAGGCAAATATCTGTGCGCGGCAGGCAGCGTGGCCGGTGGATTTTTCCGTAAAGGCTACCTTCCCACCTGCGTGTAGATGCATCTTACGCGCGCTACGCGTTTCCGGGGGACGTCGCGACATCCAGATTCGAGATGCGCCGGCCGTTGCGCATCAACGCTCCGGGCCCGATCCGTCAGGCGGCACGACTGCTTCGCTTGGCGCGGCGCAATTTTTGCTCTCTATTTCCTGTTTCAAGACAAACCTGGGGCTGGAAAAATGGCGCAACAGGAGCAACGCTGTGATCCTTCTCGTCGACGATGACAAGCTGACGGCGGCCGCATGGACCACGGTCCTTCGCATGAACGGGTTCGAGGTGGTGTGGGCGCCTGACGGCGCCTCAGCCTGGGCCTTGGCGCGCATGGGCCGTCCGGACCTGCTGCTAACCGACTGGGACATGCCCGGTATCGACGGCCCTGAGTTATGCCGGATTTTCAGGAACGATCCGGGGCTGGCCAGCGTGCCCATCATTCTGGCTTCGTCGTTCAGCTTGCCGTCTGCCGGTCTCACTGATTTACACAATCTGTTCCTGCAAAACCGGTCGATGCCGTCGCCCTGCTCGCTGCTGTGTCCGCTCTCGCGATAGCCGTAGCAGCAACGGAAGCAGAGGCACGACCGGATGAAGAGCCTCCCGCGGACCAGCAATAATCAAACAAAGCAGGGCGATCGCGATCCGGATGCAAACGTAGATAACCGCACCGCACCTGCCAGGCATACCAGGCGATTGCGACGAAAAGGCAGCCCGAACTCGCCAGCACGAACAGATGCCAGATCGAATGGGCGAAGTACCGCGTAGACAGCGTCAAGCAGCACGGCCGGTCAGCGACAACTATTTTGGCCGGTCAACGGGTGTAGTTGTCGCTGGCTAATTCATAGTTGTCGCGCCTCCATCGTAATTGTCGTTGGGTAATTGTCGCCGGCGCGCGCTCTGTTTGTCGGTGGCCTTTCGACGGCGATAGCTTTCTACATTCAGTTCAAAGATCGTCGAGTGATGGACGAGCCGGTCGATGGCTGCGACCGTCATGCCGGGGTCGGGGAACACGTCATTCCAGCCAGAGAACGGCTGACTGGCCGTTATTAAAAGACTTTTGCGCTCATACCTCTCAGCGATCAGTTCGAACAGTACGCTGGTTTCGGCCTGGTCCTTGCGCGCATACGACAGGTCATCCAGGATGATGAGATCGAAGCGATCGAGCTTCGCGAGCGCGGATGGCAGTTGCAGGCTCTGGCGTGCAGCCTGCAGCTTCTGGACGAGTTCGCTGGTGCGCGTGAACAGCACCCGGTAGCCAGCGTCGATCAGCGCGTGTCCGATGGCCGATCCCAGATGACTCTTGCCGGCACCAGGCGGCCCGAACAGGAGAATCGTGGCGCCTTTCTCCAGCCAGGATTCCCCGGTTGCCAGCGCAGTGACATGCGCCTTCGAGACCATCGGCACCATGCCGAAGTCGAAGGTAGCAAGTGTCTTGGTCGGGTCCAGATGCGACTCGGTTCGGTGGCGCTCGATGCGTCGTTTGGCGCGTTCGGCCAGTTCGTGCTCGAGCAATGCGCCGAGCAGCCGTGAAGCCTGCCAGCCTTCCTTGTCAGAGCGTTCCGCGAACTCGGGCCACAACCTGCCGATCGTGGGCAGGCGCAGCTCGTTGAGCATCAGGGCCAGACGACCGTTCTCATAGGCGGGTGCGTTCATGCGGCCGCCTTGTCGAGGAGTTCGTCATAGACTGCGATGGGAGGCATCTCGACCACCACCTCGGGACACAGCGCCTCACGCGGCGCGAATTCGTCGCGCAACTGTTTCAGGTCGGGCAGTTCGCCGACTACGAGTAACGCATCAAGCCGCTGCGCCAGCAACGCTTCAACGCCGTGGTGTCCTGCAAGTTCGAGCAACCCCACCATGGTCTTGCATGCCTGACGTTGCGTCAGTTGCGCCTCCAGCCGCTCCCAGGTCCGGCGGTAGGCATCGCGCGGAAACAGCGCGTCGCGAAACGCAAGTCCCCTGAACGCCTGAGGCTTGCGCTTGAGAGAATCGATGAAGTGACGGTAATCCAGCGCGTGGCGGTTGTCGGCGGCACGGGAGCCTCGCGGCGTACTGTGCACCAGCGCGCCCGACAGATAGCAGTCGAGCCGGTCACCGTAGAGACGCACCTTCAGGCGGTGGCCGATCAGGCGCGACGGCGCGCTGTACAGGATGCCGCGCACGGTGAACGTGCTGCAACGGGTCACGAGCGCCTCTTCCTCGACGAAGTCAGTGGTACGGCGTTCAGGCAAATCCTGCAACTGTGTGCGCTCAATGCGAAACGCCGCGGCGTTGCGCCGGTTCCGGCGCATCACCACCTCACGGATGAATTCATCGTAGGCCGCCCGGTCAGCGAAGTCGCGATGGCCGCGCAGCATCAGGGCCTGGTCGACCGCTTCCTTCAGATACCGATGCGAGGATTCCACGCTGCCGTTCTCGTGAATATGGCCTCGAGGCCATAA
>NZ_JAYXBK010000028.1:0-39019 GCF_036016995.1 Paraburkholderia sp. MPAMCS5
TGCGACGGTGCACCTGGCGAGCGCATCGCTCCTCGCCCTGTCAACTTCTGCATCCACCCGGCTGGTCGTCCCATAAACACCTCCCCGATTAAAGGTGTTGCGACAACCGGTTGAATCCGCCCAGTACACGTCCATTGCCTTCGGGCGGCGTTGCCGCGAGGCGGGCGTACAACCGTCGATGGGCACAGCCGGCGATGCCTATGACAATGCGATGTGTGAGTCGTTCTTCGGCACGCTCGAAGCAGAACTGCTGATGCGTGAACACTTCGCGACCCACGAGCAGGCCCGTACACGTATCTTCTGGTTCCTCGAAGGATGGTACAACGTGCGCCGCCTGCACAGCAGCATCGGTTATTGCTCGCCGCTGGAATTCGAAAACCTGCATTCGAAAAATGAAATGTCATCGCCGCGCGGGTTGTCCACCGCCGGGCAGCGTCATGGTCGAGACAGGCGACCCGCTACCCGGCCGTGGACAACCCGCGACTCAACGCTTAACGGAGGATCAATACCGTACTAAACCCAACTGCAAATCTGTCCGCTGGAGCGGGGCAACCTCAACCCACAGCCACGCGCATGAACGACGCGGCATAATCGTGGAGTCGGCATAACGTTCTGGAGCGCGATATCCGCCCGTTTGCAACTGCGAGAAAGTCGTGGCTCTTTAGCGACACGGTTGCCGGTGCGAAGGCGAGCGCGATGGTCTATAGCCTGATGCTGACGTGCCGAGCTTGCGAGGTCGAACCGTACGCATACCTGCTGCACGTGCTCACCGAATTGCCGCAGCGTGCGACCGATGCCGACGTCACCGACCTGCTGCCGTTCAACTACGCCCAGCGACAAACCGCGACGCCACCACCTGCCTGAGTTGACAAGCCGATCGCGTGCCCATGTCGGGTACCCGGTTGTTGAGAAAGGCCGTCCGTTATCCGGTAACACCGGGGTGCTACCGGGTCGCGTCGAAGTAGCTATCCCACTGCTCCGAATCCGGATCGAGCCTACGCACGATCGCGTCGTCCGCCCGCACGATCAGCCGCTCCAGCATCTGACGCTTCGTCAGCGCGTAACGGCGCGCCAGCCGTACAAGCGCAAGATCCACCTCGGTGCTCACCCACATGTCCAGTCGCCGCTCGCCGTTGCCTTCCTTGCCCGCCGTCGCTCGCCGTGCCCGCCAGGCGGCCTGTCGCTGTGCTGTCGTCTGCGCCATCCTGCCCCCCCTTCATCGTCGTTACCCGGTAACATTCCGCACTTCAACGTTACCGGGTAACGCAGGATTCCTCAAGGTGTGGCGGATTGAGCGCTTACAAAGAATTAAGACCCGTCCTGAAGGCATGGCAACAGATGTCGTCGTGGATCCGGTCGCGCAACTTTTCCCACTCGCGTACAGGCGCATCCTGACGGAATTGCGCCGCCGACGGGATAGCGCGGGCCACCGCAAGCCAGGCCATCACCTTCGACACAGTGTAGTGCTGCGGCTTGCCGCGGCTTTCCCAGATGCCCTGATCAGACTGCTGCCAGACCTGCGCGAGGTGCTGCACGAGTTCGTTCTCGAGTGTCCACGCGGCGGCGTCAGGGCCAAGGCCTGCCCGGCGCGACAGGTACAGCGCATTCATCACCTCACCGAAGACATCGAGCTGCAACTGGCCGACTGCGCCATTGCCGAATCGCACGGGTTTCGCCCCCTGATAGCCGTCGAGCCACGGACACTCCCATTCGGTCACATGTCTTGACCCGTCGATGGTGTACAGGATCTGCAACTGCGACGGCGCGCCAGCCACCGCACGCACCAGCCAGTCGCGCCAGCGCCGCGCCTCGTCGGGGTAGCCGCCTCGCAGTAGCGCCAGCAATGTCAGGCTCGCGTCGCGCAGCCAGCAAAAGCGGTAATCCCAGTTGCGCGAACCACCCAGGTGTTCTGGCAATGAGGCTGTCGGCGCCGCGACGATCCCGCCGCCCGGTTCGTGGATCAGCGCCTTAAGGGTGATGAGTGAGCGGGTGAGCGCCTCTTCGTAGGGGCCCTGGGTGTCCGCCTGCGCTGACCAGGCTTCCCAGAACGCGGTCGTGGTCGCCAGCTGACGCTGTGCGTCGTTGCACCCGGGTGCCGAGTCGCTGGTGTCGCTGTAGTTCAGAACGAACGAAACGCACTCGCCTGCTGCAACGGCAAAGCGGCCCATGACGTTGCCAGCATCGACGCGCGATGCCGCCTTCGTGTGCAGCGTCAGCCTGTTCGACCCGCAAACGATCAGGAAACCCGTGCCATCGTCGAGCGGGCGGATCGCAGGATTCGCGCGGCCATAGTCGAAGCGCGCGACGAACTGCGTGTCGAACTCGATCTTTCCAGTCTCCCCGAAGACCATGCGAACCAATTGCGGGCATTCAGCCCGCATCGGCATGAAGTCGACCAGTGTCGCGATCCCGGTGTCCGTCCTGAAACGGGTTTCGAGAATCAGCGTAGAACCGCGATAGCCACGCGTGACCTCAATGGGCTCCTGCTTCGGTGCGAATCTGCCATCTGCCATCTGCCATTGTCAGCATGACCTGCCAGCGCCGCGAAGCAGGTGTCCGAATCGAAGCGCGGCCAGCACAACCAGTCGATAGACCCGTTACGCGCGACAAGCGCCGCGGAGTGGCCGTCGCCCAGTAACGCATAGTCCTCGATTTTCGATGCCATGAATATGACCCGCATGGTTGGTGTGTGAACGGCCGGCCTGTCCCGCGCGATACGGCGGTTCCGCGGTGTCCGGGATAGCAGAGACACTAGCTATCTACGGCCAGCTATCGGCGGCCAGCTACCTGCGGCGAGCGGCCAGCAGCGCTGCGATCAGCGCAGTCGCCGCACCGGCCAGCAGCCAGTTACGGTTGACGTCAAGCCACAACGCAGGGCTCGATGCGCTCGCGCGATCGCTGAACGGTCCGTGGGTCGCGTGCAAACCGGGCACCGGATTCCAGAGATTCGAGGGCCGGTCGCTGGCCACGGTGCGGTCCTGCATTTGCGCACTGTAACCGGCATGAGCAAGATAACGGTCCAGCAGGCCCGCGACGAATTTGTTGGCCCAGATCGCCTTGATCGTCGACGACCCGACATAGAGTTCGCGGCGCCGGTGCGCCGCCGCCCATACCACCGCACGCGCCGCGACTTCCGGCTGAAAGATCGGCGGCACGGGTTGCGGCGGGTGTGGCAGCAGGCACTCGGCCCACTCGAACTGCGGCGTGTTCAGCGCGGGCATCTGCACCATCGTCAGGTGGACGCGGCTCCCCTCATGCATCAGTTCACTGCGCACCGAGTCGGTGAAGCCGCGAATCGCGTGCTTGGCGCCGCAATAGGGCGACTGCAACGGAATCGACCGGTAGGCGAGTGCCGAGCCGACCTGCACGATCGTGCCTCGGTTTCGAGGCCGCATCCGCCGCAGCGCGGACATCGTGCCCCACACGTAACCCAGATACGTGACCTCGGTCGCGCGCCGATACTCGTCCGGCGAGATCTCGTGCAAAGGCGCGAACACCGTTGTCATCGCGTTGTTCACCCAGACGTCTATCTCGCCCAACTCGGCTTCCGCGCGCGTCGCGGCAGCCTCGACCGCAGCCGGGTCTGAGACGTCCAGCGCAATCGCTATCGCCTGGCCGCCGCGCGCCTCCACTTCGCGGCGCACGTCGTCGAGTGCAGCTACATCGCGGCCGATCAGGGCGATTCTCGCGCCGTGCCGCGCAAATTCGTGAGCGCTCGCGCGACCGACCCCGGCGCTTGCCCCGGTGATGACGACCGTCCTGCCATGTCTGTTCGCTTTCATATCTGCCTCGCCGGTGTAAATAGGTTCCCGTCTTCTGCCGCGCATATCGCGCTGCATCACTTCTTGAGCTTGTCGCGCACCGCCGAGACGTCACGCCCCGCGATCGGCGCTGCCTCGTTACCCCACGTATTGCGCACGAAGGTCAGCACACTGGCGATTTCGGTGTCGGTGAACTGGTCTCCGAACACCGGCATCTTGCGATGCTGCGGTCCGTTCACGGTCTGCGGGCTGCTACCGCCCTGGATGACAAGCCGGATCAGCGACGACGTGTCGGGCGCCAGCACCGTCGGGTTGCCCGCGAGCGCCGGAAACTTCTGCGGCTCGCCGCGCCCGTCGGCCTGGTGGCACTTCGCGCAGAACGACATGTAAAGCCCTGCGCCAGGGCGTTCGACATCACCGGTCTTCAGCGCGACTGCCCTCTGCTGCGCCGTCGGGGAGCGCGGGTGGTAGGCGCCAGAAGATTCGCGCGCGGGAAGGCTTTTCAGGTAGTGTGCGATTGCGTCCAGGTCGTCGTCGTTGAAGTACTGGGTACTGTCTTCGACCACCTGAACCATGCTGCCAAATGGCACGATATGCACGTCGGCGCCATGACCGGATTTAAGGAACGAAGCGATGTCCTGCGGGGGCACCCGTCCAAGTCCCGAGCCCGGGTCGCCGGTGAGATTCGGCGCGAACCAGTGATCGTTGCTGCCGCCCGTCAGGTACAGTCTTGACGACTCGTCGTAGCCGCGCTCCTCAAAACCGGGCCCACGCGGCGTGTGGCATGCGCCGCAATGACCGAGCGACTGCACGATATACGCGCCACGGTTCCACTGCGCGTCGTGCCTGTCATCGGGCGTGAAGCGCTCATGCGTTACGAAGGCGAAGTCCCAGAAGAACAGGCCCCAGCGTTGGCTGAACGGGAACGGCAGCTTCGTTTCCGGCGGCCGGTGGCTGACTGGCTGCACCCCATCCATGAAGTACGCGTACAGCGCCTGCATGTCCGCATCGCTGATCCTGGTGAACGACGGATAAGGCATCGCCGGATACAGACGCTTGCCGCCCGGCGCCACGCCGTCACGCAGCGCGTGCTCAAAATCGGCATAGCTGTAGCGGCCGATGCCGGTTTGCGGGTCCGGTGTGATGTTGGTCGAATAGATCGTGCCGAACGGCGAACCCATCGCGAGCCCCCCGGCAAACGGCGCGCCCTGCTTCGGCACGGTATGGCAGCCGGCGCAATCGCCGAGCTTCGCGAGATATTCGCCGCGCGCAATCAGTGCCGGGTCGGTGGATGCCGCTGCCGGAATTGCGCTAGCCGCGCCAGCCTGCGCGAGAGCATGAGAACGCGCACCCAGCACGGTCACGGCCACTGTCACCATGACGGTGAGCATGGTGCAGACGGCGCGCTGTGCGATGCGGGTCATGACGATCATCGCCACGCGCTGCAAGGCGATACGATCAGCACGGCGAACCCCGTGGCGACCAGCCCGACCAGAAACAGCAGACTGAGCATGAGGGCCGCCATCGCAAGAAAGCGGGTTCGCCCCCGACTTGCGTCGGACTCCTGCTGAACGGTGTCCGACTGCCTGTCGCGTGCGCGACGCCAGTTCCACCACGCGACGCCCGCACCCAGCATGCCGATCAGCAGCGCGCCGAGACTCGCGGCACTCAACGCCGGCATCAGCCACGGCCATTGCGGTGCGGGCAGTGCCTCACGGTGCGGATAGCATGCCTGCGCCGACAGCGCCTCGCCAATCTCGGTTTGCAGGACCCACACGGCAGCAGCGCCAAACAGTCCGAACAGCATCGCGAGCGTCACGCCGCGCCGGCGATGTGGCTTGCGTTGCCGGCCGGTGTCGCCGGCGGTTGGGTGCGCGGGCGGTCGGACATCGTCGGGTGCCTGCTGATGAATCGCTGCGGCTAACATCGTCGCTCTCCTAGAAAAGAAAAGGTGTGATGTACAGCGTCGTGAAAATGAAGAGCCACACGACATCGACAAAATGCCAGTACAGGCCACCGATTCTCAGCGCGGCGCAGCGCTTTTCGTCGAAGTAGCCCAACGCCGTCCAGATCAGCAGGAACACCAGCACGGTGAGTCCGATGATCACGTGTATCAGGTGAAATCCGGTGATCGTGAAGTACAGCGAACCGTACTGATGCGTCGAAATGCCGTACGGGTGATGACGCCATTCCCGCAGCTGGATGCCGATGAACACCACCCCCAGCACGATCGCAACCGCCATCGACGCGACGGCCCATCTTTTCCTGCGCCGCCGCACCAGGCGCTCGCACTGCCAAACGAACACGCTGCTCACCAGCAGCACGCACGTGTTCAGGCCGCCGATGCCGATCTTCGGCAGTCCTTCAGGCGGCCAGTGCTGTTCCGTCTGCGATGCCAGATACAGGTACGAAAAAATCAGATAACCGAACAGCGAGGCTTCGGTAGCGACCGTCGCCATCATGCCCCACCAACCGCTCGACAGCTTGCCCGCGCTGCCAACCGGAAGCATCCCGTCACGCCCCGTCAACTCACTCATGACGATCCCCCGCGTCCTGCACCGTCTCCGGTTCCCGCTGGATCAGCAAGCGCTCAGGCCACAGCCATAGGAGAATCGCTACCCCACAGGCCGTCACCATCAGCCCGGTGAAGACCCACGCGTGCAGCAGCATCGCGACGAACAGCAGCGCGCTGAACAGGCCGAGCAGGAACGGCGCATAGGAGTCCGACGGCATCTTCAGAATGATGTCGGGTCTGGCGTCAAGCGAGGTCGTGCCCAGCGCCTCGCGGCCATGGTCGAGCAGGAAACCTTCGTCGAGCGTTGAATGGGCGCCCTCCTCGATCCGCGCCTCCCACAGCGGATTGCGGCTCGCGACGACCGGCACGACGGCGAAGTTGTACGGCGGCGGCGGCGACGACACCGACCATTCGAGCGACGCGGCGTCCCAGGGGTTGTCGCCCGCCGGCTTGCCGCGCCGCAGGCTCACGGCGATGTCGATCAGGAAGATCAGAATCCCGATGGCGAACACGAACGACCCAATCGACGTGATCATGTTGGTGGTGTTCCATCCCATGTCCGCCGGATAGGTGTACATCCGCCGCGGCATGCCCAGCAGCCCGGAAATATGCATCGGGAAGAAACCAAGATTGAAGCCGATAAAGGTGACCACGAACGAGAGCTTGCCGAGCGCTTCATTGGTCATCTTGCCGGTGAACTTGGGGAACCAGTAGTAGATGCCGCCGAGCACCGGAAACACGTTGATACCCAGCAGCACGTAGTGCAGATGCGCGACCACGAAGTACGTATCGGTGAGCTGCCAGTCGAATGGCACGGCGGCCGTCATGACGCCGGAAACCCCGCCGATGACGAACAGCAGCACGAAGCCCGCAAAAAACAGGAACGGCACGCGGTAAACCGGCCGTCCGAGCCAGATCGTTGCGATCCACGCGAACGTGGCAACCGCGCTCGGAATCGAGATGAGCGTGCTCGCAACCCCAAAAAGCGACAGCGCGAGCGGCGCAATCCCGGTCGCGAACATGTGGTGAATCCAGACCACGAAGCCGATCATCATCGTCGCGACCGTGGCGATTGCGACCGGCGTGTAACCCACCAGCGGCCGCCGGCAAAAGGTCGGTAGCGCGTCGGAGACGATCCCCATCGCTGGCAGCACGACGACGTACACCCACGGATGGGCGAATATCCAGAACAGGTGCTGCCACAGCATCGGCCGGCCGGCATTGGCGACATCGAAGAAGTGCGTGCCGAACTGACGGTCGAGCCACAACATGATGAATGCGAGACTGACTGACGGCACCGCCACGAGGTTCGCCGCCGAAGCGGTCAGTGTGCCCCACACCAGGATCGGCAGGCGGTCGATCGACATGCCCGGTGCGCGCATGCGAAGCAGCGTGACGACGAAGTTGACCGCCCCCACCGTGGTCGAGACGCCGAGCAGCACCATGCCGAGCGCGTACACGTCGATGTTGGGTCCGGTGTCGTATTCGAGGCTCGCGAGCGGCACATAATTGAACCAGCCGGCATCGGGCGCCTGACCGAGCGGGAAGCTCGCGTAGAGGAAGAGACCCGCGAACAGGAACACCCAGTACGAAAACGCGTTGAGGCGCGGAAATGCCATGTCGCGCGCGCCGAGCACGAGTGGCCACAGATAGTTCGAAAACCCCGACAGGACCGGCAACGCGTACAGGAAAATCATCGTGATGCCGTGCATCGTGAAGAGCTGGTTGTATTGCTCCGGCGACAGCAGATGCGAATTGGGCCGCGCCAGCTGGATGCGCATGATGAGCGCCTCGACGCCGCCCACGATCAGAAAAAAGAACGCCGTCACGATGTAGCGCATGCCAACCCGCTTATGGTCCACCGTCGAGAGCCAGCCGCGCCAGCCGGGTTCGCTTTCCCACAGTTCGCGCAGATGCTGCTCGCGTTCGGAGCCTTGCGGCATGCGGCCGGTTTCTGGCCGGCGGGCGAGCCGCAGATCGGGCAAATCCGGTGCAAGGTCGGCCATATTTTTTCCTTGTTGGGTAACGGAGCACCAACGATGCGCTAATGGAGTGTCGCCAGATAGGCGGACAGCGCAGCGGCATCCTGTGTGTTCAACGCGAAGCTCGGCATCAGCGAATCCGGCTTGATCTGTTGTGCGTGCTGGATCCAGTCGAGCAGGTGCTCCGGCGTATTCGTCACCGTGCCCGCCGCGAGTTGCCGGCGTGAACCCACATGCGTGAGGTCCGGCGCCTGCACGCCGGCCGCGTCGCTGCCGCGCACCGCATGGCAACCCGCGCAGCGATCCATGAAAATTTTCTGACCGGCATGCGCCGACGCATCAACGGGCGCCGCTGCCAGTTGCACTTGCGCATCGCGCCACGCATCGAATTCCGCCTGCGACTGCGCGACGACGTCGAACGCCATGTGCGCGTGCTGCGGGCCGCAAAACTGCGAACACTGGCCACGATAGATGCCGGGCGCGTCCGCCTGAATCCATTGCGTGTTGACCTGCCCCGGGATGGTCTGCGTCTTGCCGGCCAGACGCGGCACCCAGAACGCGTGAATCACATCGGCGCTCCTGAGGCTGATCCTGACCGGCACGCCAACCGGAATGTGAATCTCGTTCGCCGTCACGAAGCGCCGAGCCGGATCGGCGTCATCGGCGTAATCGATTTTCCACCACCAGTCGTACGCGGTGACCGTAATCGTCAGCGCCGGTGCCGGCGAAGGCTGGGAGACGGCCTGCAGCGTGACGAGCGTGTAGAACAGCGATACCAGCAGGACCAGCGTCGACACGCCGACGCCGATATAGATCCATCCCATGCCGCCCGCCTCCCTGTCCAGTTCACGCAGGGGAGCCGCCGGACGGCGGCGCATCAGCGCGCCGAGCAGCAGCACGGCAATGATGGCGACGACCGCAACGCACATTGCCGTCACGCCCCAGCCAAGACGCATGGTCGGCGATGCCGCGGGACCTGCGGCATGCAGGAAATAGTCGAGCGGCGCGTCGGCATGCGCCGGGGTCGGCGCGAGAAGCGGCACGAGGAGCGCCGCGGGAAGCGGTGTGAGCAGCGCGAGCTTGCGCGCACGCGCAATCAGCGCCGGGCGCACGACAGCTCTCCCCGCGCGGCGAGTGCTTCGATGCGATCCGCCGTGCGGCAGGCAATCGCCTGAATCGTCAGCGACGGATTGACGCCGCCTACCGTCGGGAAGACGGAGCCGTCGCAGATCCAAAGATTCGGGATGTCCCAGCTTCGGCAATCGGCATCGACCACACTCGTGCGCGGATCGTCGCCCATGCGGGCGGTGCCGTTCAGATGGCAGGTATCGTCTTCCTGATTCCAGATTTCGCGGGCGCCAGCCGCCTGGAGGTGACGGCCCATGAACCCGAGCGCGTGTCTGACGAGGCGCCTGTCGTTGTCGCACAGCGAGTAGGTGACGCGCGCGATCGGCAGGCCGTACTGGTCTTTTTCGTCGGCGAGCGTGACACGGTTTCGCTCCTGCGGCAGCGTCTCGCCGACGATCTTCAAACCCGCCTGATGATTGTATTTTTCCATCTCGCGCGTGAGCGCCGCACCCCACAGCCCGCGACCGTTCTGCGTCGACGCCCATGCGCTGGGGAGCGCGCCCTGACTCATGTAGCAATAGCCGCCGAAAAAATCCTTGCCCGTATCGGTATAGTTCCAGTGCTCGGTCATGGCAAGCGAGGGCGGCCCTTTGTACCAGCGGATTTCTTCTTCCATCACGCCCCACGCGGCCTGGTTGGTCTGCACCATCAGGTTCTTGCCGACCAGTCCTGAACTGTTCGCGAGGCCATCCGGAAACGTGCCGTTGGCCGACATCAGCAGCAGGCGCGGCGTCTCGATCGCATAGCCTGCGACGACCACGTTGCGCGCCCGCTGAAACTGCCACACGCCTTCGCGCAGGTAGTGCACGCCGGTAACCTCGCCGGCGTCGCCGGTTTCGATGCAGCCGACCATCGCCAGGTCGCGGATCTCGGCACCTGCCTGCACCGCCCACGGAATCCAGGTCACCAGCGCGCTCTGCTTCGCATTCGTCGAACAGCCCGTCACACAAAACCCGCGATAGACGCACTGATGCGATTCGCCTCGTGGCGCCGACACCGTGGCGAGTGGCGTCGGTGTCCAGTCGATGCCCAGCGCCTCGGCGCCGCGCGCCAGCACCAGCGCCGCGGCGTTCAGTTCGTGGGCACGATAGGGGTAACGCGGCCGCTTCGGCCCCCATGGATAGCTCAACGGGCCGGAGATTTTTAACGCCTCTTCCACCTGCGCGTAGTAGCGCCACATCTCGCGCCAGTCGAGCGGCCAGTCCGCCCCATAGCCGAGTTTCGTGCGCGCCTTGAACCATTCGGGCCGAAAACGCAGCGAGACCATTGCGAAGTGCACGGTGCTGCCGCCGACAGCCTTGCCGCTGTTATTGTTGCCAAGCCGCAGCGGCGTGTCGCCGTCGACGATGCGCTCATCGGTCCAGTAGACTTTCTCCTGATGCGTTTCGTCCGACGCAAACTCTTCGAGCGGCCGCCACCATGCGCCGGCATCGAATGCGACCACCGAGAAGCCCTTTTGCGCGAGCCGGCACGCGAGCGTGCCACCGCCCGCCCCCGTGCCGACAATGACGAAGTCGACCGCCTCGTTCTGCGGATATTCGCGCATCGGCAGCCATGCGCCCACGCGGTGCACGTCGGGGGCGCGGCCCTGCTTGCCGCGCGGCGTATGCAACGCGTCATCGAACACGTTCGTTCTCCCTGCGCGCCTCATCTTCGCCGCCAGGTTTGGCCTCGACGGCTTCCCACGGGTCACGCCTGCCGGCAACCAGGCGCACATAACCGCGCGGACTCGCAGGACCGCCGAAACCGATCTCACTCCATGATGCAGGATGCGAGTAATACGCGCCGCAGATATCGTGCAGTACGCGATCCGCGAAGAACAGCTGCGGCGGCATGTCCTGCCAGGCCGCATCCGTCAGCTCGCCTGCCTGCATTTTTCGGATCAGCGCGTCCTGCTCGTTGCCGTCGAGCCGATGAAAAGGCACGTTGTAGCGCGACTGCGCTTCGGCATCGAGTGCCGCAAGGCCCCGCTGCCATGCGTCGCGTAGCGGTGGCAACCGCGCATCGCGATAGCCGTCACCCTGGTTGCGCTGCAAGCGCGCATCGACGAGCGCCGCGACCGGCACGGGCGGCCGGTCAGCCGGCTGGGGGACGACGCGCCCGCACAGCGCGTCCAGCGTGCGCCACGCAGCGTCATCGAGGAATATCGGCTCGCGCCTGATCGCGAGCCGTTCATCGATCACGCGACGGGTCGTCTCGTCCCACGACGGGGTGTGGCGCTTGCGCAGTACGTCATAGCCAGGATAGCGAGGCGTGCGCGGGGGATTGTCCTGATCATGCATCGTGTTCACCTTCCCTCAAGCCGAGCGCCGCGAGACCCGCCAGCGCGAGCGCCGTGAAGCTTGGCGGCGCCGGGAGCGGTGGCCCGCTGAAGAGGTTTTGTGACCAGTTGCGCCAGCCGCCCATGTTGCGCGCGACCCCGAACGTATGAAACCCGACGCCCACAACACCGAGCAGCGCAGTGCACCGAAGCCACAACCGTGTGAACCAGCGGTCCGGGTGAGGCGGGACGAGCGCGGCATGGGCGAGTAGCGCGGCGGCTATTGGAGGGATCACAACCGGCGCGTACATGGCCGGGTTGTGAAACGCCCCCCTGAAATGCAGCAACGCAACTTCTCCGACTGTGCCGATGAGCCCGATACTTGCGAGCAGGGCCAGCGCGCGGCCAGCGGGCATTCCGAAGAGGCGGGGTGCCTCTGCCGGTTCGTCCCGCAGCCGCTCGGCGGCCGCGCCGAGTGTGCCCGACAGCAGCATCGCGATCGGGGCGCCAATCGGGGCCGCGTAAAACAGGTTCTGCGAGCCGAGGCCGCCTGGCCGCTTCAGGATGTTGTACAGATGAAAACCGTTGCCGATGACACCGGTCGCAGCACCCATCAGGTAGATCGCATCGCGCGCCCGGTGGGCGGCCGGCCGGTCGTCCATGCCGCCGTGCACCCCGGCGCCGAGCGTTAGCAGCGACACCGCGAGCGGCGTATACATCGCACGGTTCTCGAACGAGCCGCGATAGTGTTCCATCCCGCTGTCGGCCAGCACCGACAACGCCAGCAACGCCGAACTGCGACTGAGCGACCTGGCCGCCCGCAGGTGCACCGGCACCGCGGCGCTGCGCCCCGGCAGGCGTGACGCCTGACGTGGCACACGTGGCGCGATGCCGTCCGCGCGGGTCAGCGCGGCGGCCGTGGCCAGCGCTGCTGCCGCGCCGAGAATTCCGAAGCCGATCATCTCCGCTCGCTGCATCGCCGCTCCTTCAGTGGGCCAGATAGCGCTGCGCATCCGCCTGTTTGAATTCGAGCCCGCAGCCCGGGCGCGACAGGTCCGGCGCGATCACGCCGTCGTGCGGCATCGGCGCGCCGTCGAACAACATGTGCTCGATACGGACATGATCATGAAACCATTCCTGATGCCGCAGGCGCAGTACCGCACATGCGACATGCAGATGCAGTGCGGGCGCGCAATGCGCCGACAGCGCCACGTGATGCACGTCTGCGAGATTCGCCGCCTGCATGAAGCCGGTGATGCCGCCGCAACGGCTCGCGTCGGCCTGCAGCACATCCACCGCGCCCGCTTCCAGCATGCGGCGGAAATAATCGGCGGTGTACCCGTATTCGCCTGCTGCGATCTCCATGTCGCGCGGCACCAGCTCGCGTAGCCGACGCAGCCCTGCGAGATCATCAGACGACACGGGTTCTTCGAACCAGCTAACGCGCTGTTCGCCAAACACCGCCGCGTACATGGCAGCCTGCTTCACGTCGAGAGCGCCATTCGCATCGACGAACAGGCCGTGCTCGCCGATCGCGGCGCGCGCCACTTCCACGCGATGTGGGTCCCGCGCGGGGTCCGAGCCGATCTTCATCTTCACCCAGCGGCATCCGTCGTCCGCGACCCAGCCCGAGAACTGTTCGCGCAGATCGTCGTCCGTGTAGGTCGTGAAGCCGCCGCTGCCGTAGATCGGCACCGTCTCGCGCAGCCGCCCGAGCAACCGCACGAGCGGCAGGTCGAGCAGCTTCGCCTTCAGGTCCCACAGGGCGCAGTCGACTGCCGAGATCGCCGTCGCGGCGAGACCCTCGCGCCCGAGGTTGCGCACGCTGCGCTGCATCGCAAGCCACGCGCCGGGTATGTCGAACGCGTCGCGGTGTTCGATGGCTTCCGCCAGCATATGCTCGATCAGCGGTACCAGGGACGCACTGGCATAGGTGTAGCCGAGCCCGGTCCTGCCGCCCGCGTCGATCTCGACGACAACCAGCGTCGTCGAGTTCCAGGCAATGGTGCCGTCAGCTTCGGGCTTGTCGGTCGGGATGGTGTACGCCTGCGCCCTTATCCGACTGAGCGGCGCGCCGGCCTCGTGAGCGGACATCGCATCAGCCCTTCTTCTCGTCGGACTTGTCGTGATCCTTGTGGCCGTGCGGTAGCACCGCGCTCAGCACCTGTTTCATGGCGCCCATCAGCATGCTGCCTTCCTGCGGATCGCCCTTGATGAGCGTTTCCGTGAATGCTTTCGCTTCCTTCAGCGTGATATGCGGCGGCAGCGGCGGCACGTTCGGGTCCGACTTCACTTCGAGCACCACCGGCCTGTCGGCCGCGAGCGCTTCATCCCATGCAGCAGCGAGGCGCTCGGAATCATCGACGTAAATTCCCTTCAGTCCGATCAGCTCCGCAAACTTGTGATACGGCACATTGGGAATCTGCTGCGATGCATTGAACTTCGGATCGCCTTCCATCACGCGCTGCTCCCACGTCACCTGATTCAGGTCTTCATTGTTCAGCACCATGCAGATCCAGCGCGGACTCGACCACTGCTTCCAGTACTTGGCGACCGTGATCAGCTCGGCCATGTTGTTCATCTGCATCGCGCCATCGCCGACGAGTGCAATCACCGGCCGGTCCGGATACGCGAACTTGGCGGCGATTGCATACGGCACCGCCGCGCCCATCGAGGCAAGGCCGCCCGATAGCGAACACATCATGCCGCGGCGGATCTTGAGATCACGCGCATACCAGTTTGCGCACGACCCCGAGTCGCTTGTGATAATCGCGCGTTCAGGCAGACGCGAGGAGAGCTCCCACATCACGCGCTGCGGGTTCACGTTCATTTCGGCTTTTGCCATTGCCCGCGCTTCGAGCGTCTTCCACCAGTCGCTGACCCAGCCCTCGATCTTCTTACGCCATGCACGGTCGGTTTTTTCCTGCAGCAGCGGGAGGAGCGCCTTCAACGTATCGGCGCTGTCGCCAACCAGATTGACCTCCATCGGATAGCGCAGACTTAGCATGTCCGCCTTCAGGTCGATCTGCACGCCGCGCGCCTGCCCTTCTTTCGGCAGGAATTCCGAGTAGGGGAAACCGGAACCGATCATCAGCAGCGTGTCGCACTCCGTCATCATGTCCCAGCTCGGCCTGGTGCCGAGCATGCCGATGGAGCCTGTGACCCACGGAAGTTCGTCGGGCAACGCCGCCTTGCCAAGGAGTGCTTTCGCGACGCCGGCGCCGAGTTTGTCAGCGAGCGCGATCACTTCGTCGGTGGCGTGCAAGGCGCCCGCGCCGACCAGAATCGCAATCTTCTCGCCCGCATTCAGCACGTCGGCCGCACGACGCAGGTCGTCATCCTTCGGCACGACCCGCGGTGCCGAGTAGCCGATGCCCGAATGAACCGTGCCGTGCTGGCGTGGCGGGTCCTGATAGGGCAGGTCCTGCAGGTCATTAGGCAGGACGATCGCTGTCACGCGGCGCTCGGACAAGGCGATCCGGATCGCGCGGTCGACGAGATGCCGTACCTGCGGCGGCACGCTCGCCTGCTGGATGAATGCGCCGGCGACGTCCTTGAACAGCGACGGCAGATCGAGTTCCTGCTGGTAGTGACCGCCAAGTGATGCCCGCGCCTGCTGGCCGGTGATGGCAAGGACCGGCATGTGATCCATGCGCGCATCATAAAGACCGTTGACCAGGTGCGCGGCGCCAGGGCCTGAGGTCGCGAGGCAAACACCTAGCTCCCCCGTGAACTTCGCGTGTGCCGAGGCCATGAAGGCCGCCATTTCCTCGTGCCGTACCTGGATGAACTCGATTTTTCCGTCGGCGCGGTTCAACGCGCCGAGGATGCCGTTGATGCCGTCCCCGGGGTAGCCGTAGATGCGCCGGATACCCCATTGGTGCAGGCGCTCGACAAGGAAATCGCTGACCGTCTGACTCATGGTAAGTCTCCTGGGTCGGCGCTCGAGCCGGCTCGAAAGCGGTGCGTGGTTGCTGTACCACGTACCACGGAAAGTGAATGGCAGTCCGGTTCAGGCGCCGCGGCTACGCCGCGGGCCGACCGACCGGACCTTCAATCTGCCTGCCGCTGAATCGAGCCGTGATTGATGCGTCGTCGACCAGCCCAACAAGTACCGTCACTGTTGCGACGGTGAATGTGCAAATCCGGCGCTTACCGCCCGTACTCATGCGTACGAACCTGCGAGCCGTCCGCGCGATCCTGAAACATCACAACGCGATATAAATTGCAAAAAACATACCACGGCCTGATTTTTTTATGTCGCTCAGTAATGCGGCAGGCCGCGCCTGCGTCTGTCTCGTGCGAGTAACGTCTAACAGGACCCGTGCGTGTGACATGTACCCGGTCGATTACCCGCTGTGAGTATGTAAAAGCTATCGGATCGCGTAAATCCGACCACATTCCGCGCGCCTCAGGGAAAGCCCGATGCGGACATCATGAACGGGAGCGACCGGGCAGACAACAGGCAGGTTTGACGACGGCATCCAGCGGATCCTGCATGTGCCGTTATTTCGAAAGCGGGTTCGCGGGCTGCGAACTCGCTTGCACCTCACCGGCCACTGCTCTCGTTACGATAGGCGGCCACGTCCACCCCATTCAGCTCACATCGATTCCGGTCCGCATCCTTCGAGGGGGCAAGCCTGTACAGTCCGTACATGATGAACCGGCCGCGGCATGCGGTCTGAGCGCAGCCACCTATGACCCGGAGGCAGGTTCGACGTTGCGCTTGAGCAGGTCGCTCCATATAGCCATCTCCCGGTGCCTGACAGATGCAGGGTCTCCTCTTAGCACGTCGAACTGTGTCGTTCCATCGGTCCACCGGAAGCGGATGTCGAACGTCTGCTCGCCGACGCGCAACTCCCTGAGCGTCACATCGCTCAGCCACGGCGGCAGCACCGGGTCGACATAGAGCATCTTGTGCGGTGCATCCGGCTGCAGGCCAAGGATAGCCTGCAGCAGCGAGAAGACGGATCCCGCGGCCCAGGCCTGTGGCACGTTGGCGCCCGCATACTGAACGGGAAAATTCGCTGCGTCCCGCTGGAGGCCTGCATAAAGCTCAGGTAGCTGGTTCAGCATGAAAAAGCCTCCCGCCGCACACACGTCGCGTGCGATCTGGCCTGCTTCTTCGGTGTAGCCATAGCGCCTGAATCCCACCGCAATAAGGCCGTTGTCGTGCGGCCAGACTGAGCCCTTCTGGTAAGAATAGGGGTTATAGGCGGGGTGATTCGCCGACAGCGTGCGGATGCCCCACCCGCTCCACATGTCCGCCTGCATGAGCCGCGCGACGACGTGGCCCGCTCGCTCGGGCGGCACGATACCCGACCACAGACAATGGCCAGGATTGGACGCGACGCTAAGGACCTTCCGCTTCTTGTCATCAAGCGCGAACGCGTAGAATCTGCTTTCCTCGTCCCAGAACGCGTCATTGAACCGCGCGAAGAGCACGGCGGCCTTCACCCGCAATGCATCTGCGCGGGCGGTCTCGGCCAGCGCATCGTAGATTTGCGCCATCCGCAGCCATGCATCGTAGACATAGCCCTGCAACTCGCAGAGCGCCTTGGGGCCCTTCACCAGCGTTCCGTCTGGATAGACCAGCGCGTCGCCCGAGTCCTTCCAGCTCTGATTCTCGAGACCCGCCGACGAGCGCGTGGCGTATTCCTGAAAACCGTCGCCATCGCGATCGCCGTATTTGTCGATCCATTCGAGGCACCGCTCCGCGGTCGGCAGATGACGCTTGAGCAGTTCGCGATCGCCCGTACAGCACCACGCGGTATGCAGCGTGATCAGATAAAGTGGCGTTGCATCGGCTGTTCCGTAGTACGGCGTATGGGGAATCAGCTTGAGCTTTGCCAGTTCCCCCAGACGGAGTTCGTGCATGATCTTGCCAGGCTCCGCATCGCGATAGTCGTCGCGCCCGGTTGCCTGCCAGACGCCGAGCACATCCAGTGTGCCGCGAGCATAGTCGGAATAGACGAGCGAGGTCTGCAGCGAGGCGATCAGGCTGTCGCGTCCGAACAGCGCCACGAACCATGGTAGCCCGGCGGCCGGCACGAGCCGCATCTGATCGGCACCCTGAACGGGCAGTGTCAGTGCGGCCATGTCGTCGGTTGCCTGACGAAACAGGCGCTCGAAGCCGTCGTTGCTGCTTTCGAGCCTGAGCACGGCGCGCTGCCAGTCCGCGAGCCGCTTGCTGTCTTCCGATGTGTCGCAGTCCGCGCTGGTGCATGCGTGCGGCGCCCGATAACGTTGCTCACCGTCCGAGAGATCGTAGGTGAGACAGCTGTGCCACCGGGCGCCAGGCGCCAGTTCGACGTCGAACGAGAGCCGGCCGTTCGCGTACACCGCCGGCGAGCCGTTGTTGTGCGCCGTGATCGCGACTTCCCGCGAAAAGTCCTGATTATGGTAGGAGGTGGTGAGACGCTGCATGCGTTCGGACCATTTCGTCGTGACATGGCCGCGCCGGATGAAGTGGCCGGTTTTCACCTCGAAGATGTCGGCAAAATCACTGCGCACCGCAATTTCGAGGTTGAAGCGCACTGTCGACTGGCCATAGTTGACCAGATCGAGATCCTCGTGCACGCCACCGCCGATCTGGCGGCCGAGCACAAACCCAATGGTGTGCGGCGCAATTGGACCGGCCTCAGTGACGAGTGCGCGGTTGGCCAGAAAGATGCGCGCATCGAACGAGGTGGTAGTGCCGCCATTGAGCAGATCCCACGGTTCACCGTCGGCATACACCGTCCAGCTGCTGATCACGCGGGTGTCGTAGAAGTACAGGCCCTTCTGCGTCGGCCCCTTGATCTGGCCATCCGGATCGGTCAGGAGAACCGCGTGTCCCTGATGGATCGCGAGCTGTGGCGGCCCCACCTTGATTTCAAGCGACATGTTCTTCTCCTCGCACACCAGTATCCACTCCGCCGCACCCTTCATACCCGCCGCCTGGGGCTGGGCGCGGATCCAGAACCAGTGTCAAACCCCGCGACGTCTGTCACTGCCAACCATATCACGTTGTGATGCAATGACAAGGTTGCCGCCCAACTTCCGGATTCCGTCCGACAGGACCGGCGCGCGCGTTGCAGCGGCCTCGCCATGCGCCATTTTTTACGCGGGCTTACTCAGTTGGTCGGTAAAAACGTATCCGCACGATGGGTGGTGCAGTTGCGGGAACGATCGAATATCTCACGACACCGCGCTCGATGAGACGGTCAGCAACACGATCCTGGCCCATTCGAGGTGCCACGCGTCACGCTCCCATGTGAATGCCGCCGCTCCTGCCACTCCTGTTCCAAACAGGTCTGGACCGCCTTGCGAGAGGCACATTTGTGAAGGATCAATGGACGGCGGACGCAAGCTCACGGAAGTCATTGAAATGGGTTATGCGGCGACCGGCAAACGCGTGCGCGTCAGGCGCTGTTTCGGGTACACCAGGGCGTCGGACATGGAAGGCGTCCAGACCACGCGACGAATCGAACGGGCTCCGCGTCGTGGTGACCCGCCCCGACCATGGCCTGGAATCAAGAATGTCTGACCCCCGCGATCAAGGTTTTCGTATTCCTTCCGTGTTCATGTGCGCGTAATGTCAGATCGCATAGCTGAGGTATTCAGGCGATTGATCACGCTCCATTTGCGATCCGTCGAATGCTTCATTGTTCGATGCGCCTGAAGGAGAACGACACATGTTACGCAGCACGAAGGATCTGGAAGACTACGCCATCGGCGCAACCGACGGCGTCATTGGTCACGTGAAGGATTTCTATTTTGATGATGAAGCGTGGGTCATCCGCTATCTCGTTGTCGACACTGGCAGCTGGCTTTCGAGCCGGAGAGTGTTGATCTCCCCGATCGCGCTCGGTCAGCCGAGCTGGACGGACAAGGTACTGCCGGTTTCGATCACGAAAGAGCAAGTCAAAAACAGCCCTGACATTGACACCCAGAAACCGGTGTCGCGGCAGCACGAGATCCAGTACCTCGGGTATTACGGTTACCCGTACTACTGGGGCGGAGCCGGGCTTTGGGGTAACGGTCTCTACCCGAACACGATCGCCACAGGCTTTGCAGGCTACGTTTCGATGCCGCAAGCGATGCGCTCGGAAGGGCAGCCAGCTTCTGCACGCGTTGAAGCGGCGCACGAGGATGACGATGCCCACCTGCGCAGTTGCAAAGCGGTAATGGGCCGTCACATCGAGGCAACCGACGGTGACATCGGCCATGTCCAGGCGCTGCTTGTCGATGAGGAGACGTGGGCCATCCGATACATCATTGTGAACACGAGCAACTGGTGGCTCGGACACGACGTGCTCATCGCGCCGCAATGGATCCAGGACATGAACTGGCCCGGCGAAACGGTTTCCGTCAACCTGACACGGCAAGCCGTGAAAGACGCTCCGCCGTACGATCCAGCGGCGCAACTGGACCGGACGCAGGAAATGGCGATCCACGAACATTATGGACGGCCCGGCTACTGGGCGAACGAAGCGACACATGACGCCGCAATACCGGGTGCGCGTCAGGATGGGCTTCCCAGATAACCGGCCTCGTTCCGGCGCAAGGAAAAAACGATCCCGTTCCTGATCAGGCGGCTCGCACGTTCTTTCAGCACTGGTTGCTGCGAGCGCGGTACGGCAGGCAGTCAGTCGACGTCGACTCAAAACGCAACAGGGAGACAACACCATGAAATGCTCTGCTCTTTCCGCCTCGCTCACCGCGTGCCTGTCTCTTGGTTTTGCCGCGCCGTTGCTCGCGGCTCAGCCGACGGCGACCGCCGCCGCGAACAACCAGACTCATGACGCGAATGCAGCCGCCCGCACGAAGCCCGCGCAGAGATGCCTGGGCGATCTGCGCACCTTCGACAGCCAGATGCAGAAAGATGGCTACTGGCTGCACGGATCGGGGCCCGACTCCGGCTATGGCTATCCGATGTATGGTTATGGCTACGGTCATGGCTACGGCGGGGCGGGAACGTTGCCCACTGGCGGCAGCGGCGACATGAACAATGGCACGAACGGCACTCCTGCCGGGGCCGCCGGGACCGAGACCGGCTACTGGCGGGCGCGGCCCGGCTACGAGGTCCGCACGCTCATTGCCTCCGCCAACATCCTGGCGCATCACGGCCAGCAGCAGGCCTGCGAGGCATTGCTCGCCGCAACCCACAATATCTACAAGGGTTATGCAGCAGACCTGCGCAACGGCAATGTGTCGAAAGCCGACGCGCCAGGCTGGCAGCGTCAGCAGATCGCCGCTGCCCAGCCGGTCACCGCTAACAACACCTCTTTCCGGTCCGATCAGCTGGTTGGCACCGACGTGGTTAACCCGCAAAACGATACTCTTGGCAGCGTCAAGGATATTATCCTGAGTCCGCAGACGGGCAAGATCGCCTACCTGGTGATCGGTCGCGGGGGCGTGTTCGGTATCGACGAGAAATATGTCCCGGTCTCGTGGGGTTCCTTCAAGGCGACTCCCGGCACCAACCTGCTGGTACTCGATACGACCAAGGCCAGCATGGATGCGGCACCGCAGATGAAGGAAGACCAGTTCGCGACACATGGTGACTTCGGCCAGCAGAGTAAAAAGGTGGATGACTACTGGAAGGCGCATCTGACGAAGTGATCGCGCCGGATGGCGTGCTCCCCTTGAGTCCGGAACCGGACGTCGTGCTGCTCGACATCGGCTTACCCGACATGGATGGCTACGAGGTTGCACGCCGATACGCGCGATGCCGGACCAGGCCAGTACCCTGTAGATCGCGCTTAGCGGACATGGGCGGGAAGAAGACCGCCAGTGTTCCCGCCAGGCGGGTTTCGACCACCACCTCGTCAAGCCGGCTGACCTCACCCAGCTAAACGCGTTAATCGCGTCATGCCGCAGAAATCATCCCCTCCGGAGCGACACCTCATAGGCGGACATGACTGTGCCGCCGCACGCGCCGATCTTCACGCGTGCGGTGTCGCGCCCGCTGAGCAACGTCACTGTGACTCCCTGACGGCATGGAGATCCAGTTATCTGCGAAACCTGATCGATGCCTTTGCACAACGCCGGCAACAGTTGGCAGAAGAAGGAGAGGCGGGAGGCCGCGATGAATCATCGATCCCGGAATTCTGGACTGGGCAGTTGCGATCTGATATCAGAAAGCTGCAGGAGTACGATACGCTCCACCCCCGATCGTTCGGCTAGGATCCCGGATTTTCGGGCGCGGCGTTCCCTGACGGCAATGCCGGCCTGTCAGGTTTGATTGTGTACGCGCATCGGCCACTGCACCCCATGCCGTGCTACATACCGTGCGGCGAGATTTCCATCGAACGTTGTCGTGCGCCGCAAACAATCCGGGCCGTGGTAACCGACTACTGCTGCTCGCACGATGGTTGTCCACGGTCCCAACGGCTGGTCCTGATCGACAGATGTGTGTTGCTCAACATCGCCAGGTCAGACCGACCTCGCACAACGACGACATGAGCCAACCATGCACACACAGCCGGCCGCTGGATGACATCAACGGAGTGTCTGCACGACCAGCACAGTTGTCTGCACCGTCCTGCTAAACCCTGACACGCGAAAGAGAGACCCGCAACCCTCGGCGGTATCATTACCGGGCAAGCGCCGGCGCGCGGTCGATCGACGCGTATGGGCTATCGTCTTACTCCATTCCGCCTGACGGAGATACACACCAGCACGCGTGTGGGCTTCAGCAGTTGATATCGAGTCCGGGAACGCATAGGAATGACGATTGCACGTTCCGGCGCCCATCGCCGTGAAACGTATGCGATCCACGAACGACGTCCCTCAGAGTAAGGTGGCGGAGCGCGTGAGGTGTGGTAGTGATGCGGGTCAGCGGAGGTCGGCCGGCATTTTCCAGGGAAGCAACGCGTCGTAGTCATCGACGGTCTTCGCCAGAGGCAGCCGCTGGAACAGCCAGGTGAGATACCGGTAGGGATCGATGCTGTTTGCTTTGCAGGTCTCGACGAGCGTATAGAGATTGGCGCTCGCGTTCGCGCCTTCGACGGTGTCCGAGAACAGCCATCCGCGGCGCCCCACGCAGAACGGTCGAATCGCATTCTCACAGGTATTGTTGCTGATGGGCCAACTGCCATTCTCGATGTAGCGGATCAGCTTCGGCCACTGCACGCGCAGATAGGTCAGTCCTTTGCCGAGTAGGCTTTTCGGTACAACACCGGGCGATTGCTCGAGCATCATCGCGTGGATGGCGTCGAGTACGCGCGCGCTGTATCGTCGTCGCAGCCGCTGTCGTCGTTGTGCGGTCCACGTCGCGCTGCGTGCCTCGGCCGCGAACAGCTTGCCGATCAATTTGATGAAGCGCGTCGCCAGCAGATCGGGCGTTCGGGCGGCCTTTGGTACGCTATCCTCTGCTTTGACGAAGTACCGTCTCAGGTGAACCCAGCATCCAAGGTGCACGAGCTGGTGACGCCGAGCGATGTCGTTGTAGGGCTCGTAGCCGTCGGTCATCATGACTGCGCCCTCCCGGATCCCGGCGAAGAGCTTGTCGGCCAGCCTGGTGCCACGCCCCGGTGTATAGGTGAAGCAGCGGATGGGCACGCCCGAATCGGTCATCTGCGCCCAGAGGTAACTCTTCGTTTGCGGTCGACGGCCCTTTTCCTTCAGCACCTGGAGTGTCGTCTCGTCGCAGTAGATCAACTCGGCATCGAGCAACGCATCGCGCATCAGGTTGATCATGGGTTGCGTCGCGAGACCCGCACGGACCATGCTCGCTGCAATCGTGTTCGAGGAGATGTCGCCGCCGAAGCGACGTAGCAGACGGGCCTGGCGATACAGTGGCATCCCGAACTGATACTTGCCGGTGGCGATCCATGCGAGCGCCGATTCACTCAACAGCCCGCGAGGGATGATGCGAGGTGGCGCCGGCGTCACCTTGATGCCGAGATCGCAGCACGGACATGCATATTTGACGCGCTGATGCTGGATCACGCGAAGCTGCTCCGGAATCACGTCGAGCTGCTCGCTGATCTCCACGCCGAACTCGACGAGCGCGTGACCGTCGTTGATGCAGAAGCGTTCGGCTTCGGGCAGCTCGTGCCGCACAACGTCGCGCGGCAGGTTGGGATCGAGTGGCTTGCGATGGCCCCGCTTCTTGCGCGTATGTGCAGCGACCGTCGATTCTGGAGCATCTTCCTGAGCAGGCGTGCTGCTCGCGCCGAGCGCCTCGGCTTCGTTGAACAGGCTGGGTTGATCTGAATCTCGTGCCTCGCTCTTTGCGCCGAACAACTCGTGACGGTAGGCCCGGAGTCGTTCCTCGGCGAGATCGCGTTCCGCTGTCACGAGCCGCAGGGCGCCGCGTAATGCCTCCTGTTCTTCTCGCAACGCACGAGCGGCATCGCGTTCGGCGAGCAGCTCTTTCAGTTCCTCGGCGGTGATCGTGACGTTGACCGGCATGCCGGGTTAGACCAGCACACCGTCTGCCTGTTCAGCTCACACGCAGATATTCCTGCTTCGGATGTCGTCGAATCGTAGTGATGTCATCGCCATCGAGCAGCGCGTGCAGCACGTTGGTCGTCATCGTCACGACCTCAGCCTTGTTGTCGGGCCAGATGAAACGGCTTGCCTCCAATCGTTTCGTCATAAGCCAGAAACCGCTACCGTCCCAGCCAAGGATCTTGATCCTGTCGCGATGCCGGTTTCCGAAGATGTAAAGCGACGAGTCCATCGGATTCAGGCGCATCGACTGTTCAACGAGAATCGACAGGCTGTTCATGCCGTACCGGAAGTCGACAGGATCGCGGTGCAGATACACCTTCAGATTGTCGTCGAACCGGAACACGGCATCCTCCCAAGGATCTGAACCAAGGTTGTCAGTTCATCAATGGTCGCGATGGCCTTGCCCAGTTCGAGTTCGACACCGTTCGACAGATGCACATGCAGCGTGAGCGTCATCGACGGGGATGGCGGTGTGGACGCACGTGGTACCGAAACGACAGGCACGAACGCGGGTGGTGTTGCCGCGGCAACGACGAGCTGGTGAGAACTCGGAGGATCGATCGCCAGGCTGTCAGTCGCATCACCCGAAGGCGGCAGGTCGTCGCCGTTATCCTGCGGCGTCGGCGAGATGCCTTTCTCGCGCTCCATCAGGTATTTCGTGATCCACTTGCGCAGCAGGTTGGCGTTGATCCCGTGCTCTTGCGCCATGCGGGCCACCGACACGCCCGGGCGTAACGCCGCCTCGACCAATGCTCGTTTGCCATTTTCATCGTAACGGCGACGGCCGTCACTACTTTGCCGAACTACTCTCAGCCCTGAGTCTTTGTCAGCCATAGGTGTCCACCTCGTAATAGGTGGACACCTATGCTCCTCGCTCAGAGCGCTGTTGAGTAGACGTCGATAATGGATCGCTTACCGTGAAACGACTGCAGCGATCCAGCGACCGAGCGCTGGGATCAGGTATGGATGTTTCATGTGCCTCTCCCCCAAAAAAATCGGATTGCGATGTCCTCGTGCGCATAGCCATCGATCGGGCGGATGGGCCAAAGACGCGAGTGCCGTTGTTCGTGCCTATTCCTTGCGCTTTGGTTCGCGACGGGACGGCCGCCGTGCGGGCGTAGTTGGTTCACCGACCAGCTCGAAAAGCGCGGCAGGCAATGTTCGGCCTTCCGCGCGTTGACCGCTGTTCGACCTCACCACAAAGCGGCTTGCGCCATCAGCATCAGACGCAGCTATCGACACGTCACCGAGATGTCGCAATGCCCAATGGCAATAGCGAGCGTCTGCGCTGCTGAGCGCGGTGTCGCCAACATACTCTGAGGTGATCTTTACCGACCCGATGGTTAGCCCCAATGCCTCTTCCCGCGACATCCGCACGACCTGCGCGCGCATGTCCATCGCTTCCTTATGCGACTTGCAGCGGAACAGGACCCGACCGTCGTGCATCACGACAGTCCACTCCTTCGTTGGACCCCCGGCCACCGCAGCCTTGCTACGCGCACTCGTATCCGGAGCAAATGAAGACATAACCGGTTTCTCCCAATGCGTCTTTAGAATATCGAAGACGCGATGCGCCACTTGTGATGCTTCCGGCATCGCTAACAAAAGCGGGATTCCGCTGATGCCCGCGAAGTCCGTTGCCGGCAGGCCAAACCACGGGCCTCGTGACCGACCTCCCGTCGACATTCCACGGGAACGCAATCCGCTACGCGAGACCGTAATCGCCAGCGAACTGCAGGAGTAGCGCGATCGCTTCGGCGGTCACCCGGTTCTTCGAATAATCGGGAGGGACCGGCCGGCTCAGCGGTCAGCCGCCCGCACGGAGGGATCGCTGGCGAAGAGCCGCCGGAGATGCAGGGTACGCACCTTCCGGTGATGCTCCGCCAGCATCGTCCAGGCCGGCCGCTCCATCAGCCGTTGATTCTGAACAGTCCGCTTCGCGCTCACGCCGGCCCCGTACGCATTTGATCACCCTTCTCCAGCGTCGCGCTCTTCGCGGCAATGCGGCCGATCAGATCCTTCCACGACTTGTCAAAGGATTCAGCGCCGTCGCGCTGGAGCTGGGCGGCGAGCGCTGAATCGTCGATACCGGCCCGCGCGAATCCGGCGAGCACGTCTTCGGCGTCGCCGCCATCAACCGGCAGTACACCCTTCAGTTCGCCATGATCGGCGAAGGCGTGCAGGGTCTTGTCGGGCATGGTGTTGATCGTGTCAGGGGCCGCCAGCGACTCGATATAGAGTGTGTCGGAGACGTCCGGATCCTTGGTGCCGGTGCTGGCCCAGAGTAGGCGCTGCGGCCGGGCGCCGGCAACCGCCAGTTGTTGCCAGCGGGGCGATGCCAGCAACTCGCGGTACGCCTGGTACGCGCGTCTGGCGATCGCAATCCCGAGGCGGTTGCGAAGCTGCGGGGGAACCTTGTCTTTCACCGCGACATCCCAGCGGCTGACGAAGATCGATGCGACGGACCCGACGTTCGGATCCCGTCCCGCGGCGATCCGCCGTTCGATGCCGCGCATATACGCCTGCGCTGCCGGGACGTATTGTTCGCGCGAAAACAGCAGCGTGACATTCACCGGCACGCCGGCGAAGATCGACTCCTCAATCGCGGGAACGCCTTCGGGCGTACCCGGAATCTTGATGAACAGATTGGGACGCTGCGCGGCTCCATGCAGATGCGCAGCCGCGTCGATCGTGCCGGCCGTGTCGTGTGCCAGCAGAGGGGACACCTCCAGCGACACCCAGCCGTCAACACCATCGGTGCTGTTGTGGACGGGACGGAAAAGGTCGGCCGCCCGGGTTAGATCCTCAAGCGCGAGCTCAAAAAACAACGCCTCGCCGGATGTGCACTCATTGGTCTTCTGCCGGATGGCGGTGTCGTAGAAGGCTGTCTCCTTGATGGCTTTATCAAAGATCGTGGGGTTCGACGTCAGTCCGGTCACCGAAAACTCTTCGATGTAGCGCTGCAGTGTGCCGTCCGTCAGTAGTCCGCGGGTGATGTTATCGAGCCAAAGGCTTTGGCCAAGGTCATGCAGTTGTTGGGTCGACTTCATGATGTCCTCGATGTCCCTATTACGCACCGCCTGCTGCACCTGCGGGCACGATCAACCAGACTACGCGCAGCTTCGCCAGCCGGAACGTCAGGTCGTCGAGTGACGAGGTAGCAAGCTCCTGCCGCCTCTGATCAGGCGTCGCACCATATCGAATCCCATGGTCCCGATCCAGTCAGGCCGGTCTGCACTCTGAAACTCCTCGCACGCAAACGCTGTGCCTCATCACTTTGGAGGATTCAATCCGGACGTACAACACCGCTGCGAAATGACAAACGATGAAACGTACGATGGAAATGCACAGAATAATGGGCAAGTCTGATGCGAAGTCGATCATGACGGTATCAGCAAACATTGACAGATACCGTCGGAGATCTTTGACAACTTCCTGTCTGTTCGTGAAAAAACTACAGTCAGGGCCCCACCGCGTCGAGCTCAGCCCGCGACAGCTGCGCTCGCGACCCGCCCGCAGGGCATGGCGAGCCGCTGGAAAAGGCTTGCGCGGCCGTGTTTCCCGACGCGTGTTTCCCGACGCGTTGCCGGTCTGTCGGCGTCCGACGCAATCGCCTCCGTTCGGCCTTCGGCAAAAAAACCACATTGCGTGTTATCGAAACGGCTATTTCATTTGGGCCGCCACTGCGCACTTCCACTGGCTTGCTGCGCAGCACTGCTTGGTCCAGAATGCAAAATCGCATGCTGACCAGCCGTGATGCCCGTTTGCCGGTATGCCGCCCTGTGCAGAATGTTGATGGCTGCCGTGCGGTCCCTGTCAGAACCTGGAACGGTGCACCTGGTTTTTGTTCGAGACAAACCGTCAGGAGGATTCAACCGGGTATTTGAAACTTCGCGGTGTGAGCCCAATGGAACCCGTGTTGACCGCCCCCATCCCGCTCGACGCGCGAGGCCGTTTCCCACGGTTTCTCACGCTCCGGCGAATGCGACGATCGTGTGGCAGAGCGTGACAGTAGCGCCGACTGGAATTCAACCGATGCGGAATTATTGATCGTGGCTCAAGAAAAACAGCGTGATTCCGTATCGGCGGGAGCCCCCATGCCAGCGCATGAAGAAGCGAGCGAGCAGGTTGCCCTCGACCTGCATGATCTTTACGAGAACGCTCCCTGCGGGTATCACAGTGTCGGACCTGACGGGACCATCCTGCGGATGAACCAGACGGGACTGACGTGGCTCGGCTTCTCGCAGCGGGAACTCGTCGGCAGGCGAAAGTTCGCCGAACTCGTTGATCCGCCCTTCCACAGCGAGTATGAGCGCGCAATCGCAACACTCATCGCCGGGCGGGAGATTGCAGAGATCGAGATGGCGCTCGTCCGCAAAGACGGATCGATGTTTGACGCGTTCCTGCGGATTGCGGCAGTACGGGATAGTCAGGGAAGATTTCTGTACACGCGCGCGACCTTGATCGACATTACGACGCGCAAACGGGCTGAGGCCGAAGCGCGAATTCATGCAGAGCAGTTGCGGGCCGTATCGCAGCGCGTTGTGGAGATCCAGGAAACGGAACGGCGCGATCTGTCCGCAGAACTGCACGATCGTCTCGGTCAGGATCTCGCGGCCATCAACCTTAATCTGCATATCATCAAGGACCAGCTCCCAGCGGAACTATTGACCAGGGTTGGCCCCAGACTGGACGATTCCATCGCGCTGGTCGAACGTACAGTGGAGGTGGTACGTGACGTGGCCGGCGCGCTGCGCCCCCTGGTTCTCGACGACTACGGTCTCGCCGTAACGCTGAAATCGTATGGCGAGCAGTTTGCCGCTCGCACTGGCATTCGCGTCATCGTCGAGGCAAAGCACACCGTTCCCCGGCTGCAACAGGAAGTCGAAACCGCGTTGTTCCGGATCAGTCAGGAGGCCCTCGCCAACGTCCTGAAACACGCCCAGGCTGCCATGGTGCGTGTGACGCTCGCGTCCGATGCGAAAAGCGTATCCCTGACGATCACAGACGACGGCTGCGGCTTCGATGCCGGGTCCCGGACTGACCATCGAACCAACGGATTGGGATTGCTTATCATGCACGAGCGCTTGCGCCCGGTGGAAGGATCGTTGCGGATCCAGTCGCGGCCCGGGGCCGGCACGACCGTGATTGCCACGGTACGGAGGGTTCAATGACGATCCGGGTGTTACTGGCCGACGATCATTCGGTTCTTCGTGACGGCGTCGCGGCATTGCTTCAGGCACACGAGGACATATCTGTCGTCGCGCATGCGCGGGACGGCAGGGAAGCGGTACACAAGGCGACTGAGCTCAAGCCTGACGTCGCGATCATGGATATTGTCATGCCGGAACTGGACGGAATCGAAGCAACCCGCCTTCTCCACCAGCCGTCACCCCTGACTCAGGTGATCATCCTCTCGATGTATTCGACTACCGAGCACATCTTTCGCGCACTGCAGGCGGGAGCGAAAGGCTATCTTCTCAAGGAGTCAGCGGGAGCCGAACTGGTGGCAGCGGTCAGGAGCGTTCATGCGGGGCGGCGCTACCTGAGCCAGAAGATCACCGAAACGGTGGTTGACGACTACATTCGCGAGCACCAGCCGACCGATCCGCTCGGCAAGCTGAGCAGCCGTGAGCATCAGATACTGCAACTGGTCGCCGAGGGCAGGAGCACCGCCGACATCGCGCGCGCGCTGTGTCTGTCACCCAAGACGGTCGATACCTATCGCAGCCGGCTCATGCAGAAGCTCGACATCGACAGCTTCGCCGCCCTGGTCAAGTTCGCGATCGCCTGCGGACTGACCCCTCCCTGACGCGGTCCGGCGGTAGGCGTCAAGAATGCCTGACCCCGGCGGTCGAGATCTGCCTATTCTCCCTTCTCTTACGCACGCGTAGCATCAGACTGTATGGTGAAGCGTTGCAACACCTCGGCCAGATCCGGTATGGCGCACTCCGGGACGGTGTGCGAACCATGGCCTGCGAAGCTGGTACTACGGAGATCCATCATGAAAAGACATTTCACGCGCGTGTGTGCCGCGCCCAGAGCACTCTGGCTCCTATCGTTGGAATTATTGACAATGCCATCCACGATGCCAATGCTGCGCGCAGTTCGCATCACGCCTGCTCCGAGCGTTCGCGAGAACCTCACCGCCCGGTCGTCGATGATTCATCGCCGATGAGACGGAGCACCGGGAAAAGAATCAAGACCGCCGAAACAGTGTCGTCAGCCGACCCGTCAGGGTGTCCGTGAAAACCGACCAGCAACCAGATGAGGACTCCCATGCATACTCCTGCGAGCATCTTCAAACATCCTGTCCACCCCATGCTGGTTGTCTTCCCGATCGGCCTGTGGATATTCTCGCTGATCTGCGATCTGATCCGTCTCGCGGGAGCCTCGGGAGATGCGTGGCTCACTGTCGCGTTTTTCAGCATGGTCGGCGGCCTTGTCGGCGCGCTCTGCGCGGCAGTGCCAGGATTTATCGACCTGATCTTCTACAAGAGTTTCGCTCCGCCAGTCAGGAAGATCGCACTCGCCCACATGGCGATCAATCTCACCGTCGTCGTGCTGTATGCGATCAATATCTGGTTGCGTGCCGGAAGCTCCATGAGCATGAACCCGGGAATGAGCACGCCGGTTGTGCTTTCGATTGTTGGCGTCGCGCTTCTCTTTGTATCAGGCTGGCTCGGCGGCCAGATGGTGCATGTCTATGGTGTAGGCGTCGAGGGACGGGAATAGCGGCGCTTCCGCATTCGTATTCCGTCACTCGACTGTAGTCCATACAGGCATCAATCGGCGGATATCTATAATTCCTCCGCTACGCCGGCTGGCGCCGCCGTGCGCGGGACTATGTCGATCATCATCAAGGTCAGGAGGATCGAATGAACGAATCCGGGGAAAAGCTCAGCGGGCCGGACCTCGTCAACGGCGTCGCGCTCTCGGAAGTCACTGACGGCGCCATGCTGGCAGGACACGCACACGGCGAAGCGGTGTTGCTCACGCGGCATGGTGATGAGTTTTTCGCGGTCGGCGCCCACTGCACGCACTACGGCGCTCCACTGGCCGACGGGCTGCTGGTCGACGACACGGTCCGCTGCCCCTGGCATCATGCCTGTTTCAGCCTGCGCACCGGTGACGCGCTCCGCGCGCCCGCACTGGACGCGGTTGCCTGCTGGCGCGTCGAGCAGCGGGACGGCACCGTGTACGTTCGCGAAAAGCTCATGCCTGTGGAACCGAAGCCCTTGCCGTCAGCGCCCGGCACACCGCAATCGATCGTTATCGTGGGAGGTGGCGCGGCAGGCAATGCCGCCGCCGGGACACTCCGTCTCGAGGGATATACAGGCCGCATCACCTTGGTGAGCGCCGATCCATCGAGGCCGTGTGACCGGCCCAACCTGTCGAAGGGCTTCCTCGCCGGTACCGCGTCCGCGGAATCGAATCCGCTACGTCCACTGACGTTCTATCAGGCGCATCGCATCGACCTGAAGCTCGACACTCCCGTCATCACGCTCGACACAAGGAACAGGCACCTGCAACTCATGGACGGCAGTCGCGTTGCCTACGATGCGCTGCTGCTCGCGACCGGCGCCGAGCCGGTGCGGCTCGATGTGCCGGGGGCGAATCTCCCGCATGTGCACTACCTGCGCACGCTTGCCGACAGCCGCACGCTTGTCGCCCGGGCCCTCACGGCAAAGCGGGCGGTGGTGATCGGCGCAAGCTTCATCGGGCTCGAAGTGGCGGCATCGCTGCGCGCGCGCAATGTCGAGGTGCATGTGATTGCGCCCGATGCCGTTCCGATGGAGAAAATCCTCGGACCGGACGTCGGAAACTTCATCCGCGGGCTCCATGAACGCCACGGCGTCATGTTCCATCTCGGCACCACCGCCATTTCCATCGACAGAGGAAACGTCAGCCTCAAAAATGGAGAACACCTTCAGGCCGATCTTGTGGTCGTCGGCATCGGCGTACGGCCGGTGATTTCGTTCGCCGAACAGGCGGGACTCCTGATCGATCGCGGCATTATCGTCAACGCATATCTCGAGACGAGTGTCCCGGGCATCTTCGCGGCCGGCGACATCGCACGCTGGCCGGACCGGCTCACTGGCGAGCGCATCCGCGTCGAACACTGGGTAGTGGCCGAACGCCAGGGTCAGACCGCAGCACGCAACATGCTCGGCCGGCGCGAGCGGTTCGACGCCGTGCCGTTCTTCTGGACCGAGCAATACGATTTCGGTCTCGCTTATGTCGGGCACGCGCAGCACTGGGATGAGGCCGGGATCGACGGTCAGCTCGATGCCGGGACCCAGAACTGCACGATCACGTATCGCCGTGCTGGCAGGAAGCTGGCCGTGGCCATCGTGCATCGGGATCTGGACGGACTGCGCGCGGAAGTCGAGTTCGAGCGGACGATCGCCGCGACAGACTGGCGACACGCGGGTAGCGTGAACTGAAGGAAGCGCAACAGATACGGACAACAGACGGGCGCAATGCGTGATGGCTGCACGACCCGGAATCAGGTGGGCGCCGGAATGAAATACAGGGACCACTACGAGTTCTCGGCCTGCCATGCAGCGCGACGCAGGACGAGGTCCGGCGCGCGTATTACTGTGCAGACCGTTCAGGGTTGTCTTTCAATGTTAATCTCCAATGACCAAACGGGGGCTTTGATGCACCGACTGATCGCGTATCGCGGCTTCGAGATTGATGTCGAATTGACTCCGGCTGCTGAAGACACGTTTGACGTGACTTTTCAGATAAAAGGCGGCACTAACCTCGGAGTGCTCGGCGCGCGAGGAGGCCGCATACCACTGCGCAACGGCCCCTTCACTGAACGCTGGGCCTACCTGGTAGGCGAAATCGCCGGACAAGCCGCAGTCGACGTGTTGCTTGGCCCAGTTGACTGATTCCATCTCTGTTTCCCCGACCCGGTCTCTCAGTGACCGGACCGGGTACGGCCATTTTGAGACCTTCGACCTGCTTTCGGGAACGGCCGCTGACCGTCGCGTCGATTAACGGCCCTTCCGAAAGCCGACGACGTGGTGTTTGAACCGCGCAGTAACGCAACTGTGGCAGATACAGCCGAAGACCTGGATAACCAATAGAACGCCAACCGGACGCAGACTCCGGCCAACCGTGGACAGTCCCCCTTTTCGCACGGACACTGCCTTTAACGCGATGCGCTCGACAATCGGCTGGGTGATGCGGGCTCAGGGCATGAAGCAGGAAACCGTCGGGCTCGCGCCGGCACCCGGACGCCGGATACCGCAGTACCCGACATTGCGTAGGCGATAGCGATGCGCGGCTCACGTGCAAGCACGAAAACGATGTGCATGAGCAGGTCGTCTTTGCGATGCCGGCACGACGCAAGCTTTCACATTCACCACGCCACGATTTAGTTTGCTTTTCGATGGCATTGAGCGCATTGTGAAAAGATCCAGATGACCTGACCGCCCTTTTTCGCATCCGGACAGGCATGGGTTCATGACGGTCAGTATCGCTCAAGGAGCACGCCATCATGACCATCCCCACCATCGAATACAGAGGGTACGAGCTACGTGCGTACTCTCACCAGGAGTTCCCGCTGCACCGTGACCCGTATGCCAAAGGTCCGCGCCAGTTCTCATCCGTCGTGCGAATCGACACCATTCCCTCCAGCGAGGTTAAGGCCCGGCGCTATGCAACGTTGTTCGACGCGGGAAGTCCCACCACCGCGGGCGACGCCATCGACGTCGCGATGCAATACGGCAAAGACATCGTCGATGGCAAGGTTGAGGCGACCGGACTCTGACACATCGAATGTCAGTCAGTCCAAAGCTTGAGTGGAGCAGGTCATGCAATATCCGCTTTATGTGCACCGTGATGGAGCTGCCGGCTTTCGTGCCAGTTTTCCTGATCTTCCCCGAGCAGTTGCGCGTGGCCATTCGTTCGATGAACTGAAACGCAACGCACAGGAGGTTGTCGAACTGATGTATGACCGAAGTGAGGAACTCATACCCGCTCCCACCTGCAGTACGTCGGAATTGCATACGCTCGACATGGACGATGGGAAAGGGATCTGGATGTTCATCGAGATCAATCTGGCGCGGGTTACCTCGAAAGCCGTGAGTGTTCAATTCAGTCTGCCCGAGAGTCTGCTGCAGAGAGTCGATGCTGCAGCAAAAGAGCGTCACTCGACGCGCTCTACGTTCTTTACGCTGGCTGCCGTCCACGAACTTGGGAACCGGGACGAAGGGCAATTGCCCTAGACGCCGGGTGTCCATGGACGGATGACGTCGCACGCCACGACCGGCGTCAGCAATCACAAAACCCGAACTTACGATGTGCCGCGTCGTCCCGACTATCGAGGGCGACGCCAACCGCCTGTTGGCGAACCAGTTTGTTACATAGTAGGAGTGCGTCATGATTGATGACCAGGTAAATGCCGAAGAACTGGCAGAAAGCAGAAGACAGAGAGAGGCTGCGGCGAATGCGACGGATGATGGCATGCCGGTGGTCCAGGGAGGTAAAGAGCGAGATGCCGCCGAAGGGATTCGACACAGAACACCGAAGCAATGGGTCAGGCACGCAAGGAAATGGCTGGGTGCTGGAAGCGGCTTCATGCGGCCCTGAACGTCGATGACTCATACGGAATTTATCGCTCCGCCCTGAGACGGCGGAGGCGGGAGAACCGTCGAAGCGTCGGTTCTTTGCAGCGGTGTGGCATCGTCCCGGTACAAAAGCCCTAACCAGGCTCTGACGCCAGATCTGCTGGCGCAGGTTTGAGAAGAGCGGCTACAGTGCCATATCTCGATCCAGGCGAGGCGGCATGGATTTCGGCGTGAAGCCGCACGTGTGAAGCATCCGCGGCTCGTGTGACAGGTTCGGGGCGCCCGAGCCCCTGTACGGCAGCGTGCAGACATGCCAGCCCGGCCGGTACAGACTTGATCTGTGAGTGACACGGAATCACTTCGGCAAGGGATCCTGATGTCGCGCTACCAATTCGAAACAGACCTGACGCACCTCGAACAGATCATTCCGTGACTTGTGCGCGGAAATCCGCTCGCGCTATCGTACTGGCGGCGTCGCATTTCTTCGCTATCGACGCAGCAGGGTCTGCTACCCGACGGGAACAGGCGCGTAATCCGACTTCTTAATGTATTCGATGAAGTCGAGCGCGCATTGACATCAGGCAAGGCCACCGCCGACGGTCACCAGGATGGATCGCGACCGGTTTAGGTCCCGCTCGCAGCGCCTTCAAATCCGGTAACAGGCGCTCGCATTCCCGCTTGATCACGGTTCAGCACCCGCAGACACGTCTGATGCATAACGGAGGCCGCAGTGACGCCTCTCGAGACGGCGTAGACGGGTTGGGTCAAATGGCACCGGAGTTGCGGAACGGATCTGCTCGCGACGGTGGGCGAAGTGAATTGCTCCGCCCGCCGTCGCGTCAGAACACCGAGACCCTATCACTCCTTTCCCCCACCGTTGATCCCGCTTCCGCTTCGCCATACCTGCTTTCCCCGCTCGGAGAGCTCGCCGCAACTATGCTCCGCGTCGGCCTCCGTCCCTTCGATCGCCATTTCGCCGCCGGCCTGTTCCTGCGCCTTTTGCTTCTGCCTGTGCCGCGCTGCCACAGCTTCATCGTGCGACCTGCCTGCGTAATTCATGGTCATTTCGCTAACTCCTTCAAGAAGTAGTCCTTGCAACGTGCCAAGCTGCCCAGCACGTGTCATTTCTGGAGCGACCATCCCAGCTGCTCGCGCAGCCGGTCCAATAGGTGATGCTCATCCATCCAACGGATTTCCCGCTTGCGCAGAAGGCTGCGCCTGTATCGCCGCAGCGACACGCCGAACATCAGCGCCAGCCCGACCGCGATGCCCCACATTGCATACGTCATATCATCCTTTTCAATCTGTTCTCGCTTTACATCCGGCGACAGACCGCACGATAGAGAAATAGCACGCGCGCGCCCCAGCGCTTCCAAAATCATGTCGAATCACTCAGTGCTTATGGTGCAGCCAGTCGCGAATTGGATGCACGTCTAGCCAGCGGGTAACCGGCTCGTCCTTGTGTTCTCGCCTGTACCGTGCCGCCGCGAGTATCGCGACGCATAGCAGCACCACAATCCCCACTACAAAACTGATCATTGACTGGGTCATGGCAGCCTCCTTTGAGGTCAGAACCCTACTTATAATTTTAGGTGGCCAAGGCTTGTTTCGTGCGAACCGTGTCGCGCGGCTGCATAGTGCGATACAGCCAGCGACGCTACTCAGCGGGTCCAGGGATGACGTTCCGGCGTGGCCGGACGAACGGTCGATTCAGACTACCTTGCGCTAAATGCAGCACAGGCGATCGTGGCACCCCTGATCGCCGTCAGAAGCGAAGCGGCGTTGCCCCGTTAGGGCGCTGGGCAGGGCGCTCCAGAAAGCCACGGATTGGCAGATCTGGAAGCATTCTCGCGACAGGTCTGTAGCTCATGAAATCGAATATCGATTCTGCGGACCGCCGACATACTGCTTCTTGGCGATTTCGAGAACCTTTTCGCGAAACTCGTCAAAGGCACCAAGCACCGACCGCTCGTCGGATCCAACCCCAGGTTGCAGATTTCTGAGCACGGCGTCGTCGACCATGAAGGTGATTTCGCGTGAATTGTCGTACCCCCAGAAACACACGCAATGTCGGGAGGCATCATAGCTACGACTGGGATTGGGAAATTGAAGCACCGCGATCAACTCTTCGCGCGCACGGCCGAGTAGCGCCACTTACTGGCGTTGGAGTCGATCGCGGCGTAACTGACGCGTCTTTTCTCTGCTCTCAGAGCATCCGCTGCGTCGAGTAGATGAGCACGCGTCCTGCGTTCGACGGCGTACTCGCTCTCGCTGCCAATTGCAGCCGAAGCAGGTTTGAGTTGCGATCGCATGATGGGCTCCGCAGTTGGAGGTCGCTCATGGGCGACCGGTCTCCCCACTGTATACCCATTGGCTGGCACCGACGTCTTTATTTACCTGAACCACTTGAGTTCAGTTTTCCTAACCGTTTATACATGTCGACCTTGAGAATTCGCTCGGATGGCGACCGCCGTCGCTTGTCCAGCGTCTTTTGCTCCGCTACACGCGGGCGCTGATCACAGATGGCGGCGACCACCGACGGAGCGGATCGCGCTGGGTAGACTGCCGCTATTGGAAGTTTAGCCGCCTACGCAAGCCAAATCCGGCGATACCGCGAGCCGTTCTGTAACGGCAACGGGCACTTCATCGCCCCGTTTTACTCCGCTTACCGAACATCATTTGGCTTACTCATTGGCACATCGACTCACGTACTCACGTTCACCGCGGCGGCGGCTTTCCGCCACTCACTTCGCCTCGAAGTCGCAGATCCGGCGCCAATACTCGTCGGCCCGCCCTTCGGGTCGCCCCTCCTGCTCCCAAAGCACATAGGCGCGCTCCCGCAGATGCTGGTCAAGCGCACGATGCCAGTATTGCTCCGCACGTCCCTCAGGACACCCGTCCTGTTGCCATAGGAAGTAGGCGCGTTCGCGAACGGTCTGCTCCAGACCCGCTTTCGTTTCCGAAGACGCTCGCAGATCATCGCCGTAGGGCGCCATCTGGCCGCCCCTACTGACGTGCATTCTGGCGGTCAGGCTGCCGAGTTCAGTGTCGGAGACCAGTCGGCCGTGGCCGGCCGCCTCCAGCGCTTTTGCTTTGTATGCAGCATCGTCCGTCCCATCATCAGGACCGTCGAGCGTAATAGGATATGTATGGATGACAGCGCCGTCGCTGTCCAATACGTCGACCAGTCGCTTCGTCATAGCGTTTCCTTTGTCCGTTCACCCGCGGCGGCCGCCGCTCACCTGGCTGGACCAGCGTTAGAACACCCACCCTGGAGGAGGCCAGACGCTGCATCCAGCAAGTAAAAACACTATCACTATTCACAGACGTCGCGCGGTTGGGCGGCGACAATTGTCTTGGCCGGTCGTTGACGATTGTTTTGGCCGGTGGTGAGGAGTTGGAGGCGGCGTAGCCGCCGGAGACGACGAACCACCGGCGGCGCCAGGTCGACGGGGCTTTAGGATGGGCTGATCGAAGCTTAAATAAAAAGCGGTCAGCTCATGTCTGGAACCCGCATTACCGACCAACAGGTTCGTCTCTACATGAACAAGCGCAAACACCATCCGCAGGAAGTCGCGGCCGCCAAGACCGGCATCAGCGTGCGTACGGCACGCCGCATCGAGCGCGATGCCACGTTGCCCTCCCAGAAGCCACGCCAATCATGGCGGACCCGCCCTGATCCCTTCGTCGACGTATGGGACAGCGAAGTCGTACCGTTGCTGCGCAACGCGCCCAACCTGATGGGCATCACGATCTTGCGCAAGCTGCAGGATGATCACCCGGATCGATATCCCGATAGCATGCGTCGCACGCTGGAGCGACGTATTCGCCAGTGGCGGGCACTCGAAGGGCCTAGCCTGGAGGTGTTCTTCCCCCAGGAGCATCAGCCCGGCGTGCGCGGACTATCGGACTTCACCGATATGAGCAAGCTGTGCGTGACGATCGGCGGCGCCCCGTTCGGCCACCGGCTGTATCACTTCGTACTGGCGTTCTCGCGCTGGGAGTATGCGAACGTTGTTGAGGGCGGCGAGAGTTTCGAGGCCCTCGCTGCGGGATTGCAGAACGCGCTATGGCAGGCGGGCGGCAGCCCGCACGAACATCGCTCTGACAGCCTGTCGGCCGCCTTCAAGAACTTGCAGGAGCAGGAGGACTTCACGACACGTTATGCGGCGTTACTCGACCATTACGGCATGGAGGGCACGCGCAATAACCGCGGCTTGGGCCACGAGTATGGTGCAGTAAAAAATATGTGCTGCTCGATAACGAACTAGGCCAAGGCAGTACCTTTGTGGAAAGCAAACAGCACATATTATTCGGTTACAAGGTGCGGAGGAAGGTCATCAGGT
>NZ_JAYXBK010000029.1:0-26294 GCF_036016995.1 Paraburkholderia sp. MPAMCS5
TTCGTCGACAAATCCAGACCAAGACCAAGCTGCGTCATCATGTTGCCCCTCACCAAATCCGCTCTGTTTCCAGGATAGCTCGGCAGCAACGTAATGTCAGGACTTTTGCAGATCTTCCTTAACGTAACGCCAGCTTCTGTGAGGACACGCCGGAGCTGCTGACAAAGATATGTTTATGCAGCTCGAAGCACTGACCTCGCGGATAGATAGTAGAAGAGCGAGATTTAGAAAGTTCATTCGGCGTCTCCATCATGAGGTCGAAAACGCGTGCCCCCTTGTCGTCCAGGAAGGAGGAGTGCAGCTCATCGACGGCGCGCAGCTTGCGGCTCAAGTGGCGCTTTGAGTCCAGCGTCTTCCGGTTTTTTTAAAGACGGTGTTTTTAACACGCCATTCCGCCGCCATCACGCTCATAACTCGCGTATCGTATTGCTGAGGACGCAGACGGCTGCGACTCAGGACGTGAGACGAAACTATGACCCGTGGTGGACTGCTGCGATCGATGAAGAAACGCAAGTGCGTTCTCACTGCATTTTTATATCGGGACGGGCTCGCTGAAGGAAAGTGGGCGACGCAGAAGGGCGCAGTTGATGCGCTCGGCATCAGTCAGGCGGAACTGTCATTGGCGCTCAAATTGGATGCGCTGCCCGCAGAGCTTGTCGGCTTGTTCGAGTCGCCCGGTGAGATCACGCCTTATTCTGTGAGGGTGATTCGCGAGGTTATCGCGCGCGATGGCCTTGATGTCGTGGTGCAACGGATCGCACAGCATGTTTCAGCTGGCAGCAAGCTCTCAACGAGGGCGGCGCTTGCGACGATAAAAGGGCAAGCGTTTGCGGCCAAGCGCGCGCTGAGCGGTCGCGGGACATCTGAGACGGCAGTCCCGAAAGGGTCGTCCGACTCGCCGAAGGATTTATCAGATCGATATCATCGGGGGGTTATCCAGGGGAAGTGGGCCAATTACAGCGGCTGCGCGCGTGCGCTGGATCTTTCCCGAAAGAACATACGCGATGCGGTGTGCATCACAGCGCTCATGGATAGCCTGCCATATTTCCGCGGTATGGGCGGGGTGACTTTCGTCGTCGGCCGCAAGTTCCTGGCGTTTGAAAAGGCATGGGGCCGACAAGCGCTCCAGCAGCGCGCGAGACATCTTTCTTTCGTAATGAAGGGTGCTTCAATCGAAAATATTCTTTGGGCATTTAACGGCGAGAACGTGCAGCCATCGGACCTTGCTCGTATTCGCATCAGGAAAGGTAGGGGTGCGCGGCAACTCATTATCGACTGCAACCATGCAGACTTCCTTTTCCGATATCGTCGCGAATTCGAATTGGCGATCTGCAGCGTTTTGCAACGACTTACGTTAAGTGGCGAAACTATCGCCATGTTCCGCTGGGCGCGCGACACTCCAAAGTTCAAGGCGGCGTTCGCTAAGGGATACGCCGCGCGACACGGCAACTGAACGAGCAGCGCAGGGCTGCGTGACGGTATCAGCGCATCAGTTCCCGTGAAATTCCAGCGAATGAAAAGAGAGTTCCCGGGCTTCGAGTGTGCCCAGTCTCAACGGTGTCGCAGCGCTTGCGCGCAATGCGCAAATAGTTGATGGTGCCTCCGCTCGCACAGTTTCATGCTGTGGAAGGCACGCAGCCCTTTTTCAATGCTCTGTACGCAAACACTGCGCTCTCGGCGATCCCCGCATCTATGGGACCGGACCCGCTTGCTTCATAGGCGGAATAGCCCTGCTCTTGCTTTTCCACATTCCAGATTCCACTTGCCACTGGTCGCGAATTCATCGCTAACGCCGGGTGCGCCCACGGCCGATAGCCTGGGCGACAACGACGCCGACAACGAGGCCGACAACGACCGCAGGTCAGTCCCTTCCATTTCTCCGCCAGCGTTGTCCTTGACTTTCAACTGCACATGGCACGCTAAGGTTAGTGGAAGTCGTTCTGCCTGGCGCCGTGTCTTATGCTTGCCGCCATTCACTCGAAGGCATGATCGACAACCATTGAAGTGCAGCCTGACGGATAACGCCAGGATTGCGAAATTGGAAGACCTGGTCCGCCAGTTCATCGAAGGCGTGCCCATGTTCGCCGATAGGTCGGATACAGATCGTATCGGATGGGCCGTCCCGCAGAGATCGAGTGTGACACAGTATGTCGCCCGCTGCGATCGCGAAGGTGTCCGCCGGTGAAATTCGCATTACTGATTAAATGGATCAGGCGCCTGTCGTAGATGATTTTTGTGACCAGGGCTCTGCAGTCAACGGAAAAAGGGAAAAAATGGAACACAACAAAGCACTGATCTCTCTTGCGACGAAAGATGCTTCGAATGACGTCTCATGCTTCTGGGACCCAGTCAGCAATTCGCGAAAGTTAAGCAGGGATCCCACTGGGTGGATGACGCATCGACGCCATGTATCTCTGGCGTTAACGAGACGGGTAGCATCGATAATGAAGGAAATGTCCGACGGCGCATGCGTTGTGCGCCGCGGAGTGATACTGGAGCACGCGCCGGGCACGCGAAATCCAGTCACCTGGGTGGATTGTCTTGCTGTTTCTGCGTTCGGGGTATTCGTCATCGATCAGTATGACTGGATGGGAACTGTAACGCGCTCGACGACCGATGATGAGCTTCTTGTGCGCGAAGGTTCTGGCGTCGTCTGTGCTAGGACGTCTCCGTTGCGCCGTGCGAAACCGGCATTGCGACACCTGCGGTCGATACTCGGCGAATTCAACTGCCCGATTGATGGCATCGCAGTATTTGTTGACCTGTATTGCACGCTTGACCCCAGGTTGCCTGAAACCTTGCTGCAAGGCTCCGAACTGCACCATTTTATGCGCACACGGTTAAACCGCTTCCGCGGCGGTCATTGTCGATTTCTCGACGCCAGGATGATAGCCACCCATGTGCAATCGCGCTGCGCAGACTGGGGCAGGGGGTAACCTGACCGATGCGGTTCCCGCAGGCTGATTGGCAAGAGGAAACGCGTTATGAACGTTCAACCCATCGCCCATCGCCCGTCGGTGCCGCGCGCGATGGCGTATATCGAGCGGCGTTGATCGGCCTGTACGCTTTCAACGGAATGCGCTTTTGCACGATGGTGGAAATCGCAACAGGCATGAGTCGCTCCTGGTATCCTCCTGCCATCTCGTTGCGCGCGAAAGACCCCCTTTTTTCGTAGCTTTCCGCCCGACACAGAGCACAGAGGAGGCTATATTTCCTGCACACCCCGCGTTTTAACGCATCGATCCGAACGAGCCGAGCTCCTCCGTGGAGCGCGTCCTCGCTTCCCAGGCCGTCCGTGCGAAAGCACCGCACGGCGTCTCCCAGGGCCATCAGTGCCCGTATTCCCGCAGTTGGGACTCTAGCTCATCGTCTCCTCAGGTCCGGATCGCGACAGCGTTCTCGATGGAACGGCGCTTTTCGCGGGTTGTTAAGTGTCGTGGGCCGACCGGATTTTCGGGCCGGTAATTCAATTAATCTTTGTGAAGGAGTGGTTCATGGAAATTGTCGCTGTTGAACTCTGCTATAAGGACGGCCCAGTTGTTACCGATCACGTTCTGCTCAATCGGGAATCAGCGCAGGTAACGCTGCCACCGCGTTTGTCGTCGATTCTCGCAATTCTCGATCAATTTGGTCACCGTCAATCGTTCGTGGCAGAGTGCGGCGGCGTCCGGTTCCCGGTGGAATGTGACGCGGAACGCGGCTATTTTGTCGACTTCAATCAGGGTTCGCGTTCAAAGCATGCCTTCGGCGTGAGGGATGTCCTTTCACCTACGGTCGAGCAGCGAAAACTCAACGGTCGTTTCGCACATATGCTTAGCGCGGGTGCGTTAATTGGCGCGTGCTTCCTGATCGAGACGGGCGGCGCACTGAGCGGAAAATCTCTTCTCGAACCGATCGTGCTTTGTTTGTCGTCGGTCGCGTTGTTCATCGTTGGGCAACGCTGCTGCCGCTAGTAGCTTGTGAGAGAGGTAATCGTCGATGGTCTAATAGACGCGATGATTGACGCAGTTCCTGATGAGTCTGTACCCGTGCTGCTGACAGGCATGATCGCTGACCGTCAAGCCGCACCCGTGGGTGCGGCTTGCGGCAGTACGGCCGAACCTTATATGCTCTTGAGTTCGGCCCGGCGAGGCGATGCTCTACAGCAATGACGCGAGAATGGGTAAATTCGCGGTGCCTGCCTGAAAAACGGCCGTCTTTTTAGCAAATCACGCGTCGACCCTTACAGCTATTCCTGCTCTGTCTCCGAGGTTCTGCCACGCTTTCGAAATGGCAGGGATCTTTTAGCCGGCCCTCGTGGCCGGCTTTTTTTGGGCTGGCTAGTTTTTTCCGAGGAAGTTCGCCACCGCAGGACTGTCAGCAGCGTTTGCTCATCGTTGAGGGCACGCTGGCGTCTATCGTGAGTGGAATGATCTGATGGAAGTAAGCCTGGCGCCGGACCGTTCAACGCACGCGGTTTGAAGTCATTCTCTGCATACAGACGGAAGATGGGCACCCGGATAGCGCTCGGTCGCATGCCGACTATACATGCTATCAATGATTGTATTTTTCGTGCGAAGTGATAGCATTGATATCACTTAAAGGTGGGGCAAACCATGGCAAATCTTTTGGTGAGAAACGTGGACGATGGACTTGTCCAAAGCCTGCGCGAGCGGGCCGCAGCCCACGGGCGCAGCGCGGAAGCCGAGCATCGCGAGATCCTGGCAAAGGCGCTGCGAGCGCCCCAGCGCAAGACGTTCGCCGAAGTGTTGATGAGCATCCCGAACGTCGGCACCGATGCCGATTTCGCGCGTGTCGATGATGGCGAGGCGGCGAATGTATTTGGTTGACACCAATGTCATCAGCGAAGTTCGAAAGCGGGATCGAGCAGACAGCGGCGTAATGGCCTTCTTCCGAAGGGCGATACAGGATGACGTCGATCTATACCTCTCGGTAGTAACGATTGGTGAACTGCGACGAGGGGTGGAGATCATTCGCCACCGTGGCGACAAGGCGCAGGCAACGCGACTCGAAAATTGGCTCGTGGACGTGCTTCGGGAGTTTGGCCAGAAAATTCTGGCGGTGGACGACGAAATCGGGCAACTATGGGGGCGATTGCGCGTACCTCACCCGGAGCACGCGCTGGACAAGTTGATCGCCGCAACCGCGTTGATCCACGACCTGACTGTGGTGACGCGAAACGTCGATGATTTCGCTAATACGGGTGCCCGAGTGCTGAACCCTTTCAAAGGGTAAGACTGGGATCAGCAACGAGAAATATCGACGCGTGAGCGCCCGCCGCGGCGGCAACAGCGGAGACCACCATGTGGCTCGCCGCGCAGGAAAAAACGGATTCATAACCATCGTCGCTATCGAACAGTCACCCGCGCGTCGCTGGCTGGCGGCATCGTTTCGCCTGGTGGTGAAACTCGAGCAGTTGGTAGTCGGGGTCAGCGTCTTGCTGAAGCTGTTTGACGTTCGCGCGTGGCGGCTATGCCGTGGCGTTCGGTTGTATGTTACCCGGAGCTCGCCGCGTTGGCGTCCTGAGATCGAAGCAAACGGCCAATGCCATCTGGAGCTGACGCCCAGGTCGGCCTTGCTTTGCGACAGAAAAGGCAACGCAGCCCCGTTCTCAATCGTGCGGTCCTCTCGCGCCATTTCTGCCCGCAGCAGGGTCGGCGGCTCATATTGTCTCGCGTGGTCCGCTGGCGGGTACTCAGCGAGGGAGGCCACTACCAATTTCTCTCGCGCCGCGCGATATGGTGCTCCCGTTGACCGCATCCGAATGAGCTTGCCTTGCGCATCGAGATTCCCACGGCGGTCAACGCGCGCGCGTTGATCGCCGTCATCACGGGCTCATGGCCGCCGAACGAGGAACCGTTTTCCACGAACGCTCCAAAAAGCGCGGCAAGCCCTTCATACCTTGCGGTACCGAGTCGGGCGCATGGAGACCCGTCACCCTTGATATTCACTCAACACCCTACCGCGGTTTCCGTGGCGTGATGAAATGCCGCCACTGGGCGGCCGCCAGGGTCTCGCGCGCCTCTTGAGCACCGCGCTGCTTTGTCTCAGTGCGGCCAAGGAGACGACGCTCGGCCAGCCGATTCGACTGACCGGACAACGGCGAACACCCGTCATCGGAACGGAACGCGTCTTGCTGGCCGCTTGGCATTTGTACCACCAGCACCAAAAGAGATGACCTACGGAACCTTTCCACCCTGGCTGAATGCGCTATCGGTCACTTGGCTCATTTTGGGCGCGATATCTGCAGGGGCGATCGTCGTTGACGAGGTTCGACACCCTCAGAAGATGTGGATTATGAACGTCGTCTGGCCCCTCACAGCGTTGATCGGCACAGTCGTATGGGGTGCCGCCTACTACGCGTGGGGACGAAATATCGCTGACGCCGGGCGGAAAGCCGATGAGCAGCCGTTCGCCGTGACGGCGATGAAAGGGACGAGCCATTGCGGTGCCGGCTGTACGCTGGGAGACATCATTGTCGAGTGGTCGGCGTTTGCCTTCCCCGCGTTGGCACTCTGGTTCGGGTGGCATACGGTGTTCAACGAAAAAACGTTTGCCGTCTGGATCCCCGATTTCATCGTCGCCTTTCTGCTCGGCATCGTCTTTCAGTATTTCACCATCAAACCGATGCGAGGGCTGTCGGTAGGCGCAGGTGTGTGGGCAGCCGTCAAAGCTGATATCGCGTCGATCACTGCGTGGCAGGTGGGCATGTATGGACTTATGGCCATCATCCAATTCTTGTGGTTCAAGCCGGCTTACGGGGGGATCGCGAAAGTTGCGAGCCCGGAATTCTGGTTCGCCATGCAACTCGCCATGCTCGCGGGATTCGCAACCAGCTATCCCGTCAACTGGTGGTTAATCCGTTCGGGTGTAAAGGAAAAGATGTAAATCCGCTTCTTCCTGGGTCTTGAAGTGTTTGGGCCACTGCCGCCCCAAACGCCGCACTGCGGCTACGACCGACTGACGTGACGTGGCCAATTGCGGGTACGCGGCCTGCGGCGGTTAGGAGGTCGGCACGCAAGTGCTCGGGCAAATCACAGACATCGTGGAGGATCAAATGGCACACAAGAAACACCAAGCTTGCATTGAGGCCTGCGACGCATGCGCTAGCGCTTGCGACCATTGCGCAGCCGCATGCCTTTCGGAACAAAACGTTTCTGAAATGGCCGGATGCATCAGGACGGACATGGACTGTGCGGACATTTGCCGCCTCGCATCCGCCTTCATGGCTCGCGACAGTAGTCGTGCAAAGGAAGTTTGCTCGTTATGCGCGTCAATATGCGACGCATGCGCCTCTGAGTGTGACAAGCATCAGCACGAACACTGTAAGCAATGCGCAGAAGCCTGTCGGCGCTGCGCAGAACAATGCCGCGCTATGGGGTAATAGCCGGAAAGGTCGCGCGCTTCATCCGGCCAACAGGATGCGTAGCAGCGACGCGGACAGCTCGACGAGACGTTCGACCAGACGGTTGCTATCAGATGTAACCGTCTCGGACGGCGGGCCGTTTCCGCTATGGAAGCGGCCGCCGACGCGCACCGCACGACTGGCAGCAACGGGTCGGCTACGGCCGACTGGCGATTCGCTCAATCCCGCGTTGATCATTAAGAGCCGGTGCCGAATCCATTTTTCTCGAACACGACGGGAGGCGTTGCAGCTTCGTTGACATGCAAACGGAAGATGTCCGGCCGCGCGTAGTGGCCCGCGACGTCAAAGTCATATTTCCCCCGGGCAAGGTCATTAAGGTCAAGGTCGGCCACGAGCACTGCATCCTGCTCAAAGACGGGGCCGGCAATAAGCTGCCCAAGCGGGCTGACGATGCAACTTCCACCGCTCATCAGCACAGTGGACGGATCGTTACCCTGGATTGCGGCATAGTCGGTTGGGCAATCCGATCGGCGCAGGTACTGGCAGGCCGATAACACAAAGCAACGCCCCTCCAAGGCAATATGCTGCATCGAGGATGCCCACGTCGGCCGACTGTCGGCGGTGGGAGCGCAGTAAATTTGAACACCCTTGGCATACATCGCCATACGCATTAATGGCATGTAGTTTTCCCAGCAAATGACTGCGCCGAGCCTGCCGAGCGGCGTGTCGAAAACCGGCAGCGTCGACCCATCGCCATAGCCCCAGATCAGCCTCTCGCCGGCTGTTGGCATCAGCTTGCGATGCTTGCCGAGCATCACACCGTCCGGACCATAAAACAAGGCAGTGCAATACAACGTGCCATGGTCGCGCTCGATTACCCCAATCACGATGTATTGCTCGTGGTCGGCGGCGATCTCGCCCAACCGGCGAGTGCCGGGACCTGGCACATCGACCGCGCTGTCGTAATAACGGCGATAGTCGTCGCGGCCGGCGGCGGTTCTTCCACCAATTGTCGAGCCGAAATCGAGCCCCTTCGGATACGCCGAGACAAACGCTTCAGGAAACACGATAAGCTGAGTCCTCTGTCGCGCGGCGTCGGCGGTAAACATCGCGACTTTGTCGATGGTTCGGTCCGCATCGAAGACGACGGATCCCGATTGCACAACCGCAGCACGTAAATTCTGTTGCATCACAGTTCTCCCAGTAGACGTAGGTCTTGCAATCGAAAACAATTCGGCTTGCCCGGTGATTACCCCACTGTCGTGGCTTGCGGTCCGAGCCCGCTCATCGCAAGCTCGTCGCTGGTTTGAGCTGGATAACTCGCCGATTGCGAACAAGGGCGCCCCGGAATCACGTTCACCACAAGTATAGGTTGCCAGCCGGCAAGGCTTGATGCGGGGTTCATCGGGATAGAGCGAAACGTAGCAGATGGCCGCTCAGGCTTTGGCAAGAGTTTGAACGGCGAGTCCGATGGCTCCGGATACCAATCGCATCGGAAGGAATCCGGCCGAGGATTGGGAGCCGCATCTTCAAGGCCCAGAGGCGCCCGTGACCTCGTCGTTCCAGTAGGGTCGCAATGCCTTGTAGGGATTCCCACCGGAGAGCGACATATATCAGAAGCTCCTTAAACAGTTCTGCATGCAGGCATCAATGAGCAGACGCGGAAATTGCTCCGACAACGCACCCATCGAATTATTCTGGGGTTCACTGAAAAATGAACTCTTCTATCATCGCAAGTTCGCGACCCACGACCAGGCCCAGAAAGAAATCACGGAATACATCGAAATCTTTTATAACCGGCAGCGCACACAGGAGCGTCTGGACTATATGTCGCCGGCCGCTTTCACGCAGCGATTCCATTTGAGCAAAAATCGCTGCTTAACCCGTTGGCGTCCACGGATTCCAACCGACCTCAGTCGCTCCTGAGCCGGTCGCAGTGGCATACGCTATATGGGTCCCGCTGAATTTCTTTCCGCTGACCTGAGGAGCTAGCCCAATGTGAAGCCTTTTTAACATCCGTATGTTAAATAAAAGCATCGTAGACTTTTTAATTAGCGTGACTAAGTAATGCGTGGCATACGAAATCTGCTTTCAGACCAGACACGCGCTCGCAAGGCTCTGCTCAATGGGTGAGCTGTAAGAGCAGGTTGTTGCAACGCGATAGCGCTGATCCTGGAAATACCGAGTGACGTGCCGGATGGATGCCGCGCCTAGTGGACGTCATGCGTATGCGCGATGCCGAGTTCACTCGCGAGCTGGGCGAGTCGTTTATCCAAGGTCCAAAGTGACGCACCTGGAGTCATCAAGGTTGATGCAAGCAGCGTAAGGTCGCTGCTGCCGCAGCCTCGACCGTAAAGTTGTCTTGCCTCGATCAACTCCATCACCTCGGTCCATGTCGCGTGCGTCGTATGTCGCAGCAGCCCGATGTCGTGGAGCGTACGCGCACGAGGCGCAGGAGGCGTGCCGCAGGCGAGCTCCACAAGCACGACTGGATGTGTAAGCGCCTGATCGCTGGTGATCAGTTGGACAAGTCGCGTATTCCCGCGACGGAAATGATCAACCCACACAGATGTATCGAGGAGGACGCTCATTGAGCCGCGGGTTCCGATCGGCGCCGCGGGATGTCGGGCATTCCTGGCCCGGTGCCGCCGAGGGACGCCAGACGCTTAGCAGCCTGGACGCGAACAAAGGTCTGCATGGCTACCCGAAACAGGTCGGCTTTATCCATGTCAGGGTCGGCGAGTTCAAGAGCACGCTCGTAAAGGTTGTCGTCGATCGTAACAGTGGTTCGCATTTCGATCCCAAGTTGATGCGGAATTACATCAAATATAGCATCACGACGCGCTTTGCGCGAGCCGCTGCAGTGCCAGCGCGGCGGCCGTTGCGAGCGGCACGAGTCCGTCGGCAGCCGATACCCATGTGTCGCGCGGCAGCTTTGACGACAAGCTGCCATGTTTGCAGCTGACGCCATGCTCGAGCTTTCCAGTCCGATCACAAGAGGGATGTCATTTCCCAATATTGGGGAAAATCCTTGGCTCATCGCCTTAGTGATCCGACTCAGCAACGTTAGAATAAATGCTCTAACGCCGTGCAAGGCCGCCCGGCAATCCGGCTGCGGTGCGGGAGCGCGTGAGGAATCGCAGTGGCCGCGCTTGTCGCGCGTCGGCGAGAACCGAGAGACAATTAAGAGCACTCTATGCAGATGCCATTCACTCTATCCGTTCCAATTAGCGCGTTGCAGGTGACCGGTCAGCAGATCGGCGCCCTTTGCGCGCTGACGCGGCTGAACATAGATACGTGCAGGTCCACGGTCTCCGGTGCCATGCTGCACTGCGAAACCCAGATGCGCGTCCAGACGCCGGAACAGTTCGTCAGAAGTCAGGCCGAGGTGGTGCCTTGGCTGGCCCGGCGGTTCGCCGGATACACACGTGCCTGGATGGAGATCGCGTCGGAAGCAACCAGCCCACACAAAGTCGCCCACAATCACCACAAGATGCATGCGTCTCGCGGGCACTGCCCCGGCTGAGTTGTCGGTGCGTGCGAAGGGCGTCGACTGCGTCACGAGCGAGGCAGTGCCACTGCCGGTGCAGGCGGACGGCGCGCCTGTGGCCGTGCCTCATGCCGGGGAGATGGCGCGCGAAGTTCTCGCGCGCGCTGCAAAGGCGGCCGCCGACACGGCGAAAAGCGAAAGTACCCGCCCTGCACGTCGCTTACCGACCCGATAAGGACGATCTTCCGCATGCATTGCCGGATTTAGTATTCGCGTCCTGCCGGTGCAGTCGCAACCGCATCCGGCTCCTCGTTCTTCGTTTCCGCCGGGAGGCAGACGACATGTTGAGCGCACATGAAGTGGCTACGTTGTTGTTGTTGAAGGACGCACCGGAACGAATCGCTTCGGATTGTGCAGAGCTTGGCGCGCTCCGCGAACTGCAGTTGATTGCGAACGCGCCTGCTGGCTCAGATTTGCGGCTTCTTCGTGTGACGCCGCGTGGCGACGCCGTACTGCGCGCATTTGCACGGGTTCGTTGACCGGCATACGGTAGCAGAGAACCTGTCGGGACAAGCTTTATTCATTCGGCGTGCCGCGCGGATACACTGGTGGTCATCCGGGCGTGCCTACGGAGGTTGACGTGGACCAATCGTGGTTGGGTACAGCAATGGGTCTGTTTGTGCTTGTGATGGCCGCGTGCGGCGTGATTGCGCACTATCGTCGAGCACGGCACCGTGCGAATCTGCTGCGCAATCTTGATCACCACGACTGGTGCCGCTGGACGCGGTCACGGCATTGAACGTCATGAGCGCTGCCCTTGCCCGCTATTGGCGTTCTTGGCCAACTCTGGCCACGTGAATGTGAATGACCGCGAAAATCGGCGGGCGAAGATGTTGAATATCATCGAGACGCCGATTCGACGGAAGCATTACATCGCGGCGGCCAGACCGTCGTGGCCGGTCTGAAGCTGCCCGCGAGTTTCCCGGTCTCACGCCCGCTTTCCACCGCGCGAGCACATGGTCTTGGAAGACTCGAGGGTAGTGATGCTGGCGCTTGACGCGTCAATGGCGCCGTGGAGCGACAGCACATGCCAGGAACTGCGCCGCAGTGCAGTACTGCGGCAGTGTTGGCATTTTCGAGTCGCCACGGCCTCAAGGTCGATATGCCGGGTAATATTTTGTGTTAGGTATGCTAACTAAGGACGCATTCAAAATCTGTCCAGTCTCTTACAGACAGCGGCGCGTTCACACATATCTTACGGTACGGCGCAGGGATCTCTTCTCAGCGCTTTGCGCGGGTAAGAAGCGTCCGCCCGTAGATTTTTCCCGTTGCCGGCATCTGCCCACGTCAGCGGCACCGAGTGCGCAACCGAAATTACTCAAAACCAGTACGACATCACGGATTCGTTCGTCATGCCTCCCGCACGAGCTTTTCAGCATCGTGGCTGCCGGAAAGCAATTAGCCGAAGGGCCATCCGGCGTCTCGCGCTCCTCCATGTCGTTAGTATCCCTAAGATAGCCTAACAAAAGCATCCTTGTACATCCACGGGCGAACAAGGTATTGCATGGGCCGTGCTTGGAAAGCGTCGGCTTCATCCTGCGCTTTGTTGTGTGCTTCGCACATGAGAGAGCCATCCCCGTCATGGGTGACTCCGTTTCCGGACGCACCCCAAGTAAATGTCGAATGCCGCTGCATATACAAAATCGGCCGCCCTTTCAGAGGCGTGGTGCATGCTGACCTCAGCGATAGACCGCCTCATCATCGCACCCGTGCTGTGCGCCCGCACACGGGGTGAACGAGGGGGCGCCCGGTTGCGTTAAGGGCTGCGCAAGCGGGCGCATTCATGCGGTCAGAGGGGCGTCTTTTTACCGTCAGGCGCAGCCTGGCTGACGCCCTGATTGCCGGGTGTGCGCTCGACTTCCACTTCTGTGCCGCGCACCGTGTCGGTGATGGTCTCGGTGCGGTCTGATTTTTCCTTGCCGACAACCACTTCCTCGACGACCCGGGCGGTCTTGCCGACCACGGCCTGCTCCGCTGTCTCCCGTATCTCGACGGAGGCTTCTTTGAGATCCTCAGCCGTTGCGGGGCGATCGACCGGGCGGCGCTCGACGCTCGCATGCTCTTCACGGAGATTCACGGACTCGCTGACCGGCGTCTCGGTCACCCGCGAATAGACCCGAACGCCGCCGGTCTGCACCGCCCGCTTGCCCACGTCCAGCGATTCCTGCACAACTGGAAACGCCTGGCGCTCCGCTGCTATCTGGTCCGCCGTGTAAGCGGGCGCGTTGCGGTCGTAGCTGGTGTATCCGGCGTCGCGCCATTGGGCTACCCGCGAATCGATGTCAATAGCGCCGGCCGAGTAAAGAGCATTGCGCACGCGCTCCGTTGCTGAGTCGTCTGCGACTTCCACCGAGAGCAATGCGCCGCCGCGACGGACCGCCTCCTGATAGTGGCCGACTTCTTCCGGTCGGTCATCCCCACCGAAAAGATGTTTGAAAAAGTGCTCGATGCGAGCCATCGCGCCTTCGTGTGCCTCGCCGGCTGAGCGGTCTGCCGCGACTTCGCGTGTGTCGGTGTCGGTCGAGATCGCCGGACCTGTGTCATTTGCATGCACGGACATAGCCGTGCGCGGAATGCCTTCCGCTTCCAGCCGGTTTTTAGCGAGTTCGGCATCCTGCATGGTATTGAACACACCGATGAGAGTCTGAGTCATTGCAAAATCTCCTTGAGAGAAGGGTACGCAAGCCGGAAGTGAAGCGCGTGCGATGATCCGCGCAACAGCCGTTCCAGCCCGTACCCCTCAGTTCACTCAGGCTCGCGCTTCCAGTCCCCGTCAAGGCCTTCGCGCCGTTCAACGATAATTTCTTCGGAATCCACAGTAACGTCATGAGCCACATCCCGATGCGTCTGCGTCGTCTTCACGTGCACTTCTTCTTTCAACGTCAATTGCATTTTGACAACTGGGATGTACTCGTAGACGGGAATGATGAGCGTATCGCCTTCGCGTCGCGGCTCGCTTCGCTCGTCTACCGGGCGATTCCAAGCGACGCGCGTGACCTGGACCTGCTCGGCGCTTAGTCGCATGACGAGGGGTTGGACTTCTTCGTGCACAACCTTGCGCACACGCACCGCCCCGGTTTCGGTCTCTCTCACGCGAACCGTGAGCTTTTCTTCAACGGCCGCTACGCGGACCTGTTCGGCAGGTTCCGCGGGCGGAACTGCATTGCCGTGCGTTTCATCCTTGTTCATCGATTGCTCTCGTTGCCAGGATGGGATGCGGTGGCGCCCGCTCAGAGCGGGGCGCCCCCTCTGACTGTGCGGCTGCGGCCCAAGGCGGCGTCGCGCTCGGTTGATGAGCCGCCGCCTTCCTCGAACGGCGGTTGATGACGGAAACCCGCGCCGCCTGAAACGATTGCGATAATCGCGCCGACGACGAGCGCAGCGAACGAGAACCAGCTTGCACGGGCGACGCCGCGCGCGGCCGTGTCGGCCGCCTGGCGCGCGTTCTGTTCAACATCCGGGCTTGAGGCCGCCGATGCCGCCGATGCAACGGCGGCCTGCACCTGCTGCTTCGCGGAGTCGATCAACGGATTGCCGGCGCCGGATTGATTCGCCGCGGTCGCGCCGACTTGCGCCCCGGTCGCCGCGATGCTGCTCGCCGTGCTGACCGCGCCGGTGACAAGCGATGTCATCCCGTAGACGATCAGCAGCGTCATCACGGCCCACGACAGAAGCCCGTGGAGCCATCCGAGAGTGAATGCCGGCGCGTGACTGCGAGCATCGGTTGCGCGAGCTCGACGCGCTCAGTACCCTCATGCATATCGATGCAAGCGGTCCCCTGCTCTCCAGCGGTGCGCCGAGTGGCCACAACTTTCGCCCCCCGCGGCAGGCGGGCACACCGGTTGCGCCGCTGCAGACTCCACTCACCGTATCAGGAGGCCCCCATGACACAGCGGAAAACCGTCGATGATCTGTTTATTCACATGCTTTCCGATATCTATAGTGCGGAGAAGCAATTAACCAAGGCCCTGGCGAAGCTATCCCGCGCCGCTTCCGATCCGCAATTGAGTGAAGCATTCAAGGCGCACCTGGAAGAAACGCAAGGCCAGGTGGAACGAATCGATCAGGTTGTCGAAATGTGCGACGTTCGTTTGAAAAGAATGAAGTGCGTCGCGATGGAAGGGCTGATCGAAGAAGGTCAGGAACTGATCGATGAAATCGAGAAGGGGCCGGTTCTGGATGCCGGTCTTGTGGCCGCGGCGCAGAAGGTCGAACACTATGAGATCGCTGCATACGGCAGCCTGTGCGCCATTGGCAAACAACTCGGTTTCGCCGAAGGCGTGAAGCTGCTGCAAGCAACGCTCGAGGAAGAGAAGGCAACGGACCTGAAGCTTAGTGAATTTGCTGAAAGGGCGGGCAACCAGAAGGCTACGCAAGAGGAGGATGGCGAGGAGGAAACGACACGAAAGAGCGGCGGCAAGTCGAAGGGCGGTCAGGCGAAAGCGGAACAGACCTGAGCGAACGTATGCAGCTATGCCAGATCCGGAGCGCGCAAGCGCTCCGTCCACGCCCTGCGTTGATCAGGCGAGAGAAGAAGACATAATGGGGGAGGGTTTCATGAAAAAAGCTTTCGTCGTCTCACCGGCTTCTGATTTTCTTTATCTCGCGTTTCCCGACGCGTTCGGCCAGACCCAAGCAGCGTCGAGCACCGCCACGAATCAGTTAGCCGGAGGGGCCAAGGGGTTTTAACCGCTCGGGCGGACGCGCAGCGCTGCGGTCTGTGACGGGGCCGCGACCTTCCGCGATTTGTACCATGCGCAATCGCCGAAATAGAGGCGTTGACAGCGTGCGCCTTGGGCAACTCCTCACCAATCTGCTCAAGAATGCGATCGACCATGGGCGGCCGGACGGCGTCATCACGGTGAAGACACACGCGACCGACGGCGCAGTGCGCGCACCACGCCGGCTCCCGACTGACATGCCGTCGCGGCGCTTCGCCCGTTTGGGGTCAGCAGTGACCGACGGCGATTCGAAGTTCGCTGCCCTACCAGGTGGACTAATGGCCGTTCCGCCCGGTCCGTACGGGGGAACGGCCTGCCACTAGCCGATATCGATCGTGCGGCTCGCCGGTTGCGACCGCTCGGATTTCGGTACAGTCAGCGTCAGTACGCCGTTGTCGAACTTCGCCAGGGCGTGGTCGGGGTCGGCGTCTTCCGGCATCGGGATCCTGCGCACGAAGCTGCCATGGGCGCGCTCCAGCCGGTAGCAGCCGTCTTCCTCGTTGCGCACGTCCTGTTTTTTCTCGCCGCGCAGCGCGAGCGCGCCGTCCTCGACGGTGACGCTCAGATCTTCGCGCGCCATTCCCGGCAGTTCGGCGGTTACACGCAGTACCTTTCCCTCATCGACGACGTCGATGCGCGGCTGGAAGCGCGAAGAGCTGAAATCGCCAAACCATCGTTCGAGAGCACTGCGTCCGGCGAGCGGATCATGAAAGAACTCTTCGACGGCGCGCCACGGTTCCCGCGTGAACAGCCTGGGAATGTCCGGCCATGGGCCGCGCCACTGTTCGGTCCCCGGCGAAGCTTCCGGGCTGTCCGCGCCGGACTTGCGCTCCGCACCCCGAAGGAACCTGAAGGGAACCCACTTCTTCGGATCGGTGTTCATCATTTCCTCCTCGATGGTCTGGCAGGGGGAGCCAGACGGTCATTTCACTGAAACCACGAAGCCGCCGCCTGCCTGCACCCAATATGTTGTATGCGGGCGCAGCAGTCAGCGGTGACGGCCAGCCGGCCGCCTCCCGAGCTTCTCCCTGTCGTTGCTGCCCGCGTGCCAAATTCAGTCAGAACGCACTTCGATCCGGCGCGGCCGGGCTTCGTCGCGGCGCGGTATCGTCAGCCTCAGCACGCCGTCCTTCAGGCTTGCATCAATTTTTGACGCGTCGAAGTCCGCGCCGAGCGAGAACGCGCGTGCGAAGTGCGGCTGGCGTATCTCCGCGTGCTGCAGCCGCAGCCCTGTTGGCATGGGGACCACCGCCTCGGCCTCGATGTACAGGTTGCCATCGTGTACCTTCACGTCGAGCCGGTCCCGTGTCACGCCGGGCAAATCCGCCCACAGGGTCACGCCCTGGCTGTTCTCAACGATGTCCACGGCTGGCGTAAGCGTCAGCCGGCGTTGTGATGGGCCGTTTTCACGCTGGGCGACTGCGGTTTCGTTTTCCCTGGCAACTTCTCTCGTCTCGTTCATGATGACCTCCTCAATTCTGCGACGGGTCGGACCGGATGGAGATGGCTCGCGGCTTTGACGCCTCGCGTTTGCCGATGCTCACAGTCAGACAGCCATTGGTGTAGTGCGCCTCGACCTTGTCGGGATCCGCGTGCAGGGGCAGTTCAACGACGCGCCGGAAGACGCCGGCGAACCGTTCCCGCGCATAGCTACGCGTGTCGTCGCCGGCGTCGTCCGGCTGTACCGGAACCCGCTCGCCGCTGATGCTGAGCAGCCCCTTGTCGATTGAGACGTCGAGGCTCGCCGGATCGACTCCCGGTGCGAAGGCGACAATCTCGATCGAGTCGTCGGTCGAACCGATATTGAGCTGCGGGAAGGCGCCGGAGCGCCCGGAACGGATGCTTGACGGGAAGCCGCCGAAGAGCCCCGCCATCTGTCGTTGCAGACGGTCGAACTCGCTGAACAGGTCGGTCCCGAAGTAGAGATCACTCATGGTCGTTTCCTCCTATCAAACCAGCAGGAAGACGGACCGGCCTACGCGCTCCAGTCCGTCTGCCATGCTGCGGCAAACAAAGCGAAACACGCAGCGCGCCGGACTGCTGGCGCGACTGCCTGAGCGAAATTGAAGATAGGACGCCAAATGGAAATTTCAAGGGCCTACGGAAATTTTTCGTTCCGCGATTGCGCTGAGCGCATCCCTGTCTTCACGACGCCTTTGACGGACAAGGCGAGGACTCCATTTCCACTACGACTGGGTGAGCCCACGTGACCGTGGTAACGCAGGAGGAGGCCGATCTGCACCTGGGCGCGTACGGGAGGATGCCGGCTGACAAGCCCGGTCGCCTGCCACCGGGTCCAGTGACGCGTCGCGGCCGGCATTGAACGGTTTATGGCAAGGACGACCGGATCGCGCCGGTTATGGGTAGTAACTGGAGATTTGCAGGGGCGCTGTGCCGTGCCCAAAAAAATATATGGTCACCCCCGTTTTTGCAAGCTTGACTTTTGACGTTGTGGTTGGCTTGCCTAAATCTATCCGGCGTCGTTGTGGGGATTGCTCCCCGCGCCACGATGAGAGTCGCGCCCGATGGTCCTAAAAGCCACCCGGCTTCGCGAGCCGGTTTTTTTACCAGGTTGTCCGTCAGGCCGGTGTGCCGTTCACGTCATCAAATTTCAGCGATCGCAAAACCAGGTGGGGTGTTCAGTACAGCGGTAAGCGGGGCCGGCTGATCAGACAGGCGTAATAGCCGGGGGGGGGCCATCTCATTAGCCACGCGCGACAAGTCGCGAGTGGCGACAACAGTGGAGGCGACGTAGTCGATGCAGGCTACGGCTTTCGCGGCGGTACATTGCCGGGGGCACCGCGATTGTCTGGCCGTGGCTGGGAACTTCTATCGTCTGCCCTGGAGCCCCGCCCCCCCATGTTGTCGTCCAAGGCCTGGTTCCTGGTTGGCGCGGCATGTGGCGCTATACGATTTAAGGTTTGCAGTTGGAGCAGCTTCAGACGCTGGCTGTTCCCGTCTGCCTGGCTCGTGTTCGCCACGCAGCATATGCATATCACGCCGAGCATCGGCGCCCATCTGGGGATCATGGTCATTGGCGTTTCCCTCCGGGCGGCGAATCACACGGCGCGTGTCGGGTAGTGCGTCGGGATCCTCGCAAAAGCTTGCGGCTGGCTTCGGCAGCGTCCGCAGAAATATGCAAATGCGGGGGCTTCGAGGCCAGTTCGTCAGTCCAGGATTCTTCCGGGAGCATGGGTTCATGATAGCGCGGCAGTCGGCCGGCCGCTGCGCGTTAGTCGACGTTCATGCAATTCGGCATGGCCTCGCGCAACAAATGGATCCTGCCTCCATCAGGACATTTCACATGCCGCAATCCGCCGGCGAAATGCAGCGCGGTATGCGCCTTGCTCGACTGATCGGACGAGGTCGCCTTCGGCTCCGCTGAGCGAAAGAGAGTGCTTGCCGGACATTCTGCCGCTGAAACGGCAGTGAAATTTCAGACGAAAACGTTGAAGGCAAGGACAACGAAACGATCGGAAAGGATAAACGGTGGCAGGAAGCAGGGGGCGAGAACGATGCGCAGCCTATCGCATCCCGGTGTGCAAGCACGCGGGCAGGGCGAGGAAGCGGTCAATGGCGCAACGGAAAACCGGTTTTGACGATTGGTTGTGAGGCGTGCAGGAAGACGCGTCGGCAAACAATGCGAGGAGCCCACTGGGGGCGTCGCTCGCAGTGGGCTGATGGCGGCTTTGCGCCGGAAACAGGGAGACGATGAATGCGGATCGCGCAGATCGCGCCGTTGTATGAAGCCGTGCCGCCGCGACTCTACGGCGGCACGGAGCGCGTCGTGTCCTATCTGACCGAGGCGCTGGTGGATCTCGGACACGACGTAACCCTGTTCGCGAGCGGTGACTCCTGCACCCGGGCGCGGCTCGAGCCGGTCTGGCCGCGCGCAATGCGACTCGATCCGTCGATTGCCGATACGCTGGCCCCGCATCTGCTGATGCTGGAAAAGGTCAGGCGCGTTGCGCACCGGTTTGATGTACTGCACTTTCACCTCAGCTATCTGCCGTTTCCGACGTTCTCGCAGCTGGTCGTGCCGTTCGTCTCAACGCTGCACGGCCGTCTGGATCTGCCGGAGCTGCAGCCGGTGTTCGACGCGTTTCCGAATGCGCCCGTGGTATCGATTTCGGCGTCGCAGCGTCTGCCGTTGCCGCAGGCGAACTGGCTCGGCACCATCCATCACGGTCTGCCCGCGCACCTGCCCGCGCACCTGCCTGCGCTGCAGCCGGCGACGGGTCCGGGCTATCTGGTGTTCCTGGGCCGGATCAGTCCGGAAAAGCGCGTCGATCTGGCCATCGAGATCGCAGCGAAGGCGAAGCGGCGCCTGAAGATTGCGGCAAAGGTGGGCGAAGCGGACGAGCCGTACTTCAGAAGCCAGATTGCGCCCCTGCTGGCACAGCCGCATGTCGAGTTCGTCGGGGAGATTGACGAAGCGCAGAAGGCCGGTTTTCTGGCTGGTGCGAGTGCGCTGCTGTTCCCGATCGACTGGCCCGAGCCGTTTGGCCTCGCGATGATCGAGGCGATGGCGTGTGGCACGCCGGTGATCGCGTTCAACCGCGGGTCGGTGCCGGAGGTGATCACCGACGGTGTGACCGGCTACATCGTTGAGGACGTCGACGGCGCGGTCCGTGCACTGACGCAGCTCGAGTCGCTGTCACGCAAGGAGATCCGTGAGCGGTTCCTGTCCCGCTTTACGTCGAAGCGTATGGCGCAGGAGTACACGGCGCTCTACGGCGCGCTCATCCGCTCGGAAGGGCGCCCAGCGTGGCGGTCGGTGAAGGGGCCGTGACCCTCACTCGCCGGGTATGCCGGGACCGCGCGACGAGCGTCTCGTGCGTTTTGTCGGGGGCGGCCCCGTGCGGGCGGTCCCGGAGCATGCGCCGCGCACGCCATGACGCGGTGCCTCCAGACAGGCAGGTGAAGGTACCTTGAAAGCGATGCACATGGACACTGAGCGCGGCTAGGGCAGCCCCGGCAAGGGGCGCCGCGCCAGCGACGGGGGCGCCGCCGGATATTTCACCTTCTTCCGGACGGGGAAGTGCAGGATCTGGACCCTGAGGTAACGGAGCATCTGCAGCCGGCCGCAAGGAAAGGGGCCGCTGGACTCACTCGGGAACGCCTTATGACCGGAACCCGGGCGCGGCACAGCAATTGCGCACAGTCGACTCAGGGAAAGGCGATCGCAACGCCAGGTGGTACGCAGGCATACCGTGGCGCGAACGGGCTTCCCGCAGAGCTGGCGCGAGACAAGGGACGGCCACACAGCCACCCGCGAAAGCCGGCTAGCGTTGGCGCAGGTGATGCTCGCAGGGCGGGATTTGCCCGAGGCCGGAAGGCGCAGAAAGGTTGGCGACGTTGGCGGTGATCGATCGCGGCAATCGACAGCGCGGAAGCGGGCGGCCCAATATACGGGGGCGCGTCTGCTAGCCGCTTCATCATCAAAGCGATGGCCCCATCGAAGCCTCCGGAGTGACGTCGCCGGTCACCGTGCAGCGCCGACGCTGGCTGCAGCCAACACAAGTTCATGCGAGTTGAAAGGTGGCAAACGTACTGCTGGTCGACGATGACCCGGAAAACCTCTGGTCCCTGCAGGTCGCGCTGGAGGGCGATGGGCACCACGTAAGCGTCGCGGGCGACGCCCGTCGTGCAATGGACTTGCTGCACCGCGAGCGCGTCGAGTTCCTCATCACTGACTATGAGATGCCCGATATCGACGGAGCGCAGCTATGCCGCTGGGTACGCGCACAACCCGCCCATCATGACATGCCGATCATGATGCTATCGGCGGCGCCCGAGCCGTCCGGAGCGCCTCGATGGTGGACGCGCTTTCTTCGCAAGCCCGCCAGCATTGACCAGCTGACCGATGCAATCAATGCCCACGTCGCGGTCCGACTGACGACTGAAGCGCGTCCGCGGTGTCACGCATCGAGGTACGCACTCCTGAAGTGTCAGTATCCTGCGGTGTCCCGTTGGGCGGCGGTGAACGCCGATTGCTGGCCGTAATGCACTTGCACTAGGGCAGTCGGCATGCACCGTGCGCGAGACCATAAGCGGTACCCGGACGCTGTGGCGAAAAGACTTGGGGGCTGTACCTGGCTGGGCTTAGGAACCTGTTAAGCGGGGAGCTGGTTGGCTATGCGATAAGCGAGCGTATGACAAAGCATTCGTTTTTGCGGTGTTAGCAAGCTGTTCGAAACCGGTCCGTCACGACGAGCAGCGCGGCGTGACGGCCTTTCGCTCATAAATCGTGACGGCCCGCTTGCGGCTTGTTAAATTTCTTCCTGACTCAGCGTGAGGCGAGCGGGTATCGGACCGTTGCCCGCCCGCGTGCGGCCGTGGCGAAAGTCGCGGCAATCGCAAGCAGGGAGGCGGTATGCATCCGGTATTCCAATACCCATTTCCAGTCGCTGAGCGCAACCTCGCTCGCGACAAGGTGGTCAGCGCTCGTGCCGCGGTCGAATTGATCCGACCGGGCGATACGATTGCGACGGGCGGATTCGTTGGGGTGGGATTCGCCGAGGACGTCGCAATCGCGCTCGAAGAGCGCTTCTTCGAGGCGAACGCAACCGCTGGCCGCGATCCAGAGTCTTCGGCCAGGGCCGACCACAAGAGCGCGCATCTCGACCTGACGCTCGTCTATGCGGCGGGCCAGGGTGATGGCAAGGCTAAAGGCCTCAATCATTTCGCGCACGAAGGGCTCGTGCGCCGCGTAATCGGCGGGCACTGGGGGTTGGTGCCGAAGCTCCAGCAGCTTGTAATCGAAGGCCGCATCGAGGGCTACAACCTGCCCCAAGGGGTGATCTCACATCTGTTCCGCGATATTGCCGCAGGCAAGCCGGGCCATCTGTCGACGATCGGCCTCGACACGTTCGTCGATCCCCGTCACGGCGGCGGCAAGCTGAACAGCCGCACGACTGAAGACCTCGTCAAGCTGATGCAGGTGGACGGCGACGAATACCTCTTCTACAAAACCTTCCCGATCAACGTCGCGATCATTCGCGGCACCACCGCTGACGCTAGCGGCAACATTACGATGGAACGCGAGGCGCTCACGCTCGAGTCGCTCGCCCTCGCAATGGCAGCGCGCAACTCGGGCGGCATCGTGATCGCCCAGGTCGAGCGGCTCGCCGATGCGAATACGCTCAATCCGCGGCAGGTGAAGGTGCCAGGCATCATGGTGGATTGCGTCGTCGTCGCGCGGCCCGAGCATCACTGGCAGACCTTTGCCGAACCGTATTCGCCCGCGTTCGCGAGCGAACTTCGCGTGCCCGCGAGTTCGCTGCCGCCCATGGCGCTGACTGAGCGCAAGGTGATCGCCCGCCGTGCGGCGATGGAACTGATGGCTAATAGCGTCGTGAATCTTGGCATCGGCATGCCGGAAGGCATTGCCAGCGTCGCGAACGAAGAGGGCGTGATCGATCTGTTCACGATGACGACCGAGCCCGGCGTGATCGGCGGCATTCCGGCGGGCGGGCTCAATTTCGGCGCCGCGACCAATACACAGGCGATCATCGATCAGCCGTACCAGTTTGACTTCTACGACGGTGGTGGGCTCGATGTTGCATTCCTCGGCCTCGCACAGGCCGACCGCAAAGGGAATCTGAACGTCAGCAAGTTCGGAGCGAAGCTCGCGGGTGCGGGCGGCTTCATCAACATCAGTCAGAGCGCGAAGCGCGTCGTGTTCGTCGGCACGTTCAATGCGGGAAATCTGGATGTGTTTATCGAAGACGGGCGTTTGCAGATCAGGCGCGAAGGCACGTGCCTGAAGTTCGTCGATGAAGTCGAGCACCGGACGTTCAGCGGCGAATATGCGGCGAAGCGCGGACAGCCCGTGCTCTACATAACGGAGCGCTGCGTGTTTGCGCTCACGCCGCGCGGTCTCGAACTGACGGAAGTCGCGCCCGGCATTGACGTGCAGAATGACATCGTCGGCCAAATGGGTTTCGCGCCGATTATCGAGCAGACGCCGCGTCTGATGGACGAGCGCATTTTCCGCGCAGCGCCGATGGGCTTGCGCACGGTGATGCTTTCGCTGCCGCTGGAAGAACGCTTCAATTACGACGCCGGGAAGAACATGTTCTTCGTCAACTTCGAGGGCCTAGAGGTGAGGTCGCAGGATCAGATCGACGCGATCCGGCAGCATGTTGAGTCGCGTCTAGCCGGCTTGCCGATCAAACCGCAGGCCGTCATCAACTACGACAACTTTTCGATAAACCCGGAGTTGATCGAAAGTTACTCGGCGACAGTAACCAGGCTCGTGAACCAGTTTTACGCGGGTGTGACGCGCTATACGACGAGCAGTTTTCTGCGCATGAAACTTGGGGACGCACTCGAGCAGCGGGAAGTGGCGCCGTACATCAATGAGCGGCCATTGGACCGGGTGTAATGAGCATGCTGCTCAGGCCGGAAGTCGGCCAGGCATCTGCCCTCGGGACGCCGCTCGACGGTAGGTTCAAATATTCGTAGATATAGACCTTGAGCCTCGAAGCCGGGTCTTCCAGGTGAGGTATCAGCTCCGCTGCCAGCATGCGCAGCCAGTTGCTTCTTCACTTGTTCGGACATGGCCGATTCGCCGAGAACCGGCTGCGTATCTTGGTTCTGAATCTGTGCCAGCATTTGGTCGATTAGTCATACAGGGCAGCTTCAGCGCCGTGGGTTCTGGCTCTTCCTGGCCACAGTTGTTTCGGTCATAGGGCGTGGTGTCCGGCCTCGTCTCATGAAGCGGTCTTGTCCGCAATTATCCAGACCGCCAGGCAGTGGGAAGAGCATCAGGACTCGATCCTGCTGTCCATGGGACAATGTGCGAAGCGGTCAGCTTCGCAAAGCCACGTCGCACCCTTCAAAGTCATTGGTGTGAAGGGATTCTTCAACAACTTACTTCAACAGGCGTTAAAAGTGAGCGATATTGACGAACTTATGCGCCAGCTCGAGGTGGCCAGCGTACAGGTGAGGGTGCGTCGGGCTGAAGTGCGGCGGTATCGGGCATACATCGCGCTTCTTGAGCGGCTGGCGGCAGATACATACGTACAAAGGAACGAACTCGCCGTCCTGGAGGGAGAGTGGGACAGATGGGAAACGCTGCACCGCGGCGTTTCCGGACTGCTTCTTTCCTGCATGCAAGGGAGGTAGACGATCACTGCCCTGCATGCTGGGAGATTGAAGTCGCTGGTAGTTTAAGATGTCGGTCCGTGCCGATGCAGCCCATCGCCCGCGAACATTCACGTGGTGTCCGCCACTCACGAGTGACGCTCGTAAGGACCAGAGGCATTCCGGGTCGTCGTCGACCAGCAGCAGATTCGCCACGTCGGAACCGCGTCGCCGAAGACCACCGGGGTTCAACGCGCTGGGACGACCGTCTGGTTTATTGCGGTGTGGCAGCCCGCGGCAGTGATACCGAGAACGAAGTGTCCTTTTCATCCGAGCGCGCCTGGATCTCACCGTGATGAGCCCTGGCGATCTCGCTGGCAATGAAAAGACCCAGTCCGAGGCTTCCTGCGCTGTCCTCGCGTTGACCCCGTTCATCTCGTCCCCGGGTGAGCGGATCGAAGACGCGAGCGAGCGTTGCACGATCGATAGCAGGTCCAGTGTTGATGACGTCGACGCGTACGTTCATTGGATCGCCCGTCACTTCCACTCGCACTGGAGCGTCCTGCGCCCCATATTTGATGGCGTTGATGACCAGGTTCTGCAGCAGTTGCTGCATGCGATGGCCGTCCCAGAGGCCCCGCAGCTCGCCGCTCACCCGCAATTCGAGTTGCCTGTCGGGATAGAGCGCGCGCAACTCATCCAGCTCATCGGTGAACAGGTCCGCTAGGTTGACGTCCGCCGGTACCACGTTGATGCCCAGGCCCAGTTTGCTGCGGTTGAAGTCGGTCAGGTCATCCAGCAGCGCCTGGATCCGGGCGCCACTGCGCACTAGCCGGCCGGCGGCGTCCGACACCCGCTCGCCCGCATTCAGGGCTGCGAGATAGGACGCAGTCACCTGGATGGCCTGAAGCGGGCTGCGCATGTCGTGCCCCAGCATGCCGAGCAGGAGATTCCGGCTCTGCTCAACCTCGGCGCTGAAGAAGGTGACCGATTCCGCGAGCGCCTGATCGATCGCCTCGTTGAAGCGGACTATATCGTCGAGATCGGGGGCTTCGGGCGCGCAATCGTCCATCCACAGGCGAAGGACGCTTGCGCGCAGTGCGCGATATTCGGCAGTGAGCTCGCTAATCCTGAAGCCGGCCCGTGCTCTCAGCAGGGCGTGCGTTTGCGCGGCGGTTTCAGCGGCGTCGATCGGCGCGGGGGCTCGCCCGAGCGACTTCTCCCGCTGGGCTTCCCGGGTTTGCGATGTGCGCAGGTCTTTGGCTATCGCAAGCAGAATCTGCTCTGCGTGATCGCGCAGCTCCAATGGTTCCATCCGGGCCGCCGCTGGCAGAAGGGTGGCGGCGAATGCTTCCCACTGCACGAGAACGGGCTCCCTTTGATGCTCGATAAAGTCAGCAAGCCGCATTTCTGAATTTCCACTGTAGAGATCGGGGTCTTAGCGCCAGCCCTTTCAAGGTCTTGATCAAGATGTCCCGCCTTTGGCGCGTTTAAGCAGGCGAGCGGTACTGTGATGGGCGCGGGCTACCGCGCCTTCGACATAGGGTGCGGGTTTGCGGGTCTTGGG